>CAZAEW010000036.1:0-37901 GCA_964484065.1 uncultured Bacillus sp.
GGATATGAACGACGTTTTTACTGCTGAGGCACTCGATATCGTCGTTCATCAGGGATATGAACGACGTTTTTACTGCTGAGGCACTCGATATCGTCGTTCATCAGGGAGAAGAACGACGTTTTTGCTGCTGAGGCACTCGATATCGTCGTTCATCAGGGGGAAGAACGACGTTTTTACTGCTGCTGAGGCACTCGATATCGTCGTTCATCAAGGGGATGAACGACGTTTTTGCAGCTGCAATCTTTATTAGATGAAATCAACCTAACCATTTTCTGAGAGTATTAAAAATAAGGGCTCCAGTTTAGTAACTTTCTGGACAGCCCCTTTTCTTTTTCCAGCTATCTCCATGTTTGTTCCATGACAGGTTTGGAATGATGAAAATAGAAGAAATGGAGGAGATAAAATGACAGCAAAACAACAAACAGCCTTTCCCCCGCAGCATCAAAACCAGCAGCCGGGGATTGAAAGTGAAATGAATCCGAGGCCGGTTTTTATTGGTGAAAATTATAAACCAGCCGGTAAGTTATCAGGCAAATCCGCAATCATTACAGGAGGAGACAGTGGGATTGGCAGAGCGATATCAGTGCATTTTGCCAAAGAAGGCGCCGATGTCGCGATTGTTTATCTGAATGAAACGGACGATGCCGAGGAAACGAAAAGGTTAGTGGAAGCGGAAGGCCGAAAATGCTTGCTTTTCTCAGGAGATATCGGTTCGGAGGATTTGTGTAAGGAGATTGTCAAACAGGTCATTTCCGGATTTGGAAAAATAGATATTCTTGTCAATAATGCTGCGGAGCAACATCCGCAAAACAGTTTGTTAAATATTACTTCCGCCCAGCTTGAAAAAACTTTCCGCACCAATATCTTTTCTTATTTTTACATGACGAAAATGGTTCTTCCCCATTTGCAGAAAGGGGGAGCAATTATCAATACAGCTTCGATTACCGCTTACGAGGGGCATGAGCAGCTCCTCGATTATTCTGCTACAAAAGGGGCAATTGTCTCATTTACTCGTTCGCTCGCAAATTCGCTGGCTCCGCAGGGGATTCGCGTTAATGGTGTGGCTCCGGGACCGATTTGGACTCCGCTGATACCGTCTACCTTTACCAAGGAGCAGGTCGCTTCTTTTGGAACGGATACTCCCTTTGGCAGAGCCGGTCAGCCTTATGAGCTGGCACCAAGCTATGTTTATCTGGCCAGTGATGATTCATCTTATGTCAGCGGGCAAATTCTCCATGTCAATGGCGGAAAAATTGTAAACGGGTAAAGCTTCCGGATTGGGGCTTTTTGACTACCCTCCTCTGCTTTTTCTTTCGAGCACGGGTGTCAGATCTGCTTTTTAGTTCCCTTCTTCTTATTTTGTAATGTCCTCGGATATCTGTTGCACCTTCTGCTTATTCTTTTAAAGTGACAACCATTACTTTTACGATATAATATTAAAGTAAACAGTGAGAGGAGCTGTATCACCATGGAAGTACCTGTAAAAGTTTTTGCCAACCTAAGAGAAATTTGCGGAGGTGTCACGGTAAAAGTTAACATGGCTGGCAGCAGAGTAATTGATGTCCTTGAGCAAATGATTCTGGATTATCCCGGATTACAGAAAGAGATATTCACCCCGGAAAAAACACTTAAACCGTTTGTCCATGTGTATGTAAACGGCAGAAACATCATCCACTGCGAGGAACTTGAAACAACCGTTAATGAAACCGATCAAATAGCCCTCTTCCCTCCAGTGGCAGGTGGATGAAATGGCGGCCAAAGAACTGGAGTTCCGCGGAATTCCCCTGGCATCTCATATTATGTATTTCGAACAACTGGGCGCCCGCATGCTCACAGAACACCCCCCCATTTTTTTCGAAGGGAGCAACTGGCAAGCCGAAATCAAAAGCGAAACAACCATTACTTTTACAGCCAAGTTTAAAGTAAATGCTGTCCTTATCCGCTTTTCTGCAGACAACGAAGAGACCCTCGATCAACTAATTAAAAATTATCTTTATAAAACAACAAGAGTTGGAGGCTAAAAAAGGCATCTGCACAATTCAGCAGATGCCTTTTTTACCTAAAGTGTTTATGAAATGATTCCCAGTTCGGCTAATTTTTCCTCCGGAACGACGCCGTCCTTCCAGCCGCGCACTTGATAATATTCATCAAGCATAATATCCATCCGGCTGACAACGCCTGCGCTATTTCCTGATGCAGGTTCTTCTGTAAAACGCTTAGGCAGGAAGTCGTCCTCGCGCTTATTAAATCCTGCAAGGTTATTATAATAGCGTTCGAGATTGTAGATTCTCTCCCCTGCTTTCATAACATCTTCAGCTGTCATCGGAATTCCGGTCATTGCGCTGTATTGCTCAGCATAATTCTCTGCACTCTCCGAGAAAGAGGAAAACTTACAAATATTCATAGAGTCTGAGAATGACAGCAAATCTTGGAATGTTTTTAGTAATGCGCCTTTTCCTTCCGGCTGAAGACGGTCGGTTGGTTGCGGAATGCCGGCAATTTCACTGGCAATCGTATAGCCGCGCAAGTGGCAGGCACCGCGGTTGCTTGTTGCATACCCTAAACCGATCCCTTGGATTCCCCGTGGGTCATAAGCAGGAATCGATTGACCTTTGACAGACATCGACAATTCTGGAGCCCCCCACTGTGCGGTTGCCCGAGCTGGTCCCTCTGCAAGCACGTCTCCAAATCCTTCTCGATAAGCGATTTTCTTTGTTAATTCAACCATCGCATCGGCATCGCCCCAATGAAGCTCTTCAGAAATGATCCCTTTTTCGTAGGCTTCCATCGTGACAGAGAAACAGTGGCCAAGCTCAATTGTATCAAGCCCGTACTCATTACAGCGGTCAATTAAATAAGCAATCGCTTTCGCATCATCTAATAGGCAGTTAGCTCCCACTGACCATGCAGACTCAAATTCGATGCTTTCCACTCTTGTCTTGAATTTACCTTCTTTTACTTCTACTTCGATTTTGCAGCCGACTGGGCAGGCATGGCAGGCATTATTAGCAACATGGAGATTCTCCTTAAAGAATTCACCGCTGTGCTTTTCGGCATTCTCCCAATATGTCAGTTGCGAGTTTTTCGTTGGCAACGCCCCAACTTCATTGATTAAGTTGGTTAACACATTGGTTCCATATACGGACAAACCGCCTTTATTTGGAGCGGTTAATCCGCCGGCAAGAAGTGCTTTAACGGCATTGCTGTTTGCTTTTTTATATTCTTCTTTGAGCTTCGGTTCAGGCATATTGCCTTTTTGAGCTGCTTTAATGACAACCGCTTTCAAATTTTTGTACCCTGCGACAGCACCGGTTCCTCCCCTGCCGGCAGCACGGTCGTGTTCATTCATAAAACCGGAAAAGCGGACTAAATTTTCCCCTGCTTGTCCAATGGTCATTACACTTAAATCTTCTTCGCCATATTCGGCCTTCAATGCTTTAATGGTGTCACGTGTGCTCAGTCCCCAAAGAGCACCTGCATCTTTCAGCTCTGCCTCTCCATTTTGAATGTATAGATAGACAGGTTTTTCACTTTTTCCCGAAAAAATAATATTATCCACTCCGGCCCATTTCAGCCGGGCTGCACTCCATCCTCCTATGTGAGAATCCGTAACGGTTCCCGTAAGCGGAGATTTGGTGACGACACAGAGACGGCCGCTCATAGATGAACGCGATCCAGTGACAGGTCCGGTCATGAAGCATAATATATTTTCTTCCGATAATGGTTCAACTTGCGGTCCGTTATCAAGAACATATTTTACCCCCAAGCCGCGCCCGCCAATGTACTTTCTGGCATCACCCTCATTAATTCTGCGATAGTTAACGGTTCCAGCGGATAAATCAACGACAACCTCTTTATTCATAAAGCCGCCAAGATTCAAAGTTTTTACCTCCCCCATTTATTTATTGGTTACAAATGTATTATACTATTATTATATTTATTATGAAATATTCGAATTAAAAATAATTTCTATTGCTTTCATGTTCAGGAACTTTTAGGCAAGAAATGAGGGATCCCTTTGGATGAATTATTACGTTATTCAAGACAGATTCGTTTTCGGCCCATTGGTGAAGAAGGGCAAAGAAAATTGCTTAAAGCCCGGGCTGCAGTTGTCGGAGTCGGGGCACTCGGGACGACAATTGCTAATCATCTTGTTCGTTCCGGAGTTGGTTTTATCAGGCTGATTGACAGAGATTTTGTTGAGTTATCCAATCTACAGCGGCAGTCCCTTTTTACGGAAGAGGATGCCAATTTAAATCTTCCGAAAGCTGCAGCTGCACAAAAAGCCCTGCAAAAAATCAATTCCGGCGTAAGGACGGAAGCGGTTATTGCAGATCTGAATCTCGATAATGCCGAGGATTTATTATCCGATGTTGATGTAATCGTTGATGGAACGGATAATTTCATGACCCGTTATTTAATCAACGATGTATCGGTTAAACATAACATCCCATGGGTTTATGGGGGAGCGGTAAGTTCAAGGGGAATGTTTGCCGTTATCAAGCCTGGGGTCACTCCCTGCTTTCGCTGTTTGTTTCCGCGTGTTCCATCGGGCTCAGGGGAAACGTGTGACACAATCGGAGTCCTGTCCCCACTAACAGATATTATTGGGTCGTTTCAAGCGATGGAAGCAATGAAAATATTACTGGGGGCTGAAACAAATCCAAACTTGGAGCAATTGGATATATGGTACAGTTCCCATATGGAAATGGATATTAGCAACGGTAAAAATTCAAACTGCCCAGCATGCGGAAAGCATCGATTTGAATTTCTCGACCGGTCCTCGTACCAGCAGGCTGTCTATACAACACTTTGCGGCAGGGATACGGTTCAAATCAATTTCCGTAAAAAAAGAGCTGTAGATTTAAAGGTTTTAGCTGAGCGTCTTAAAAACAGCGGAAAAGTATCGGTGAATGAATTCCTGCTTCGGTTTTCGCCCGATGACAAAATCAGTATTGTTCTCTTTAAAGATTCCCGAGTGCTCGTCCATGGCACAAATGACATAAGCGAAGCGAAATCTATTTATGCAAAATACTTTGGCAACTAGTAAGATAGTCAAAAGGAATCCCACTTCATTGGAGGGGGATTCCTTTTTTCATGAAATCATTTTTTCAATGACGAGTCTCTTTCCGGTATTGAGCGTAAATTCGAACCGGTCACTCATTTTTTCATAATAACAAAAATGGTGCTGGACATTGCAAATTTGCAATTGATTATCAAAGACCATAAAGTTTACTCCATCTTTCCTTGTTTCCTCCGACATGAAAGATAAATGATTATAACAGTAAAGACAGTCATAGATGGAGAAATCCAAGGAATTCAACGTTGTAACGAATTGGAAAAAGGCATCATCATTAATCCCATCTAACAGCCTCTCGAGTGAGTATATTAACTGTTTCCGGACCCGGACAAGATCATGGTCACGCAAAGCGACCATTTCCTTGCCAAAAACGACCTTGCCGGATTCCATTAATATTCCTTTTTTCCAGCGGTTAAATCGGAATAATTCGACCTCTTGCTGAAGAAAATCCTCCATTAATGAAGCCTCTTCTGTTTCGCTGTCAAAAAAAATCCATTGGTCATTAATGTGTTCAACCGATCCTTCTGTATAAGCTCTTAATTGTGTTTCATATAGTTTCATCCGCCGCTGTTGATTCATCCAATACCCTCCGTGAACGATACTTTCTTTTTCTTTGTAGACATCTTCCCGCCTTTCTAAACCCTCCAATGAATATTTTTAGGACAAATTTCCAATTGGTCTGGGCTGAATAAAATATAAAACATTTATCCCGGATTAACGGGCTGTAAGACCCCCCTACTGATGGAAGTTTCATTATATTGAGATGTATTTACAAGCACGAGAGGAGGCATTGATATGTGCGGAATTTCAGGATGGGTAAACTTTAAAAAAGATATGCGCAATGAAGCGGACGTCATTAAAACAATGGCAAATACATTAGGCAAAAGAGGACCGGACGAAACAAATATTTGGAATGACATACATGCCGGGTTTGGACATAAGAGGCTGATCGTTGTTGACCCTGAAGGAGGAAGACAGCCTATGTCCAAACAGTCAAAGAGCGGCAGCACTTTTACCATTTGTTACAACGGTGAATTATATAATACTGAAGATATCCGCAGAGACCTCCTTACTAAAGGATATTCCTTTAAAGGGCATTCTGATACAGAAGTCCTGTTAACAGCCTATATAGAATGGGCGGAAGACTGTGTCCATTTGTTAAATGGGATTTACGCTTTTGCCGTTTGGGATTCTGAAAAAGAAAAACTGTTTATTGCCCGCGACCGGTTAGGAGTAAAGCCGTTATTTTTTGCCGATAAAAACGACGGAATTATCTTTGGCTCCGAACTAAAAGCGATCTTGGCACACCCCGAAGTGGATGCTGTACTGGACCTGTCTGGTCTGGCAGAAGTATTTGGATTAGGCCCTTCCCGCACGCCGGGCTCCGGTATTTTTAAGGGCATAAAGGAGCTGCGGCCGGGGCATGCACTTACTTTTTCAAGGGAAGGGTTGAAAATTTGGCGTTATTGGAATGTGAAATCAAGCAAACATATGGAAAATAATGAGGAAACAGCGGAACACCTTCGCTGGCTCGTTTCCGATGCTGTCACAAGGCAGCTCGTTTCCGACGTTCCTCTCTGTACTTTCTTATCCGGGGGCCTCGATTCGAGTATTATAACAGCCATTGCCGCAGAGGGGTTCGCGGACCAGGGAAAAGGACAGCTCCACACCTACTCTATCGACTATGAAGATAATGATCTTTACTTTCAGGCCAATGAATTCCAGCCAAACTCAGATGGCATTTTCATTCAAATGGTATCCGATTCCTATCAAACTTCCCATCATAAAAAAATCATTACACAAGATCAGTTGGCGTACGATCTTATTGAAGCAGTATATGTTCGTGATTGCCCCGGCATGGCGGATGTCGATTCATCCCTACTCTGGTTTTGCAAAGAGATTAAAAAAGATTTTACTGTCAGTCTTTCAGGGGAATGTGCCGATGAGATTTTCGGAGGCTATCCATGGTTTCACCGCACGGATGATTTACAGCGGCAAGGTTTCCCATGGATGCGTTCTGTTCAGGAAAGGCAAAATCTGCTCTCGGAGCATTGGCGCAATAAATTAAATATTAACGAATACGTAATGGATAAGTACCATCAAACCATCAGCGAATCACCTGCCTTGGAGGGAGAAAACGAGGAGGATATCAAGCGCAGGCAGCTCTTTTATTTGAATATGGTTTGGTTTATGACAACACTCCTCGACCGCAAAGACCGAATGAGCATGGGAGCAAGCCTTGAGGTCCGCGTTCCATTTGCCGATCACCGCCTGGTTGAATATGTTTGGAATATCCCCTGGAATATCAAAATGTATGGAAACAGAGAAAAAGGGATACTCCGAAAAGCATTTGAAGGGATTTTGCCTGAAGATGTTTTATATCGAAAGAAGAGTCCCTATCCAAAAACGCATAATCCTCAGTACACAACTGCTGTGCAAACCATGCTGTCTGATATACTAAAAGATAAATCTTCTGTCTTGCATGAATTTTTTAATAAGGAGTATTTAAACAGTATTGTTGAATCCGGAGGAGCGGCTTTCAAAGAGCCTTGGTTCGGCCAATTAATGACAGGACCTCAGTTGCTTGCCTATCTTGCCCAAATTCATATTTGGTTCAAAGCCTACAATATCAATATTGATGAATAGAAAAATCAGTCTCGGGTTCCCGGGACTTTTTTCCTTTACTTCCAAAAAAGAACTAAAACATTGGACAAAACCCATTAATCCATTACAATGAATGAAAGGAATTTAGAAAACGCTTTCTTTCTTTAAGGAGGAGATTGCTTGAAAAAATGCTGTTTCGCAATGATTATTTCAATGATTTTGTTTTCAACACTGCCCGTAAATGCTGCCGCGGAAAAAAAGGAACGGAGCTGGCAGGATGAATCCACTTATTATTTAATGATTGACCGCTTTAATGATGGGAATTCACACAATCTTGGAGATGTTGATGCACTTGATCCACAGGCGTTTAATGGCGGTGATTTCGAAGGCATTATAGATAAGCTTGACTACATAAAGGGGATGGGCTTCACAACGATTTCACTGACTCCTGTTTTTAAAAATGAAAAACGGGGCTTTCATGGATACCTCGTTGAGGATTTTTACAAAACAGATCCGCATTTCGGTTCATTAAAAACGTTTCAGAAGCTGGTCAGTGAAGCACATAAGCGAAAAATAAAGATCATCGTGGACTTCCCTGCGAGCCGTTTCGGCACAGATCATCCTAAAGAAGCAATTCGTGCGGCTAAATGGTGGATTCATCAAACAAATATTGACGGCTATCATCTTATCGGGATGGACGATTTGCCCGCGGGGTATTGGACAGATTTTTCCAGGGAAATAAAGAAGG
Organism: uncultured Bacillus sp.; assembly: GCA_964484065.1. Classification (GTDB taxonomy): domain Bacteria; phylum Bacillota; class Bacilli; order Bacillales; family Cytobacillaceae; genus JAEVLT01. The sequence continues at coordinate 8,433 of CAZAEW010000036.1, forward strand.
AAAAAAGGAATTTTCACCTGCTTGGGTCCATTCAATCTGCTGACCCTGAAGTAACTAACAGATATGAAAGGACCGGGGTAGACGGATTTGAGAATGTTTCCTTAAAAAATGATTTACGCAGAGGCTTTGCGGGAACAAATCAGCCGTTGGCTTCCCTTTTTAAAAATTGGAAACAGACGAGACAGAATAAAAATCACCCTTATTTAATGGGGAATTTTTTGGATTCCCCTTTTACCACGAGATTTACCAAAGAAATTGTGGCAAATAAACAGTTTCCGGGATCGCGCTGGAAAATGGCTTTAACTTATTTGTTTACAGCGCCAGGCATTCCTATTGTTTATTATGGAAGCGAAATCGCCTTAAACGGAGGTGAGTTTCCTGATAACGACCGGCCGATGAATTTTAGAACCGATCCGGAACTGATCGATTATATAACAAAGCTTAACGAAGTAAGACGGCATCTTCCTTCCTTAACAAGAGGAACAATGGAAATACTTTATGAGAAAAATGGGATGATGGTTTATAAAAGGGTTTATCAGGGTGAAACTACTGTTGTAGCCATCAATAACACGCAAAAATCTCAGCATGTGGCATTGACGAGCACAAAACTGGAAGATGGAAAAGAATTAAGGGGCTTATTAAACGGAGATGTTGTGAAAGACAGGGACAAGCAATATAATCTGATCCTTGACCGCGATAAAGCGGAAATCTATGTACTTAAGGATAAAACAGGGATAAATATGCCGCTGATTGGAGCCAATTTGGCTGTTATTGCCGCCTTTTTGCTGTTTCTCATTCTCATCCTGAAACGCAGAGCCAGAGCATAAATTTATCCACTCTTAACAGGCAGTAATCCCCCGCTGATTGGAAGTTTCACTTTAACAAAAAATAAGACTGCCGGGCGGTTTATTGGCCACGGCAGTCCTATTCTTTTTACAATGGCAGTTTAAAACCTAAGGATAAAACTAGTATAAACGCAACTGCAAACTGATACCAAATAATGGTGCCCTTTCCTTTTCGGGCCGCTCTCTGCAAAATCATCTCAAATAAGGAAATGACCCAAAGACCTGCTGCCGCCTTTACCACATATAGCAATGAACTCTGGTACAAATGGTAACTGAATAGCAAATATCCGCCCGTAAAAATAATCAGCAAGTAAAATACTCTTAATATCATCTGCACAATTTTAAAGCCTTTTTCTTTGCCTCTTTTATTTAACGAGAGCGCAATTACAAATAAAATCAAGGCGAGAAACCAGGCCGTGACATGAGCATGTATCATTTATAAATTTCCTCCTTATGGTGCTAGTCCATATATTTGGAAATATCATATCACAGCCGATATAAAAAAACTAAAAATATGATTCTCACATTAAATAACATGTTTATATAAAAAATATTTTTCAATCAAGTTTTTTAATATTCCATCTTAGTCTTTGGAACTTTATTTATAAATAATTACATTTTCCCCATTTAACCAATCTATTTGGTGCTGGAAAAATCAAAGAAATAAACGGGATAACTTGAACTATTTATTAAACGCTTGAACCAGCTGAATAATCGCCGGCCCTAATAAAACAATAAAAATGCTTGGGAAAACAAATATTACTAGCGGAAACAGCATCTTAATCGGGGCTTTCATTGCCGATTCTTCAGCTCTTTGTTTTCGCTGATCTCTTACCTCACTTGATTGGACACGGAGCACCTGCACCATCCCGACACCAAGCTTCTCAGCCTGCAAAATGCTGTTAATAAATGCTTTAATTTCGTCAACATCAAGCCTGTCCCGGATGGATCCAAGTGCTTCTCTTCTTGTCTTTCCAAGGCGGATTTCTTCCAAACAGTGGTGAAATTCATTTGAAATAACCCCCTCTTTTTTTGAAACCACCTTGCTGACAGCGGCATCAAATCCAAGACCCGCTTCCAGGCTGACCGTTAATAAATCTAAAACATCTGGAAGTTCCCTTAAGGCATGATAGTTACGGGTTTTCACTTTTTGTTTTAAATAAAAGTGCGGAAGTCCCAGCGCGGCAAGGATGCCAATAACCGCAAAAACAAAGATGAGAGAAACTCCACTGTTCAGCATTGCTCCATATCCGCCAAAGAGAATTGGAAACACAATCAGCAATCCGATTTGTACAATTCGGAAATCAACCGGTGACATTCCCAGCGGATTACCGGCTAATTGAAGTTTTTTTTCAATTTTCGCAGCCTGTTCACCCGGCATTTTTCTTTTAAAGCTTTTTTTAAAATCTTCGAAGGCAGGCTTAAAATGTTTAAAAAACTCCCCCCTATGCGGCTGCGATTTTTTTTCCTGTTTTCTTGGAGAAATTTTTTCACCAGCTAAAAAAACATCCATCCGCTTTTTTAATTGTTCTTTTTTTTGAATTCTTCCCGATAGAAGTCCGTAAAATATCAATGAAACGGTTATAAAAAATGAAAGATAAATCATTTTCTACACCTCGACTTTAGTGATTTTTTGGATAAGCAAGAAGCCAATCGTCCCGGATATAACACCGGCAACAATCATTGCAATTCCGATTGGATTATGGAACATAGCCGACATATAATCTGGCTGAATCAAGTAAATAATGAAACCGAGAATAATTGGCATGGAGCCAACAACGATCCCCGACAGACGTCCTTGTGCTGTTAAGGTTCGGATTTGCATTTGTATTTTGGTGCGCTCCCGAATGGTTTCAACAATCTTTTCAAGGACGGTAGCCAAATTCCCTCCAACTTGGCGTTGAATAACAATTGCCTGGATCATTAAATCCAAATCCTCGCTTGGCATCCTATCCTTCAAATTGTTTAGGGCGTCCTCAAGACTGCTCCCATATTGCATTTCTTTTAAAACAGATTCCATTTCATCTTTAATCGGCTGTTCAGATTCTTCAACCACCGTTTTTAAAGCTTGCGGAAAGCTGAACCCGGCTCTAAGGGAGCCAATAATCGTCGTAATCATATCAGTAAGTCCTTCATTAAAGTGTTCGATTCTTTCTTTCTCCTTTTTACTTAAATACCATTTTGGAAAAAGATATCCAAACAAGGCCCCTATTAAAAAAAAGTACCACCCTCCAATTAATAAAAACAGAACAGAGCCGGAAACGACAGTCAAAATCCACTGAAAGAGAAGAAACTCCTCTGCCTTATAAGGAAGTCCTGACCGTGCCAGCTTGATTGCTAGCTTTGTGTTTTTCTCTGTTGTTGCCATCTTTTTTCCGATCTTTTTTTTCACAAGCAGATATTTTTTCTGAAGATTGAGCTGCTCACGTGCCGGCTTTTTATTCGTTACGGACAAATAGTGCTCCAATCTTTTCTCCACTCTTTGTTCCCGAATAAAAACCACCTGGAAAATTCCCCAAAAAAGAAAGATCGTTGTCAGCAGGAAAAAGAAAAGAATCAGAAAGATCATTGCTCCCACACCTCATCTTCAATGAAAACACTGTTTGGAATATGAATCCCAGATATTTCAAGACGTTCATAAAATTTCGGAAGCACTCCTGTCGGCACAAGCTTGCCCATTATTTTCCCTTCAGGGCTCATCCCCTCCATCCTAAAAGCAAAGATATCCTGAAGAACAATCACATCACCTTCTAAACCTTGAACTTCCGTAATGCTGACAATTTTTCTGGACCCGTCCTTTAAACGGGACTGCTGAATAATTAAGTCAAGAGCACTGGCAATTTGTTCGCGGATTGCTTTTACAGGCAACTCTACACCCGCATATAGAACCATCGTTTCCAAACGGGAAATCATATCCCGCGGACTATTGGAGTGACCCGTAGCAAGGGAACCATCATGGCCGGTATTCATTGCCTGCAGCATATCAAGAGCCTCTGCACCGCGGACTTCTCCGATGATAATCCGGTCCGGCCTCATCCGGAGAGAGTTTCTGACAAGGTCCCGAATCATAATGGCACCCTTTCCCTCTATATTAGGCGGCCTCGATTCGAGCGAAACAATATGTTCCTGACCCAGCTGCAGTTCTGCCGCATCTTCAATTGTAATGATCCTTTCATCATCAGGAATAAAATTGGAGAGAACATTCAATGTTGTCGTTTTCCCAGAACCAGTTCCGCCGCTGACAAAAATATTTAATCTTGCTTTTACACATGCTTCCAGGAAAGTCGCCATTTCCTCCGATATCGTCCCAAATCGAATTAAATCCTGCATTTTAAATGGATCTTTGGCAAACTTACGGATTGTTATGGTTGGACCAATTAGAGAAAGCGGCGGAATGATAGCATTAACACGGGAACCATCAGGAAGACGGGCGTCCACCATTGGAGAACTTTCATCGATTCTTCTTCCCAGCGGAGAAACAATTTTTTCAATCACACTCATTACATGGTCATTGTCACGAAATTCAATATCCGTTAACTCCAACTTCCCTTTTCGTTCACAATAAACCTGATTCGGCCCGTTAACCATGACCTCTGAAACATCTTCATCCAGCAGCAAGGGATTTATTGGGCCAAATCCAGTTAAATCATTGACTAATTCATCAATCACTTTTTTTCTGTCGATTTGTCCGCGAAAGGACTCATCTTCTTTCATAACTTCAATCGACATGCCCTCAAGCTTAGGAATGATTTCTTCTACGTCATTATTTTTAAACTCATCGAGAATTTTTTTCTGGAGAAGATTTTTCAATTCCATTTCTTTGCTTTCCTGGATCGTTTTCCTTTTCACATGATGGGTCTCTTTGCTTCTTTGTTCCAATAAGGGATTATGGCTTTCCTGTTTAATAGGTACTGGATTTTCATCATTCTTCGTTTGGCTTTTCTTATCCTCACTGTCATGGCCATTTTTGGATTGGATCCGGTCTAATAAACTCATTTATCCGCTCCCCCTTTGCCCTGCTTTTTCTTGAACCATTTTTTCAAAAGTGATTGATTTTTTACAGCATGTGAATTGCTGCTATGGCCCGGTTCCCGTCCGCTTGATAACATTTCAGCCATTTTAAATATTCCTTTTGCTGCATCTGTTTTTCCTTGATTGATCACAAATGGAATTCCAATATTAAGAGATCGGGAGCATATATGAAAGTCGTTTGGAAGAAAAATCGGATCCTCCGTACCTAATATTTTTGGTGCGTCCTCAGCATTTAATAGACTTTCCATATTGGCACGGTTGATAATTACTCTTGATTTTCCGCGAAGTCCAAGTGCTTCCAAGGTTTCTAACAGAAGCTTGGTATTTTTCATTGCTGTCATTTCAAGATTTGTAATGACCAAAATCTGATCAGCGTGTTCAATAATATTAAGCGTGCTTTCATTCAGACCAGCTTCCGTATCAACAACAACATATTCAAACATTGATCTCATTAAATTGATAATTTTGTTAACCGTCTCTTTTGTTACTAAATCGGCAAATTCCGGGCGGTCCGGAGCCGGCAGTACTTTTACTCCACTTTCATGTGAAGCCAAATATCCGGAAAGGCTGTGTTCATCAAGATTTGCTATACCATCAATGACGTCTTTAATCGTAAACGTATTTTGTAAATCCATTGCTAGGGCCACATCCCCAAATTGAAAATCTCCATCAAGGACTGCCACGGAAATATTTTTTTTATATAATGCCACCGCAAGATTTACAGTAATGATGGTACGACCAATCCCACCTTTAGCACTGCAAACAGCTATTACTTTCCCATGTGGTTTATTTGCATGTACAGTTTGCATTTCAGCTTGGTCCGTCATGTATCGTCACCTTCCAATTACGTGCGCAATCAAATTTTAATTATTTTTGTCCTCTGATGCGGGGCGCTTGTATAAAATGAAATTGATCTTACCTTGTACGGAAGCGTTGATTACTTTAACGGCATCCTGAGGCTTCAGCTCAAGTGTCACTGAACTGTATTGTTCATTTGAAGATGATGTTCCCGTTGTTGCTGCTGCTTTTGTTTGATCAGAAGGAACCAATCGTTTTCCAACTGCGAGTACTCTAACTTTTTCCAGCAATACGCTCGATTCTCCTGCAGCCTGGTTATTTTGGCCGCCAATAGTAAACACAACATCAACCAAGTCATCAGGTTCAATTAAGTTCGAAACAGACTGATTAATATTTACTCCAACTGAGACTGCACGATAGCCTTCCCGAATCCTCCTTGAAACAAAGACTTTCTCATCTTTCGCACTGACAACTAAATTTGGAATAACCTGTTCCCCTTTTTCAATTACGACAGTTGCAATTTTTCCATCTACATCATTTATACTTTTATAGGTTTGCGGGAGAACAGCACTCTCAGGCAAGTTTACTAATTTCAGTTTTTTTGCGGTAATCGTTTCATTTTTGGCGATTTTATCTGAAGCAACCACTACTTTGATCGTCTTTGAGGCTGCTGTTTTTTCCATATCTAAAGTTTTTGTATATTGAAAAAATAATATTGTTGTTATTAATCCCATTATAACGGCTAATATTAAGATTATTTTTGACCGCATCATAGCCACCTACTCCGTTAATCGAATGCTATATGCCCCATCATCAAGGCTTCCTTCCTGATAAAATCCTGTTCCTGCTCTTTTGATAAACATGCCAGAAACCGCTGTATCAGTACTGCTCATCGGCTGGGTAATATAGAAATAAGCAAAGCCGATAACTTTTACACTTTTCACCTGATTTTGATCATAATCATATGCTGCATAAACAGGAATCAGCAGAATCCGGGAACAATCCCGTTCTTCGTAATCTCCTTCTTCCGCACTGCAGCTATTAATTCTTTGTTGGATGGCATCCCTGGTGTCTCCAGCGATATTCCCTGTTTGTGTATCAATGATGTCCCCTATCTTTATTTCCTCTTGATATCCATACAACAGATTTTGCTCATATGTTCTTGCACCAGGCCCTCCCAATGCCAAAATCCCAAAGTTTCCGGAACTGACACCGGAAGAATCCACCTTAAGTTGGTATTCTTTGTAAAGTTCTAATGGAGTATCCTGAGAGATCCCCAATGGTGCTGCCCCAGCTGCTCTGCCTAGCGGAGCCAAACCAGCGGCTGCATGCACTTTTACATCTACTTTATCGAACCCCAAGACTTGAAGAAAGTTTAGCTTAACCGACTTTTTCAGATTGATTGCTACTCTGTCATTCATCTGAACACTGATTACGCCATCCAAGGACCCTGATTCATCGTGGTTAGCCAGAATATTCTGAACTACCTCATCCACTTTTTCCTCGCTGTTGGTCAGTTCCTGAGCCCCAGACAGGACTGCGGCATTGGCCGCCTTTTGCAGTTTACTTTTAGTCATATAAAGATAACCGCCGTCAAGTGCCAATCCGGTCATTACTAACAGGAATACTAAGGACAAAGCGGTAAGGACAAGGGCGTTTCCGCGCTCTTCTTTTATTAATCGTTCAAAATGTGTTTTCAATTCTCCCACCTCCCTCATTCAACCCGCATGGTTGATTGGGATTCAATATAAAAAGGAGAGGATAAAAGTTTTGAAATAAGTGGAGTACTAAAGGTAAAAGGATAACTCAGCTTAACAGTAACATAATCACCCGAGTGCCGGTCTGTGTCCTTTGGAGTAATCACGACTTTCATTTGGGATGAATCCCCAATATCCATATAGTGGACTGCAAAATCAGTAATTGAAGCGTCATTTTTTTGAAGCCCTCCAAGCCGGACCGATTCTTGTGCATCCATCTGCAACTGTTCATATGAATAAATCATTCTGCCAAGGTCGGCAATACCCGCTAATAATAATATTAATATTGGTAATACCAGCGCCATTTCGACTACTGCTTGACCGCGTTCATCTTTTCTCATTTTAAATAGCCTCCCGGCCATATAATCTGAAAGATTGCTCCTGCTGCAATGGCGATTCCATATGGGTAGGTCTTCTTCAATGCCCCCTTATCAGAAGTGTTCGGCACCCGCACGCCATGAATGAGGCCATGAAAAACGAAGATTATTTGATGGAATCGCTGCTTAAAGCCTTTGGAAAATAAGAGGACAGCTAGAGCCATTACCCCGCCTGCTAAGGCCATATAGACTGCAGACATTAATACAAACTTGATTCCCATCATTGCCCCGATTACCGCTAAGAGCTTAACATCTCCGGCACCCATTCCGCCGAGAAAATAGGGAATTAGCAATATTCCTAAACCCGCCAGCATCCCGAGTAAGGAATCCTCAAATCCGTACCATCCAAATGAAACTGTATGGATGATGATTCCTGCAAATAAAAATGGCAAAAGTACCACATTGTAAATTTTCCGCTTCCGGATATCCGTAACTACACAAATCGCTAAAAGTAGGATAAGCAGATAGCTACTCACACCCTGTCCCCCCTTTTCAAAGGATGTTCTTTGATTGTCGCTTTCTCCTATTAAAAAAAGCCTCACGTTATCGCTCAACGCAAGGCTGTATTTAAATGGGAAGGTTTTCTGTGAAACTAAGCTAATCAAATCATAAGATGTTAAGCTGAATATAAATTCCAGTATAAATCAGGATGCAGCATTTGAAAGTGTGTCACCAATTTTAGTAATTAAATTTGTAATCTGTGTACGGAAAATCGCTAAAACTGCAATTACTGCAACAGCAATAACAGCTACAACTAAGGCATATTCTGTCATACCTTGTCCTTCTTCTTCCCTGAACAATGCTTTCATTTTTTTCAACATTTTAAAAACCCCTTTCATTTCATCGATAAATTATGACCAATTCTTGTTTCCGTTCTTTTTATTGTCCCAGACGGAAGTTCCAGCACCGAGTATGCCTTCCGCTGATATTTCCCTACTGTCGCCGGCTTCATCGTTTCGTCCATGCCAACGATTTCCAGATATTCACTTAAATAAAGAACATCTATAGGATAGTTCATAAAAAAGGTGTGAATCGATTGGCAGGGTTTGATATATAAGCCGTGTCCTGCCAGCAAATCTTTCGTAAACATCAGTCCTTTTAACCGTTTAAAAAACGTATCAGCTGTCGATACATGATCTGCTATTTCCATCCCGTTTGACAGGTTCACGACTTTCAAACATTTCACCTCCATTAAAACATAAATAACCCCGCCTTTACCGAAAGGGGGGTATAACTACACAGTACGTCCTTGTTGAAAGTACCCTGATCCTTCGGTAACTGGCTGGCATAGTGCAAAAGCACCTTAGCCCCTTTAGCTTTGCGTCACTGATTTTCATCAGCTTTGCCTTTGTCGAGACTCAGCTACATTTTCCAACTGATCTCTCACCTTCATCATAGACCCATTTTCCTGAATCGAACACCATCTAAAGAACTATTTTTCAATAAAAGAGTTAGGACTTTATACCTATTTTAATTTACAAATTTATGTATTATTTACTATTTGAATAATTGGTTTTTCTTTTTAATCCTTTATTAATGGGAGTTATAGAGTATTTCCTGGGTAATTTTCTCCATTCATATCTCTGAGTTTTCCCTGAGTTAATTTCCGCCACCAAATAGTTATATTGGCTCATCCGAAAATTCAGCTAAAAAGAGAGCATATCTGATAATTATTAACATATAAAAAAGTATACCGGTAAAAAGCCGTCTCCTAAAATGGCTCAAATGTTCCCGCTGCCAGGCATTCATCATTTTTTGGGCGAATGAATCACCTTAACTTCAGCCCAACATATCATATAAGTAATCTATTCAAGAAAAGGGTGCAGTTACATGCCAGCTATCGTAGGGGTTGCCCAAGTGATTACCTTGGGGAGCAGTTCCATTTTCCATATTGGAGATGTTTATAAAATGATGCCGTTAGCAAACGCAAAGACTTTCTCCGGTGCTGGTTCATTCAATACTGGAGAAAGTTTAAGACTTCATAACGCTCAAAGTTCAACAAATACACACGATCCTGATACGAATGATCAAGGAATTATTTTAAATGCCTAATCACACGGGTGATCACAGATGAATTATTACGTCCAGCAATCCATTCATATTCATTTGATTAGAATCAACGGGATTACTAACTCCTCCGTATTACAAATTGGAAGTGCTGGCGTCATTAAGCCGGTATCCTATTTATATAACACCGGGGGGTTTACTCAGCCCGCTCCGTCCGCCATTTCGCCAGCCAGCCAAATCCCTTCCCTTTTACAAGCACCTGCCGTTCCTTTACAAGCACCCGTAAGGGAAAATTAACATCCCGCAGCGAGGTGAGTTCATGTATCAAGACCTTCGTCAATATTACCAATGGCTTCAAAATTACATCCAGGCACAGGATAAGCGGATTGCTCAGCTTGAAAAATCAGTGAAGCAAATGGCTGAAGAATTACAGCAAATAAAAGCGAAACCTTCTATACATGTCGATACCATTGAATACAAATTTGACCAGTTGAAAGTTGAAACGGTTCAAGGGACATTAAATATCGGTTTAAATCCTACTGATTTGCAAGGAATTGAGGATTTGGCAATAGACAATCAGACGGAAAATAATCATCTTCCCCCGAAGGCACAAATGCAGCGGTCAATAGAAATTGAAGACCAGATTCTTCGCTATTTAGAAACAGATTTGCCAAAAATCATTTTTGAAACACAAAACTCCTTAATGATTGAGCCAAATGAAGCATACTTATCTTTTATTAAGGAAGATATAAAAAAACAGCTGCCGAACAGGATTGATTTTCACTTAAGGAACCTTACCGCCGAGGAACGGTCAGCTGAAAATCAAAGCGCAGCAATTGAAAATGTCGTGACACGGATTAAGCAGGAAATCCAAAATGGCGTGCTCGCATTTTTTCAGCATTTACCCGAAAATGTGAAAGGGATGAAACAGGAATGATCTTTGAAGTTTACAATCGGGATATTTGTGTAGATTCCATCAGGATTATTGGGGTTTCAAGTTCGTCTTTGGTCATGGTCGGAGATACTCAGACGATTCAACTTGCTGCAACCTTTGATACGCCTGCTGAATCATTAATTATCGGTCCTTTTGTCCCACTAGTATCGGAAGTAACATAAGGTATGCTGCAACGGACCTCATATGTTAATCATCTGGATGTTAAGGTTGTTTCCTATTCATCGATCCTGCAGATTGGTGATTCCTGTATCATTAACGGATTATCTCGCGCCTTGGCGGTTCAACGGGAAGAGGAGATCGAATATGGAAGGGAAGGAAATTTCGCTTCTTACTCCATTTTTTCCGAACCAATTCCTCTTTTGCCCATTACTGAAGACATTACTTACCTTTCCCGCCATTTGAATCCGATAATTAAAGTAAATAAAATTAATGTCATTGGTTTTTCCGCATCTTCAATCTTACACATTGGCAGCAGCCAAAACATTTATTTGGAAGCAAGAGTGAAACATATCCGTCAATTATTAAGCCGAGAGACAGAGGAGACAGCTTAGCTTTGAAGATTATTTCAATAGAAAAGGATGTTTGATATGCCAGCAATTGTCGGACCGGTCCAAATTATCACTGTTGGAGGAGGTGTTGTCCATTTCGGCGATTCTGCTTGGGTATCACCAAAAAGCAGTACCAAAACCTATGCTGGTTCAGGAACATTTAATACAGGAGGGTTCATCGTTACGAATAACGGGTTAAGCGGCACGAATACTCTTGATACTAACCTGGTTGATCAGCCAATGGCCGGAAATAACTAAAAAGACATAAACCCGAAAGTGGAGGTTTATGTCTTTTTCCATTTGACGTCTGTTTTCTAGGATTCACTTTCCTTATCCAGCTTCAAAAAGTGTGCCCCGTCAAAGAAAAACAAATATCTTTCATTTACTTTTCTTTTCCAGATTTGTTCAATTGCTTTTGTATATAAATTCACTTGTATTTTATATTTATCCTCTAATATCGGTTTTGCCTGCTGAAAACCGCCTTTATAGCGCTCCGTAATGGCGTCTGACTTATAGTCAATTAAAACAAGCCCCGACTCATCTTCAAAAAGACAGTCAATGACCCCTTGAACAAATACAAGCTCCTTTTCACCTTTCCAATCAGGATAAACTTCACTTGCAGGCAAAGTTAATGTAAACGGAACTTCTCTCTGAACGTTTGCCGCCTGAGCCATCCGTTTCCCGATTGGGGATGCATAGAACTGCGTGATTTGGTCAGGATTGATGACCTGAGCCTGTTCCTCTGTTAACAATTCCCGGGCAATCATCCACTGCAGCTGTTCGCTAATCATCTCTGAAGTTACCGGCTTCGTTAAATCGACATGCTGCATGACCATATGCATCGCCGTTCCTCGCTCAGCAGGGGTTAATGATTTCTCCTGCATAAATCTTGGACGTGACAAAATGGATTTGTTGTTCTTCCTGATTAAATCTGTTCCGCTGTACTCATCAGCGATTTCCCGCTGACGCTTTATTTCTGATACAGATTGCTTGGAACGATGCTCCGCAGCATCCTGGTAAGAATACTTCCATGAAAGACGGTTTTCAATCTCCTCGGCAAAACCAGAATGCACCGGAACCTTCTTCATTTCTTTTACAAGATGAAGAAAATCATTCCTGTCCTCATCTTGGACGATATCCCGGTTCTCGATTTCTTCAGTACTGAGTCTTGTGATTTTCCATTTTGAAGGATAAGCACTGATTTCTTCATCAACGAGCGAATGCAGAGAATCCTCTCCAAGCAGTTCAGTACAGTCATTGTGGCGGATGAGAACTGGCCCTATCCAATCCAAATAGCTTACAGCTGATGCACGTTCATAATCCTTTAAAAGCCAAGTACGAATAGCCGCGCTATTCTTCCATTTTTCAAGTTGTTTGTCCGTATCATTTATAGAGCCGAGCAGAAAAAGTTTTTCTTTTGCCCTTGTCAGCGCGACATAAAGAATCCGCATTTCCTCCGCAATCATTTCCATTTTCTTTTTTCTCTTTAAGGCCAATTGCGGGAGGGATGGATAGGCTATTCTTTTTTCGGCATCCACATATTTAGCCGCAAAACCATATTCCTTGTCCAGCATAAATGGCTTTTGAATATCCCTAAAATTAAATTTCCGTGCCAGTCCGGCAATAAAGACGACTGGAAATTCAAGCCCTTTGCTGCTGTGAATCGTCATGATTCTGACAACGTCTTCCTGCTCACCGAGTGCCCGTGCTGTGCCGAGATCACTTCCTTTTTCTGTCATTCTTTCGATGAATCGCAGAAAACGAAATAATCCTCGGAAGGAGGTTTCTTCGTATTGCCGAGCCCGGTCATATAACGCACGAAGGTTCGCCTGCCGCTGTTTTCCTCCAGGCAGCCCTCCGACAAAATCATAGAAATGCGTATCCCGATATAATTGCCAGATTAATTCAGATAGTGAGCCCTGCCGTGCCATCGTCCTCCATTTTTTATAGTTATCAAAAAAGGGCCGGACCTTCATGTATAGTTCTTCTTCGGCTCCGATTGAATTCATGCTGCAAAAGGATGAAAAAGCCTCCCAGAAAGCGGAGCTTTTTTTATGGAGCCGGATCCTTGCAAGCTCTTCTTCATTCAGCCCGACAATCGGCGAACGGAGTACCGCTGCTAAGGGGATATCCTGGAGCGGATTGTCGATGATCTTCAACAATGACATCATAATCGCTACTTCTGTTGCTTCAAAATAGCCCGATGATAAATTAGCATAAACCGGTATTCCCTGCTGCTTAAACTCTTCAATGATTTGCGGCGCCCAATTCATCGAACGCAAAAGGATGACAACATCGCGATACATAAGCGGACGCGCTGATTTTGTTTTTGCTTCATATACCTGTGCTTTTTTTGCAATTAATTCCTTAATTTTCCCTGCCATGACTCTTGCTTCAAGCTGTGATTTTTCCAATTCAGCTTGATCAAGCTCCCCGCCGTCCTGCGAATCTCCTTCAGCAGAATCGGCCGCCGCTACCTCCGCCTTTTGATCAATTAGCAATAACTCGATGGGGAATTGTTCCTCTTCCGGATAGGATGCGCCCGGTTTTAATTCCGCTCTTTCATCGTAATCAATTTCGCCAACCTTTACTCCCATGATTTGCTTAAATATAAAGTTGGTTCCAGCAAGGACTTCCTTCCGGCTTCGAAAATTGCGCGCCAAATCGATCCTTAACCCCGTCGAATTCCCATCCGCTGTAAACCGGTTATATTTTCCTAAAAACAAATTCGGTTCGGCCAGCCGGAAACGATAGATCGACTGCTTCACGTCTCCAACCATAAACAGGCTCCCGGTTCCTTCATCTTTATTGGTAACAAGCTTTAAAATCGTCTCCTGGACCATATTTGTATCTTGATATTCGTCCACGAAGACTTCTTTAAAATGATTTTGAAAGACATGAGCGGCGTCTGATGGCAGCAATTGCCCCTGTGAATTCGTTCCGTTTGATAAAATGGCCAAACAATAATGTTCCAAATCCGAATAGTCGACAAGCCCTTTTTCCTGCTTGATTTTTTCAAATCGTTCCGAAAAGGACTGAACCAGCCCGGCAAGCGTTTCAATGACTGGTTTCATTTTTTGCATATCCTTTAAAAAGCTTTCCGGGTTCCTTGAGAAAAGCTCCTCCTCGAGATCACTTAATTTTTTCTTTGCCTTATCCCTCAGTTTTTGTGCTTTTTCATTTAATTCCTTGTCAAATTCGTCCCCTTTAACCGGCTTGGCTCTTGAAAATGACCACGTTTGCATCGCTTGATGCAGCGTCTCCCAGGAATCTTGTCCAGCTAAAATCAGCGAGTCAATAACCTGGAGGTCGCTGGTGAAATTTTCAGCCTTGGGCGCTGGTCCGCCCGGAAGTTTGGTCAGTTCCAAAGCCTGTTCAATCATCCCTCTGGCGGACTCCAGCTGAAGTTTTATATCAAAAGTAAGGGCATCAATAAACGGAAGTTCCGCAAGCTTTGAGATGGAGTCGACATCATACATTGAAACAATTGACTGCAGATATTGTTCCGGCATTGGATTGGACCTTGCAAAGTCATAAATAATCTGAACAATCTCCTGTAAGGCGGTGTCACTGCGGTCGTTTGTAAAGGTATCCACTAACGTAAAGAACGCTTGATTGTCCTGTTTCCCGTACTCAGCTTCAAATAGCTCATCGATCACTTCATCTCTCAATAACTGCGCCTCGGCATCATCGGCGATCCGAAATCCCGGATCTAAGTCAATTAAATAGTAATACTTGCGGATTACTTCCATACAAAAGGCATGAAGGGTGGAGATGGACGCTTTATTCAGGAGCTGGAGCTGTTTTCGTAAGTTTCTCGATTCCGGATTTTGTTTAATCGCTTTTTCCAGTGCTTCCCCGATACGATGGCGCATTTCTGCTGCTGATGCACTTGTAAACGTCACAACCAATAATTCATCCACATTAATCGGAGCTTCGGCGGAAAGGACTTTTTGAATAATCCGCTCAACAAGAACAGCCGTTTTTCCTGAACCTGCAGCAGCAGCTACGAGGATATTTTTATCTCTGGCCATGATCGCTTTCCATTGATCCTCTGTCCAAGTTGCATTTTCCGGTTTTGGAGGAATCGGTACATTACTCATTTCCCTCCACCTCCTTTTGAATTCGTGCTAAAATCTTCTCATTTGATTCCGGTGTCAAAATCCGAAATTGATTGTGTTCCATTGATTCATCAAATTGACAGACCGATTTATAAGGGCAGAAGGTACAATTCTTTTTCTCTTTCAGCTTATAAGGAGAAATCGCAGTATCTCCCTCAATTATTCGGTTTCCGGTTTTCACATAAGTTTGGCGGACATATTGACGCAGGTTCTCAAATTCCTCCATGCTGGCCACCTTGGAGCTCTTTGTTAAGGTTCCGTCCTTTTTCACTCCGGCTGAGACAATTTGTGAATTTCCCGATTCAAGCGTTTGATCCATGAGCTGAATAACATTCCTGTCGCTAAGCATGAGCCCGTTCATTTTAAACCTTTTCAGCAGTTCTGCTTCAATTTGTTCCACCGTCAGAACTTTGGTTGATTGAATAATCGGATTATGGACATGGAAATACAGAACACCGGCAGGGGTTGCTTCCATTTGCACTAATTCATTTGAATATGTCATGATGACATCCAAATAAGTTAACATTTGCAAGGATAACCCAAAGTATACTTCGCTCAGATTTACGTCTTTTTCACTAGATTTATAATCTATCACGCGCAGGAAAACACCGTTATTTTCATCATTTGCCTGATCAATCCGGTCAATTCGTCCGACTAGCTCCATTCTTTTTCCATTTTTCAAAGAAAACGCCAGTGGCGGCAGCTTGCCTTTCGGACCAAATGCCAACTCCAGTCCCAACGGTGAAAAACCGCTTGATTTTGCATGCTCACTCAAGACGTAAGAGGCCCGAGTAATAACCTGTTCTAATTTTCTGCGTATATAATGATGCCGCTCCGAACTTAACAATATTTCGTTTTGCAGCTTTGGCGCAAGGGCGGCTACCGCCTGCTGCGACAAGTGTTCACATTGTTCCTTTGT
This sequence comes from uncultured Bacillus sp., assembly GCA_964484065.1. Classification (GTDB taxonomy): domain Bacteria; phylum Bacillota; class Bacilli; order Bacillales; family Cytobacillaceae; genus JAEVLT01. Next base: position 24,792 of record CAZAEW010000036.1, read on the forward strand.
CAAACTTGCCCATGTAAGCTTTTGTTCTATTACCATTTCAGAAATATGCTTTAAGGCGGCATGAAACAAATCTCCAATTTCCGGAGCTTCCAATCGGAATATTTGCCGTTCCTGAAGCTTTAATCCGTACCTGGAAAAATGGGAAAACGGACAGCCGTTAAAAAGCTCCATTCTCGATACACTTGCCTGAATCGTATCTCCATACAATTCATCAGCGGTTTCCTTTGACAGTTTTTCTGTTCCATTGGCATAAAACAGACTGGACAAAACCTTACGGGTTTTCGTTGATTCTGCTGTTAGATAATAATGGTAAACATCCCACCAAAAGTCATAGACGGGATAATTTCTTTTTTTCAATTGCAGCTGACTCGTTAAGTAAGACAGAGTTGTGGCTGAATTGGTCACGAAACTTAGCTGGCCTTCTTCCGAAAGTTCGCCGGGGTCATTGACATAAAAATGCTGATGGCGGTTAGGAAACAGATCTTCAATTCTTTTGATAAATGTTGAAGGAATCAGCGCTTTTCCTTCATCATTCGCAAGCGGATAGCTTGCATAAAGAATCTCAGAAGGAGTCATAAACGCTTTATAAGCTAAAAAGTTTTCATCAAGCAGCCGCGTCCTGCTGTCAGGAGCTACCTTCATTCCTGCTGTTATCAGCTGTTCACGGTCTTCGTCTGCCAATATTCCTTCATCCGAAATTTTTGCAGGCAATACACCTTCATTCAGACCGATGACAAAAGCGGCCTTAATTTCCGAGAGTCTTGATTTTTCCAAATCGGCAATAAGAACCTGATCCAATGACGGCGGAATCAAGGAAAAATTTAATGATTCAAATCCCGCTTCTAAAATGGCGTTAAACTGCTTAAGAGGAATGTTCTCTTCCCCTAAAATTTCAACATATTGATCCAGCAGATCGATAACAGCATTCCAAACCTGGTCATGCTCCCGCATCTTAACGAGGTTTCGGTTTGCTTCTGCCTCTGATTTCCATCTTTCGAGCTTGGAGGCTACTTCCAGCTCCTCCAGATACAAATAAACCGCTTCGCACAGCTTTCTTCCTGAATCCGCCCGCTTCAGCCGTCTTGAGAGTCTTAAAATAGGAGCGGTAATCATCGTCCTTAATTCATTTATCTCCTGCTCGGCTTTTTTTTCATCATCCGTTTGAATACTTGAATTCAATTCGAGTCCTCTATACCTGCGGTAAACCCAGCGTTCTTTTCTCGTCCATTTGTCTCCTTTTATTCCGTAGGCAAGCACATAGTTTTCAAGGTTATCCATTTTGGCCCGCATTTGCTCTGGTTTTTCATGAACAGGGAATAAAAGTTCCGTTTTGACCGCACGAAAAATCGGTTCATAGCGCCAGTAGCCGCTGACAACTTCAAGGCTGGAACGAATAAATTCAATCAAAGGATGATTGAGCATTGTCCTTTTTTGATCAATAAAATAGGGGATGCGAAAATCCTGAAAAACCGGTTCAATGATTTCATGGTAGTCATGGCCGTTGCGGACGAGAATGGCGATATCCTTGTAACGATACCCCTTCTTCCTGACCAAATCAAAGATCTCCCGGGCTATCCCTTCAATTTCTGCTCTGCGGTTAACGGACTGGCAAATATGAATGGCCGATTGCCCTAGAAAAGGAACGGCCGGGAGCCGATTAAACTTTTCTTCGAAATACTTTAATGATGTTTCTTTAAACTTTATTGCTTCCTTCAAATGAACCGGTGCTTCTATTTCAATACGTTCCGCTTTTGCCAGTTCATAAATAGACTGACAAGCATTGCCGGACAGCCGGAATAAATCGAGTTCATCCGGGGCTGCATCAATGTAAAGCCGGTCTGTTGTAAGTGCAATGGTTACCCTCCTGCAATGCCTCAATAACTCAGACATTACTCTTTGTTCCTGCGGCGTAAAGCTGTAAAAACCATCAATATAAATTTCTGCATCCTTTAAATAATTTGATACTGCCGCTTTTTCAGCAAGAAGCCTAAAATAGTCTTCTGAATCAATATATTTATTGAATACAGCTTCCTCAAAATTTTTGTAGATAATTTCCAAATCGTTCAGCTTGTCTTGTAAAGATTTTGCAGTCCCCTTGCGCAAATGCTCCTGCGCCAGTTCTTCCGGACTGATGCAATATCGTTTAAACTCCGTAAGCACTTGTTCAACTTGTCCAATGAAGCCATTTTTACCCGCGGAACGCTGAAAGATTTTTAAGTTTTCCTTCTGATCTTCGATAATTTTACGAATCAGCATGCTGATCCCGACACTGCTTAAATGGTACCGGCTGATCCCCCCGGTTTCTTGTAAAATCCGCCATGCCAGCCGCGAAAAACTGTAGACCTGGGCGCGGATCATTCCGCCCAGCTCAGGATGTGCAGACAGCCGATATTCTGATAAAAATGTCATTTGTTCCGGGACGATATAAATAATTGGCGTACCTTCAGGATTTTCAATCAGACGGCTTTGGATTTCATCGATACACATAGCTGTTTTACCGCTGCCCGATCGTCCGATTAACATTCTCAATGACATGGATTAAACCCCCATCAAACTCTATTTCTATTATTCTACCACAAAAAGGGGCACAAACGTTTGGAAGATCCAACTCACCAAGGGAAATAATAGAAAACGGAAGCGTCTTTGGCTTCCGTTTTTCATTTAAAAATGAGTATCGATTTCATTCAACGGCCAGTATCGCAAATCTACTTTGCCGACAACCTGCTTGGCTGGCACAAAGCCAAATTGGCGGCTGTCCCAGCTTCCTAAGCGGTTATCTCCAAGAACAAACAGTTTGCCGTCAGGAACCGTGCTTTTCCCTGTAACTCCTCTTAATGTAAAGTCGCCTGTTAATTTTCCGCCGCGATTTTTTTGTTTGTAGGAATCCAAGAAGGGCTCTTCAACCTTTTTCCCATTCACATATAACTGATCGTTCCGATAAACAATGCTGTCCCCCGGCAGCCCAATAATCCGTTTCACATAATCCTCTTTTTTGTTTGCATGGAAAACAATCACATCAAATCGTTTTAAATTGCCTGCCTCGTAGCCAATTTTATTGACAACCAGTTTATTGCCCTCCTGAAGAGTCGGCATCATGGATTGGCCTTCAACAACATAATTTGAAAAGAGAATAGTTCTAAGAAAAGCAAAAATAATGAACCCGATTCCAAATGCTTTAATCCACTCCAGCCCTTCCCTTTTCCATGCATTTTTCATCAAAACTCCTCCATTTTCCTACCCTCTTTTTCTATTTATCTCTCTATTATGGACCTTTTCCAAACTCCGATTCAATCTTACTTCCATTCTTTTTCCTAAATACCAAAGAACAAAAATGACAATCGTTACAATAATCGAGCGCATCGGCTTTGTGATTAAGGCGTGCAGATCGTAACCAATAAAACTGATCGTAAAAATCATGACGATTTTGCCAACAAACAAAGCAAGCATATATTGGGCAGTGCTGATTTTTGAAAGCCCGGCAACGATATTCACTACCGCTGACGGTGTAAACGGAAAACAAATCAGCAGGAAGACCGGACCAAATCCATGCCTCTCCACCCACTTCATCAGCTTTTGAACCTTGGGATGCTTTGGCAAAAAAGATAAGATCCTTCGCTGCCCATATTTTCGGACAAGCAGAAACACGAACATGGCTCCCATAACAGCACCAAGCCATGAATACAAAAAGCCCAGCCACAATCCAAATGCGTTTGCATTTGCCATGACAAAAACAATTAGCGGCAGGATCGGAACAAACGCTTCAAACATTGGCAGCAAAATGCCGGGAACTGGGCCGAGGGATCGATAGTGTTTAATGATTTCCATGACATTTTCAAGCGTAAACCATGCTTCGATTGTTCTTAAGTCCAATGAGTTCCCCTCCCTTTTCCTCTATTCGGATACAAATTGGTTAAATGCCTGTTTATTCTTTTCTGCATCAATCGAAAGAACTGCCCCCTCCCCTTTAATTCGCGTTTCGGTAAAGCTGTTATCAATCGGAATTCGCAGCGTCGGAACATTTCCTTTGCTTTTCGTTAAGTAATCCTTAGCCATAAATAGCATATCTGTATTTTTCATATTCGTATTTATGTACGGTGTTACGACGCCGAGTAATTTAGGAAGCTTCGGTACAGTCTCGATTCCCATTAATTGTTCTCCTAACAATTTCATTACCTTTTGCTGGCGTCCTACCCTTCCAAAGTCCCCGATTTTATCGTGGCGGAAACGGACATAGCCAAGCAATTGCGTGCCATTCAGCCTCTGAAGCCCCGGCTGAAGCGTGACATCAATATATGCTGACATTTTCTTTTCTACATTTACTTCGACCCCGTTTGGAAATGCTTCATCAATTAATTGGACAAACCCCTGAAAATCCACGATTGCATAATATTGGAGATCTATCCCAAAGTTCTGTTTGATCGTTTTCCGCAGCAATTCAGGACCGCCTCTGGCAAAAGCCGAATTTATTTTGTGTTTTCCATAACCGGGTATTGCAATATAAACGTCCCTCATGATAGATGTAAGCTTAAAAGTTCCTCTATTCTCATTATACGATGCAATCATAATCGTATCCGATCTAGCGCTTTCTTCCCCCCTTGTATCGCTGCCAAGGATGAGAATATTCGTATCCCCGTATTGGTCTTTCTGCCCTGCGAAGGTATATGGAGCCTGCGGTTTTTTTTCTGATTTATTGATCACTTTCAATGATTGAGAAACACCTTGCTTATACTGAAAATAGGAATAGCCGACTACCCCGGCTGCTGCAAACACAAGTAAGAACAAAGTCAGCAAAACGTACTTCCATCTTCCTCTTTTCTTTTTATGCCTGCTTTCATATCTCATTTTTGATCCATCCATTCGGTTTATTTTAAAGATAGTCTATACGTCTCTATACGGTCGTTTGCGCTTTTCTTACCTATCTTTATCTATTTTTCCCTACTGTTACTCTTCTATAAAAACTTTCTCACATAAATACCGAATTTTGCAAACAAAAAACAGCCGGTTCATTAAAACCGCGGCTGTCATTTTACAAAAAATTCAATTATGGTGTGTATTGCGTTTTCGGCTGCTTTTTTGTATCATATTATCGAACAAATGTTCTTGTTAGAAAGGAGCCTGTTGGATAATGACAAAAATTCCGGAGGAAGACCGCGATATTATGGAAAAAGCCATTTATCTGCCAATGGTTTTAATTGTTTTAAATCGCGATTTGTCAGTGGTGAAAAAAAGCCCCTTCAAATTAAAAAAACCATATGAAGATTTTATTGAAGAGAGAATGAAAATGATTCAGAGGGAATTAGCTGAAGTAAAACAATATATGAGAATAAACGATATGAAAGTAACGGAGATTAGTCGGGACGATGCTTTTACCATGTACTTGTTTCTTTATAAAGGCTATGAAGAGCATCATAATTATTTTAATCCAAGAATTCGCAATAAAGTTCAAGAATTAATGACATTTTATTTTTTTAAAAAACATCCGTCCCGTAATATTAAGAATTGACTAATTCTGCCGCTCCACGGAATGGCTTGAATCGTACGTTTGGATAGTCTCAGAGGCTTCGATTGTTTTCGGCCTATTGGTCAAATAAAAAGATTTTCTTTCCGTCTGACCAATTCGCTGCATCAATTTCGTTCGCAGTAATGCCGTTCTTAGCATCTGATTTTCAAAAGAACTGTGTGAGATCGGTAAAACATATGTTTGTTTATTTTGAAAGACAACCTGCGTTTGACGCGGGCTGATCCGGTTGTAATCCATGATATGTTCATGGGATATCCAAATGCACTCGGAACGGGTAGGAGATGTGGTTGGGAAAAAATAAATATAATTAGTTGGATCAATCACAATCGGAACTTTGTGGGTGATCCCAATCAATTGCTTAGTACCATCTTTTCGGCCTTCAAAACTGCTTGAAAAATATTCGCAGCTTTTTTTGATAATATCAATTGGTTTAAAAGGAGAAAGAAAAACATCATCTAGTTCATATATTTGTGAATATATTTTACTTCCGTATGCTACTGGAGTAATAAACATGGTGTATGGGTTTACTTCATATTCCTCGATTTGTCTTTGCTTCATTTACTTCATCTCCTTTTCCTTATTTTTTTCATCATAACATGAATATTCCTTTATTTTTCAAACAGTCGGAATTGTTGCGAAAGTGTTCATAAAGTATTTCAACTTTATTTATTGTTTAGAAAATTTAAAAAAACATTGATTATCTAAATTAAACTCCATATAATATTAAAAAGCCAAGAGGTGATTTTCTTGAAAGACAAATCCTATACGGAATTAATGAAAATCAGTGCGATGAACCGCAATCAGGCGAAGGAAAACTTTGTTCTAAATTTGTACATCGAAATGCTTTTGGCGGAAATTCAACTAACCTCTGAAAAAGAAAAGTTATTAAAAAAAATTGATTCAGCGATCGATGGTCATGATAAAAAGTCATTTCTCCTTTTATCAAGAGAGTACATTGACCTTACGAAAAGATTCGGAACGTAAAAAAGGACTTGGTTCGATAATAGATTGTTCTTTTAATAAAGAAAGAGCTCAAGGGGCTCTTTCTTTATTTTTCCCAATCGTTTTTATGTTTCACTTCGTAATTTTCGAGCATGGCAATCCGGTCGAGCATCGTTGGATGATCATAGCGGAAAATTTTCACCAATAATGGCGGGTTTACCTGGCTCAATCCGGAACGGGTAAGCTCCTGAAAAGAAGAAATGGCTGCTTCCGGATTTTCCGTCATGTTAATCGCATAGCGGTCTGCCCTTGTTTCTTCATATCTTGATACAAGATTCGTCAAAGGACTTGCCGCAAATAAAAGCATGGAGGTAACGATCAAAAACAGCGGCAGCGAACGAATATCCGCCGTTTCAGAAATCTTTAATTCCCTCCCCCATCGCTTTATTGCCCAATTCATAATCCGATAGGTCAGGTAAAGTCCAATAAGGGATAAAAGAAGATAGCCTGCTATCCCAAAGTAAATATGCTTTTCTACATAATGGCACATTTCATGAGCCATGATAAATAAGATTTGATTATCGGTCAGCTTATTTAACGTCGTATCCCAAAGAACGATCCTCGCATTGGAGCCAATCCCTGTTACATAGGCGTTCATGGCATTTGTTTTTTCCGCCATATTGACTTCAAAAACATGTTTTGCCGCGATATGAGCTTTATCAGCCATCGTCAGGATTTTGGTTTCCAACTCCTTATTTTTGAGCGGATAAAAATCATTGTATAATGGATCAATCACGACGGGCTGGATAAACATGATAAACAGTGTAAAAGGGATCGATAATAGCCAGGCATGCAGCCACCAGCGCTTTTTGCTTTTTTTCATCAGCCAATAAAGAACCGTTACAATAATCAGCATCTCCCCAAAATTAAGCCAGAAATCAATCAGTTCATCTTTCATCCATGAAGCAAAGGTTTGGGTAGAAATATGATACGTTTTTGATAATGAATAACTAATATAACTAAATGGAAATGTGAGCACATAGGCAAAAAACGACAGCCAAATGAGATAAACGGCGATTTGCAGCAATTTGTATTTGGCTGAGCTTTCCGCCCATTGTTTGAAGGCTTTTGAAAGGCCGGCAATTAAAATGAGAAAATACATGAGCCATTCAAAAGGAGTGGATAAAAAAAACAGTAAGTTTTTCAGTTTTGAATATTCTTCGCTAAGCATTAATTCCCTGGAATTCAAAAAGGTAGATGGATCGGCTTTTGTACCTTGATATTCAAACGGCAGGTTTGTATTGGCAAAATCAAACAAATACCAATAAAAAAACAGCCCATATATACAAAAGGCTAAAACCGCATAAATCCCCATTTTTCTAGCCATCCTCACATGTCCCCCTTTTTGTACGGCCTCTCGCTACTACATAGTTTAGTTCAAAAGTTGTTATTTAGAACATAAAAGTTCAACGAACAAACAGCGAGACCTCTCCCGCTGTTTGTTTGGCGCCCTTTTTAGTCCATCAATAAATCAGCTTGATAAAATCTTCTTTTGCCACGTTTCCGAAATAATAGGCTGTATCGATATCAGCTAGGGCTTTTTCCAGTTCAGCTTTCTCATAACGGTTGTTTTTCAGTCTATTTTCAAGATCGGCAACATCTCCAACACCAAAAAAGTCACCATATATTTTGCAATCCTCAATCAATCCTTTATTCACTTCAAGCCGGACATCAATTGAGCCTGCCGGGAAGCGGCGTGCGTGCTGAAGATTGAATTTCGGTGATTTTCCGTAGTTCCAATCCCAATTTTGGTAACGTTCCTTCGATAACTGGTGTATCTTTTCCCAATCATCAGAAGTCAGGACATATTCAGGAATGTTTTTGTTCCCCTCAAAGATATGCCGCAAAAGCAACGAACGAAACTGTTCAATCGTCATTTTTTCAGTTAGAAATTCTGAAATATTCGTTACCCGGCTGCGGATGGACTTAATCCCTTTTGATTCAATTTTGTCTTTTTTCACTTTTAAGGCGGAAACAACATTCTCCATTTCCGAATGAAATAGAAGGGTGCCATGGCTGAACATCCTGCCTTTTGTTGAAAACTGGGCATTGCCGGAAATTTTTTTCCCATCCGCCTCAATGTCATTTCTGCCGCTAAGCTCCGCATTTACCCCCAGCTTTTTTAGAGCGGCAATAACCGGTTCGGTAAAGCGGCGGAAATTATGAAAGCTGTTTCCGTCATCTTTTGTGATAAAACTGAAATTCAAATTTCCAAGATCATGATACACAGCTCCTCCGCCGGAAAGTCTGCGGACAACATGAACCCCGTTTTTTTCCACATAATCTGTATTAATTTCTTCAATCGTGTTTTGGTTTTTCCCAATAATGATCGATGGTTCATTTATGTAAAATAATAAATACGTTTCATGAATATCAAGATTTTTCAAAGCATATTCCTCGATAGCGAGGTTGATGCGGGGATCGGTAATTCCCTTATTATCAATAAACAGCATCGAAATGTCTCCTTTATATAACAATTGCCAATAACTCTTCGGCCAGCTTAATTGTACCGGTAAATTGGGTTGCTGCCTCCTTTAAAAGCTCAGCCGTATCTCCGTAATGCGGCAGATGTGTCAGGCACAGCTCTTTAACTCCGGCTTTTGCAGCAAGTTCTCCTGCTTCAATGCTATTCATGTGCCCTGCCTTCTTCCCATCCTGGTCGCCGTAAAAATTGCATTCACATAAGAGGAAATCAGCCCCACTGCAAAAATCAATCAGCTCTGGTTTATAAGAACCGTCTCCTGTGTAAATGAAAGTTTTCCCGCCCGCTTCCATTCTCATCGCATAGCATGGAACAGGATGATCTGTTTTTAAAAAGGAGACTCGAAAAGGGCCAAGTTCAAGCGTCTGAGATGGGTCAATCGCAATGCCGAACGTGATATCTTTATAGGTTAGCTTTGTAAACTCTGCATGGTCAAAAGGGTGGCCATATACTGGCAATGTTGACATTTGTTTTCCCAAAAATCCTTGAATCAGCCGCGCATGCTGAAGCACCCCCATATCGGCATTATGATCAGGGTGGTAATGTGAAAGTAAGACGGCATCCAGTTCTTCCGGTTCCATTACATTCTGCAATTTCGCAAGGACCCCGCTTCCACAGTCAAGCAGCAAATGGAAGCCATCATGCTCCAGCAAGTAACCGGAACTCGCTCCATTTTTCTTTGGGTATCCTCCCCAGTTTCCGATAATCGTCAGCTTCATTCTTTTTACTCCTTTCCAGATACATAAAAAGTATAACACTCACAGCATTTGGAGCTAAAACAAAAAAATAATCATTCTCATGATTAAAATCTGCTAATACATATAAATATATATAAACAATAAAAATAATTTTTCAAATTTCATTATCTGTATAAATACACCTATTGACGTCGACATTCTGTTATATTACAATAAAACTTGTCAATGAAGAACATTTTTGTATGAATGGCGATAACTTCCCTTCCCCGTTATATCGCCATTCATACCCCTTCCTCAAAATTTTTTTATATTGGAAAACCAGCCTTCAATCGAAAGGCTGGTTATTTTTTTGCTATTTTCTCCGGCTCCATTTGACTTTCATTTTTCGCTGTTTTAAATTTCAACCGTAACCGAATGCTTGTAATCGTGCTTATATCTCATTGTAAAATAGGCAAGGGATCCCGTAATAAATATCACGATAAACACGGACAGCATTATAGCATTTTGCCACATTACACTGTAATCGCCGCTTGAAATAACTGCTTTAAACCCTCTGACTGTATAAGTCATAGGAAGGAATGCATTAAAGTGCTGCAAGAAATTCGGGATTAACTCAAGCGGAAATGTTCCGGCACTTGTGGTTAGTTGGAAAATTAGGATCAAAATCGCAACGAAGCGTCCGACATCTGCGAATACAGAAACAAGCACTTGAATCAATGTCACAAACGTTAAGCTTGTAATGATTGAGAATAAAACGAACTTCGGCACGCTCTCGACATGCAAGCCCAACGCGCTGAGTATAATCGTATCGGCAAGCAGTGCCTGAATAATGCCAAAGACAGCCAAAATGGCAAACTTCGTAATAAACCAGTTCAAAGCGCTTGATGGCCTCACTGCAGGTTCGCGGAACGGGAAAACGATAGAAAGAATCAGTGCTCCGACAAACAAACCTAACGACAGGAAGTATGGCGTAAATCCTGTACCGTAGTTTGGCACACGGTTTAAGCTGTCCGTTTCCAATTTCACGGGTTTAGCCATCATATCATACGTTTTTCCATTGGTATGAACTTTCGAAGCTTCACTTGCACCATCTTTGAGCTTATCCGCTAATTCGTTAGCTCCGTCAGAAAGCTGAACCGTTCCGTCAGCTAATTGATTTGAGCCGTCTGTTAATTGGCCGACACCCTGATAGATTGCATTGGAGCCGGTGGCTAATTGATTCATTCCGCTTGACAGATCATTTGTCCCTTTTGCAAGCTTATCTGCCCCTGCTTTTGCTTCCGAAAATTTCTGTCCAAACAGGCGCAGCCCGGCGGCAAATTGATCCTGCCCGTCTGTAAGTTTAGCAGCTCCGCCTTCAAGAATTGAGCTGCCGGCGGCTAGATCTTTAACTCCCTGTTGAAGTTCAAGGTGAGCTTTATTAATGTTTTCAAGCTGTCCGGCAATCGTCTCCTCTCCGCCCGACAAGTATCCGGTTCCGGCATTTAATGCTTGAGTGCCTCCTTTTAAAGCGGTACTGCCAATCTTTAATTGTTCAACTACTTGTTTCATTGCTGCTTCCTTTTGATCTTCCGGCAGCGGTGACTGTAAGATTTGATCTAGCTTTGCAATCCCATCATTTAATTGGGAAGCGCCATCAGCGGCATCTTTGGATCCTTTTTGCAAGCTTTCTGCCAATACTTGAAATTTACTTTGCAAAAGCTGGGTGCCGCCAACCAATTGCGGCATTTCTCCATTCATATATTGAATTCCATCTTTTGCCTGCTTAATCCCTGCAGCTAAATCCTTACTGCCGGAATTCAACAAATCTGACGATGCTTCAAGCTGCTGTTCTCCTTGCTGTAATTGGCCAAGGCCATTTGCTAAGTCTTTGCTTCCGGAGGAAGCATCGCCCGCACCGGAATTGGCTGTTGATAGGCCATTATTGAATTCAACGTATTTGGAAGCCAAAGTCATCAGGCCGTCTTTTAAATCGGTGGATCCACTTTTTATATCCGCCGATCCATCACTTAACTGTCCTGCGCCATCGCTTGCCTGCTTAATGCCGTCAGCAAGATCAGTTACTTTATTGAAAATGGTTTCCGCATAGGTCTCCGTCACTTTTTCGGCTAAGGCCGTTTTAATTTTATAAGCGGCTGTTCCGCCGATTTGGGCGGAAAGGAAATTGTAGCCTTCATTTGGAACATATATTAAATTGAGCTTTTTCGGATTTTTATCAAGCAATGTTGTCGCATTTTCCGAGAAATCCTCGGGAATTTCAATCAGCATATAATACTTTTGGTTTTTAATATCTTGATAGCCTTTTGATTTCTCAACAGACTTAAAGCCGAACTCTTTGCTCTTTTCCAGCTTTTTCACAAGGTCGTCCCCAAGCTTTAATCTTTCTCCGTCAAGCGTTGCCCCGCGATCGCTGTTAACCACAGCAACAGGGAGTTTATCAAGCTTGGCATAAGGGTCCCAGAACGCCCACAGAAACATTCCCGCATAAAGGACAGGTATAAACAGAACCGCAATAATCGGAATTAAGATTTTTTTATTTTTAAAAATGGTTAAAAGTTCTTCTTTTAACAGGGTGTTCTTCACCTCAAAATGCCTCCTTACTAAATGACCAATTTGTTCATTCGGTCACTTTTTCTCATAAAATAACGACTATCCTAGATAGCCAAGCTTCCGAAAAGATACTGATTAAACAGCTGGGAGATTTCATCCTTTTCTAAAGGCTGATGCCGCTTCTCCCAATCAAAAATAAGCGCAAGATAGAGCTTTACCATGATAAAGGCAATTAATTCCGGATTACATTCGTTAATTTCACCAGAGCGGACAGCTTCCGTTATTTTTTCCTTTATGTAATGGACGACTGCCTCTTCCAATTTTTCCATCATTGAAAACACTTCATGGGTGCCCATTTCCTTTTCCTCTTGTAACAGCTTAATGACAAGCTGATGCTTCCGGCGGAACTCAAGTATTTGACAAAGCGATTGATGGAGATTCTGCTGAAACGGCTTGGCCGGTTCAAAGGCCTTATCCGCTTCTTCCTTCATTTCTTTTATTAACGAAGCGATAATCTCAGCAAAGAGCTCCTCTTTATTTTTAAAAAATAAGTAAATCGTTCCTTTTCCGACATTTGCGAGCCTTGCAACTTGATCCATTGTTGTCGCTTTATACCCGAATAAAGAAAAGGATTTTGCTGCTACTTCCAAAATTTTTTGCTTTCGGTCGACTGCCATTTCACCACCTCTTAGATAACCGAATAAATGACCATTTGAATAATTTAGTCATTTGGTTCAAATAGAGTATATCATGAAATAAATTCCACAACAAGATTTCTAGCTAAAAAAAAGAGGCTGCACTATTTATAAAGGGTTCCGTTTTCGGGTGCTTTCTTATTAAAAGACACAAGAATTGAC
>CAZAEW010000037.1:0-37186 GCA_964484065.1 uncultured Bacillus sp.
TATAATGGTGGCCAAAGCCTTTTACATACTCCGTTTCACCACAGATCTTAACACCTTCATCTGTTATCTCTAACCAAGCTCTGTCCATTTCAGCACACGGCATTTCACCATGTAATTCATGATCATCATTTGGTCCTGGACAGCCATTGCGTATCAAACCTGAGTGAAAGGCAAAACATCCATATGTATCTACGACATTATTAACCTTTTTCGGCTGCGAGAACATGTTTTTCATTTTAAGATTAATGCCATCAAACTCCAAATCCCAGATCATCTGACCCATGTAAGGAAGAACAACCATCCTCCCCCTCGTATTCTTCAGTTCAATTGCCTCCACTCCTGATGGATACTGGAATATGCTTGCTGTAATCTTTTCATTATGAAAAATGATTTTGCTTGTTTCTTTAAAAAATTTCCGCTGCAGTTCTATAATCCCTTTCATAATTCCTATTCATCTCCTATTTCAACAAATAGGGCAGCCCTATCAGACTGCCCCTATACTACTCTCAACTAAGCAATTTTTTCTGATTTCTCTGATGCTTTCCCTGCTGCTTGCTGTTTTTTAATTTTGCTGAAAAAATAGAAACCTACGTAAATAAAGCATGCCATTGGTACAAGGAATGAGATTTGCATGGAATGGAAAAAGTCAGATACATATCCTTGTGCCGCAGGTATGAAAGCGCCCCCAACAATTGACATTACCAGAATAGCTCCAGCCATCTCTGTATATTTTTTCTCTTTGACAACTCCAAGTGTTTCCGCATAAATGGTTGGCCAGCAAGGTCCAAATAGCATACTGACGGCGACAGCCCCATACACTGCTGTCATGCTTGGCACAAAAGATACATAAGCTAACAGGATAGAACCGATAATGGAGTAGCTAAATAACACCTTTGACGGAGCGAATCGAGTCATAAGGAAATTGGCAATGAACTTCCCTACAAAAAAGCAGATGAAACTGTACACCATGAAATTTGAAGCCATACGCTCATTAATGCCATGATTGATAGAAAGAGCTAAACGAATGGTAAAAGACCAAACCGTTACCTGCATTCCAACATATAAGAATTGGGCAGCGATCCCTTTACGGAAATTTTTGTTTCCGGCTAAGTATTTCAATGTGTTCATAATTCCTGGTGATTTTTCTAAATTTTTACCGCTTTCAATTGCTGGTTTACAAGAAGGAAATTTAGTAAGGATAAACAGAACTAGTACAGCGACAAGAACGAAAATAATATACTTGTATGGTTCTAGAGTATGCTCTAACATTTTTAGTCCAAAAGCATGAGCCTCTGCTGGAGACATTTTTGCCATTTGCGCTTCAAGGCTTGCTCCTTCTTGGAAAACAAGGTATTTTCCCAGTAAAATCCCTGAAATTGATCCTAATGGATAAAACGTTTGACTAATATTTAAACGAAGCGTGGCATACTTGCTTGGTCCAATCATTGAACTGTATGTATTCGCTGCAGTTTCAAGAAATCCCAGGCCGATTGCAATTGAAAAGATGGCAAATAAAAACATCGTGTAGGTTGCCATGTGCGAAGCTGGATAAAATAGTGAACAACCCGCAATATAAAATAACAAACCTGTAATGATAGCAAACTTGTAATTTGTTTTCTTAATAACCATTGAAGCAGGGATCGCGACTAGAAAATAACCGCCGTAAAATGCACTTTGCACTAAAGCGCTTGCAAAATCACTTAACTCAAACACATGTTTAAATTGCGTGATTAAAATATCATTTAAGCTTGCTGCTACCGCCCATAACGGGAAAAGCATCGACAACAGAATAAATTGAAAAATTGGTGTGCGGTTTAAATATCCATCTGGCAATTGAATTAAGTTATTCCCTTTCATTTCAACATCTCCTGAATATTTTATTTTTAATTTATTCGCAAACAAACCATATAAAATTAGTAGCCGCTTTCCATTTTTTCTCCCATCATAATCTTCACACCTGAACTTGCTCCAACTCTATTTGCACCTGCTTCAGCCATGGCTTTCAAATCGTTCAGATCACGAATTCCTCCAGACGCTTTTACCCCTGCTTGTTCGCCAACTGTTTTTCTCATTAATGCAACATCTTCAGCCGTGGCTCCGCCTGTTGAAAATCCTGTTGAAGTTTTTACAAAATCAGCTCCTGCACGCATCGCTAGTTCACAAGCACGCACCTTTTGTTTCTTGGTAAGGAGAGAAGTTTCGATAATGACTTTAACAAGTGCTTTTCCTCGTGCAGCATCGACAACAGCTCGAATGTCAGCTTCTACGGCTTGATCATCTCCGGCTTTCAAATGGCCGATTGTGATGACCATGTCTACCTCTTCTGCACCATTTTTTATCGCATCTTCCGTTTCAAATGCTTTAACTGCTGAAGTCGAGGCTCCCAGCGGGAAGCCGATGACTGTACAAACTTTAACATCACTGCCTTCGAGCTCTCCTTTTGCTGTTTTTACCCATACTGGATTCACACATACAGAGGCAAATCCATATTCCCTCGCTTCTGCACAAAGGTTAACAATTTGTTCTTTTGTAGATTCTGCTTTCAATAAGGTGTGATCAATCATTTTTGCGATGTTCATACAAAAGATCTCCTTTTTTCTTTAAAATGATATATTTATTAAAAGCGCTTTCAATATTTTGAAATAAGACCACCAATTTTACTTTGTACAGTGGTGATCTGTTTCAATTGGTTGATAGCCTTGCTTTTAAACAAAAATGAAAATTATTGCTTCACTAACCGGCAGGACTGCCTAATTTTCAGCTCAGGAGTCAATAAATATTCCCGTTTCGGAATAGACTCTTTAAAGCTAATTCGTTCAAATAATAGCTGAAACGCAATTTCGCCTATCGCATTCATCGGTCTTGCAACAACACTAAGCTTCGGATTTAAGAATGTTGCAATATCAACATCATCAAAGCCAATAAACGACACTTCACTGCCAAGCTTCCATTTCAAATCTTCCAGAGCCTTCATACAGCCTATCGTCATTAAGTTATTCGAAGAAAAAATGGCTGTCGGTTTATCATCAAGTTCAAAAAGCATTTTTGTTGCCTGATAACCGCTTTCCTCTCCAAAGTCCCCCATGACTACATTTTCCTCATTAAAAGGTATATTATAATTTTCCAGTGCTCTCTTATAACCTAGAAATCTTTCAAGCCCCGGAGTAGTATTTTGCGGTCCGCAAATGATGGCAATCTTCTCATGCCCCTGTAAAATTAGATGTTGAACAGCCTGGTATGAACCTTTTGCATTGTCAACAAGGACCGTATCCACGTCAAAACTTTTGATGCTGCGGTCAACCGCTACAATGGGAATATCCTGTTCCTGTAGCAGTTTTAGGTGTTCTCCATTTTCATTGGCGGTTGTTATAATGACCCCATCAACGCCGCGCTCAATAAAATTTTTTACAATCTTTTCTTCTTCAATAGGCGACTCGTTAGTACTGCTCAGCATAGTGAAATAACCTTTTTCCCTAGCTTTTTGTTCAATCCCAGCCATTACGAGAGGAAAGAATGGATTCTTGATGTCTGGGACTATAACACCAATTGTATTCGTTTCTTTTCGCTTCATTATCCTTGCAGCTGCACTTCGGATATAGCCAAGTTCATCAATTGCCTTTAGTATCTTCTCCTCTGTTGCTTTGCGGACACCGCCCTGATTGTTGATCACCCTGGAGACAGTAGCAATAGACACGTTTGCATGCTTTGCAACATCTTGGATATTTGGTTTAGATTCCATTTTCAAAACTCCTAAAATGTAAACGTTTAGATTTTTTATTAAAAAAATATAAAATATACTGATTTAATCATAAAAGTTCAAAATTAATTAATGTAAACGTTTAGATTTTTTATTAAAAAAATATTTAAAACAATTGATTTACTATAAAGTTTTTTAAATAATTCATATAAATGTCCAGAATTCCATTTGAAAATATAGAAATCATTGATAAAACATAAAAACCTAAAAATAATTTTTGTAAACGTTTAGATTTTTTATCTTAAGTAAAAGATATCATCGATTTAGAACAAAAGCAAGATGTTTTGTTATTTTAAAATAATTAAATTATACAAGCTTACTAAGGCCAAAACAGTTGAACAATCTTCATTAAATTCATTATCAACTAAGCCGTAAACCAAATAGCTAACGAAATATTATTTTCCAAAGGTTAGTTTAACCCCATACTCTTTTTTTGTTTATAGACCAGCTTGTTCTCATACATCAATTTATCGATTTGTTTTTGAAATTCCTCTGCTTTCATGTGGGAATGGTAATCATAGACTGCGTAACCCATACTGAAGCCAAGCTTATAAGGCTTGACACTGGACTCATTATATTTTTCTATACAGCGATTAATTCTGCAAGCAATCTCTTCTAGTTCATTCCTATCTGATATATCCAGAACAATACAAAATTCATCCCCGCCATATCGAGCTATAAAATCTTTTGATCTTAGGCAGTTTTTGAGCAGTTTTGCAGACATCTGCAATGCGCTGTCCCCCATATCATGACCGAAAGTGTCGTTTATCAATTTAAAATCATTCAAATCTATCATAATTGCTGAAAAAGTCTTATCCTTAGTACATTTACTGATTTTTTCCTTCAAGTAAATTTCAAGTTTTTTGCGGTTATTTACTTCAGTAAGATAATCAATGTGGAGGCTGTAATTCTGAATATTTAAAAATACAATCAAAAGAGAGAGCACCACACTGTTTAACATTAGTGATATTCCATAAAATGCAATTTGCAAAACGATACACAAAAATGGTGGAACCGCAAAAAACGCAAGAGCGAAAAAATACTTTTTTTCAATTTTTTTATGATTAACGATTATGATAACAAATGCGGTAAGTAGCAACACAATAGTAATGGAAGCAGAAAGCAAATAGAGGGGACCACGGTGGTAAATATTATCTGAATCAATATAGTAAAACCAGCCAAAAAATTGCGATAAAATGACCATTACCGCATTGGCCCCATTAATGGCAAATAGAGGATACTGCAATCGTCTCGTTTTCCCCTCATCCCGGAAAACTTGGAAATGAACATATAGTAACCATAATGACGGTAAGATAGCATTCAGCAGGAAAACCAAGAAATTTCCAAAGTGATTTATTACGGAATATATCAAATATGACTTGCCATCAAACCGACTGAATATATCCGCTGCCAGCATTAGTATCGTAATTTGTAACATCCTCATATAAAGCTTATACTGCATGGATTCTTTTTCATCATGATTTAAAGAGTGAAAGTAGATAATTATCAAAAGTCCTATTGAATAAACATTTATAACTAAGTTATAAACTAAATTCATACGCTATCCCGCCTTATTATTGATTAACAATTATCCACTTTATGCAATCAAAATGTAATTGAATCAGCCTTCTATCTGTACCTAAAAAATATTCACTGTTTTTCCCAATCCTCAGCCAAAAAATATTCTTAAAGAATCACCTGGTCGTATATTTTTATACCTTCCTGTGAAATATCTATATTATAATTCTACTATTTTCTACAGAAGTTATGTAGGGAAAAGTGCATAGTTTAAGCAACTGTGCTCTATTATATTAAGCCTGTTTCTATATGGTTTGAAAGTTGATCGCAGACTTTTTCAAAACGAACTTCTCTACTCACTCAACGTGTGTTGAGTGGTGATGGCAGATACTATTTCAAGACTAACTGCGATACACATTCCACGTGGCTTGAGTGGTGATCGCAGAATAAGAGAAATGCAGCAGTGACCCTGCAACATTGTTCCAAAAACTTGGTCAGTAATGAATCCATATATTTCCCATATAGGCCCGCAGATGCTGGGATGGCCGTGCCGCAGTAATCAGAAAAACGAACCACGGTGCCAGACCCGTTCCGTTATTTCTGTGAATCTAGGCTTCATATAAAAGCATAAAGATAAAGGCTAGAATCCCACCGCTGATAAAGTGCATAAATGTGTCTCACCATCCAAGGCTATACCAGTCCAAAATTGATTCTAAAAATTGCGATGCAAACAGGAAGAGTATATAAGAGAAAACAATCCCCAAAATCCCCATTACTCTGACACTCTATAATTATATGGCAACCTTCCAACACAATTTTGCAAATTATAAACAGGAACAGTCCAAATAAAGTGAAACTTCAATCAGTGGGGGTTTTCTTTCATCCCCCACTGATTGTTAGTTGAACCAATCGGGCTTTTACTGGCAGTTGATCCCCCACTTACTATTCTCGTCTAGCTGGAATACTTGAAGTGGGGGTCTTACTGCCAGTTAATGCGGGATAAAAGGATGGAGGAGATTTTTTAAAAAATGGAGACGATATTATCAAAAAATAAAAAAAAGTTGTAAAATATTTTATGTACATAGTTTGTTACTTCCATAAACGAATCCACTCTTAAACTTACTTCATGCACCCCTTTTCTTCATTCAAGCAACCTAAGAGCAAATCATATCGTTTAGTTTGATTTTTCAACTGCATAATCATGTTTAATTCACTGGACTGGAGTTGAAAGCAATGAAACATTTGATTAGGGAAAACCCGAATTTACATAAACAATATAAAAACGATGACCTTGAAAAGGATTATCAAGAATTCTCCAGCAAAAACATTGAGGAATTATTTCAATTCTTTCAAAGCCGCGAAAAGGGGTTAAGCGAAGAAGCCGCAGCTAAAATCTTAGCCCAAAATGGGACAAATACGACAACGGATAAAACGTCCATCCCCTGGTTTCATTTTTTATTAAAAGCGTTTATTGACGAATTTATCATTGTCTTAGTTATTATAGGTGTGGTCTCATTCTTCTTAAATGATAGGCTTGGAGCTTTGATCATTTTTATTCTCGTGATAATCAGTTCAATGATACGATTTAGCCAAGATTACTCAGCTTACCGCTCAAGTGAAAAATTAAAAAAGATGCTCCATACTTCCGTTTATGTCCGGAGAGATGGCGAAATTAAAAAAGTTAATGTAGAGACTATTGTGGTTGGAGATATTGTGGAACTAGGGAGCGGTTCCATCATACCGGCTGATTTACGAATCCTGCAATCTAAAGATTTATTTATTTCTCAATCTGTTTTTACCGGAGAATCGGTTCCAGTTGAAAAGCATACTCAGGAAACAGAGTCAGGAAAAAATAGTGTTGAGTTAAATAATATTTGTTTGATGGGGACAAACGTTGTTAATGGTTCCGGTGTAGGTTTAGTTGTACAAACAGGAAAGCAGACTTATCTAGGGCACATTTCCGGGATTGCACAGGAAACCAAGGAGAAGACTAACTTTGAAAAGGGCTTATCGCAAGTAACCAACGTGTTAATTAAATACATCATTTTTGTTGTCATTGGTGTTTTCTTTATTAATGGCTTTATTAAAAAAGATTGGCTTGCAGCCTTTATGTTTGCTATTTCAGTTGCTGTTGGGATCACCCCTGGTATGTTACCCATGATTATTAACAGCGCTTTGGCAAAGGGTTCTATTTTTCTGGCTAAGAAAAAAACGATTGTAAAAAATATCCGTTCAATTCAAAATCTGGGCGCAATCGATACGTTGTGCACTGACAAAACGGGAACCCTCACGATGGATGATATTACACTGCAGAAATATATCAATGCGAACGGAGAAGAAGAACGGGAAATTTTGGACTTCGCCTTTATTAATAGCTACTATTCTACCGGCATTAAAAACTTAATTGATAGAGCCATTATTTCATATGGCAGTCTTCACAATGTGAAGGAAGAAATAAAATCCTATCAAAAGGTAGATGAAATTCCGTTTGACTACGAAAGAAAAAGAATGAGTGTTGTGGTAAAAGACAACTCAGGTCAGTTTCGCATTATTACAAAAGGCGCAATTGAAGAAATACTAAAGATTTCCACCTCTGTTCAATATATCCATGAAGTCTCACCTATTACGGATGAAACGAAAGAAAAAATCATGCAGCAATCCAATCGTTTAAATAATGAAGGGATGCACGTCATCGCCATTGCTGAAAAAAAAGAATATGCAGGAGTAAATGTATTTTCTAAAGAAGATGAAACAGATATGACCTTCATTGGTTTTGTCGGCTTCTTGGATCCGCCTAAACCGGATGTGAAAGAAGCCATTGAGAATTTATATCATGCCGGGGTAGATGTAAAAGTTCTTACAGGCGATTCACCCATTGTTGCAACCTATATATGTAAACAAGTCGGAATGAAATTTTCAAAAGTACTGTTAGGAACGGAAATTGAAAAAATGACTGACCCGGAGCTTCAACAGCAGGTAGAGCAGCATGCAATTTTCGCACGGCTTGCACCCATGCAAAAACAAAGGGTCATTAATGCCCTACATAGTAATGGACATGTGGTAGGGTACCTGGGTGATGGCGTCAATGATGCTCCTAGTTTACGAGTAGCGGATGTGGGCATCTCAGTTGATTCCGCCACGGACATCGCAAAAGAGTCTTCCGATATTATTTTGTTGGAAAAAAGTTTATCTGTCTTAAAAGACGGTATCATGGAAGGCCGGAAAATATACGGAAATATGATGAAATATTTAAAAATGGCGATATCCTCAAATTTTGGTAATGTATTTTCGATGCTGGTTGGGAGCATCTTTCTTCCCTTTCTTCCTATGCTGCCAATCCAAATTTTAATTTCAAATCTTATTTATGATTTATCCCAAATAGCTATTCCTTGGGATCATGTCGATAAATCATTTATTAGTAAGCCAAAGAAATGGAATATGAAAGGTCTCATCCATTTCATCAATACAATGGGGATTACCAGCTCGATTTACGATGTCATCACTTTCTTGTCTCTTTGGTTTATACTGGGATACAACATGACAAGTAAACAGTCCCTTTTTCAAACGGGATGGTTTATTGAAAGTTTGATTTCACAAACCTTGATTGTCCATTTTATCCGTACTTCCAAAATTGCTTTTATTCAAAGCCGCGCCAATATTCGCCTTATCCTCAGCACCACGTTGTCCATATTGGCGGCCCTTTTGGTCCCTATTATATTAAATAAGGTCACCGGGTTTAATTTTGAAGTGATGCCGAATGAATTCTTTGTTTTTTTGATCATCATTATATTTTCATATGCCGTGACCATTGAGATTGTCAAAAAAATATATATCAAAGTCTATCATGAATGGCTTTAGAACAGAGGCATTGCTTCTGTAAAGCAATAAAAGACAGCGCAGCGCGCAAAAAATCGCAAAAAATTCTAATCGAATATCAATTCTCAGCTCCAATCAAAAAAGCAGGAACCTTATCAGGCTCCTGCTTTTTTAAAACTATCTGTGCGGTCTCCCTTGACACCCTTTTCCCACAGGACATTGAATAAGCATCCTCAAATAAAGTGAAACTTCAATCAGTGGGGGTTTTCTTTCATCCCCCATTGATTGTTAGTTGAACCAATCGGGCTTTTACTGGCAGTTGATCCCCCACTTACTATTCTCGTCTAGCTGGAATACTTGAAGTGGGGGTCTTACTGCCAGTTAATGCGGGATAAACACCATACGAAGGAGATGCGAAGCATTTTTGAGGAGTCCTGCACTTCCGCTCCAATCAACATAGTGGGATAAAGTGAAACTTCAATCAGTGGGGGTTTTCTTTCATCCCCCGCTGATTGTTAGTTGAACCAATCGGGCTTTTACTGGCAGTTGATCCCCCACTTACTATTCTCGTCTAGCTGGAATACTTGAAGTGGGGGTCTTACTGCCAGTTAATGCGGGATAAATCAACAATAAGCTTTATCAGAGTGTTGAATTTGCATTTTTTAACTGGTAATGGGACTTCTAGACAGTCATTTTCCAGCTTGATAAAGTCAACCAATTTTCCTTTTCCTTATAATCAGGAATTATTTTTCCTACAAGGCGCCAGAAGGATCGATCGTGGTTCAGATGAACCATATGGCACATTTCATGAACGACTACATAGTCGATTACCTCCTGTGGTGCCATTGCTAATCTCCAATTGAACGTTAACTGCTGTTTTGAATCACAGGTTCCCCATGTGGTTTTGCTATCCGAGATGCGAAAAGAACGTGGTTTTGTTTTAAAGTTGCTTTGATAGGAAAATATGCTTTTCTCCACCAAAGCCTTACACTGCTGATAATAAAATCTTTTTAAAGCTTGTATTATTTTTTCATCTTCAAGCTGCTTTACATAGATATGCAGCTTTTCTTCTTTAAACACTACATGTTCCTTTGTTATATTAACATCTTGGAAGATTTGAATGGGATAAGTTTCACCTAAATAAAGGAAATTCTCACCATACTCATAGTTCTTTTTCTGTGACCCAAGCAGCCTATCCTGCATTTCTTTTATTTTTTGCTGAATCAAATCCCATTTTTCCTCTAATAACTGAAGCACTTTTTCATCAGCTGTCCCTTTTGGAGCCAGAATCTCAATGCTTCCATAACTATCTATCGCAATTCCGATAGAGGTACGATTTTTGTACTTGATCTCAAACCGGATGGTCTCACCTAAGTAGGTATGTATCATATCATCACCTGTAACCAATATTACATTCTATCTTATATCAATCTTTGCATCTTCCTCGACCTTTATCTACGCATTAAAGCGATAATAATACTCAGAAGATTTTCAAGTTTCCATGCTAAACTACTTACAAACCATTCAAAATATAATATCCAATTGCTGCTTGCCCATTAGATGCATATATTATTAATTCATTCCAAACAAAACCGCCGGCACATTTGATTAATCTAATATTACTTCATCGTAAATCGGATATCAAAAAAGTAAATAAACAATTTTTACAAAAGCTTCAACATGGCTTGAGTGGTGGTCGCAGATAAAATAAATTGTAGTGGCGTTTACCTTAATTGTTATTTTAAAGTAAGATGAAATATTTTAATCTTCTTCATAAAACTTCATCTCCCTTTTTAAAAATTGCATTCCAATTTGCCTCACTAAATTTGTGGCATAGTTAGCTGCAGGAGGGTACCCATCTAATTATTAGCTAATTCTTAAATCTATTCTCTTTGAACAGTAATATTTAAGTTTCTTAATAATGTAAATACAAGGAGTCTTATATTTACATTAGTTAATTCTCAAATATATGTTACAAAGAATGGTTGAGAATGTTGATACCCATAAGGTTTCCTAGTTTGTATAAATACAAGATATAACTTTGGAATCTTATTTACTTCCTCAATCAGTCTCATAATATGCTCATGATTCTATCCTTTAGAGTTTAATAATCCTCCCTCTATAAATGTTGATTTATCAACGGTTTGAGCCGATAGTGGAGTGTCAAAAAATATTACGGTCCCTAACAATATTTTTATATTATATGAAACTATTCCAACATATGGGTACGCTACACTGTTACCACTGGATAATAATAGAAAATATTGATAGTGTATCTTCATTGCGTACGTTACTTGTATTATTCTTGAAAAAATAGGCGGTTCCTTTGTTTCTCCTTTGGAAACGAAAGAACCGCCTATATACTTTCTTTTGCTTCATAAAAATGGGTCCCATGTTGGAAGGATTGGATGAACATCAAATTTAAAATATAGACTTACTGCCAGGTCTACAACAAAAAGCGTATGAATCAATAAAAACCATATCTCTTTATGCTCATATAATAAGTTTTTCAAACTTACCACCCCCCATTTTTATTCGAGTACAATGATTTCTTAGACGATAAACTCTTGAGGAGTAATCATTATATGAATAGAAATGGACGTAAAGAACCAAAATGTAAAGAAAATGATGCTTAGGAACGGAACCCGCTATGAATTCACCAAAAACACTGTTTCAGCTGTTTCGTGATCGGTTCTTGAAATATCAGCAAAGTTGTTCCGTAAATCTGAAACGGGTCTAATGTGCGGCATATAAACATCTCTTAATTCTTTATTAGCATTACATTATCATGTTTACGCTAAATTAATAAAGGCACAACCTGGATTTTCTTGTTTTACTTTTGTTTCACAGGTACCATCTGATACATTTTTAATCGACTTAGACATAAAAAAGAGCCAAATATTAGGATTTTTTTATTTGGCTCTTTTCGTAGAGTTTATTGTTTTTTACACAGAATTAATTTTTTGGGGATCAATTTAAAGCTCGTGATTCAGACAGGATTCCTGTAGATTTCCATCAAATCTGTCCGAATTTGCTCTACGTTACCCAAAACCCTGTCCATTTTCGACTTCGGTCACGTAGAGGTACTTTACATATCCAATTTCAATTATCGCAAAATATTTCAAGGAAAATTTTAAAAGAAATACACGCTGCCAAAATTGACATTGGCTTCTGTACTCCGCTTGAACCGCTTGAAGGTCTGTGTTCCATTCCAGTTTTATCCGAAGAATTATTCCTGACTGTTCCAGTTGCTCACAGGCTGGCGGGAAAAGAGCGGGTAAATTTAAGTGAAGTAGCGGATGATCCATTTATCTTTTTCAAACCTCAAACAGCCCTTCATGATTTAACACAAAATCTTTGTAATGAAGCAGGATTCCTCCCAAGGAAGGTTTTTGAAGGATATGAGGAGAGGACAGTCTTTGACCTGGTAGGAGCCAATTTGGGCGTTGCCATTGTACCGTACATCCCTAATCTTGACGAAAGTAAAATTTCAGTGGTCCGCGTCCAGTCACCAAAATGCTTTCGAGTAATCCAAATGGTATGGAGATTAAATGGATATATGTCTCCAGCAGTAACGAATTTTAAGGAATTTGTGGAGAAAAGGGCTATAGGTAGAAACATGAAAAGGCAGCACCCAAACGTTTAGCTGTTATATTATTAGGGTCCAAAGAGACCCTACTCTTTACCTAAAAAAATATTTAACAGAGCCTAAAAATTAAAAGACCAGGAGATTAATTGAACCTCCTGGCCGCATGAAGTTTTTTGGTGAGCTGAAGTATTGTAATTTTTAAAGTAACGAAAAGAGCGTCAGGCACCACAAAAAGACAAATATGAAAAAATGTCTATTTATAGTGCCTGACACTATAATCCATCCTTATCCTCTAAAAAGTTTTATCCTTATAAAATTTATAACAGCGGGCAAAGTCTGAGGTGTTCTTGATTTCTTTCACCTTACAATAGCTTGTATGCCCACCTGAGTAATACATTCTAACGCGAGATTCCTCCAGTCCCGCATCCCTGAAAATCTCAAATGCTTTAAGCAAATTGGATTCATTATATTCCTTGTGTAAAAAAAGTGTTATGTTGTGTTCATTAAATAATAGGGATGAGTCTGTATTACTTGTTTTATAGTCTGCAATTACATTTGAATCAGCCTTCAAATTCAATTCTTTTAACTTACTATTCATTTCCTCATTAACAAGCCTGTCATGACGAACAAATTCAAACTGCCCTTTTAAAACATCTGCCAATTCTGTCCTTTCATTTTTGCTATAGTTCCTGGTTTGAACATTAAAATCAGAAGATTCTATCTTTGGTTCTTTTGAAAATAAAACTGATACTTTATATGGAACCCGCACAATCATGGAAGCCATATCATATAAGGTATTTACAAGTTCTTCTGTATTTACATTGCTGCCATTGTAAACCCCATTAAATTCAAAGTAGACTTTCCCTTTTACTGAATGACCATCTATTGTGATATCCGTATAACCATTTTTTAAAAGTATTTCATTTTTTTCTTGGTAATTTTTGTTATGTTTTAAAAGATATTGATGCTTTTCGGACAGGAATTTTTCATTTAGGTCTGTAAGGTCCTCATCAACCTCTCCTTTAAACGTAAATTTGGGATCACTTGTATCTTCGAAAGTTACATCATAACTTTTTCCAAATACCAGGGATAAGAAGTAGAAAAGTGACGAGCCATAGACTCCTGATTCCTTAACTGATTTTGTTTTAACCTTAACACCATAATCTTTATTTATTTGTTCTTCAGTATATTGGGATATACTTTTTTCGGGGGTGGTACACCCTGCTAATAGCAAAACGAGAGATAGCACTATGATTCTTTTCACGATTTTAGTTTCTGACCCTTCATTAATAAAGTTTTTATTATGTTAAAACCTGTATTAAATAATGTATTATTACAATTTTAGTCAATTATGTATTTACTATATTTACTTATTATTGTATAACTTTACAAAATTTTCAATATAATTTAGAGGTTAATGTAAAAATAAATAGACAGTTTTTAATAAACTAATAGGATATAACCAATCATCAATCCGTTGGAAAAATAAAAAACGCAGTGCGATTGGATTGAATTCCCCTGCTTTTCTCAAACTGAAAGTCTCTCATAATCATTCTCCTATCTTTTTATCGTTTTTATTTTTGGTTAAATATAAATTCGGGTTCACTTCTCTTATGTCAAAAATCAATTAATTTTTCTAGAAAATTAATAAAAAAAATTGAACTTCCTGGCTCTTTTATTTATTCACGTATTCATCTTGTCTAATTGCTTCTTCATTTCCTCAATGGGAAAATCACTACCACTTTTGTATACTTTTAAAATTTTCCATGCTTATTTTTCATATTCGTAATGGAACTCCGGATAATACATTATAGTGTGGTCTAGGAGGTTTAAATGGTGGTTAATATAAAAAAAATATATAAAATTAACTATTTGCAACCAATTTTACCAGCCCAATCACTTTGCTCAGCGGCATGGTAAGGGCATGCCGAACAACAAAGTCTTTCTCGACCTGTCCAAGTATTGTGGTTCATGGGATTTTGGCGTTAAGAGAATACGTTTTCGCTTTAATTCCTGCACATATAAATTACGCATTCTCACTTCCACTTCATAATTTTCAAAAAAAGCTTCAATCGCTTCCATATTGATCATCGCTTTCGTCAGCAGCCAATTGGATCTCATACGTCTATTCGTTACATCTGGGGAATATTCGAAAATGCCACAAACCTAACGTGTTGGAAATCCACTGAAAATAAGGAGGAAACTTTACTAATTAAAAAAACTTAAAAAATAGCTATTTTTGCTTTTTAAAGGTCATTTTTCTTAAAAAAGCCAAATTTGGAGGCATTTTTTGATGTTTAAGTATATTTTTTTCTTTAAATTTGATTTTTGGCGTTTTGAATTAAATCCTCCATCTTATTACGATGTAAAAAAAGGAGGATGATAAAATGATGAAAGAGGTAGTTGAACACAACCATTTTAAAACCAGGGACAAGATCGGTGGAACGTTAATAACAGATTTGTATTGGTATGTAGATAATACATACATCGCGTACAGCTACTATTTGCAAGACATGGAACAAGAATGCGTTTCAGAAGCTTCAGGAAAGGATCCGATTCAAACATTGAAACAAAGTCGAAAAAATCTTCGAAAGGATTGGGTGGAATGGATCGAATGGAAGAAAGAAAATCCCAATTATAAGGAAGCTTAAATTTTAAATATGGGCGACGGTGATATTGCAACCTAGAAAGAATAAAAATAAAGCAAGGCACCCGTTTCAGTAAAAAGGTGTCTTGCTTTATTTTTTGTTTTACGGAGTTAAATTATCAACCAAGTTCCATATATTACATTCCAATTAAAACAGCTCCATTTGCTCCGTTTCTCCGATTCGTTCAATTGTGTTCGGTTCATGGTCCTGAAAGTACGCATAATGGAGCCATTTTTCTTTTGTCATCACTTTTTTGCCGGGATCAGCTGACAGTCTTAGGCGGCAGCTATAGATAATTGGAAAATAGTCCTGCAAGAACTTTCCTTCTGCATGTGCCGTCAAGGCAATAATTTGAAAGCCGAGCTGCTCGGCGACAAAAAACACAGGGCTTAATACATGTTCACTGGAAGCTTTTCCGAACGGATTATCGAGGATCACGGCACGATGGTGCTTTGAGCTTGATTGGATATGCTTCTTTTTCTCGGCAATATAATTGAGAATTCCCAAGAATAGCGTCATGTTCTTGCTCCATTTTTCCCCGCCGGACCAAACATTGCTCTGTTCCCAGGTATAGGAACGGGTTGTGACTTTATTGTCATTGGTCACTTTGCGGCAGCTTACCTTCATCACTTCATTATTCATAACGATTTGCAGAAGCTGCTTCGATTGAAGCCACATTTCAATTTCTTTTCTAACTTTCCCATGATCCTGTATTCCTTGATCGTTTAAAAAGCGATCAGATTCCAGCTGCCCGAGAATCCATTCGATATAGTCCCGTATTCGCATTTTTCCGGCTACTTCTTCCCATTCCGGAATCGAAAATACAAAAATTTGTTTCCAATCATCCCCTACCTTGACTTTTGTTTTTTTCGGAATTTGTTTCAGTTCTTCCACCAGGGTTAACAGATGCGTATGAATTTGATTGATAAACAACTGGAGATCTTCATCACTTTTTCGAATATGCTCATTCGCATAATTGGAGCTTTTTTCAATCCGTTTTAGCATATTTCTTTTAAATTCGGTAATACCCTCATAGGTTTGCTTTGTTTCCACTCCGTTGATCGCCATTTGCTGTAGTTTGATATCGGAAATGGAATTTAGACAAAATTCTCTAAATTTTCTCTTTGCCCGATCAATCTCTTGTTGCTCCTCTTCGACCAGCTCTTTTTGCTCTTTTAACTGATTTGTAATAGATGTAACATAAGGCTTGCGGTTATAGGTAAAGTTGAGCTCATCTCCTGAACTTAATGAAATGGGCTCAATTTCCGGTGCATTAAAATGATGCCCTTCTTCAAAGCGGTCCAGCCAATTTTTTGCGTCTTCAATATCTTTTAGTTCTTTTTCGATTCTATCTAATTCTTGGTCAATGTAAGCTTTCTTTTCTTTCAAGTTCTCACTTTGGGATTCTAGTTTCGCTGCAATTTCGTCTAAGTCCTGATCAAAAACAAGAATTTCGGAAGAAGAAAAATCACGCTTGAATTGCTCCACTTTTGATTTCCATTTTCCTTCTTGTATATCCTGCTTTTTCCCTTTTTGCCGCACTTCCTTGGATAATGGTTCGGCTTCCTCCTTCAAAAGCGTGATCTGTGCCCACAATGTTTGCATCAACTGTTTTCCATCACCAGGAAATTCCTTTGTTTCCTCTACATCGCTGTGCTCATTTCGCAACTCATCCATCCGGCTTTCCAAAGTCCGGATCGTATCAACTACCGCTTTTTTCTTGGCTAACCATTCTCCTTGCGCAATCGTGATTTCGCGGATTTTCAATTACAGCGTAAGCATTTTATCTTTAATTGTTTTTTTGCTTTCTTTCGTATAGCTTGGTGTATATGTTTGCACAGAACGGTATTCTTCGTCTTGCTCATGGTAGCGCAGATCAGCTGTTAAATTATTGATCCTCTCCTGCAGACTTTCTCTTTCTTCATGATAACCAGCTAATTGCCGCTTTATTTCGATTAGTGATTTCGTGACTTGTTCCAGCTGCTCATTCAGTGTTTTTTCTTTTGTTCTCGCCTCTTCTATCTCTTTTTCATATTGAAAATAAAGAACCGCTTTTTCAATTTTCCCATTTAAACCATGCATTTCGTCACGATAATGAATTAGAGTATTTTGATTATGTCTTTTTTTTCTCTGCAATTCGGTTATAAAACCTTTTTCCTTTTGAATGTTCCCTGTTAGTTCTTCCAGTTCATTCTTTAGCCTGACTATCTCCTCGTTTACACCAGCAACATTTTCATAAGGATAATCACTCAATAATTGTTTGAAGTAATTCAAGACCTCTTCCCACCGCTTTATTTCCTGTTCCTTTTGTTCACGCAGCAGTGTTGCCTCTTTTGCAAAATCGCCAATTTGCTTTTTCCATTGGTTAAATGTGCTTCCGTCTATATTGTTATTCCAATGACTTGGCGGGGTCCAATGATCGATTGACTCCCTTTCGTGAACAGACAATGCTTCTTCAGTAGAGAGCACAATGATTGGAAATAACAATTGGTCTGCTATCGATTTCAGCTTTCCGATGACTTTTGGCTTGGAACGATTAGTTGTCACCAGTGTTATTGGCCATAAGGGGTAGGCTGCATGTTTTTCTCTTTCGGATTCATCCATTGCTTGCAGATATTCTACACCTGTTACCAGATAATCGAACTGATTTTTCCAAGATGACAACTGGACTTCCAGAAATGCATCACCAAAGAAAACGGATTGGTTTCCATAATCATCAATAAACCGATGGGCCACCCGTTCTTTGTACAATAACGAGTTTTTATCATTTTTATATTTATCAATGGTCTCAATGAGCCTTGTTTCAATTGAATCCTGTGAAAGATAGATATTTTCTAATGCTGCCCACTGGGGGCGTAACAATGCTAGCCGCTCGATCAGACTTTTTTGAGCATTCTCAAAAGCTTTTCGCTCAAACTCTACTTTGCTTTTCATTTTTTCAGCTTCAGAGAGTGCATCTTTAAGCTGATCTACTCTGTCTTCCGCTTCCTTTGCCTCCTGAACTAGTTGTTTTTCTTCACTTTGAAGCCGGATGCCTTCCTCATCGAGATATTGCACTCGCTTGATCCATTTTTCGTATTCCTCTCGAACATGTTCCTGTTCCGGATTCGCAAGCAATTGCTGGTTCATTCGATTCAGATCATCTGTACGTGAGCCCATGACAGCAGTTATTTCTGACAAGGTATAGCGAAGGCTTGATTCTTTTTCTTCGAGACCTGCCTTTTTTTGCTCTATCTGCTCAATCAGAGTTTCAATTGGATTCGATTGATATTGAAACTCTTTTCTTTCTTTTTCCAGGCCAGCTATTTTTTCCAAAAACCAGCCAAGCAACGCTTGCTTTGCTGCTTCCAATTGATCCTTGTAATCCTGAACCTCTTCTGTTCGATCAAATTTTTCCAGTTCATCCTCAATCTGCTTTAGTGAATTTTCTTGTTCTTTCTGATCCCTTTTTAATTCTGCAAGTTTTAAAGAATAATACTCTTTGGTGTGCAGCCGCCAT
This sequence comes from uncultured Bacillus sp., assembly GCA_964484065.1. Taxonomy (GTDB): domain Bacteria; phylum Bacillota; class Bacilli; order Bacillales; family Cytobacillaceae; genus JAEVLT01. The sequence goes on from CAZAEW010000037.1 coordinate 18,828, forward strand.
TTTTCCTCATGATACATTTTTCTTGCCAATGCCTCTTTATAATCTTTTTCAAGTTTTTTATACTCCGTTTCCTCCCTGAAAATTTCATAAGAGGCTGATTTAACCTTATGGTTGCGGCTGCTTGTTTTCCATTCCTCAAATTTTATTAATGTTTCTGCCCGCTCTGCTGCGAATAATTGATTTTCTTTAATGATTTCATTCCATGTGCCCTTTGCCTGCTGTTTTATTTTTTCATAATCCACATGGCGTTGATGAAACCTCTCAAATGTTCGAACATATTGCTCCAGCTGAGTCTCGATCCGCTTATTTTCTTCAATGGTTTCCTTCAGCTTTTTATAATTTTTCAAGCTCGCATGCCTAGTTTCAAACATATCGGCAAAAATGGCCGCGTCATGGCCGACAATTGAGTTTTCGACTACCGGAATCAAGAGCCGGTCAAATAGCTGATTCGTGCTTTTGCAATCGTCAAAAAACGCTTCTACCCCGCCTTCTGAGCTGTTAATTTTAGCAATACTTTCCCATTCACTCGAAATGATATGGTACTGTTCTTCAATGTAGGATTTGTAGTCTTTTATCGTGTTAAATGTCCGGGCGCTAAATGTTTTTTCGCGCATATGGCTGTAGTAATCCTGCATTTCCCCGCGTTCAGCAGTCCGTTTTCCTTCCTTGCCGCCCCGAACGAATGGAATTTCTTCGATTCCATTCGGATCATTGGCATCATATTCGTACACATATCTTAAGGAATCCAGTCCCTGCTTTGTCGTAAACAGGGAGACGGCAGTTACAACGTAACGCCGCGGATGGTCATTGGCAATCCATTCAATCGCGATGTGGGCAGGTGCATTTTCAAGCATTAACGTATTTTTGATTTTTCGGTCGGCCAGGTCGGCATGCGGCAAGACGGCTTGAAGGGCTGCCTGAATAAAAACGGTTTTTCCACCGCCGTTTTCAATCAGGACCGCACCATTATGGCCGTCAAATAAGAAAATCTCATCGTTATAACGCTTGTTCCCCTCTTCATAAACAACATTGGTTAAACGAATTTTACTGATTGCCGGCATACTCTTCCTCCCTTTCAAAACCGTAAATGAATTCAAAAATCCCTTTGTTGTACTCCACTTCCATAAAATAGCGTTGAATGATCGTTTTTGCTTTTTCCGTTAACGTAACTTCATCATTGCCAATTTCCTGAATCATCTCCTGATCAACCAAAAATCTTTTGACAGTATCCATAAAACTGAAGCGGCTAATCGTATTTCCACTTTGTCTTTTGGCCGTTTCTTTAATGTCATCCATGTCTTCCCACTTTTCGATGATTAAACTCCAATTGTACGAGAATTCTTTTTCCAATTGTTTGAGTTCCTCTTCATCATGCGTCTTTAATTGATCAATCCGCTCGCCGATAAAACGGACCCACTCGTCAATCCTTAAAAACTGCCTTGTTGGCTCTTGGGTTTGATACGAATCATAGAAACTTCCAAACAGGATGATCGTCGAAAAATAAAGGAGATAGATGTCGCCGTTTGTTGCACCGGAGCGCAAATAATTGCGTTTAATCCAGTCATTGCTGACATGAAAGGGAGACAGCTTTGTTTCCGGAACTAAAAACAACTGCTCACTCGTTCCAACAATTACACAATCCACTTCCCGGCTGAAAGCATCCAGGAGTCCACGAATTTCATCATCCGCCCGATACTGCTGAACAGCTTCTTTGCCTGCGACGCCGTCACGAGCTAGTTTTGTATAGATTTGAAAAGCCCTGATGACTGTTTGTTCAGAATAATTCATTCTTTTCTCCCTCCAAGGTAATGATTAATTCCTGAATGGAAAATCTCTTTACTCGGCTCACGATTCCTTTGCCTTCTTGAACCGTTAGGCTGCGGTTTCCAAGGAGCGCAAGTGCTTCCCCCAGGAGTGTTTTCCCTTCTTCTTCGTTGACTTCACCATTGAGGATTGGCGAACGCTGATGGAGAATCAGCCAAAAATCATAAAAATAGCGCTGCTCAAACAGCGGGGAATGACCGGTTTGATCGAGATAATCCATGAATTTGGACAGCGTACTTGCTTGATTTGCCTCATATGCTTCTAAAAAGGATTGCATCAGCTTTTTGTATTTTTTCATTAGTGCAATTCGATAAGGATCATCTGCATTGTCATCTTCTGCTTCGACAAAACCGTGCTCCACCCTCCCCTCACGTTCTTCGGTAATATTTTGTTCTGCCAATACCGTAAGCGGTGACCAAAACTGATTTTCTTCCACTTTTAACAGCGGATGAAGGACACCGGTCATCGCCTGAAGCGGCAATGGTGTTGAGATTATTATTGAGACAACATCCTGATCAAAGTTAAACGCCTGGATCCCAGTGTAATAAAGCGATTCCTGAGCGGTAACAAGCGTAGTATTCTTTAAGGCAAAGGTCTGTTCAAGGAGGCGTGAATGGTTATAGTGAACAGATTCGAGTTCTCTTGTAATCGTAAGAATTAATTCATACGTCCTTTGTTCTTTTTTATGAACATCCTTTGAATAAAGGCGGTCTTTTGTTTCTTTTACAAATTGGCGCAGTTCTTTAAATTCTTCATCCTCTCTTGTAAGGCGCCCGTAAATGTCTTCAAGCAGCTGTTTATACCTTTCAAAGGTTTCTTCTGAAACAATACTCCTTTGAATTTCATGTTTGAGCTTAATCATTCTTTCTTCCAAACTTTCGACATCGATCCGCATCTCATTGATTTGCCGAAGAGCGCCTTTAAATTCTCCCTTATCCAATTGCTTCCTTAGCATCAGCTGATTGATCGAAAGCTGGAATTCACTGTAAAACTCCTTGGTGGCAAAAACCAACTCCAGCCCATCCTCATCCAGGGTGTAATATTGGGTATTGGTTTTGATGTCAAAATTGTTTGCTTTTAATATCGAGTATTCAATGTAACTCTCTCTGTTTTCTTCCCAGTCAAAAAAAGTATAGCTTCGCTTCCTGCCTGTTGTTGGCCGGAAAGTTTGAATAATCGTCCGAGCGATTCGTTCATAGTCTTCTTGATCCAGAAGGTATTGGGATTCTGTCAAACTCCTCAAAAAAGATGCTAGCTGCTTCGTACCCGTTTTATACTGCCGCATCAATTTTTGTTCAAAAAAGAAAAGCAAAGATAACAGCCCCAACCCCTTCAAATCAATCATCTTCTCGGTTTGATCCTGCTCTCGTTTCCGGTCCAGTTCATATAAAGGATCAAAAAGGGCAAGGCGCCGCATCCGTTCCCGGTAACTGGATGTTATTTCTTGGATATCAAGCTTGTCCAATCCGACTCCCTCCAAATCTGCTGCAATTCTTTTGTTTTCAAGGTTTCTTGCGGATGGTATTTCCCTTCAGCCAATAGTGAACGGATCTGAACTTGTCGTTCTGTTGTAAAAAAGGCAAGAAATTGTTCAAGTGCGGCATTGTGTTCTTTTTGATATTCCTTTCCCACGGCTGCTTCTTTTTCAAGGCAAGCCAGATAAAAAGGCAGCGCCAATATAGCCTGTTGTTTGTTTTTGAAAGAGCACCAAATGGCAATCCCTTCCCGGTCGAGATCACCGAAATAAAAAAACTGATGGTTGGCCTCGATCGGATATTGCATTGCAAACTGTTCAATGCTTTTCACAACCGCTTTTCCTGCCCCATAGATTAGAGTCGAAAAAATGGTTTCCGTTAATACCGGCAGCAATCCCTGATAGGTGGTTTTATTTTCAACAACCAAATGATACTGTTTTTTTTCATTTATTTTGTTGGGATTGATTCCGAACATTAGAGGTTCAGAGACGGGTATGATTTTTAACAACGAAAACAGGCCAATTCTTTCGAGAATTTCCTTTCCTCCTTTTTCCGCTATCCATTTTTCATCCCCAACCAATTCATAGCTTCGTTCCGGTGCAGGGACTTGATCGAGTGGAAATGAAAATTGCTTCAGATATTGGTTAACTTTGAGTAAATATGGTAGATTGTTTTTCCAAACAGACGGATCCTGACGGTAATATTCATCGAGATTTATAGAGGGATCCAAGATACTTCTATACTGCTGCAATTCTTTATGATAATCTCCGGTTAGCTCGTATTTGTTGATCCGGTATTGAAATGCCAAAGATGGGGTGTGATTTGTCCGTCCTCTTGCTTTCACCATTACAAGAATCGCTTCTTTTTCCAGCTGTAGGATTGTCTTGGCAAAGTCTTCATATGTTTGGACATAAGGTTTTATCATCATTTCCAGTTCTGTTAACCCAATTGTTTTTTTCTTAAAGGCAGCAAACATTCTTTTGATTTGGTCCAATCGAAATTCACTCCTAGATTTTTACAAACTTTTATAAAACTATTGTACTAGAATGAAGCGTATCGCGCAGTTGAATTTTTTGGTGTGTTTGACGAGAAAAGACAACTAATTTCATTTGAAAGTCTTGCAATTAAGAGATATACCCAATATAAAAAACATACGGACAAGGGGCATATTTCGAATGAAGCTCTGACTTCCATTTGTGATGAACATGAAAAACACTTGCCCAACAGGCAAGTGCTACTCATACTTTTGAATTAGTTTTATTTAAATTTTCATTCACCAATTCATTGATCCAAAGTTCTGCATTTTTCTTGAAAAGAAATGGGTTCATTGAAATTTTTCTGGATCCTCAGCTATTTTCAGTGGAGATTTAAAAAACTCATTTTGCTTATATTCCTTGTTACTCTTTTGGAAACGATTCTTTAAATAAGCTGCCAGTTCCAAGTCTGTACAATACACAAAGCATCCTTTTTGGCCCCGAGTCATCAAGGTTCGGTAAGTATTTCGAATGATTTCATCAGCAAGATGGGCTGCCTTTTCCGGTTCGCTTTTTAGCATTTTTTTTAAACCTTTTAATGAATTATCTGTTTTAGCTCGTTTTGTGTAATCAGTCATGACCTGTTCATTCTCATATCTTAAATCATCACCAATGATGACCCCTACATAGTCAAATTCGAGTCCCTGGCAGGTATGAATACAGCCGGCTTCTCGGACAGAAGTTTCGTCAATTGCCCAGGTAGCGGAGTTGCCCAGATTCCAACTCATATTAAAATCAAATTCCGGAAGCACTATATCATAGTAATCTGGATCACTTTGCCCTACTTTATCCCAGTTCCAGCAATAGCCGGCAACAATTCGGGACTTGTTGTTTTTTTTATTAAGTCTTTCAATTTCATTTCTAAGATCATCCGGATTTTCATAGACTCTGAAATCATATTGGCTGCCAAGAAAATTAGAGTTAGCTGTTTCCCTAATCTGAAGAACATCATCAATCCAGGCTAAATAACCGTCAGAACCATTACAGCGGAACTGAGATTCTAAATTCATGAAGTTCAATTCTGCATCATATTCCAAGGAAAATTTTTGAATATCAGCAATACTCCCTGCATCCTTTAGGGTAACTCGCTGCCGTTCATCAATAAAAAAAACAGAGAACTTAGAAGCATTTATGACCTCTTTTGTCTGATTTTCCCCAAGATTAGAGAACATACCTGATTTTTCATTAAGCCGATGAGCTTCATCCACGATTAGAGCATCGAATTCATCCTTTGGTGCGTCTAAATAACTTCCAGAACCCTTAAACAAATTATCAATATGCCCTTTTCGAAAATCCTGTTTTAACTTTGCCGAATAAATATTTCGTGGTGCGGCATTTTTGGTAACATATTGACAAACCATATTTTGTTTGGTTAATTCAACCAGCAAATTAATAGCCAACACAGATTTTCCTGTACCGGGCCCGCCTGTAACGACCAACACCTGTTTTGTATTGGTACGTAATGCTTTTTTTGCCAGGTAAATAGCCTGTTCATATACCACCTTTTGGTCATCGATCATAACAAACTCCGGATTCCCTTTTAACATCGAGTTTAAAGAATCCTGCAATGATTTTGACGGTCTTATTCGTCCCTTCTCTATCTTATATAAATTTTCTTTGTTATCTCCATATTGTATGTATTTTTTTATAAACTCTCTTAGCTGCCTTGCTTGTCCCTTTATAAAAACTGGTGCTTGCTCCAAATAATAATGATAAATTGGATCTGTTAACGGATCCATTTCCCCTTGATAAATATAATTATGTAAATAGGCACAAGGATACAATCCAATATTTTCGTTTTGCGCATTTTCGTTATAGTCTTGTATTAGTGCAGCATATGACCATGCCTGATAAGATGGATGGGTTGTTTCCCTCAAGCCGCGGTTAATTACCGTCTTTACGATTGCTTCTTTCCCTTTTATGACTTCTACTAACTTCCATTGTTTCAGCTCAACAATAACAGCGGAGTTTTTCTCTTCCTTTTTACCGGTAATTAAGAAATCCACTCGTTTCGAGGTGTAAGGGATCTTAAACTCAATAGCAATCCCGGCGTCTTTTGGAATTTCGTTATCGCTCAAAACCCGGTACATGTACTGCATGGAATTGTCCCAAGCACGGACTTCCCGCTCGTTTATATGGCCAATTTTCGAATTATAATTACGGCAAATATTATTTACAAGCTCATCTTGAAATACGTCTTGAAGAAATTCTGTCTTCGTCGCTTCGTAAACAATCATATTAGAATCATTCCTTGTTTTGATTTTCTTATTAGAGTGGTTCCCTATAATATGTTAGAATTTATTTTTACGATTTACTGGATATTTAATTGCATTTTTCTGCAGCTTATTTATTACTTCCTCTTCAAGATCGACATCCATTTTGTCTGCTAATTGTATAAGGTAAATTAAAATATCAGCCATTTCTTCTTTAATATTTTGTTTGGTTTCGGCAACTGCAGCCTCACTGGACTTCCATTGAAAATTTTCAAGGAGTTCGCTTGCTTCCAATGAAATCGATATCGCCAAATCTTTTTCATTATGGTACTTTTTCCAATCTCTTTCATCACGGAATTCTAATACTTTCTGTTTGGCATAATTCACTTCAATGTCTCCTATTCAAAAAATGTTTTCTCTATTATCAAACGCACAATATAATCTCTTACCTTATTTTAGCATTTATTGATTGCGGGTTAAGAAATGTTTTTTTATTTTTAGAATTAGGATGTGTGTGCTTTGAAAAAAATAAAAAACCGCACCTGTTTTATACTGAAAACATTTAAATGATTCATATTCCACCTCATACGACTATTCGTTACATCTAGGGAATATTGGAAAATATCACAAACCTAAGGTTTTGGAAATTTCACCGAAAATACGGTGTAACCTATACTAATAAAAAAACTTAAAAAATAGCTATTTTTGCTTTTGAAAGGTCATTTTTCTTAAAAAAGCCAAATTTGGAGGCATTTTTTGATGTTTAAGTATATTTTTTTCTTTAAATTTGATTTTTGGCGTTTTGAATTAAATCCTCCATCTTATTACGATGTAAAAAAAGGAGGATGATAAAATGATGAAAGAGGTAGTTGAACACAACCATTTTAAAACCAGGGACAAGATCGGTGGAACGTTAATAACAGATTTGTATTGGTATGTAGATAATACATACATCGCGTACAGCTACTATTTGCAAGACATGGAACAAGAATGCGTTTCAGAAGCTTCAGGAAAGGATCCGATTCAAACATTGAAACAAAGTCGAAAAAATCTTCGAAAGGATTGGGTGGAATGGATCGAATGGAAGAAAGAAAATCCCAATTATAAGGAAGCTTAAATTTTAAATATGGGCGACGGTGATATTGCAACCTAGAAAGAATAAAAATAAAGCAAGGCACCCGTTTCAATAAAAAGGTGTCTTGCTTTATTTTTTGTTTTACGGAGTTAAATTATCAACCAGGTTTCCCATTTCTTCTACAGTCATATCTTTCTTGACGGCTAATAATCGCAGTAAAAGACGAGACTAGCATCTCGTCTTTTGATCAATCTTCCAAAAATCCTCTTCATGAATATTCATAGCCCCATTCATAAATTTTTGACGCAAATCGGGGTACTTAGTACTTAAATTCTTTACAAGGTCTTTTATTTCTTCGCGTTTTGTATTTTTATCAGCCGGACAGGGGTTATGTATAACCGGGATGTTTTTTGCTTGAACAAAATTTATGATTGTCTTTTCTTCGATAGCAAGCATTGGACGGATTAAGGTAATGTTAGAGCGATCCAAATAGGTTATGGGCTTAAAAACGCCTAATTTTCCTCCATAAAAAAGGTTCATAAAAAAGGTCTCAATACCATCATCTAAATGGTGACCATAAGCTAATTTATTACAATTTAATGAGGCTGCATATTCAAACATAATCCCTCTCCTTAAGTTAGCACATAAGGAACAAGGATTTTTTTCTTTCTTATAATCAAAAACAATCTGACTAATGTTTGTTTCTTTTATGTAGAGTTCATGTCCAAGTTCTTCAACGTACTTTTTTAAGGGCGATATGTCTAAATCCTCAAACCCTAGTGAAAGTGAAATTGGAACTAAATCAAAATGAAATGGAAAGTGGTCTCTTAAAATGGTTAATATATACAATAAAGTTGAACTATCTTTTCCACCAGATAAGCCTACAGCTACTCGATCACCCTCTTCTATCATTTTGTATTGTAAAATTGTTTTCTTAATGGGAGTTAATAGTCGTTTTCTTTCAGAATTTGATAATGTTAAAATCATTTCATTTTCTCCTTGAAAATTTTAGATGTCTACGTATCTGTTTAGTAGCATTATGGAAGTGGGACTATGAACCTTTCCCATACTTTTAATCCACTTTGGCAACCCATGAACCGATGGGACGTCATGGGTTATGTTTATCTGTTACTGTAATGGTGTTTCAACGTATTTTCAAGCTGCTTATCCATTGATAGGACGGTATGGCCAATTGTACTCATGATCGAGGGAGATTCCAGAATTTAGTGTAAGTCCTTTGAAACAGCTCCTATAAATCACCTTTTGATAAGCCCAAGGAGTCCATCAAGCGCCTTCTTACCCCGTCTCATTAACTTTTCAATTTGTTTCAATCTCTTTACCTGTAAATTTAATGAGTTACATTTCATAGATGATTTTATCAAAAATCTGATGAAAGAGTGGCTAGCGGATTACACTTCTAAAATTTTCATATAGAGCCCGTCCGTCCTTTTCTTTTGTTTGGGTCAGCCAAATGAAAAACCTCCTTGACATATGGTGAAATGAACAACATCATACTAATAAGTTTGCCATAAATGAAAAACCGCACGAATGGCAAAATCATCGTGAGTTCATTGTGTAATACTATCAAGATTTGGCGGGACTGCGTGAGAATCGAACCCACCTGACCACTTCTATATGAAATCATAGTACGAAGGAGATTTATCAATGCCGCTCACCAACAGTTCGTAAGAACCATTTTTAAGCTGATTATTTTCATTTGTGTATCCGTTTCTTGTATTTTCTTAACCAAATACTAGTCCAACTTTTGTGTTAGCATTGTTAAACTGTCTGCTGAAACAGCGACCTCTTCAAATGCTTTACCTAATTCATTTAATACATTTGTAAAAGAAACAAGTTCAGCTTCAATATTCTCATTATAAGTTTTAGTTTCTTGCATCGTTAAAAGAATTTGTTGAAAATGGTCTTCTGTTACAGTCATATAACGGTTTCCATCGTTAACAGCTTCGCTTATTTTTTTAAGAGAGCCCGTTAATTTTTCAACTTGGGAATTTGTGTTCAATATTAAAGTCAATACATTTGTGACAGACCTTTTTGTTTCCTCCGATAAATTTCTTACTTCGCCAGCTACAACTGCAAATCCTTTTCCGAATTCACCAGCCCTTGCTGCCTCAATCGCTGCATTTAACGACAAAAGGTTTGTTTGGTTAGCAATTCCAGTAACAATATTAACGATTTCCTGCATTTGCTTTGTTATATCTAGCAATATTTGCACATCATTCGTAATATCGTTAATGGCATCATTTATAGTAGACATATTTGCATTCTGTAAATAAAGTTGTTTTTTTCCGTTATTTGCCCGCTCTTCTGCCAAAGTTGACAAAGCTGCACCTTCACTTGCAAGGGATACAATTTTTTCAGATTGAGAGTTCAGTTGGTAGAATGAGGCATTCGTTTCTTCAGAAATTGCTGCAAGGTTTTGTGAAGCATTTGATACATTTTCTCGTATTAATAATCTTTGTTCTTCAACCTCTCTTCGTAAGCGATTGGTTTCATTGTCATAAGCTTCTAGAACTAATTGTTGTTCTAAGTTCATAATCTTAGAGACAGCTCTTATGGTCTGAACAAATTCTTCTTTGTTTAGTATATTTTCTTGCACAATATCCAATAAAGAAATAAACAAGTCCTGAAATGCACACATATACCACTTGGTTTGTAGACCGATTCTTACATGGATTTGTGCTATCTGGATCCTTTTTTCAAAGTAGGAACTATTTATTGTACCATTGAACATCTCTAAGAGATGTTGTTTAAGAGTTCGTTTTAACCTTTCAATAGAACTGTTGTCATTTATAATCTGAAGGAGCGATGGTTCGTTCTCTAAGTTTTTATAAAACTGATTAACGATACCTTCAATTCTATCCTTAACTAGGGGTTTCAATTTAATAATTCTTCTTAAGTCTTCTAACGTTAGGTCTATCATCTTAATTTGCTTCTCAATATCACTGCCTCTTTTAATGCTTATCTCCGGTTGTTCTTCTGTTACCGATGGCTTACTTTTATTATCAAAACGCTCTAATTTCTTAAAAAACATGATACTTCCTCCATTATGTATCAAAAGTCATAGGAAAATAATACCATGTAATTATACAGTAAAATTATATTAAATCAACAGATAATTCTATATTTTTAAATAATACTAAAGATCTCTGCTGCTGCCTGATAGGAAAAAGATTCCTTCGCAGTCCCTGTAATGAATGCAACAAACGTCCGTAAATGATAAGGATCAAACCAATAAAAACAGGCTCTTTTTAAAGTCTGTTTTTTTATTTTTAAAAAGTAAAAAAGCCCCACTCACGAAAGAGCAGGGAAAATGAAAATTCGTATTAGGATGATTATTTGTTAATAATTAAAGTTTATACCAATAAATGAACAATACGAAAGTTGGTTTTTTCAACAAAACTCCCGTTATTCCATTAGAAAAAGGATCGCTTTGATTGCAATCCCACTTGAACTAAGAACCACTTTTAGTTGAACTAACAATTGTTGAAAATAAATTATTCTCCAGAAAAAGGTTTAAATCCTCTCGGACTAATTCAAAATGTTCAAAAAACTCAGATTGATTAAAGGATAAAGGAAAACCACTTGAAAGGTTGGGATGCAAAGCTCCAGGTCCAAGGTTTTAACTATTATGGCAAAGCTACCTAACATAGCACAAATTTTTGGGCTTTTACAAAAGAAAATGAACAAGATGAAAGAAAGGGCAAAACTGATAAAGGAAGCTCGGATGTTAGGGATATACATTAATCCAAATTAGATATTTTCTTAATAAAAAGCAGGAACGTTGTACAGTCTTTTATAGATATCATGATTTTAGTAACGAATAGCCCATCTGATAATCGGGATGACCCTTTCACTTACGTAAGAATTTATTAGGTGAACAAATAATTCTACGAACAGGACTATTTGCTTTTGTGGGCAAACCTAATGGTTTAAGAGTTTAAGTACTCTTTCTTCAAAATCCGCTCGATTTATATCCAATCCCAACATTTCATTTCTAAAGGACTTAAAACGTCCATTCTTCGATTCTAGCGTAAAATATCCTCTTTGACTTAAAAGGTTGATATCCCCGATTATTGTTTTTCTACATACAGGATCAAACAAGTTTAATAAATTAGGGTTGCTAGGATGTTGTCTGAACCTACAGCCATGCTCCACACAAATTCTTACAATATTCCTGACCTTCGGATGAACGATACTTTCCACTTTCTTTTTAACTTCTTCACTGGCCATGGTCTTTGTAGCCCTCCTTTTATTTCTTAATACGATATGCTGGTATGCTTCGATAAATGCATAACCATCTACACTGTTTTCTTCTAAATCACTGAGTTGGTCTTACTGCCTCCATAATCTTCCCCAAATTTCTTTATACAATATTCTCGGTACTTTATTGCCTTTTTACCCATATGCTTTATATATGAGGAGTGAAAATGTATGCAAAAGAAACAGTTTGATGTGGAAACGCTTAAGCTAATTAAAAATAAACTGGACTATATTTACTCTATATCTAAATGTAATTATAATGACCGCCCTGAATTAATGGATACTATTGAAAATTTAGCCCAGGTAGCAAACATGTTTGCAAATGTTAAGATTCAAGAGTTAAACGATGGTATAGAGATTTCGAGCCCTCAAGGATTTATAGTGTCTAAACTAGCTAACGCATACTCCAGAATGAAAGATTATGAGAAAAAAATATGATGAATCTCTAATGTTCTTCCTTTTGACAATAAAAACGTAAATGGTAACTGTGACAAAATAGTCCTATAGGTGTTTTTATATCTGCCCGGGTTTCATTAAGGAAGGCAAGCCAATTATAGGCTTGCCTTTATCTATATGATGAAATATTAAAAAAGCAACAATTTCATGGGCGTCTTCCACCTCAACCACCTTATTTTGCTCCATTGTTACGATTAAGGGTAGACAAATTTTCTTCACTGGTCTTTAAAAAACGCGCCATTTTATCTTCAATACTTTCCTTTGGTTTGAAACTACCTTTTGAACGAAAGTCTATGGAACGGTTATCCACTCTTCCAGGACTTGTTGGATTTCCATCTTTCATACCATTCCCATTTACTTCAATCTAGTCACCTATTTTGAGGTGATCATTTACATCTTTTACTTAGCTATCCGCTACTTCACTGATATGCACAAGACCTGAGACCAATCCAGTAATTCCAAACAGGCTCCGAAATTAGTAATGCCTGTTACTTTACGTTGTACTTTACTGCCTATTTCTACTGACAAAAAAATAATATTCTCTCTAGAAATTGTTAAAATCCACCCTTATAACAAATTAGGGGGAATGAAATCAATTGATGATGATTTCCTTTAAAATTTGCTTTTGATCCCCTTTAAGAAACAGAGATAATACAAAAAGAATGATCTTTTAGAAGAAAGAACTGGATAATATAAAGAAGTTCTGCCAAACTTAAATTATAAAGTCATCAAAAACGAAAACACAATTTATTATCAAATTATTTTAGATTCCGAGAAGGTGAGATAGAATGAGGGAAAGTCTTTTTACAATTGGAGAAAAAGTAAAAATAAAAGCATCCGGCGAATCAGTAACAATCTTTAAATGCCAGTATGTTAAAAACATGAAAAGATACTCGTACATTGTTAATGAATATGTTAATACCTTTTTCTTTGAAGAAGAATTAACTGAGGAATAATAGTGTATATTATGTTTTAAATTTATTGCAGGCATTAAGCATAGAGCAAGCTGTTAATGGATTGCTCTTTAAGTATTCAAATTCAATTCAAGACTTTTAGAATTAAGTTCATTCTTTGCACAATATATTCAAAAAAACACCTTCTTTAAAAGAATGGTGTTTTGTGCTTAATTTCATAAAGTTTAACTCTCTGGGTCAAAAATTACGGGACTGTTTGAGAATCACACCCACCAGACCAGGCACGCTGGTCTTCAGTGGTTTTAAAGAACGAATGTTCCCATAAAGAGATTTTGATTTACTCATTAACAGGAGGAACCTTTGCCAAATCAACGTTTAATCAATTTTCATTTAGATGAAACACTAGTATTTTTCCAAAGAAATCACTTGTACATTCGTCAAATCCACTAATATTAATACATACTGATTTTTTTCATTTCATCATGTTTGATGTCTGTCTCTTCAATTTATCAAGATGGTATTTTATATTCTCTTCACTTATAGGATGATCCTGTTCCGTCCTCAAATTGAATTCCATTTTCCGAGTCTGTACGTATTCTCTTCAGATAAATGTGTGAGCTTAATATTCTCTTCATTTGACAAAGACAAATGATGATTCCAGTTCAATATCTTTCAAAGAATTTACTGTAAATTGGGAAGCCCTGATTTCAATTTTATATTTTTGGCACTCTCCCATTATATAAGAAGTCTTGTACCCAAGTTTCTTCACTTTAGTAAAGTCGTCAGGAGTTCCTGTTTCATTTTAAAAAAATTCAAGTCCTTCACTTTCATAAATGTTAATCATTAGTAATTTGCTTTCTTTTTTACCTCTGGTAATGGCAAACCATATAGCATCAGGTATACCATTCATTCTAAAATCCGTTTTATTAAAGTTTTTTCAAATTTAAGAGGAGCAAATATGATGACTTTTGGGACTCCCAACTAAACTTTGGAAGCCCCCCGCTAGATTAAAGCGGTAAATTAGCCGGGGGACCGACCTTAATATCCATCATGGTCATAAAAAACGTTTCCCTTTTAGACATCTGGACCAAAACTATTTTGTATTAATGTGGTTGTATAATTAGGTGTTGGCAAAAGATAATTTTGGTAAAATAAAAGCAACCTATCTACTGAAGAAAGGAATGAATGATTTTGACTAATATCGTAATTTGTGGCAGCTCGGGTAAAATGGGAAAGGTGATTCATAATATCATTTCTACCAGAGATGATTGTAAAGTTGTGGCGGGAATTGACAAGAATACAGAAAGTACCAATGGTTTTCCAGTGGTGACGACTCCTAAACAGCTCTCTTCCCTTTCCATTGAACCGGATGTGATTATTGATTTTTCTCATCCATCCGTTCTTGATGAATTGCTTGATTATTGTCTAACTAACAGAGTGGCACTCGTTATTGCAACAACTGGATATAACAAAGAAGAAGTCGATAAGATCCATAGAGCTGCAAAAGATATCCCCCTATTTTTCACTGCAAATATGTCTATTGGTGTAAATTTGATTGCCGAACTTGCTAAAAAAGCGGTTTCTGTTTTAGGTGATCAGTTTGATATTGAAATTGTTGAAAAACACCATAACCAAAAGGTCGATGCTCCTTCTGGCACCGCACTTATGCTTGCTGACGCGATAAACGAAGAATTAGATCATCAATATTCTTATACATACGACAGACACAGCGTTCGTGAAAAAAGAACAAAGAAAGAAATCGGTCTTCATGCTATTCGCGGGGGCACGATCGTTGGGGAACACGATATTATTTTTGCTGGGCGTGATGAAGTCATAACTCTTTCCCATCATGCAGCCTCTAAAGAAGTATTTGCTGTTGGGGCGGTTAACGCAGCCATTTTCTTAAAAGGAAAAGAACCAGGATTATATAATATGAAAAATTTAATATAATTCTAAAAACTATGGGCTAAGTTGATTTTCAAATCTGACATTAATTTTTTTAAAACCAAAACTTCCCATAAAAGTGAAAGGTGTCACTTCTAACTTTGGTCTTTAAGCGTAGACAGTTAGATTGCGGGCCGAAAGCCACTAATTGCAAAATAAAATTAAAGAGCCTAAAATATGCAAGTTTTTATTGATGCTTGCGTATTTTGGCTCTTTTTACATATATGAAAGATACTATCGTTTTATAGCATTTTTTGACAAATATACATTTTTTCTTTGAATAAACTTTAGCCCTCCAAGACTTGCTACGAGCGGATAGTTAGTTCTTACTCGACGTGATTCCCACCCGCTAAATGGCACTACCTAAGCTCGCCCGCATAAGCACCCGTTCGTAATATTAGGTTTACCGTATTTTCATGGTTGATATATTATTATTTTAGTATTATTATATTAGTAGAGTAACAGGGGTGTAGCCAAGGTTTCACAAAGTTTTTGAATCACGTGAATATGTAAACGCTCACAAAATCATGAGTCCTTTTACAAGAAATTCTTTTCATATATAGGAGGCAGTAGAATGGAAAATCCATTTATCACAGCACTTGAAGCGATTTTAGGTCGCAAATATATCATTACCAATCCCTCAAAAACCTTGCGTTATCGCAAAGGCTATCGCTCGGGACGCGGGGATGCACTAGCTGTTGTCAAGCCTGGAAATTTAACAGAGCTCTGGCAAGTCCTAAAAACGGCTGTAAAATTTGACAAAATAATCATTATGCAAGCGTCAAATACAAGTTTGACAGAAGGATCAATTCCAGCAGGCGGCTATGATCGTGAGGTCATCATTGTGTCAACCACGCGGATGGATCACCTTCAGTTGATCAACCAAGGCAGTCAAGTTTTGGCATTTCCTGGCACAACGCTCTATTCACTTGAAAATGCGTTGAAACCACTCGGGCGAGAACCACATTCTGTGATTGGCTCGTCTTGTCTCGGTGCGTCGGCCATCGGCGGGATTTGCAATAACTCGGGCGGCTCACTCGTCAAACGCGGCCCTGCTTATACGGAGCTATCGCTTTTTGCCACCATTAATGAAAATGGCGAGTTGCAGCTGGTGAATCACCTTGGTATCGACTTAGGCGATACGCCTGAGCAAATCGTTGCCAATCTTGATGCGGGAAATTTTGATCCGAATTCTGTCCCAGAATCCCCAAAACACGGGCACAATCATACTTATCAAACGCGCGTACGCGACATTGATGCAGATAGCCCAGCTAGATACAATGCCGACCCCAATCAGCTCTATGAATCTTCAGGTTCTGCTGGCAAAGTTGCCGTGTTCGCCGTGCGGCTCGATACTTTCCCGAAAGAACAAAATGAAAAGGTCTTCTACATCGGAACCAATACCCCGCGCGTGCTAGAATTGATTCGGAGAAAAGCACTGTCGGAGTTCGAAAATCTCCCTGTCGCCGGCGAATACATGCACCGTGAAATCTACGACATCGCCAAAAAATACGGCAAAGATTCATTCATTGTCATCAATAAACTTGGAACTGACCGTTTGCCTTATCTTTTTGGCTTGAAAGCGAATGCAGAGCGGATTTTGGACAAAATGAAAATCTTCAAACCTTATCTTCCTGACCGTGTCTTGCAAAAACTTAGCTATCTTTTCCCCAACCATTTGCCAAAGAGAATGGAAGAATTTCGCGAAAAGTATGAGCACCATCTGATCCTCAAAATGTCAGGCGAAGGTAGCGCTGAGGCGGAGGCTTTTCTGACCGCATTTTTTAAAGAAGCTGAGGGTGATTTCTTTGTTTGCACACCAAAAGAAGGAGCGGATGCGTTCTTGCATCGGTTTGTGGCGGCGGGCGCTGCGATACGCTTCCAGGAGGTGCATCAAGACGAAGTCGATGATATTTTAGCGCTTGATATCGCCTTGCGTCGCAATGATATGGACTGGTTTGAAGAGCTGCCTGAAGAAATCTCGAGCCAGATTGAGCATAAGCTTTACTACGGACATTTCCTTTGCCACGTGCTGCATCAGGACTATATTGTGAAAAAAGGAGTCGATGCGCATGCCTTGAAGGAAAAAATGCTGGAGCTCTTGGATGCGCGCGGTGCGATTTATCCAGCCGAGCATAATGTCGGTCATCTCTATGAAGCCGCACCATCACTGGTTGATCACTACAAAAAAGGTGACCCAACCAACAGCTTCAACCCAGGAATCGGGAAAACCTCGAAACTTAAAAATTGGGCTTAATCATCGTCATTAAAGACCATTTTAATAGTACACGTTTTGATAAATTTGGTTTTCAAGTAAAACGTAGAAAACAAGCTGAATTTCATTTTGGTACGATTGAAAAAGGAAACTGAAAGTCTACGGGCTTTCAGTTTTTTTACTTTAGCCAATATTCACTAAAAGGCTGGTTCTATTAGTAAATTATTAGTTCTAAAATTACCTTGTTTTTGATTCAAATGGTGGAAAGCAAGGATGATGAAAAGGTTAAGAGGGTTAATAAAGCAAAAGCCGTTGAGGCGGTCATTATTATGATATTTCCAGAAGAAGTTTGAAAAAGACCGACTCCATTTAGACGATAAAATAGTGCTGCTGTATGACTGATTGTGTGTAGCGATACCCTTTTATTTGTTATCTGGAAAATTTCCATATAAGATTAAGTTATCCCTTAAAGTTTCTTCTAACATCCTTTCACCTTCATAGTTCATGAATGCATATTCACAACCAAATTCTGCCGTTTCCTGCATTTAATCTTCTAGCATTTTGATGGTTTTAACGCACAGAGGAACTACACTAGCATCTCTATTTTTGTTGTCCAGTTAAACAAAGACAACTACATTTGTAAGGAACCCTGTATAACAGCTTTCATCAATTGCGGCTATCGTACCCAAAATGTTGCCGACTGCAAAGGGACTTGAAACTGAAAATTAGTACACATGAGTCTTGAGTTGATGTGATTCATTTTTTCTCTAACTTTTTAAGTGTTACACCATTTTACTGTCCCCGTCCCATCAACATTCTTTCCCAAAATTATTAAGCAATGCACGCACTTCATCTGTTGATTTCGTGTTCATTAATTGATTTCTTAATTCACCAGCTCCACGGAATCCTTTGACATAAATTTTGAAAA
>CAZAEW010000038.1:0-36754 GCA_964484065.1 uncultured Bacillus sp.
CTGGAAAATAAATGCTTGCCAATAAACCTCCATCATACGAATTGGTTTCCATATAGTCCAGCTTATCAACAGATAGTAGGGATTCTTCCACTTTTGCAGCCAGATCTTGTTTGACTAGGTCTGCCTGAAAATTGTCTGCTTGAATCGTCACCATAACGGCGGTGTTATTTATAGGCGGAAGGTAATCACGCTGCATCTGGAAAGCTGAGATAATTCCCCAAACCAAAATAAGTGCAGCAAAGGTGAGAATTAAAACCGACCTTCTCATTGCTCCTTCAATTAACCGTTTCATTTTATAATAAACCTTCCTTTATAAGAAAATGACTATAAAAAGGTGACTTCCAAAGTCGTTCTCACCGATATCATTTTTTGTGAGACGATCCATTTGAAAGTCACCCTTATCAAGAAAGTAACTATTTTTCACCAAGAGAAACGTCTTCCACTAATGATTTCTCATTTCTTATCTAGTTGGAACCTTTTTTCTCACCTGGATATGGCTTGTCACCCTTTACTGCTTTCCAGAGTATCTTATTCAATTTTTCCGGGTCTGCATGGTCAACTCCGCTAAAATCAAGTTTTTCAGATTCTTGTGCCATTGGTGCATTCGCTCCATTTTTACGATCAAGCGGATAGGTTGGTTTTTCAGCTGCAAATGGTTCCAAATCCGGTTTATTTGTAAATGAATTAATCATTGGAACGGCAGAAGCATCAAATTGGGTCATTGGTTTCATCCCCAAAATCATTTCCATTGTCCTCAGCATAGAGGTAGTATCATAAAGTGTGCTGTCTACTTTTCCTGTTTGGGTGTACGGGCTGATTACCAGCGATGTTGTTCGGTGAGCATCAACGGAATCCCAGCCGTTTTGCGCGTCATCCTCTGTTACAAAAATGGCAGTATCTTTCCAATAAGGGGAATGACTAACCATATCAACCAGCTTTCCTAAAGCATAATCATTCTCTGCAACCATGGCCTGAGGAGTCGGTTTGCCAATTTTTGTTCCTTGTGTATGGTCATTTGGTAAACGAACGATCTGGAACTGCGGCAGGTTCCCATTTCCCACAAATTGCTGGAATTCCTTTGCCCAAGCATCAAAACGGGTAAGATCAGATATATTGAGATTATAACTTGGATAGTCAGGATCAAAGTTATTACCTAAACTGGCTTCTGATGCAACATATTTGCCAGTTTTACTATCGTATTCGGTAAATTCACCATAGCTTCGAAACGATAAACCAGAACGAACCGCATTCGTCCATAAAAACCCAGCTTTCGGATATGCTGCTTCATTTCCTCCCTCAAAATCATAGGAGCGGTTACGGCCGGAATAGTTTGCAAACCAGTTTTTCTCAACATAATCATTTGCTTGTGCCGCTGTCGACCAGTTATGTCCTTGTGCGCTTATTTCAGCATTTGCGTAAAAATTATCTAATAACACGAATTGATTTGCCAGCTTATGGAGATTTGGCGTAATCTCCTTGCCAAAAATCGTTAAGCTCGAATCTCCATTTCCTTTACCCATATCGCCAAAGACCTGGTCATAGGTACGGTTTTCTTTTATCACGTAAATGACATGTTTAATTGGTGATTCCTGACCCTCGAAACGGGGAATTGGAAATTTACTGCTTGCACTAAATCCAGTAAGTTTAGCAGCTTCATTATTTTTCTCTACCTGTTTCGTGTATTCTTTTAGCTGTTTCTCATCAGGAATATCGATGAATGACATTGTACCCTTTATCATATTGCCAATATATTGGCCGTCCCGGTTTGAACCGGCGCCTAACCCCTTCGCATTAAGCACCATCAACTTGTTATCATTGAAATAAAGTCCGCTTGGATACCATGCTGTCGGAATTAATCCTTTTACTTTTCCTTCCGTTAGGTCAATCACTGCGACATCATTATTTCCGCCATTGGCAGCGTATAAGGTCTGCCCATCTGGACTTAATGTAAGGGCATTTGGCTGGCTTCCCGCAAGACTATTATTTTTCGATGGAATTAATGAAATTGTATTCATTTCTTTTTGCTGAATAGGATCAACCACAGAAATTGAATCACTATCCGTGTTGGATATGTAAATATATCCATTCGTTTTATTTTCAACGATTGCATTTGGATGCAGCCCAACAGAAATCGTATGTTTGACAGTTAGGGTTTCAGGGTCGAGTACGCTGATGCTGCTTTCCCCCCAGTTACTGACATAGAGGGATTTTCCATCATTACTTAATAAGGAGGCATAGGGGTATTTACCAACTGGTACAGTTTTTGAAATTTGTTTAGATACCAAATCTACTTTTGAAACAGAGTGATTCAAGTTATTGGCAACAAAAAGAAACTTTCCGTCTGCAGATACTGAAATTCCCGCTGGGTAAAAGTTGGTTTTATTATTATCAGTCAGCAAAATGGGGGCTTGTTCGGTTAATGTTCCATTTTCAAATCCGTAGACACGAATTTTATTATTTCCTCCAGCTGAGGCATAGAGCGTTTTTCCATCCGGACTAAAGGCAACTCCTAAATAAAGAGCTTCCGGAGAATTGTAAGGGATCGTCTGGATAACTTGCTGTGTTTTTACGTCTACCACCTGCAGAGATTGTTCCCCTTGTCCATCATTAGAAACGACAAGATAACGATGATCGGGGCTTAGAACACCCCCCATTGGAAAATCCCCCAGTGTCAGCTGTTTTCCAGTTGGTGTAACAGCCCATCCATGCGGAGTAACAGCGGTTCCATCTTGTTTTGGACCGACAAAATCTGTAAGAGCCGCAAAAGCAGATGTTGTTCCAAGAATTACGGCAGCAAGCGAAGCAGCCAAAATCTTTTTTTTACCTTTCATAAAACCATCCCCAGTATTTTTTTATTTACTACAATTGCCATTTTACTTGTCTATTGTTAAATCAAAGTAAAGTAGAGTTAAAGAAGATTTAAGATTTTTAGGAAAATAGAAGGGAGGAATCCTTTTCCTAGTTATTTCAACTCACCTTTCTTGTGGCATATGTACTGCCTCTGGATTCTATTAATGCAAAAAATTTTAAAAGCTATTTAATATACAAAAAACGTACATGATTCTCAACTCCAAACCCATGTATGTAAATAAAACAAATATGAGCAATACACCAACATAATAAAGGCGGTGTGAGTGAAGCAAAATATCACTACTGCAGAGTCGATAAATGTATATTTCACCTTTCACTTGGATAAAATGAATCACTTTTGCGCAGCTCCGCCCCTTTTCCACAAAAAAAGAAGCCCTCTCAAAATAGTTGAGAAAGCCTTTAATCTATCTTCTTTATTTTATTACTCAAATTGATTAATACCTCTTTTGCTGCTCTTTCTCCCGTTTCTACTGCGCCATTTAAATAGCCTTTATATTCGATTGAGGTATGCTCGCCTGCAAAAAAAATATTGCCTTCCCGTTCTCCTTCAATTCCGGAGAATTTTGTATATTGACCAATCTTCAAATACGAATATGACCCTTTTGTCCATTGACTGCTTAGCCAGTGGTCGATAGCGGATTTTCCATTATGATTTTTTTTACTTCCTGGCAGCACAACTTCTAACTTGTCCAAAAAGTTTTTTGTCATTTCTGGTATTTGTGAATAGTTTTCTGAGAATGGATAAGAAGCAGTTTCTCCACCCGAATAGCCAACCAGAATCCCAGATTCGCCTTGCTGTGCCCGAGTGCACTCAAAAGTATTTTGGTAGCCGGTATCCGTAAAGGTTTCACCATTATTTCCAAGTGAATTCCAAAAACGAGTCATGAATTGAACATGAAATTTCGTATTGGATCCCATCCCTAATTGTTCAATTGCCGTTTGCTTTAACGGACGAAACCTTGCCGCTTCGTAATCGATTCCTTTCAAAATACAAAAAGGAATGGCAAGAATAACTTTATCGGCAAAAACTAGGCAGTTCTTTCCGTTGTTGTGAAAGATAAGTTTGATCGTATTTTGGAAATCCTGCTCAATTTTAACAAGTTCACAGTGAAAACGAATTTGTCCTTGCAGTTCTTTGGCCAGTGATACAGCAAGCTGATCATTGCCTCCCTTAATGTGAAAACGTTCATCAGACTCTCCGAAGAGTTGAAAAGACTCTTTTTGTGCTGAACCGATCAAATATAGCAAATTTAATGAACTTTGTTCATGCGGATCTGCCCCGAATTCGATAGTATAAGCAACCGATAAAAGCTGGCCGAATCTAGAGGCCGTACCGCCCGGAACTATTTCATTGATATAATCAACAATGGACTTATGATCAAGTTCAAATCCCCGGTCGGTAAAACAATTATAAAGAGTTGTTTCCCCTATTGCCTTTAGATCCCGCTGCAATTTAGGATAGATTTTGAGAAAATCAAAAACCGCTTCCCTGAAGGTATACGGGCAACCCTTAAAATAGTAAAATGGTTCTGTTCCAAACCTTTCAGCCTTTTTTAAATCATCCAATTTCAACCCCATTTCTTTTGCAAGTTTCCGAATCTCCCTATGCCCGGAATCAATTAATTCTCCCCCTCTCTCAAAGATTTGATTTTCATTAAAAAGGCCTCTTCCTGTCAAGCAGCGGCCACCGACCCGATCGGAAGCCTCATATATCACAGCTTTTATCCCATATTGCTTTAAGCGGTAGGCGCAAGTAAGGCCTGCTAAACCCGCACCTACCACGACGATCCTCGGAGGGTTCTCACCTTCCTTTGAGTTAGCTGCTTCAAAGGAACTGTACACTTGATTATTGTCAGAATTGATTGTAAAAAGATTGTTTTGTTTTTTAACTTGTCCGCAATTCCCATGTTCTTCCAATAACGCATGCACCACTGCGTAGGCCTTCTGCAGATTGCTTGCTAATGGTGTATGTGCCAAATTATCAATTTCCTCCCTCACCCTTAACATTCTTGCTGAAATCCAATTATTATCTTGAAATAATTGTTTTAACAGTAATAAAATATGCAGGATGTTTTTTCATTGTTCTAGGTAAAGAGGGAGAGAAAGATATTTTCTTTTTCTTGATGAATAAAAAATTAAAAAACGAATTTCCTTTATTAGTACAAAAAAAACAGCAATCTAAACTCGATTGCTGTGGATTCTTTTTATTTTTTTGGATGGAAAACACTGTTTATATCCCGTTTTTGATTTTGCAAGTTTTCAAGTGAAGGTAATCCTGAAATATACCCAACTCCTCCGGTCCGGTCGATACCAATTTCTTTTTCCATTGTTTTGAGCAACTCATTTTTATCAACTGCCGTTATTTGTCTGCTTTCTAATTCATCACCAGGGTGCTGGAAGTTGCTCATTATGTATGAGAAACCGTTTCGGTTATCAGCTGCAAACAATCCAGTTGCTTCTGCCCCGGCTGGAATAGATAAGATTCTTGATAATTCTTTTGTGTCGACATTATAGGCCCAAACAAAATTGTTCGTGTGCATGCCGCTGTCTTCACCAATATAAAGGGTTCGCAGACTATCTGAGTAGCTTAAATTGTCCGGATTAGCCACCTTATTTACATTTGCTGTGTTGCCATAAGCATCAGCTGCCGGTAAATCCTCACCAACAATAAGTCCTGACATGCTCGCAGCAACAAATTGACTATTTATCGTTTGTCCGCTGCTATCTTTTTGTCCACCCGTTAAATCTAATTGGTAAGTAACACCCGACTTAATTTTTGGAAGTTTGATATCATCTTTTGGATCTCCTGGATTTGCAAGCATTCCATTGCTTTGGTCAGACATCGCAACATATACCTTTTTATCTTTTTCGTTTAATGTAACACCTTCCATTTTGTTAAATTCTGATGTTGCTCCTTGCAATGCTGCATAACGGCGCGCCTCTAAAAATGCTGCTGCTTTTTCCATGCCAGGCTTGACTTTCAAGTATTCTATTTTTCCATAAGAATACTGTTTGACTGCTATAAACCCTTCTTTTGGTACATCGGATGTTTCAAAAATGTCGCTGAACTTGGTTCCCTTATCAATGATCGCTTTTATTTCTTTATCTGTTGCATGGCCGAGTTTAATCCATTCCAAATTTCCGGAACCGCCATTATCCGTTCCGGTTTGCTGGAACTTTGCTGCATACAGGGTACCGGAGGAAAGATCCTTCTCTTTATCTGCTACATACATAAACATGGTCGTATAATTGCCGTCATCTCCAAAGAAAGCAGTCCGATTGTCAGGCATCATCTTCATCAATTCATGTGAAAAACGACCAATGCTATAATGTTTTGCAACAGATACCTTACCGCGCTCTCCAACTTTTATTTCCGGAATATATCCATAAAAATAAGGGTTTGCTTTTCCTTTATCTCCAAAATAAAGCTGGGCAAAGCTCTCAGTCTGGGTTCTTGCAGAGGATGTTGGGTTGGTTTCAAAACTGCGGGCATCGGGTTCATATTCTTCAGAACCTAAATGGGTATTCCATGGTGAAAGCGAACCATTACATGGAATCCATAATCCATTGACACTGGAAAAATCAATTTTCTTAACCTCTTTTGTCGACAGCTCGCCGGTATTCTTATCTTGATTCAATGTGGATAGTGTCATGGATGCTGGTACTACTCCATAAGCTGACTTTCCTGCTGCATCAATGGTTTGATATTCATAATGGGTTACCATATACAGTTTTCCGTCAATTGGTTTTAATAAGCTGTTTGAGTCAGGAGCATCTGAAACATAATTCTTAGGACTTCCCGGCACACTCATGTCAATGATTGGATTTCCGTTGACATTAATCGGTGTCCCTGCTGCAATTAACTGCCCTTTATTTATGACAATTTGATCTTCAGTTTTAAAAAGGCGTTTATAAGAAAGCGGGAATTTCTTGGTTTCTCCATTACTATACCTTACTTCCAAAGATGCATTTGAGTATGTCTGTGTCATTTGCTCAATTGTTTTTGGTGCATCCATCCCATTAAATTTAACGGAATCAATAGATACATGTTTACTGCCTGCTGCTGCCACAGGTGTTAATGCTGGAATGGTTAATGCCAGTGCCATCACAGCTGCAGTCCCTTTTTTGCCAAAGCGAAATTTCATTCTTTTTCCCCCTCTGGAAATAATTCTACATGTCTATTAAAAAAAATAATTGTTATGGCAGCATTAACTTATTGTAAAGGGTTTGAAAATGAATGTTAAAAGTTAGTAAATTGGAGATTAATAGGGATTGCCGACATAAACGGGGTTATTTTTGTTATAAACTGTATCATTTATGGGGATAAACGAATCATCTTCTTTATGCACAAGAAACATACATGAGGTCTCATCTTCCAACCCATGTATGGAAATAAAACAAATATGAGCAATACACCAACGAGCGAAGTAAAATATCACTACTACAGAGTCGATAAATATATGTTTTACCTTTCACTTGGATAAAATGAATCACTTTTGCGCAGCTCCGCCCATTTTCCACAGAAAAAAGGATGGCATTCCATCCTTTTTGTAAAATATCACGCTATCATTTATTAATGCATCAAATTATACAATTTTAAGTCAGCTAGATTTGTATCGACCGGGCAGATGTTGGCGTCTCTACCATATTGCCACGCCCATACTAAAGAGGGACAGTTCGTTTTCCGCGGATTAAATTTTGGCTGTGCCCGTTTGCTGCTAATACCCTTTTCAGGTTTTGCACTCCAGAGAATGGCTTGGTTTTTAACTTTTTCATCTTTTTCTACAGCTTGACAATAGGCCTTGTTAAAATCCCCCACTAATGGATCAAAGTAGAAACCCGGCCGATATGAACTTGTATAAAGCGTCTCAACCCAACCAATCAGCCAGTTGGTATCCACTTCAAAAAAACGTTCCACATTGGCAAATAAAACAGTTCCCCTGCGGATTCCGAGCCTTCTGGCATTATAGATAGCATTTCGGGCGGCAACCGTACCCCCTTGTCTTCCAATGGAACTTCTAAAAAAATTAAAAATGGGCATAACCTTAATTCCTTTTGATTTTAAAAATTGCAGTTCTGTCCTTGTAAGACCTTCGCTTGCATTTGGGACTGTGCTTAAATATCTCCCCCAAAAGTCAGGATCGCCAAAATTTCTTGAGACGCATCTAAGCAGTTCTTGATCAACATGAACAGCAGAATCAACACCCCAAAAGTATTTAACCATTTTCCACCTCCATTTCCCATCTTAAACTATATGCAAATAACTTAATTTAAAGAACAAAACATACACTGAGCCCTAAATGACCACTGAAAAATAATTCACTTGTCCAATAAAAAAACCGTCCTTTTATCCGCTTGATGAAGGACGGTTTTTTCTTTTCTACATACTTATTGTCGTTCATCTTAAAAATGAACAACAACATCGATATATATCCCATAATCCAGGAATGATAAACTTCCGAAAAAAAGCTAGCGAGTTTTTACTGATAAAGCTGATTGCTTTGACCTGCAGTTGGACTTTGATACTGGCTCATGTATTTCTGAATCTGCTTCATCGCATTTTAAAATTCCACTTTCATATTATAGTCCCGGATATGAAAAGGAAAATGCCTTTCCAGTATACTTTTTAACTCAGGGTCCTGGACATGATAGGCCATATTGATGATCGAATTGACACAGCTCATCGTCAATTCATTTACATCATGCAATTCATGTGACGCTAGCTACATTTAGAGAGTCCTCCTTTTATTCATTCATTTCACACCCTTTTATTTTGTTTAGGGAGAATTTTTCTATACTATAAAATGGATAAAAAAGAACTTTTATCTGGAGCTTGTCTGACCGCCCTATTTTCTAGAACTGGTATATATGTCCATGTCCATGGGACATTTTCAGCATACTTTAGGATTAAAATACAATAGTTAAGGAGTGAGAAGCGTGTGTTTAGTTTAACAGGTACTGAAATTAGTCACTTTCTGTTAGCTATGGGATGCTTGCTCGCAATGGCTCATTTGTTAGGATTTTTAGCGGAACGTATCTTTATTCCCCGTGTAATTGGGGAAGTTGCAGCTGGTTTAGTCCTGGGACCGACGATATTGGGGCACTTTTTCCCGGCAGCATTTAAGTGGATGTTTTTAGGATTTCCAACAGAGGATAAATTGTTTGGGCTGCTCTATCAATTTGGCTTACTATTATTGATGTTTTGTTCGGGGCTTAAATTTCAGACACATTTTAATAAAGAAGACGCAAAAATCACCTCTGCCTTAGTTATCGGATCTACCATTCCAGCATTTATTGTCGGCTGGCTTGCAGCCAACATTTTTAATATCGGACCTTTCCTTGGAACAGCTAACAATCCATTAGCGATAAAAATCGTCATTGCTATTTCAATTGCCATCACATCAATCCCGGTTATTTCAAAAATTTTTAACGATCTGGGCATTATGCAGACCCGGTTTGCCAAAATTGTGGTAGCTTGTGCCGGTATCCATGATATTCTGCTATGGGTAGCTTTAGGATTCGCGACAGCAA
Source organism: uncultured Bacillus sp. (assembly GCA_964484065.1). Taxonomy (GTDB): domain Bacteria; phylum Bacillota; class Bacilli; order Bacillales; family Cytobacillaceae; genus JAEVLT01. Next base: position 9,403 of record CAZAEW010000038.1, read on the forward strand.
TTGCCAGTAAAGGGGGTGCCTTTACTTTTGGCACCGCACTTTCAAGCATCGGTATTTCTTTAGGGTTTATTGTAGGAACTCTTTTCCTCGGATACCTTCTATTTGAAAGAATGACGATTATAAAACAAAATTTCTTATTTCGCTCCTCAAATTTAGGTTATTTCTTGTTTATCATGTTCATGCTGGCATCACTGGCAGGAAGTCTTCATGTTGAAACCATTTTTGGGGCTCTTTTAGCAGGGATAATCGCCAAAACGGCATTGCCGAAAGCCATTTCAGAAAGACTCGAGCAGGGAGTTTCCAATATTTCCTTCTCCTGGTTTATACCTATTTACTTTGCTACGGTTGGTCTTCAACTAGACCTGATCAGACACTTTAACCCGATGTTCTTTATCGCTTATTTGTTATTTGCTACCTTCACACAAACGATAGCTGTTTATATCACTTCACGCCTTATCAAACAAGACCCGTTTACAAGTTTTAATCTGGGTTTAGCAATTAACGACCGCGGAGGACCCGGTATCGTCCTCTCTTCCGTTGCTTATACATCCGGGATTATCAATCAAGAGTTTTTCGCCATCCTAGTTATGTTGGCGTTAGTGACCTCATGGATACCTGGAACTTGGCTGAGAATTGTCGTTCACAAAGGATGGCGGCTTATGCCTGGAGATGAAACAATTAAAAATACACAGCGTAACAACGATGAAAAAGTTAAATCCCTTAATCCGTAATAAAAAAGGCGGGTATGACCCGTCTTCTTTAGTTGAGGATAAAATGGCACAGTGAAAATTCAGTGCTGACAAATATAGATTCATTTAAATCTCTACATTATTTATTGTTCTATCAATTCTTCAAACCAATTTATTTTGTTTCTCAATTGAACAACCTCTCCCACCAATACGATTGCTGGATGAGAAACTTTCTCTTTAGCGGCTTTATTTTCGATTGTTTCCAGATTCCCTGTGACCGTCTTCTGATTTTTTGTTGTTCCCCATTGAATAATGGCAACAGGGGTCGTTGCAGGTTTGCCATGCTCCAACAATTTTTTGCAAATATTATTTAAATTTCCTACACCCATATAAAAAGCAATGGTGTCAATTCCCTGTGCAAGGGCAGCCCAATTGATAGGGTCTTCCTCTCTGTCAGCCCTGTTGTGGCCAGTTACAATAGCGAAAGTGGAAGCATAGTCACGATGTGTAACAGGTATCCCGGCATATGCAGGTGCAGCAATACCTGATGTAATCCCCGGAACAATTTCATAGGATATGCCATGCTCGGCCAAAGCTTCCGCTTCTTCACCCACACGTCCAAAGACACATGGATCCCCTCCCTTTAACCTTGTTACAATTTTTCCTTCAAATGCTTTTTCAACTAACAGCTGGTGAATTTGTTCCTGTATGAAATGATGTTTTCCCGGAAGTTTTCCGCAAAAAATGATTTCAGCATCAGCTTTTGCGTACTGCAGGAGCGATTCATTTGCCAGACGGTCATATAAAATCACATCGGCATTTTGAATGCATTCCATTCCATAAAGAGTGATAAGTTTCGGGTCGCCGGGCCCGGCACCCACAAGATACACTTTTCCTTTTATCATCATCCGTCTCCCATGTTTTTTGATGCCTTCGGGAATTTAAAATCCCTAATTTAACTTTCAAATTGTTCCTTATACTTTTTGCATTGATCAATCCAACGGGCTGCCATTTCTATACAAGAACCGAAATGGAAATGTGTATAACCGGCAACCAGATTCCCTTTCATATAACCTTCTTGTTTGATCCCGCGCATTCCTTTAGTTTGATAGGCATGTTGAATTTCCGTTTTAGGGTGGAAGGTTGAATAATGAAACTCGTGTCCTTTAGCCTTCAAATCTCCAGCCAATAGGAAATTCCCTTCTTCCCCAATGACTTCACGGTAACCAAGTGAAGCCAGTTTTGTCTGCATTTTTACCATTCCCGGGATGATTCCAATCATTTTATATTGCTTGTTATCCGTTGTTTCAAGCTCCTCAGTCAAATACATAAAGCCGCCGCATTCAGCCAATGTTGGGAGACCCTTTTCAATTGCCGTTTTAATTGATTCCATGACCTGTTTTTGCTTCGTTAGTTCTTCCGCAAATTCTTCAGGAAATCCGCCGCCGATGTACAAACCGTCTGCTTGATCAGGCAGAACCTCTCCTTTTAAAGGAGAAAATTCTACTAATTCTGCTCCCATTGATTCGAGGAGTTTCAGGTTCTCCTGATAATAGAAATTAAAAGCGGCATCACGAGCAAGTGCAATGCGGACCGCTTGTTTTTCCCTTCTCGCAAACTGGGAATCTTTAATTTCAAGAAGCGGTGCCTTGGCTAATTCATACAATCGATCAAGATCGATTGTTTCAAGAACTAAATTTGCAAGCTGATCAAAAAAGGGATCCAATTCCCCCCTTTCCACGGAAGGGATTAATCCTAAATGCCGTTCCGGAATGGTAAGATCGGCATTCTTTTTTAAATACCCCAGAACCGGTATTCCACACTCTTGTTCAATCGCTGCTTTTACGATTTTATAATGTCCTTCGCTGCCAACCCGATTAGCAATGACTCCAACTATGTTTGTTTCCTGCAGAAAAACCTGAAATCCTTTTACAATGGCTGCAGCACTTCTGGCCATACTTGCACAATTGACAACAAGAACCACCGGACTTTGGGTAATAATGCTGATATCTGCAGTGGAGCCATCGTTTTTCAATGGATTCTTCCCATCAAAGAACCCCATTACCCCTTCAATAATCGAAATATCTGCTCCTGCACTGCCTTTCTTCACAACTTCTTTAACCATCTCGTGACTCAGCATCCAGCTGTCCACATTTCTCGATACCCGTCCGGTAACCGCGGTATGATAGGTAGGATCAATATAATCCGGACCGCATTTAAATCCTTGAACACAATAACCTTTTTTTCGTAAAGCTGACATTAGTCCGATTGTCAGTGTTGTTTTCCCAACACCGCTTCCTGTACCAGCAATTACAATTCTCCGTTCTGACACTTTTATTCACCCCCTTCTTTTTATCCATTTTCCAAAGCCATCAGACCAATGGAAATGGTAACATTGCCTGATTTTTTTTTGACAAGTTCCAGTTCTCCGGCACCGCTGTATAACATGGCGGCAGGTTCACTGACTCCATAAGCACCCGTGTATTTGTAAACAATTTCAGATGGCTCTTCCATTTTTACTGTGTTTAATTGATTAGCAGGATAACAGACAAATTCCCAGCCGTTTTTATTAACAACTTCTATTAATCCAGCTTCATCCTTCTTTAAATCAATTGTACAAAGTGCTTTAACGCTTTTTCGGGAAAAGTTCAGTTCCGCAAGTGTCTCATTTATAACAGCTTCCATTTCCGCTGCTGAAGTACCCCGATTACAGCCCATTCCCAATACAATCACCTTTGGCCGGTATAATACCCCATTATCTAAGATCCTTTGTTCCTCTTCCATTAAATTTCTATGTGTTATCACAAGTGCTGCAGCATACTCTTCTTTAAGTGCAGCTGCTACAGAGGAAAACACCTTGATATTCTTAGGAAGTCCTTTTTCATAAGTCCACCAATCCTTCTCGCCGGACTCTTGGACAACGGCAATTGTTTCTTCATTTACAACAGCTGCACTGACAGGTGTCAGTTTTTCAGACGATTCCCAAACCCAGCCAAAACGTTTCCCAAATAAGTCAACAGGGATTGTTTGCTGAACATCCGAAGCCGTTGTAATGATCGGCTTTGCCTCAAGTGCGGCTGCTACTTCTCTTGTTAATTCGTTCGCACCGCCTATATGGCCTGAAAGAACACTGATGACATTCTCTCCTTTATCATCAATAACAACAATGGCAGGATCTGTTTTTTTATCCTTTAAAAGCGGAGCAATCATTCGGACTACTGCGCCAAGGGAAATGATCATAATGATTCCCTTGTATACAGGGAATAAAGACGGCAGCAGGAGGCGGACACTCCCGCTGAACATTTGAATTCGCTTGTCTTTTTCATCACCTTTTTCAAATTTACTCATATAGTACACATCCGCATTTTGAAAAGACCGGCCCAGATTTCGGGCAATGCCCACCCCGTGTTTCGTTATCGCCACAACCGCATAATCACCATGCAGGGTAATGGTCGGCCTCTTATCGTTTACTAGTTCAATGATCAAGCCTCCACCCCCCGGCGGAATCCGTGAGTAAATGTTTTATCGTAAAGCTTTGAGCGGAAATCTTTATCGTGAATATTTTCATCCAGTGCCCAGCCTGCCAAAATCATCGCTTGTTTTCGAATCCCGTTTGCCCTCATATCATCATCCAAATGTTCAAGAGTTGTTCTGACGATTTTTTGATCCGGCCACGAGGCTTTATAAACCACCGCAACCGGCGTTTTTTGGCTCCAGCCGGCATCAATAAGTTGTGAAACCACTTTTTTCACTAAAGTTGCGCTTAAGAAAAGGGCAATGGTGCAGTGGTGTTTGGCTAAATCCCCCAGTTTCTCAAATTCAGGGACCGGGGTTCTCCCCTCTGCCCTTGTCAAAATAACCGTTTGGGTTAAATCCGGGATGGTAAGCTCTGCTTGCGCGGCAGCTGCTGCGGCAAATACAGAACTGACGCCGGGAACAATTTCCACTTCAATTCCTTTCTGTTTCAAAAGAACCATCTGTTCCATTATAGCTCCGTAAACAGCCGGATCACCTGTATGAATCCGAACAACCTTCTTCCCCTGGCGAATTCGGTCTGCCATTATATCAACCATTTCTTCCAAATGCATTCCTGCGGTTTTCAAGACTTCTGCTTCCGGTTTTGCTTTGGCAATCAGTAGTTCATTTACCAACGAGTCTGCGTAGAGGACAACATCTGCCTCTTGCAGATGTTTAAGACCTTTTACCGTAATTAAATCAGGGTCTCCGGGACCCGCACCTATGATATACAGCTTCATTTTCTCACCACCATCAGCGTCAAATAATCCAGTTCCGCCCCTTCAAGCTCGTCTGTTTTCCAAATAATCTCCTCTTTAGATGTAACTCTTGTAACAACGGAAGCTTTATCGAGCAAATTTAATTCGCGTAAAACCTTTAGCATCAAATTAATGACTTTGGCCACTTTTATAAAAATCACACAGTCATTGCTTTCAATAACCTTTTTCATAGCTTCATAGTCATCCCGCGCCGGGACAATGGCAACATGCTCATCACCATCTGCAAGAGGAAGCCCCAGCCTTGAAGCTGCTCCGTTTACAGAGGAAATACCCGGTACTACCTCAATCGGCACATCCGGATGAAGTTCCTGCATTAGTCTCATCATGTGAATAAATGTGCTGTAAAGAAGCGGATCACCCTCCGTTACAAAGGCAACATCCTTTCCTTCCTGAAGTCTCTCCCAGACACTTTCGACTGTTTCAGTCCATTTAACTGCAAGTGTTTCCTCATGTTTTGTCATCGGAAACACGAGGCCGAGCATTTCTTTTTCATTCGGCTGAAAATAAACATCGATAATCTTCTGTGCGTAGCTTTTGCTGCCTTTTTGCTTTTTTGGATAAGCAATCACTGCCGACTCTTTTAATTTCCGATATGCCTTTACTGTGATCAGTTCAGGATCTCCCGGGCCTACTCCTAAACCGTACAAAGTTCCTATCATGATGACTCTCCTTCCATGCGCTCAGCAGCAATGATATAAATTGGATTCATTGCATCAAAACGAGTTAAATTCAAAATTGGCTTACTTCGTGATATTTGGGTAAGCGTAATCTCTGTTTTATACCCACGTTCTTTAAATGCGGCAGCTGCTTCTGCTAAATTTTCAATGGTGACAGCATTTAAGACAATCCGCCCTTTTTTCTTTAAACGGCTGCAGCATATATCTAATATTTCGCCCATTCTGCCAGCTGTTCCCCCAATGAAAACAGCATCCGGATCAGGAAAAGTTTCTAAACCTTCCGGTGCCTTTCCTTGAATTAATGTTGCATCAACACGGAATTTCACGAGATTTTGTTTGCAGTTTTCCAAGTCAGCTTCATTTTTTTCAATGGCATAAATCTCTCCTTCACGGGCAATTTTTGCTGCTTCAATAGCAACAGAACCCGTGCATGCCCCGATATCCCAAACAACGCTGTCTTCCTTCAAACGAAGAGCGCTGATACTTAATGTCCGAACTTCCTTTTTTGTAATCAAACCTTTTTCAGGCTTGCGCTGAATAAATTCTTCGTCATCAATTCCGATTGCCCAGGAAGGACTTTCACCCAATTTCTTTAAAATGACGACATTGAGTGGGGAAAATTCAGCAGCAGCCATTTCTTCAAGCGAAAACCAGCGGCATCTCTCATTTGCTCCGCCTAAATTTTCACCGACAAAGGCCCGATATTCATGCATTTCAAAAGCTAAAAGATAGTCTGCAAGTTTATTGGGGGAATTCTCGCTATCTGTTAGAATCGCAATTTTCTCTTTACCATCAATCCTTTGGACAAGACCTTTCATGCTTCTGCCGTGAACGCTGGTAAAATGGGCATCCTGCCACCGTTCTCCCATTCTGGCAAAAGCAAGCTGGATCGAGCTTAAATAAGGATAAATCTCCATTTTTAATTTGTTAGATAAGTAGCTTCCGATCCCATAAAATAAGGGATCCCCTGAGGCAAGGATAACCACATTTTTCCCCTCCTCATTAAGCCGTTCAACAAGCGAACCCAATCCGCCTTCAATGACGATTTTTTCCCCTTTATAATCGGGGAAAAATTCTAGATGTCGCCTTCCCCCAATCAGTATTTCACTGTTATCGATCATTCGTTCATACATTGGCAGCAGGCTCAACTTTCCTTCATCACCGATTCCAATCATTTTTATTGAAGCCATTATTTTCGCGCCGCCTTTCCCAAAAATTCACCTTTCAGTGTATATAAAGAAGTTTCAATTTCAATCCCGCCGGCTGTTTCCTTTAATCCGGAAAGACAGCAATGATCGCAAAGCTTGCTAAAAAAGAGAGAAAGTCCCTTTGCCGCCATCATCTCCCCAACCTGTGAAGCCGTATTGGCATTTTTAATATCCTCAAGCAAAGGACCCGTGGCTCCAGCTTCACGGGCAACTTCAGCCAAAAAGTCAAAATTGACCTCCGCGCTCTTCGAATGAACCATCATAATCCCTTGTGCTACTTTTGAAAATTTCCCCATCATGCCGACCAAGGAGACTTTCTTCACCCCTTGCCTCTTGCACTCCTTTAAACTGAAGCCGACAAAGTCTCCCATTTCAACGAAAGCTTCTTCCGGCAATTCCGGTAATTCCCGCATCGCATATTTCTCGCTTCTGCCCCCCGTTGTCATGACAATATGCTCGCAATGACTTGCCCGGGCAACTCGGATAGCCTGTACAATACTGGCTTTATACGCTGCTGTTGAAAAAGGAACCACAATGCCACGTGTGCCTAATATGGAAATTCCGCCGATGATTCCTAAACGGCCATTCAATGTCTTTTTCGCAATTTCTTCTCCATCGGGAACAGAAATAACAATTTTAATTCCCTTTTTGATACCATTCATTTTTAGTACATCCTCAGCTGTCTTTAGAATCATCTTGCGGGGCACAGGATTAATAGCTGCCTCACCCACAGGTACCGGCAGCCCTTCCTTCGTAACCCGGCCAACACCTGTACCCCCATCGAGAATAATCCTTGGCTCGTCAGACCAGGAGACTTCCGAGACGATCAGCGCCCCATGGGTCGCATCCGGATCATCTCCGGCATCTTTTATAATACTGGCTGTCGCCATTTCCATATTTATTTCACATCTTTCAATCTGAAAGGAAGCGAACCGCTTCACCGGCAAGTAAATCGTTGTTTCCGATTGTTCTTCCCCGGTTATCAATGCAATCAGGGCTGCCTTGGTTGCTGCTGTTGCGCAGGCTCCTGTTGTATATCCTTCACGCAGTTTATTACCTGTTGAATCTTCCTTCATGCTTTACACCCGGTCAGCGAGAATGGAAAGGGCATTTAATGCTGCAACCGTTATCGTACTGCCGCCTTTTCTGCCGATATTCGTAATGAACGGAATATCCAGTTTTGCTAATTCTTCTTTTGATTCAGCGGCCGAAACAAAACCAACTGGCAGTCCGATGACAAGACCGGGCTTTGCTTCTCCTTCTTTTATCAGACGGATCAGTTCAAGAAGTGCTGTCGGCGCATTGCCGATCGCAAAAATTCCGCCATCAGCTTCTTTTACCGCTTTTCGCATCGAAATTATTGCCCGGGTTGTATTTAACCGTTTCGCTTCCTGAACTACATCCGGATCAGATATGTAAACTTTGATTTCGCCCCCATGCTTTTCAATTCTTGTTTTATTTGCTCCAACCTGTACCATTTGAACATCCGCTACGACTTTTTTACCGCTGCGGATCGCTTGAATACCAGCCTGGATGGCATCGGGATGAAAAAGAAGACTTTTGCCTAACTCAAAATCTGCTGATGCATGAATAACACGCTGTACAATGGGGTACTGTTCATCTGTAAATGAATGCTCGCCAATTTCTTCACTAATCATGGCAAAGCTTTTTCCTTCAATTTGTTCAGGTTGAACGGTAATTGGTTTAAATTCAGTACGAAAATCCATAACTATTACTCCTAACGTTATTTATTTAATAAGAAGTCGTTTCAATTCTTGAGCCACATCTGAAAAGCTGGTAAAAACGGTTCCATAATTGATATTCGGCCGTCCAATCATGATGATGTCAATGCCAAGCTCTTTAGCTGCCTCTACTTTACTATCAACGGATCCGACTTGCCCGCTTTCTTTTGTGACCACTAAGGTGACGCCATAATGCTTGTAAATTGCCAGATCAAATTCCTTCGTAAAGGGTCCCTGAATCGCAACAATACTTTTTTGCGGCAATCCAAGTCTGGAGCATTTTTCCATATTATCCGCACGGGGCAGCATCCTGGCAATAAGCCTGATTCCTGGATCCTTCAATAATCTCTCCGTAAAAATCTGCAAGGTTTTACTGCCGGTTGTCAGCATCACAACACCTTTTTTGGCAGCAGCAAGTTCAGCCGCCTCCTTATAACCCGCAACAATTTCCATTTTTTCATATTGGAATGTTTGGGACTTACGTTCAAAACGTATATAGGGAACATTTGCCTTATTGGCAGCAAGAATGGCGTTCTCAGAGGCCTCTTCCGCAAAGGGATGGCTCGCATCAACAACGGCGTTGATTCCTTTACTTTGAATGACATTTACCATATCCTCATTTGTTAATCTGCCGGATTGAACGCTGATGCCTTCACGTCTCAATTCCTCAGCCGCATTATCTGTAACCACCGTACAGAGAATTTTATAGCCGATCTTCTTCAACTCCAAAGCAAGCTCGCGTGCATCACTGGTTCCAGCAAGTAAAAGAATCATTTCATATTCCCTGCCTTTTCCTCCACAAGGTTGATCTCGTTATGTTCATGATGGTTAGTTTGATGACTATGTTCATGGCCGTGATGTGCATCATGGTTGTGGTGATGATCATGGTCATGGTCATGGTGATGATGGACATGCGCCATGGCTCCAATCCGGTATTGACAGATGTCGCAATTCATTTTGACCTCATCTCGAAGTGCTTCCACCACCCGGTCATTCAAAATGACCTGCAGCTTTGGATGGTAGCCAAAATAGCCGGCTAATTTAAATTCAACTCCCGGATATTGATTTGGAAGCTGACGCATCATTTCCTCCAAACGTTTAATTAAAATCCCCGTAAACAAGAAGTAAGGCAAAATAATCACCTTTTTGGCTCCCAGTTGAACACAGCGGGCTATTCCTTCATTGACCAGCGGATTGGTTACCCCCATAAAGGCGGGTTCAACCATTGAATAGTTTGATTTCTCCCAAAATAATCGGGCTATTTTAAATAAATCACTATTTGCGTCCGGATCACTCCCGCCCCTTCCCAAAAGCAGCACTGCCGTATTTTCGGAGGCTTGTTTCCAGTCCTCTCCTATATCGGTTAATCTTGTTTTTAAGATTTCAAAAGCCTCTTCATGAATACCAATTGGTTTTCCGTAAGTAAATCGTATATGCGGATATTTTTCCTTTGCTGCATCGATGGCAGCAGGGATATGAATTTTTGAATGTCCAGCTTGAAGAAGCATAATGGGAATAACGACAATATGGTCGCTTCCTTTCTCCGCACATAATTGAATCCCTTCGCCAACTGATGGAGCTTCAAATTCTAAAAAACAAGTCTCTATTAATAAGTTGTGATCTGATTGTTCCTTGAAGTTTTTTACAAATTGGCGCACTTCCTTATTCCCTTCAGAATCTCTGCTGCCGTGACCGACAAATAGAATTGCTTTCAACTTCATACTCCCCTTTTTGTAGCCAGTTTTTATGAAAAGATGAGCCGGTAACCGGCGAATAATTTTTATTCACCGCAAGCAGCGTTTTCGAGTGACAAATTTGGCTGAATATCCCGAAATTCATAACCTTGTATTCGTTTTACACGCTTGAAGAATTTATAAAACCGTTCATTTGGATAACCTTTTTCTTTATACTCAAGGACAATAGCTTGAATGATGCCGACAATTTGCTCCGGCTTAATCCCTTCAGCTGCAAGAAGTCCTGAATGGGCAGTCCTTCCCATTGTTTTTGCACCTAAAAATAAGTCAAACGCACCCTTGCGGTACACAATGCCAATATCCTCTTTTACAGCCCCATAGCATGCCATCGCACAACCGTTTATCCCAATTTTCAGTTCCTTTGGAAGGTCAAGCCCGCCCAGCTTTGCTTGAAGCTCTTCCGCAATCGGAATGGCATCTTTTTTCTCACCGTCACAAAAATCGCAAGCTTTCACAATTAAAACGTCCCCAGTTGGAGCCAGTAAAAAGTTTGCGTTATGCAATTTTTCGATTACATTTTGCGGGTTTCCAGTTGGAATCTGAAGCTTAATCTGATGATCTTGTGTATACTCAATAACCCCATTTTCTCCCGCAATTTCAGCAAGTGCTAACATTTGCTGCTGTGTAAATTTTTTATTGGCTACTCCCGGGCTGACGGCTGCTTCAAAAATCGATTGAAGCGACTGATTACCATAGACAGGTTCTGCCGGATTTGTTTCTCCCCCGATAATTGTTGCTAATGCCTGCTCTGCTATTTCCCTGGGACCCGCAGCCGCTTCAGACTGAATTTTCAAAGACTCTGCAGATTGCTCAAGTGCCCAAGGTTCTGCCTCTTTTTGTAAACGTTGATGAGGCTTCAATTGCTGCTCCAAATGATTCAACGTATATTTACGTTGATAACCGCGCGGAGTGATCATTAAGTTGTCATAAAGAAAAGTAGACGAGTTGCCAATTATCACAGTCGTTAACATACCGATTTCATGATCCAGCATGTGTTTCAGATTTGTGATTTCAACACCTTGCCTGTCACGGTACGCGCTTTTTACTAAACCAACCGGGGTTTCTGGAGAACGATAGGTTAAGAGAATTTTTTGCGCTTCTTCGATTTGTCTGGTTCTTCTTCCGCTTTTTGGATTATAAAGTGCAATAACAAAATCCGCTTGAGCTGCTGCTCGAATTCGTTTTTCTATTAACTCCCATGGTGTTAAATGGTCACTTAAACTAATGGTGCAGGCATCATGCATAACGGGAGCTCCCAGTAAGGATGCACAGGAATTAATAGCGGAAATTCCAGGAATTACTTCAACCTCTACACCTGTTTTTCTCTCCCAGCCGGTTTCCATTAAAACTTCATAAATGAGCCCGGCCATTCCATAGACGCCAGCATCTCCGCTTGAAATGACAGCGACCTTGTTCCCTTGTTCAGCCAATTTGACTGCTGCCTGAGCCCGGCTAACTTCCTCCGTCATGCCTGTACTGATAATTTGTTGATCTGTAACGAGGCCCTCTATCAAATCAACGTATGTTTTATACCCAATAATCATATTACTCTCTTGGATTGCTGTTCTTGCCCGTTCTGTAATATGTTCAAAACTTCCTGGGCCAAAACCAATAACAAGCAGTTTTCCCTTTGCCATTAAACTCCCCTCCAAAATTCAGTTAACATCCATATACCAAGTCCCAAGCTATATACTCCTGTTGCTAAACCTAAAACAAGATACAACTTTCTTTTCACACTGGCTTTCATAAAACCCCATGAAAGACAAAAAGTGATGCATATTGTTGAAAAAAATAACCCCATTACAAATAAAATCAATTGTATTGCTGCTGACGTCATATTATTCAAACCAGCTGCATTCGAAAAAAGTGCCAGCTGTGTAGGGCTTTCCACTCCGATGCCGTGAATGATTCCAATTCCAAAGGCACTTGCGATTCCTAATTTGATCGTTGTCTTCTCCAGTTTGTTTGCTGACCTTCTCTTGGTGAACACCTTTGCAAAAAACTCATAAATAATTTTCAACCGGCTTTTATACTCATAATCTTCCTGCTGCTGCAAAAGAGAAAATAGAATGAAACCGCCTAAAATAATTAAGGTAAAACCTACAAAGGCTTCCATGAACTCCCGCGTTGTTTGGGAAAATTCGACACCTATAAAAATGGATACGAATCCGATAATCATCACAACCCCTCCATGCCCAAATGCGTACATAAGGCCAAGAGCAACTTGTTTCCTCTTTTGTTTTTCGCTGCCTATCAAGTCGGCAATCGCCGCCACATGGTCTCCATCCATTCCATGTCTCATTCCGAACAACACCGTCAGCAAGGAATAGGTAAACAACCCCAAACTAAACACCCCTAACTTTATTTTCTTCTGTAAAATGGAAACACTCTTTTAGAAACCACCTCTTTCATTCATTAAAAATGCAAAAAAGCACCCCTACTGAAATAGGGGTGCTTAACAAATACATAAAGAAAATGATCAATAGCATTTTGTCAGCACTTCCACCTATGTTCCCGCAGGTTTAGTGAAGTATCGAGGTAAGGCAGGTCTCCTGACTTAGGTTCACGGTTCCATTGCGCCTTCCCAAAATCAAATTAGTGGCATTTGCAATGAAACTCCCCATTACAGTGGCGGGCACCGTGACGGATTTTCACCGTCTTCCCTATTAAGCGCAGTTTAAATGCGCACCGTCCCGATCTTATTAAATTAAAAAATAAAAAAATCCGTTCAACTTGGTTATTGAACGGATAAAACGATAGCAAACAATAGAATATAGAAAAATATTCGTCGCCAGCGTTCCATCTTCTCACACCCCGAAGAAATCGAAACAATCAGTGGTTAAGACAGGTTTCCTGACTTGTGTATCCTCCTACTAATGACCCTTCCCATGTTGAACATCACTTACAAATGAATCAGCACAGTGGTTTGTCAATTTCGTCCACACCTACAGTTGCGGGGGCAGTTCTGGCTTTCAACCAGATTCCCTTTTAAGCCAAACGGCATCTTAACGTATAAGAATATTTGATTTTCTTGTAACATGTTTTTACAACATCTTTAATACTATCTTACAAAACGTCAGATTTCAAGAATTTTTTGAAATTTCGAATGGATGTTAGTTCACATCGATTATTTCACTATTTCAGGCGATATATGTGTTATAATAGTTGAAAATTTCCGTATAAAAAGAGATCAATCTTGATCAATCAATGTTTATCAAGTTAGATACATCATTACTTTTTTAATGTAAGGCGGGTTGGCATGGAAGTATTTTCATTAAGCGGCGCAAGCGGCACGGGAAAAAGCACTAGTGCATTAGCATTTGCTCATAAACACAAAATACCGGCAATCATTGATGATGGACTGTTGATCATCAACGGTCAAAAAATTGCAGGGACCTCCGCCAAATTCGAAAAAAATCCTCTAACAGCTGTAAAAAGAGCGACCTTTTTTTTCAAAGATCATGTCAAGGAAGTCCAAATTGCCATTAAAGCTTATTATCTTGATCGAATTCTTATTATTGGCACATCAGACAGAATGACAGAGTTAATTTCTTCTCGGCTCAATTTAGGTCCGATCAAGCATTATTATCATGTTGAAGATATTCGTTCTTCCAGTGAGATTAAATTAGCTCAATTTGTACGGAAAACACAAGGGAAACACATTATTCCAATTCCCTATAAACAAGTAGATCAAAGTTTTTTCAAAAAAATTATCTTAAGGGGGAGAGAAATTTTCTCTCCAAAGAAAGAGCGGATTGGTGAAACCACCATTGTCCACCCCGATTTTCACCGGGGAAGAATCATCATTCATCAAAAAGTCTATCATGAACTGGTCAAGATTCTTTGCACAAAATATCCTGATATTGAGGATTGCAAGTCTGCCCAGTTTCTTCTGCAAGGGCTGCCGACGCTCAATATCAGCATCACCATTCACTATCCCATGCAGCGCAACCTTGTTGAACTGACGGAACAGCTTCAACGGGATATTCATTACTACTTTCTTACTCAAATCAATATTGAACTTCATTCGGTCAACGTTTCGATAAACATATAAAAGCGGAATACCCGTTTGGGTTTTCCGCTTTTATTTTGATTGAAAGGTACCCCCTTCTCACTTTGTCCGGCGTGAGAACTTTGGTGCTCTTTTTTCCACAAATGCCGCTACACCTTCAGGGAAATCCTTCTTATCCACAAAAGGTGTTGAACCGTTCCATAAAATCGGTGCACTGTTTATACATTCATTTACTGATTGCTTTACCGCAAGCAGTGACGCCGGGGACATAGATGCTACCAAGTTACCCATTTTCAATGCATAGCGATTCAAATCAGATTCTTCTACCAAATAATTCAGCATCCCTACAGCTAAGGCTTCTTCCGCTTTCAGAATCCGCCCTAAATAGACAAGCTCTTTCGTCACACTTGGTCCAACTAAGTCTACAAGACGTTTGGCAAATTTATTATTTAAGGTTATACCCAATTTTCCGACAGGTATCCCCAATCTTGCTTTTTCTGAGCCAATCCTTAAATCACAGGCAAGCGCAAGTTCAAGTCCTGCTCCCATTGCGGGCCCGTTGATAACCCCAATCGTCGGAAGGGGAAGATTTTCGATGGTAGAGATTGCTTTTTCCATTAAAACAAACGCATTTTCCGCTTCCTCTAATGACATTTCATGGAATTCTCCAATATCCGAACCAGCCGTAAATTGCTCGCCGTATCCTCTTAATAGCAGCACTTTATTTTTGGGATTTTCTAAAACCTGCTGTCCAATTTCAGCTAACTGATCCCACATTTTCGCCGTCAGTGCATTCCGCTTTTGGGGACGATGGATGGTAATAATGGCCAGACCGCCGGTTTCTTGAAGGGTAATTTTTGCGTGCTCCTCCGTCATTCTTTTTATGCCTACTCTCATTGGTTCCCTCTCCTTTTGTTCCACTTATTAAAAAATAATGATAACGCACTATTGTTCGCGGTCACTATAATAAATAGAATTTTCTGTTTTATGGAATTATTATAGCATACTGTTATATAACAATGGTTAAAAAATTTGAAATACAACAGCTTATTTCATTTCCGAGGTAAAATTATTTCTTAACTGAACTCCCTTTGTTCCAATTTATACGTTGGAAAATAACCATCAGTAACGCAGCTGTAACCGCTAAAATTGCCCCATAATAAAATGGAGCTCTGTTATTAACATGGTCGTACAATATACCAGCTATAAGACTTGCAGGAAATAGAGTGATGCCGACTAGACAATTATAGATTCCAAGCCCTGTCCCCCGTTTGTTTTTATCAATTAAATCGGATACTAATGCCTTTTGAACCCCGTCTGTCAAAGCACTATAAACCCCGTACAATGCAAATAAAATAATGACTGTCATCGAGTTTGTTGCTCTCCCAAAACCGAAATAAATCACCGAATAGAGAATGTACCCTAAAAGAATTAGTTTTTCACGGCCTATTTTGTCTGATAATGCACCAGATGGTACAGCGAGCAGGACAGATACAGAATTGAAAATCAGATACATAATCGGGATGAATTCATCCCTAATGCCAACATCGCCTGCTTTTATTAAAAGAAGTGCATCAGTGGAATTTCCCAGTGTAAAGATAAAAAAAATGATGAGCAAAAAATAATACTGTTTAGAAAAATCCTTGAATGATATTTTTCCGAGTAAGTCTTGTTTGTTTCTTTTAGCTTCCTTCACAAAAGCAATAATTGTTCCCAGTCCAAGAAACCCCGGCACGGCTGCAATCAGAAATACCATACGGTAATCCTTTGGAAATAACATTAACACCCCAAAGGCTAACAAAGGACCAAGTATTGCCCCGCTGTTATCCATCGCTTTATGGAAACCAAAATTTTTCCCTTTTGTATGGTCTTCAGACGAACCTGCAACTAAACTGTCGCGCGGTGCAGTTCTAATCCCCTTCCCGATTCTCTCCGTAAAACGGATAAGCAGGACCTGAAAGGGAGATGTCACAAAGGCAAATATGGGTGAAAGAATCGCAGTAAATCCATAACCAATGATCATCAGGGGTTTATTCCTGCCAATCTTATCGCTCCACCATCCTGATAAAGCTTTTACAATGGATGCGGTGCTTTCTGCTATTCCTTCAATCAGCGAAACTTCCGTTTTCGTTGCCCCTAATGACATCAAAAATAACGGCATAATGGAGTAGATCATTTTTGTCGTGGTATCTGTTAAAAAACTGGTCATTCCTACTAAGAATATATTGCGCTCAATGCCCCAAATTTTTTTCTTTCCCGTTCTCTGCTCAGCCATATTTATCCACCTTCTCAGTTTTAATCAGAAGATCCCTTAATAATTCCACTGCTTGACGATAATTGATACTTAAATATCATTTTATTCCTTTTTTTGAATTAAAGAGATGTCAAATAAAAAAACTCTTCAGCCGCAAAAAAACGATTTGCCAGCGAAGAGTTGCTTAACGGTATTGGTTTTTAGTCTGCTTGATCCCAATTCACTGATAGATCCCATGATAATGGAGTTTCAATAATTTTTTTGACTTCACTTGTGTTCGTTGTTTTTCCTAACGCCCACATTAACTTTGGAACAATCGCTTCCGTGTTCATATCTCCAGAGTGTAATACATTATATTCAGCAACTTTTCTGCCTACCTCATAAAGATACAAATCCTGTCCTTCTTCGAGACACTGTGTTGAAATAAGAATAACCATTCCCGATTCTGTCAGCTCTTTTATTTTTGGAAGCAGGCTCCGCTCTTCAAATGGAACACCGCCGTTTCCAAAACTTTCGATGACTATTCCTTTATATAATGGTTTGATCAAATCGAACAATTCTGATTTTGTCCCCGGATGCAATTTTAAAACAAACACATCCGGACAAAGACTTGTGTCCACAATTAGATCTTGATCGCACTGCTTTGGTTTCCAATAATAATGGATATCATTCCCTTTTATTTGAGCAAGATATGGATGGTTGATACTTTCAAAGGCATCATAGCTTTTCGTTCTCATTTTTACTGCTCTTGTTCCAACAATCACTCGGCTATCAAAAACAACAAAAACCCCTCCAATGTCTTCACATGCAAAGCGCAATGCATCCGAAAGGTTTTTTTTCGCATCCGTTTTCTTAAAACTGATTGGAACCTGTGATCCGGTTAAAACGACTGGCTTTTGCAGACCTTGAAGCATATAAGACAATGCGGCAGACGTGTAAGCTAAGGTGTCTGTTCCATGTGTAATCACGAAGCCATCATATTGCTGATAATTATTAGAAATGGCTTCAGCTATTTTCACCCAATGCTCCGGCTGCATATTTGTGCTATCTCGATTCATAAGGATGCTGCAAGTTACATCTATGTTTTGTGATGAATGTTGAAAATATTGAAGCAGTTCTTCCGCAGACAAACCGGGCACAAGTCCTTCCTTACTCTCAACTGATGCAATCGTCCCTCCTGTTGCAAGTAACAATATTTTCTTCATGGCTCTCCCTCGAATCTTCATTATGTACGCAATTCGCAAATTATACACCTTATTATACGTCTTTTCCTATCAAATAATCAATATTCGTTTTCGAATCGCGTACTTTTTCCTTTTTTGTAACCCTCTTTTCGTGTTATAATCCTATTAGATAAAAACGGGAGCAGGGATAAAGTGTTAACACGTTTAGCTGAACTAAGAAAAGAGAAGAAATGGTCCATGCAGGAGACAGCCGACCATCTTGGAATAGCAAAAAGTACTTATGCCGGATATGAATCCGGTTATCGAGAGCCTTCTTTACAGGCGTTATCACAGCTTGCCGACTTATTTGACACCACGGTTGATTATTTATTGGGGCGCAGTCCTTATATAAAGCCGCGTATAATCCTGACTGAGCAACTAGGCTCAAACGATGAACTCACTCTTGACGGAGATCGCTTGACCAAAGAGGAACTTATCGATGTGATCGCCTTTATTCGTGCTAAACGGGAAATAAAAAATAGACTAAATTAGGATTCTTGTTTAAAGAATCCTTTTATTTTTATGGACCTTCATTTCTGTTTATCCCTCCACCTCAAACAAGGACAGTCCCTCCTTCCTAATTTATAGGTAATAGCCCTTCCCAACATGGTTCTTTTGCATAGCTTATAAGTAGCTAGATAATGGAGGTGTACTTAAAATGGCTGATGGTTATGCAGGCGGCTTTGCGTTGATCGTTGTATTGTTTATCCTGCTTATTATTGTAGGAGCTGCCTTTGTTGGTGGCGGCTGGGTTTAATGAATTAGAATGATAATTATGAAGGAGGAACAATTATGTTAGGATATGGTGGATATGGCTTTGGCGGCTGCGGATGTGGCGGCTTTGGCTATGGCGGTGTCGGATTCGGCGGCGGCTGGTTCGCTTTAATCGTTGTATTATTTATTCTTTTGATTATTGTTGGAGCAGCTTGCTTCTATTAATAAACAAAATGGAGGGAACCTCGTCTGCTCAGAGGTTCCCTTTTTATTTGTTCCTTCCTGAAAGCAGTTATCCCAGGGATGGTACTCTGTTATAGTATAATCAGAAAAGAGGTGATTTTGATGATAAGTGTCTTATTTGTTTGTCTTGGCAACATTTGCCGCTCTCCGATGGCGGAAGCCCTATTCCGTGATTTGCTAAACAAAGAGAATATGAGTGATTTGGTTACTGTTGATTCGGCTGCCACCAGCTCCTGGCACATTGGTTGCCCTCCTCATAAAGGTACTCTATCCATATTGAAAAAATACAGTGTCTCTGCTGAAGGCCTTGTTGGGCGCCAGCTGTCGAAAAAAGACTTCGAGAAGTTTGACTACATAATTGGAATGGATAAAAGTAATTTAGATAATATATATCTAATCACTGGAAAGCCAAAACATCCTAAAATCCTCCGGCTGCTCGACTTAACCGAACATAAGAAAGATGTTCCGGATCCGTATTACACGGGAAATTTCCAGGAAACCTATGACCTGATCATGGAAGGCTGCAAAGCATTGGTGAATAAAATCCGCACGGATTTTAACTTCAATAAATAATAAGATCCCGCTAAGTTAATTGGCGGGATTATTTTCGCTTTAGCGAAAACTTCCTCTCCCACATTTCCACTCTGTAAATTCAGAATTGAGGTAACATTCCAGCGATATTATTTTTCTAATATAATATTTTATTTTTTATACCTTTCAAAATAATCAAAAGTATAAAACAATTAGCCTCATCTTCAAAGAGTAATTTCAATGGATAAATTGGTATTTATTTATAAACAAATCTATTTTTTGTCATATTTACCTATGGTAAATTTTGATAAATTAAAAGAATATTTGACTTGTTGTCACTATTTTAATATTATTGTAGAATATTAATGAGGAGGTTGTCAGATGTCAGGCTTAAATAAACAGAAAATTGTGGATAGTGTTCCTCAAAGGGGATTTTTCGGCCATCCAAAAGGTTTATTCACACTTTTCTTTACGGAGTTTTGGGAGAGATTTTCATACTATGGTATGAAAGCCATTCTTGTATTTTACATGTATTATGAAGTGTCAAAAGGCGGGTTAGGAATTAATCAGCAAACAGCACTCGCCGTTGCATCCATATATGGATCATTGGTTTATATGTCAGGGATTATTGGAGGATGGGTGTCTGACCGAATTCTCGGTTCGTCAAAATCCGTCTTTTACGGAGGGATCCTGATAATGTTTGGTCATATTGCCTTAGCGGTGCCAGGCAGCATGACAATGTTCTTTGTATCGATGGTTCTGATTGTAATAGGTACAGGATTCTTGAAGCCAAATATTTCTACGGTTTTAGGAGAAATGTATGATATTAACGATGCACGCCGCGATGCAGCTTTCAGTATTTTTTACATGGGAGTTAACCTAGGGGCATTCGTCGCACCTTTAGTTGTCGGAACTGTTGGAATGAACTATAATTTCCACTTAGGTTTCGGACTTGCCGCTATTGGTATGTTCTTAGCACTAGTTGTATACATGGCCACAAAGAAAAAAAATCTTGGTCTTGCCGGAACTTTTGTTACAAACCCCCTTTCCGATAAAGAAAGAAAAAAAGTTTTTACTCAATTAGGCATTGCTGTTGTCTTAATAGCAATTATTGTAGCCATAACTATCAAAAATGGAATCTTAAATATTCAGTCCTTTATTAACCTCGTTGGTATTTTAGGATTTATTATTCCAACTATTTATTTCATTGTAATGTACCGCAGCCCAAATACAACAGATGAAGAACGTCCGCGTATTATCGCATACATTCCGCTCTTCATTGCTTCTGTAATGTTTTGGGCCATTGAGGAACAAGGCTCAACCATTCTTGCAAACTTTGCCGACAAGCGGACTCAATTAGACTTTGCCGGAATGCATATTTCACCTGCTTGGTTCCAGTCTTTAAATCCATTGTTCATTGTTGTTTTTGCACCAATTATTGGTTGGTTATGGGTTAAATTAGGTAAGAAAGCACCAACAATTCCACAAAAATTCTCATTTGGATTGTTGTTTGCGGGCTTGTCTTTCGTAGTGATCCTTCTGCCAGCATGGTTTGGCGGAACAAATTCATTAGTAAATCCTTTATGGCTTGTTTTAAGTTACTTTATTGTCGTTATCGGAGAATTATGCTTGTCTCCGGTTGGATTGTCTGCAACAACAAAACTGGCTCCAGCTGCTTTCCAAGCTCAAATGATGAGCTTATGGTTCTTAGCAAATGCTGCAGCTCAGGCGCTTAATGCACAAATCGTTAAATTCTATACACCAGCAACGGAAATGACATACTTTGGCGTAATTGGCGTCGCGTCCATTATTCTTTCCATTATCTTATTTGTGATGGCTCCAAAACTGCAAACCTTTATGAAAGGTATTAAATAATCCGTTCTTTTCCCTATGGCGGAAGTGACAGCTTCCCGCTATAGGGAATTTTTTTATTTTCCAGTTTAATTGCACCCCAATCATCATAATGGTAAATTTTAGGACTGCAAAAAATAGTCTTTTATTTTATCACAATCGAAAAATCTCCTTCCAAATGATATGGAGGAGATTCTTCTGATCCAACTTAATAGGTTAAATGATCCTTTTCCGTTACCCTTTTTCTAAAAATATAATAGCTCCAGATTGTATAACCCAGCACAAATGGCAAAATAGAGAAGGCAACAATCGTCATAACTTTTAATGAATAAGCGCCGCTTGATGCATTGTAGACTGTTAAATCAAATGCTTGATTAATGGAACTGATCATCACTCTTGGGAAAAGCCCGACAAAAATAGCAGAAACCGTACAAGCTAAACCAACACCCGACATCGTAAATGCCAGACCTTCCCGTTTTTTAGAATTAAACGCATAGGATAATACATATGAAAGAACAATAAGG
Source organism: uncultured Bacillus sp. (assembly GCA_964484065.1). Lineage (GTDB taxonomy): Bacteria > Bacillota > Bacilli > Bacillales > Cytobacillaceae > JAEVLT01. Next base: position 31,120 of record CAZAEW010000038.1, read on the forward strand.
ATAACGAGGATGAACTCAGGAACACGCCGCACTGTAAAGATATCTGTCATGGTCCAAGATAAACCAACAAAAACCACTAGTACACCTAAAACGGCAAAAACGGTTTTTTTGGCCAATATCGCTGAGCGGGTCCGAAGCTCCCCTTCCGTTTTTAATGTTAGAAAGTTAAGTCCATGCAAGAAACATAGCAAGGTAACAGTTAACCCGCCCCACAAAGAATAAACATTTATAAAATCACCAAATCCCGCCGTCATATTCATATCTTTATGGATCGGCATTCCTTTAAGGAGACTTGTAAATAAAACACCTAGTAAAAACGGCGGCAATAAACTGCCAAGAAAGAGCGCCCAATCCCATATATTTGTCCAGCGTGAATTTGGCACTTTACTGCGGAACTCAAACGAAACTCCGCGGGCAATTAAAAAAAGCAAAACAAACAACAAGGGAATGTAATATCCGCTGAACATCGTTGCATACCAATTAGGGAAAGCGGCAAAAATTGCACCGCCCCCCGTTAAAAGCCACACTTCATTCGCATCCCAAACAGGTCCAATGGCATTTACCATAATGGAACGCTCTTTCTCATTGCGAGCCAAAAACCTTGTTGACATTCCAACTCCAAAATCAAATCCCTCTAAAAAGAAGAAACCAACAAACAAAACGCCAATTAATACAAACCATAATTCACTCAATTCCATCTCATGCACCTGCCTTGCTGAACGGATCCATTTCAATATGCTCATCCATTTCCTGATGTGCATATGGCCCTTTTTTAATTTCCCGAATCATTAAATAAACCATTACAATGGCTAAAACCGTAAAAATGAGTACATACATGATGATTGAAAGAAGGACTGTTCCTGCTGAAACATTTGGTGATATGGAATCAGCCGTTGTCATAAGTCCAAAAACAGTCCATGGCTGCCTTCCTACCTCCGTCATAACCCATCCGAAGGTGTTTGCTAAGAAAGGAAAAGAAATGGCAGGGAGTAAAAACCGCAAAAATACCTTGCTATGTTCCAGCCGATCTTTTTTCCAAAGAAATAAACCGATTCCTGCCAAGAGAATCATCCCGACACCAAATCCGATCATTAATCGAAAACTCCAATAAGTCGTTTTAACAGGCGGAATGTAGTTGGTCCCTTTCCCGACCAGCCCATCAAACTTCTTGGCATATTCTTTTTGGAGGGTCTCCATACCTTTGAGACTGCCGTCAAATTTTGAATAAGATAAAAAGCTTAGCGCATATGGAATGTTTATTTCAAACTTATTTTCTTTATTAGTTGAATCAATAACAGCAAATGCAGACCATGGCGCTGGATCAGATGTATCCTTCCAGATTGCCTCTGCCGCTGCCATCTTCATCGGTTGTTTTTTAACAAGGTACTGCGCTTGGCCATGGCCGCTTAATGCCGTGCCTAAGCTTCCAACTATACCAATAATTAGAGCAATTTTCAGCGATTTCTTAAAGAACTCTATATGCCGCTTTTTTAATAAGTTATACGCACTGATTCCAGCCACGAAGAACGCACCCGTGCATAAAGCCCCAGTCATTACATGGGGGAATTCCACCCAAAGCTGCCCGTTTTTGATCAATGCCAGAAAATCTACCATTTCTGCTCGGCCATTTTTAATGGCATAGCCGACGGGAACCTGCATAAAGGAATTGGCTGTTAATATCCAAAAGCCGGAAAGAATCGTTCCAAGTGACACAAGCCAAATACTGGCTAAATGTAATTTTTTCGGTAACCGTTCCCAACCAAAGATCCAAAGTCCAATAAAGGTTGATTCCATAAAGAATGCCAATAAAGCTTCAATCGCGAGCGGTGCCCCAAAAACATCTCCGACAAACCGGGAATAATTTGACCAGTTCATTCCAAATTGGAATTCTTGGATAATTCCCGTAACGACTCCTACGGCAAAGTTAATGAGAAACAAATGGCCCCAAAATTTGGCCATTTTTTTGTAAATCTCATTTTTCTTTGTCACATATAATGTTTCCATTAATGCAGTCATAAAGACCAGACCGATCGTTAATGGAACAAAGAAAAAGTGATAAATCGTTGTTACAGCAAACTGCAATCTTGCTAACAATACCTGATCCATTAAAATAACTCCTTTTTCATTATTTCATTCCGCTTTGCTCTTTTTGTTCAAAAGTTCACAATTAAAGCAATAGAATGTTTTTGACCATTAAAATAAAGCTGTTTTTATAAATAAATGATAATTATTATTTATTTATAATTTATATTGAATGATAATTTTCATTAATAATATTAACATCTTTCTAATGTTTATTTCCGAGGTTGTTTGACGAATTTGTGACTTTTTGTATTAAAAATAATCACCTTTATTACTATTACAATATTTTCTTGTTTGTCTTAAAAAACAATCATATTTCATGGAAATTTACAGATAATAGGTAAAAAAGTGGAAGGGGGAAATGCAGTGGTACAAAAAGGAAAAAACACTTCCAATGCAAGTAATGAACAAGAGTTGAAAGGTACCTTTATTTCTGTTTTGGTAATTGGGGCTTTAATTCTTCTTTTCTGGGCAGTCATGTTTTATATCTACATTGCGAGATAAGAAAGGTCAGAGTTAACTAAGGAGGATTATATGTTTAAAGATATTCATTTACCACGCTATGAGCGAATTTGGTTGACAATTGGAATCAGCTCTTTGTTCGTATTTCTTTTCATATTAGGCGCTTTAGCCATTGGCATGGGATTACAGCCGCCGGGTCAAATGAAAACAATCTCCCCTGATCAGGTTAAAACCAGCACCGCTTTTTACAAACCAACGATTACAAAAATCGGACCAAACGAATATAAGGCAACTATAGTTGCTCAAATGTTTTCATATGCTCCTAGTCAGCTAAAAGTACCGGCCGGGTCAACTGTACATTTTAGTATTACGAGTCCTGATGTTGTGCACGGGTTATACATTCCAAACACGAATGTCAATATCATGGTGCTTCCTGGACACATTACTGAATTCACCTACACTTTTAAAAATCCCGGTGATTATTTAATGCTTTGTCATGAATATTGCGGTTCCGGGCATCATTTAATGATGGGCCAATTAAAAGTTGTGTAAGATTCATCATATGAGCAAGACTACCAAGAAGGAGATACGACAATGGAAAATACATTACGTGACAACTCAACGGATCAAGTCCGGTTTCCTGATGGTGACAGGCGTTTGATCCTCGCATACATTGGCTTTTCCTTTATCGCTTTTTTAATTGGGGCTATCGCCGGTCTGGTTCAAGCTTTGCAGCGGACGGGTTTTATTACTCTTCCTAGCTGGATCGGTTACTATCAACTATTAACAGCTCACGGAGTTGCCATGGCCCTTATTTTTACCACCTTTTTTATTATTGGTTTTTTGCATTCCGGGCTGGTGAAAACACTTGGCGGTAAATTGCTGCCCTCTGCCAATAAAGTGGCTTGGATTGGTTATTATATGATGGTAATTGGAACATTGTTGGGATTGCTTATGATCTTAACAAATGATGCGACAGTACTTTATACATTTTATGCTCCTATGCAGGCTTCTCCATTATTTTATATAGCCTTGGCACTAGTAGTAGTGGGAAGTTGGCTGGGCGGTATTTCCATTTTTATGAATTATTCTAAATGGCGCAAGGAACATCCTGGAGAAGCGTCTCCCCTTTCTGCCTATATGGCTGTTGCTACAATGATTTTATGGATTCTCTGCTCACTGGGAGTGGCAATTGAAGTCGTGTTTCAATTAATCCCTTGGTCACTGGGATGGACAAACCGAATCAATGTCGGACTAAGCAGAACCTTATTTTGGTATTTTGGACATGCACTTGTTTATTTTTGGCTCCTTCCTGCGTATGTTTATTGGTATGTTAATATTCCGAAAATCGTTGGCGGAAAGATTTTCAGCAATTCTTTGCCAAGGCTGACTTTTATCCTTTTCATTCTCTATTCCCTTCCAGTTGGATTTCATCATCAGCTTATGGAGCCTGGGGTTTCTTCTTTTTGGAAGTTTTTACAGGTTGTTTTGACGATGCTTGTGGTCATTCCTTCATTGATGACAGCATTTGCTTTGATCGCAACATTTGAATTAGCAGGAAGAAAAAAAGGCGCAAAAGGCATATTTGGCTGGTTACGAAAGCTTCCATGGAATGATGTTCGATTTACAGGGACCTTTTTAGGGATGGCTATCTTTATTCCAGCAGGGGCTGGCGGGATTGTGAATGCCAGTTTTCAGTTAGACCAGGTAGTTCATAATACACTTTTCATAACCGGACATTTTCATATTACAGTTGCAGCAGCTGTTACTTTAACCTTTTTTGCCATTTCCTATTGGCTGGTACCAGCTTTAAGAAACCGGCAATTAACCCCCTTTGCCAATCAACTGGGACTGATCCAATGCTGGCTTTGGACGATCGGAATGTTAATCATGTCAACCGCCATGCATATTGTCGGTGTCCTTGGCGAACCGAGGAGAACGGCCTATACTACTTATAATAACCACCATGTTGCAGTGAGTTGGTCACCTTATCGTTTTTTCACAGGGGTTGGAAGCATTGTTTTATTTATCAGCGCCGTCTTGTTCCTCATCGCAGTCATTTACTTATGGTTTTATGCGCCTAAAGCAGAAAGCGGTATTGATTTTCCGATTGGCGAAGGTGCCGAAGATCAGCCAAAACCGCCACTTATTCTGGAACGCTGGGCGTTATGGATCGGGATTACCGTTGCGCTAATTATCATTGCATATGCCCTGCCTCTTATTCACATTATACAGGATGGGCCCGGATCGCCTCCGATACGCAGCTGGTAAAACCTTTTACGGATCGTTCAGCAACGTTCAAATTATAGAACTAAAAAAGTACCTCACTGCATAAGATGAGGTACTTTTGTTTGTTTATTATTGTCTTTTGAATCCTTCATCAACTAAAAACATTTCCGCTTCTTCATACGTTCCAAACGTTTCTTCTAAATTTAGTCCATAATAGATATTCCATGTTTCGTCTTCATTTATGAGTATAAGAAGTTCATTTTCATCATTAACCCATCGCTCCTCTTGAGCATCACCAATTATTGCAACCTCAGTCAGCGGTTTTTCAGAAAGACTCGCAATAGATTCTTTTATGATTTGTTTTAATTCTTCTGCTGTAAAATCACGAATGTTTACCATCCCTTTATTATCCTTCTGATAAGCAGAGAGTCTTCCGCCGTAGACAAAGCCATTACCATTGGGATGGAGATGATAGACGACATTTTTCTTGTCAATAACACTTTCATTATATTGAAAATTTACTCGGCCAAGAGAAACGTTTACTCTCTCAAGCTCCGGAAACGTTTCAATCACAGCAAGTTTTTCTTCAAAAGTTAGCATGATATCCTCCATTTGTTTAGTCAAGGGTATTTTATCATATTGCTGCATTAAAAAACAGAATTCCTAGTATTTCTTAAAATGCCCCTAACAAACTAACCTCAACCGAATTTACTCAAAATTTACAATAGCCTTAAAAAGAATAATATTTTTTCAAATGAAGTAATTCTTGGTCCGTATTTCATTTTTTGTTACCGGAACATTGTTTTTTCTGACGTTCTCCCCATCCATAAATGGAGGGGGTTCCACTTTTAAACAACCTCCG
>CAZAEW010000039.1:0-5024 GCA_964484065.1 uncultured Bacillus sp.
GATGCTGACGCGGATGCTGATGCTGACGCGGATGCCGATGCTGATGCTGATGCGGATGCCGATGCGGATGCCGATGCCGACGCGGATGCCGATGCCGACTCTGATTCCGATTCCGACTCTGATTCCGATTCTGACCATTCTAGTGACAATGGAAATTCCAGTGTTGATACGAATGCTGGAAATCAAAACCATACAAATATAAGCACGAGTGGAAATACTCTGCCGGATACATCGACTAATTGGTTTTCATATTTACTTTCTGGTCTTGCTGCAATAGCACTTGGTTTCTTTACCCGTTTGTTTAGAAGAGATCCAGATAATTAATAAAATTCGAACCCGCCAATCAATTTCTGGCGGGTTCGTTTTTAATAATCTTTGCTTTGTCAATCGAGCTGTGACGGAGTTTATAAACAGTTAACATAAGAACCCCCTCATTCTGATATTATTTTAACTGAATGAAAGGGTAGAAATATAATCATTTAGTTAAATACTTTAAATAAAACAGAAAGAAATACTCCGAGGCAAAATACATAAAAAAAGATAAAATTTTTCTCGTTTTTTTTCTTTACGGTCCCTTTTTTATCGATTGTTAATAATACAGTTTTAGTCACCGTTTTCTTTTTTGCTGTACTGCTCAAATAATTTAAAGCTTCTTTTTTTGTAGTAAAAAACGGCGATTCCTTTTCTATTGGTTTTAAATCGTCATCCATATATTCATAATATATAAACCACTTTTTATTAAGCATTTATGCACAAATCCTTTACTAAATCGCTAATAACTTCTTCCAGCATATCAATAGACTTCAAACCATTTATGCAGATCATGGTATTTTCAAAGAAGCTAATAACCGCTTTTCTTCCATGGCCAAAAGCGAGAACAATCACTTCCTCTTTCCCATCATTAATTTGCAGCCTGGGAAGTTCAGCTATAAGGTTTTTAATATTGAATATATCCAGACCGATTTTTACTAAATCATCTAATTTGAAAGATTGCTGTTCTTTTACCCTATACCTCCCTGTTAAATTTTGGACTGCAGAAAAAGATAGACCAATCGCCTTTGCATAGTTCGATATTTCTTCAAATGCATTCTGACTGCTGCCATAAAATTTATGAGCAAGTGTATAGGTGGCGCTAGGATGCTGGGTCCTGATTAGTTCCTCAATAAGTTCCCGGATGTAAAAAATTTCACCTGTTTTAAATGGCTTGTTTCTAATACTTCTGCCTTTATTAGTGGGCCATTTTTTTAAAGAAACACATTCATTTTTATCTATCCCTTTTTTAAAAAGCATTCCAAGTAAGATAACAGGGCCCACCCCTTCAATCGCACGAGAATTCCCCTCTCCTTTTGTAAAAATCACATTCTTCCCTAGAATGTTATAGGCCAAGGCTCCCCATGACGGCTGAAGGACATCGGAGATCGATTCACAATCATAGTTTTCTAATTTTTTATTAGAGGCAGTAATTTGCTCAGGCAAGAACTGGCTTGTTAACCTGAAATCACTCCCTGAAAATGATCCTTTTAACAAAACTAAGGAATCATTCGAACAATAAAGCGGAATACGTTTTGCCAGATCATGCGCGTTATCAAACCAGCCGCCAACCATTTCAGATGGCAGTTCTTTTATAACCTTTCTCATATAATGACCATGACCAAATACAAAATCTGCTCCAGAGGTTAATATTTTGGGCAAAAGTTGATCATGTAATTGTTGACTTTGTTCACCTAAATCGGCAATTTGCCCAATCGCTAAAATTTTACTTCCTGTATAAAACGATTGTTTTACCTTGAAGGTTTCGATTGCATTCAACATCGATGGAACCGCTGCATTATGGGAATCGTCCAAGATATCGATCTGTCTGCCATCTATTGTTTGCAATTGCTTAATCTCCATTACCCGATCCAGAGATTTAAAATGTATCATATCTTGCAATAAGGATTCAAAATTGTAACCCATTTCCCCAATACACAAAAAAGAACAAAGTGCATTTTCAATCATGCCATCGCTTGGCATTTTTAGAGCAAAGCGATATTCCTTTTCTTTGTAGTGAAAAATTATTTCTGTTAAATACTTGAAATGTTTGACAGATTTTAAATAAAGATCTGCCATATTATTTGTTTTACTGTAGGTCTTGATATTTTGGGTTCTTTCAAGTGCTTTTTGGTACAAGATATCAAATTCGATAATATCTTGATTAAGTATGACTAATCCACCTTTTTTTAAGCCGGCAAAAATTCTTGCTTTAAACTTTGCAATATTTTCTTTCGAATGTAGTGTTGATAAGTGAGCTTCCCCAATCGATGTTATGATACACACATCAGGTTGGATTATTAAGGATTGATTGCCGCGATTATTTAACGCATTTAATGAAATCTCCAATATTCCTACTTCAGGATTTTTACATAATTTTGCACCGTATAAGGGGACTCCGACCTGGGTGTTATGATTACCTCTTGTTGCCACAATAGTTTTATTTCGTCCTAATAAAAACTCAAGCATTAAACGAGTTGAACTTTTTCCAACAGAGCCGGTAATCCCGATAACAGGGTTTTTCATTTTCTCCCTGGCGGATTTTGCCAAAATTTTTATTGCTGCAAAGCTATTCTTCACAATTAGCTGCATAACAAGATCTTTAAGTTCTTCAATGGGTCTTTCGGTAATAATTAATTCACATTTTCTATAGTGGTTTATAATTTTTTTATTTCCATCCTGCCAATTTGTTTCTTTTTTATTTTCCCTGTTCCATCTAGTATTGGAAATAGAAATAAAGCAATTCATTTTACCGTCCACACTATTAAAATGAATGGGATCGATCTCGAAATTTTGGATCAGAAAGTCCTCTTTTAATTCATTAACATAATAACCATCGAGAATTTCTTTTAACTCCGCTTTGTTAAATCCCGGCATTTATTTAACCTTCTTCCGATAGAAAAGTCTATATTGGACATAGCCAGATAAATAGTGCTGAATGTCGTCAATTCTAACCCTGTAGCCGTGATGTTTAATAAAAAAGCTCCCTAAAATTCTATCCGGATTTTTAAAATACATGGCTATTTCCGGATAGAAATAACCTGTCCTTTGATAGTCCGCTCTTCTTTCTATCGTACGATGGAGTTTTTCTTCGTCGATATGGGCAGCTATCAGATCATCGAAACCCTTTTCTTTCATATTCTGAATCATTTTATAGCAGGCCATTAAAAGTTCCAAAAATGTCGGATATGTTGTTTCCCTCTCATATATAAAGTCCAAACTATGATTCGCGTTTTTCAGCCCAAATAGAAAATAATCTTCTTTTGGTTCTACCAAAGTCAGCTCTTGGGTGCAATAGCTTAGCCAATGATCGTGATATTGCCAGTAATTCTTTTTAATAAACATCGAAAAAAGTGTTTTTACGATATTTAGCCATTTACTGTTACCATCCAATTGATACAATCTCATCAATGCAAAGGCTGCTTCACCGTCATAATATATTATTCTATTTGCCTCTTTAATGGTTAAATTGGGATAATTTAAGACATGAATGGTTTCACCTGTGCTTTGATCAATCATTTTTGAAAGACCGTTAGCGAGCTTTTCACAAGCATCTAAGTAGATATTCGAGGATGTAATTTTCATGTATTTTGTCATCGCTAAAATTAATGCGGCATTCTGTCCTAATTTAATTTCATTGACATTTGCAGTATCATCGAAGACGAATGAATAGCAGTCATTCGGGTCTTCAGAAATGTGGAGCGTTTTTTTCATCCAGATATAGTCAATCGTTTTTTTAACTTTATTCAAAGCAGTTAACTCGCCTAAGTATTCCATTGCTTCTAGAAGTGCATATGTGCTAGTTGCATGGCGAAGAATATTATAAAATCCAATTTTATTATCAAAGTGAGATAAATAACCGTAATTATACGTTCCGTCTTCATTAATTTCATTCAATAAAAAATGGCTGGAAGATCGGACTAGAAGATCAATTTCGCCGGGTAAATCCTCAGACTTAATTTTTCTAATTCCAAACTCATTTCCAAAACCATTTAAGTCATAGATTGTTTCCCCATCGTCGAAAATGGACGTAGTCATAAAGGAGAAAACTTTTTTATTCATATATTTAATATGTGCATAAATTTTATGATAGTTCCGATACTTTTTTAGATATGTATTGATATTTTCCTCGCTTAGATATAAACAAGTATGATCTTTTCCTTTTTCGGGGCGGACAAAGGCATTGGCGTTTATTTCTTGCGGAAGAAATGCAAGTTTAAAAGAATCATCGAAAGATATTCCTTTGTGAAAATAATTGCGTCTTGTGTTTTCAATTTCATTTTTGAATACGTTAAAATCAATTGTTTCAATGCTATGAACATAATCAAATTTGAGCCAGGTAGGTTCGGTATTAGTGGCTTTAATAAACGAATTAACTTTTTTTTCTAGTTCCGACGCAATATGAGAATTTTTTCTCCAGCGGTGACAAGACACAAGTGCACGTTCCTTTTTCCGTCCGATCGATAAAAATAAATACTGAAAATAATCTTTACCCTCCACATCGTATTCAAGTAATTTTTTTAGTCTTGTATACGCAGAGGAATACATATTCTTCATAATAATCCTCCAATGCTGAATATTTTTTATTCTATCTTTATTCTATAATTCTCACTAAACTTTTTCCATATAACTTTATGAATTTATAGTGCATCCTGTTTCTTGAAAAATATGTATTTTTACAATTTGAATGTTGAGAAAATACAAAGGGGAAAATGATCATAAAAAAACAAAATTGACTAGAAAATCTAGTCAACCAGTTCAAGGAGATATTCTTCACTGCATTTATCTTGTTTCAAAATGTAATCGTAAATCGGTTCCTTCAGTTCATTCTAAATCTTGATTTTCAGAAACTAACAAGACATCAATGATGTGATTTTGCTTTCTCTATCCGAAGATGCTCAAACTTCGGACATCAATGATGCGATTTTGCTTTCCTCTGTCCGAAGATGCTCAAACTTCGGACATCAATGATGCGATTTTGCTTTCCTCTGTCC
>CAZAEW010000039.1:5124-36498 GCA_964484065.1 uncultured Bacillus sp.
TCAAACTTCGGACATCAATGATGCGATTTTGCTTTCCTCTGTCCGAAGATGCTCAGAGGCTTTGTGAAGTAAAGATGCAAAGGGCGCACCTTTAACGGGTACGCCCTTCTCCATTACTATAGTTAGTTAAATAACTTTTCTAATTTGCGAACGATTTCAGCATTGTCCGCTTCAACAATTTCCTTGTACTGCGGTTTATCAAATAGACGGCTGATTTCTTCAGGAAATGTTTGTTCAATATGACAAAGCTCAATCGATTCATTGAATTTTGCCGGATGAGCAGTTGCAAGGGTGACAAAAAACTCACCAGGCTCATTACATGTTTCGTATGCAGCAACCCCGCAAGCCGTATGCGGATCCAGCAAATAATTAGTTTCAGAATAGTACTTGCTAATTGTTTGCAAGCATTCTGTCCCTAATACTCCGTGTGCTGCAAAATCCTTTTTAACCTTCTGAAGAAGCTCCTCGCTTACAACAATTTTACCTTCATTCTTAAATTGATCCATAAAAGCAGACACAGCGTTAGGATTTTCATCAACTAAGTAGTACAGATAACGCTCGAAATTGCTCGCTACCTGTATATCCATCGATGGGCTATAGGTGCTGCGGAACTCACCAGGCTTGTACACGCCATCATGGATAAATGTTTCTAAGATATTATTTTCGTTTGTTGCCACAATCAGTTTTCCAATCGGGAGACCCATTTTCTTAGCCAGGAAACCGGCAAAGATATCACCAAAATTTCCGGTTGGGACACTGAAGTTAACATTCTTTGCTTCATTATCTTTTGTCACATGGAAATAAGCATAAAAATAATAAACCGTTTGCGCTAAAATACGGGCAAAATTAATCGAATTAATCGCACGAAGATGGTATTTGTTTTTAAATTCCAAATCGGCGAATAATTCCTTGATGATTCGCTGGCCATCGTCAAATGTTCCTTTAATCGCTAAATTCAGGACATTTTTGTCATGAACCGTCGTCATTTGCAATTCTTGCACCTTACTTACTTTTCCGTACGGGTGCAAAATACAGATGCGAATCCCTTCTTTTCCTCTTACTCCTTCAATTGCGGACGCCCCTGTATCCCCAGAAGTAGCGCCAAGAATATGAATCGTTTCACCTGATGTTTTTGAAATATAGGAATATAAATTCCCTAAGAATTGCAGTGCAACATCTTTAAAAGCAAAAGTAGGGCCATGAAAAAGCTCGAGTACATACATATTATCCTTTATCTTTCGAACAGGAGTAACCTCCGGAGAACGGAAAGTTGCATAGCTTTTCGCAATTAAATCCTTCAGATCCTTTTCCGGAATTTCATCACCAACAAAATAAGAAAAGATTTCATACGCTAATTCCTGATAAGAAAGCCCCGACAATTCCTTCAGCTTTTCTGCAGGAATTTGTGGGATTTTTTCCGGAACTAACAATCCCCCATCAGTTGCCAGTCCCATCAAGACCGTATCAATAAAACCAATTCCATTTACTTTACCGCGTGTACTAACGAATTTCATAATTTCCTCCAAGAAAAATTAAGTATATTACTATCCTTACCTAAAATAAGATCCAAGTCAAATTTAGAAAATAAAGAAGATGCGAAAGTTTATGTACATTATTATAAAATTCTTAACAGAAAATTTCTACATTAAATAAAAGTTAATCCAATTATACATGAATTATAGCTTTTCTGTTAAAAAGATTTCAGAAAGATTATAGTTTTGTAACAATTCACTAAGATTCGTTGTTTTTCGACAAAGCTTCATATAAACTAAAAAAGTCTACTAAATTGCTAGAGTTAATAATTACCAAGTTATAAAACCAACAAGAGGAGATTGTTAAATGAAAGGGAAATTAGTAAAATATTCGGTAGCGATTGCCGTCCTAGCCTCGATGATGCAAACAACTCCTGTCTTCGCAAATCCGGTGGAATCACCAGTAACACAAACACAAATTAATGACCTGGAAACAAAAGTTCAAAAGCTTGATAACCAAATCATTGAGGGAATGGATAAAATCCAAAAACTTAATGATGAAATTAGCGCACAACAAGCAAAAGTTGTAAAAGCAAAAACAGAAATTGAAAAAGCTAAAGCAGATTTGGAAACTCATAAAAAGATCTACTCGAAACGGCTTCAAAGCATTCAATCGCAAGACCAACAGCCAATTATCACCTACGCAGAGCTTTTACTTTCATCTAAAAATATATCTGAGTTTTTAAATCGATCTACTGCTATTTCCCAAGTTCTTCAAAGTGACACAGATTTACTGAACGGTTTAAATGAAAAAGAACAAGAGCTAAAAGATTCTGAGCAGCAATTGCAGAACGGTTTGGACAATTTAAAAAATCAGCAAATTGAATTGGCCTCTGAACAAAAAAAGATCGAGGCAGATAAACAAAAAATTGAAAAAGAATTGGCAGATGGAAAAAATGCGCTGAAGCAGCAGCAGGTTCAACAGCAAAGTGTTGCCCCACAGCCATCTTCAGTAACCACCATTATACAACCGGTTGCATTTACTAATGCAGCATATTCAGCTGACAAAGCACAAGCTGTGATCTCTTATGCAGAACAGTTTTTAGGTGTTCCTTATGTTTGGGGCGGGACATCACCAAGCGGATTTGATTGCTCCGGATTTATGCAATATGTGTTCCGTTCTGTCGGAGTTAGTCTCCCTAGAACTTCAAGGGACCAACAAGACGTTGGAATTTCCATTTCCCCATCCGCCGTACAACCCGGGGACTTAGTTTTTCAAGGAAACCCTGCTTATCATGTTGGTATGTACATTGGGAACGGAAAGTATATCCATTCTCCGGAAACGGGCGATGTTGTTAAAATTGCAGCCTACAATCCTGGCAAATTTTCAACTGCTGCCAGAGTTTTGCGATAAAAAGCTTATAGATACGCACGAAAATAACTCCTCTATTGCTGAGGAGTTTATTTTTGTTTCCATACATAAATTTTCCTTAATTACTAAAAAATCCATCAGAAAACACTGGTATAATACAACTATATGATAAGAAAATAGGGTGGTTGCTTGGTTATTATTCTATTATTATTCTTACTTCTTTATTTGATATTAACTTTTTATATTGCTTTTAATGGCTGGATTTGGCTTCAAAAAACATTTTCCTTCCGTTTTAAAAAATCGTATTTTATTTTTATGTTTCTCAGTTCCATTGCCTACTTTATTGGAGAATTTACTTCTATACTCTTTTTTATTTGGTGGGGAAGCATCTGGCTGTTCATTTTCTTTTACGGGGTATTGCTCCTCCCTATTTTCAACATCTTGTATTTTGCCTTTAAAAAGAAAGGGATTCGGCCGATGGGCTTTTCGCTTTCTGCTATCTTGCTGCTGCTGATCTTTATTGGTTCATATAATGCCTGGCATACAACGATAAAAAAGTATGATCTTACAATACATAAAACTTCTTCTGTAAAGCATATGAAGATTTTAGTAGTGTCAGATATCCATCTAAATAAAGTAATTGGGAACAGCCGGATAAAAAACTTACTATCCTTATCAAATAAGATAAAACCGGATATGATATTACTGCCTGGAGATATAATCGATGGCAGCATGAAGCCGTTTATGGATGACAAAATGGGAATTGCTTTTTCAAATTTAACTGCTCCAATGGGAGTTTATGCCGTTCTGGGAAATCATGAATATTACGGTGATGGTACTTCCCTCATTCAAAAAGAGATGAAAAAAAGCGGAATCACAGTTTTAACCGATGATGTTCAAATCGTTGACAATTCGATTTTTATTGTCGGCAGAAAAGATCATACTGACAATAAACGAAAGACAATCGGCCAGCTTGTTTCATCGCTTGATAAAACAAAACCGATCATCGTAATGGACCACCAGCCTGGAAACTATAATGAGATGAATCATGCCGGCGTTGATCTCGATCTTTCCGGGCATACCCATCGAGGTCAGTTGTTTCCGGCCAATTTCATTACCCATGCTTTATATGAAAATGACTACGGTTACCTGAGAAAAGGAAATTTGCAAACGATTGTATCATCAGGTTATGGGCTATGGGGGCCTCCGTTTCGAATCGGCAGCCAATCCGAGGTGGTTGTCATAAACATGACCTTTTCAAAATAACCTTGGTTAACTTGGAATATCTTCAATTAGCTCAATTATTTTAAGAAGTCAGTGTAAATTAATAATCCCTCCTTATGAAAAAGCTGTGCGGTTACCCAATGTTGTTCAGCTTTTTTATTTTTCGGTTAAGAAAGTTCTAACTGCATATGTAACAGGATTATGCTAAAACCGCAACAAATTGTACATACCATTTTAATCCCAGTTTTGATATGATCAAAAAGAAGGTATTTTAGTTAAACTAAGTTTCTATGATATAAATTCAAAAAATAATCAAACAAATGCTTTTAATAGAAAGGATCTTTATAACATGGATAAAAAAATTTTGATCATATCTACATGTATCCTTTCTTTCATATCAGCTCCAAATGCGGCAGGCGCCGAAACTGTTCAAGCCAATTTACAGCAAACACAAACTCAGCAGCAATTGCAAACGGACCTTTCCGATGTAACACAGCAGAAGCTTCAAGTTCAGGATGAAATTACAGCAACCGCCCAAAAATTAGACGAACTAAATCAACAAATCACAGAATCAGATGCAAAGATTCAAGCCAAAGAAAATGAATTATCTGAAATTCAAAAAAAAATGGACCAATTGAACAAAGAGAGCACAAGAATTACAGCTATACTGAATGAAAGAAAACAAGAGTTTAAAGACAGGGTGTCATCTTATTATCGGACAGAAGGGCAAATGTCTTTTTTAAATGTGATTTTTTCGATTAATAGTTTCGGAGAGTTTATAGACCATTTTGTTTCTTACGATAAAATAGTCAATACGGATAAGAAATTTATAGAATCGTACATCGAGGACCAAAATCATGTTGCTAGCATAAAAAAAAGGATTCAAAGATTACAAGATTCTACTCTTCAGGAAAAATCAGATCTGGAAGCGATAAAAGCAGAGCAAGAGAAAAACAAACAGGAAAAGGAAACATTGTCTGCATTCCTGGAAGAGAAGAAAAAACAATTGGAGCAGGAAGAACAGCAAAAAAAACTGGCATTGGAACTTCTGCAGCAAAATGGATCCGAAATTCTGGCACTGATTAATAATAACGGTGTTAAAAATGATCAAAATATTCAAATGATCAATTCAATTATCGCCCCTTTCGTCCCTGATGCCCAAAAATTGCAACAGGAAAAAGGTGTTCCCGCATCCATTACTTTAGGACAAATCATCCTAGAAAGTTTAGGGAATTACAATGGTCTATCCGGCCTCGCCTTTGAAGCCAAAAATCTATTTGGTATTAAAGGCACTGGTACTGCAGGATCAGTAAATATGAATACAACTGAATATGTGGATGGACAGCCAATTGTCACAACCGCCCAATTTGCGAAATACAATACGTATTTTGATAGTATGGTGGACCATGCAAACCTATTATTAACTGCGCGGTATCAAAAATATTTGAAAAATGTTACCAGTATAGTCGATTACGCACGCGGTATACAAAGTGCAGGCTATGCTACTGACCCTGACTATGCAAATAAATTACTTAAAATTATCTATCAATATGATTTATGGAAGTTAAATGCATAACCACAACAGGAGAAATTACCTGATGAAAGGAGGTCTCCGTTCATTGATACAGTTTAAAGAAGTCTCGAAAGTTTACTCAAATGGTGTACAGGCCCTTAAAAACATTAACTTGGATATCCCTGCCGGCGATTTTGTCCTCATCAGCGGTGAGAGCGGTGCAGGTAAATCTACCCTCAATAAACTAATTACAAAAGAAGAACACCTGACGAGTGGACAATTATTTGTAAACGGGATGAATATATCGGCTTTAAAAGAAAAGAAAATCCCTTTGTATCGAAGGACGATTGGAATGGTTTTTCAGGAGTTTCGATTACTTTCAAAAATGACCGTTTATGAAAATGTAGCTTTTGCCCAAGAAGCGATTGGAGCGCCAATGGACCAAATCAAAGAGAGGGTGAATGGGGCCCTGGATACCGTTGGTCTTTCAGCGAAAATGAATCATTTTCCAAAGGAGCTGTCGGGCGGAGAACAGCAAAGAGTGGCCATTGCCAGAGCCATTGTTAATCAGCCAAAAATAATTATTGCTGATGAACCAACCGGAAATTTGGATCATAAAACGGCCTGGGACGTCATGAATGTATTTGAAGAAATCAATAAAAAAGGCACAACCATTATCATGACTACCCATAATAAAGAGTTTATAGAGAAAACAACGAAACGGGTTATTTTACTAGATAACGGAATCATCCTCCGTGATGATAAAAGGAAGGTGCTGACAAGTTGAAAAAGGACACTTACTTGAAACGGCATCTAAGAGAAGGAATGAATAATGTTAAAAGGAATGGCTGGATGAGTTTTGCAACTGTCAGTTCTCTTACGTTAATGATTTTCCTTGTTGGACTGACTTTTCTGCTGTTGTTAAATTTAAATTATATGGTTACAAAAGTGGAAAAAAGTGTTGAAATTCATGTTTATCTAAAAAATACCGATTCCGGTAATATCAAAATTATTTCAAAAACCATTCAATCCTTTGATCATGTGTCTTCTGTTCAATTTATTTCAAAAAATGAAGGACTAAAAAGTTTTATGAAAAACCTTGGAGACGAAGGAGCGGCTTTTAAAACATTAAAAAAAGAAAATCCTTTAAATGATGAGTTGGTTGTAAAAACAAAACAGCCGGAGGATGTTACAAGTGTAGCAAACAAAATAGACAAACTTGCACTGGTGGAAAAAGTTTCTTATGCTAAAAACGTGGTAGGTCCATTAGTTACGTCTACGAAATTAGCCCGTTCAGTTGGAATTATTTTTATTATTTGTCTCACATTTATTGCCGTTCATTCCGTAACGAACACGATTAAAATAACGGTAATGGCAAGGAAAGAAGAGATTCAGCTAAGAAAACTGATTGGAGCAACAAATCATTTTATTCGTACTCCTTTTTTTATCGAAGGATCGTTTATTGGATTGTCAGGAGCTGCGATTGCAAGCTTACTTATTGTAATCGTCTATTATTTTGTTTATTCCTATTTTAATAAACATCTCGATATTGCCCTGATTGAACTGATCTCTCCTCTCCCGCTTATTCCAATTGCCTGTTTAATTCTTTTGTTTTTTGGCTCATTAATCGGCATTTGGGGAGCAACTTCATCATTAAGAAGAATATTGAAATTTTAATTTTATAAATAGAATAAAAAGTCGAGGTGCAGCTAAATAGGCTGCACCTTGACTTTTTTTATTGATTTGACTTTCCTTACTTTTCCGGAAATACTGCTGAATATAATTTATATCCTCCATCGAGGTTTTTAACTTTTATTCCATTTTCCATGAGAATCCGGGAAGCTAAGTAACCTCTTAACCCCACTTGGCATGTGACATAAAGATCTTTATCTTCTGGAATTTCATTAAACCGTTCGCGCAAATCATTCAGTGGGATATTTACGGCTCCTTTAATAATCCCTCTGGCACATTCCTGCGGATCACGAACGTCAATTAAATACCCTCCATTTTCTAAAATTTGATCAATCTCATGCCATTGGATTGTTTCAACTTTCCCTTCGATAATATTCATTGCAACGTATCCGGCATAGTTAACCGGGTCTTTAGCAGATGAAAAAGGCGGAGCATAAGCCAGTTCTAAATCCGGTAATGCTTGAACTTTCAAGCCGGCTTTTATGGCAGTTGCAATGATGTCAATACGTTTATCGGCTCCATCCTTACCGACAGCCTGAGCACCATAGATTTCACCTGTTTCTTTGTTAAAAAGAAGCTTTAAGGCAATCTGGGCAGCTCCCGGATAATAACCGGCATGGTTATTCGGGAAAATATGGACAGCTTCATACGGTACACCCATTCGTTTTAAAGTTTTTTCGTTGTTTCCAGTTGCTGCCACAGTTACGGTGAAAATTTTAGCTATAGAGGTTCCCATCGTTCCTTTATATTCGGCATTCATCCCGTTAATATGGTCAGCTGCCAGACGCCCTTGACGGTTTGCAGGCCACGCAAGAGGTACAAATGTCTCAAAGCCATTTATATAATCCTTAACTTCAATCGCATCCCCAACAGCGTATATGAATGGATCAGAAGTTTGTAAATGCTTATTGACCTTAATCGATCCTCTGATTCCAAGTTCCAAACCTGCTTCTTTTGCCAGACTGCTTTCCGGCTGAACTCCGATTGCAAGAATGATCATATCCGTCACAATTTCTTTTCCGCTGTTTAAACGGACGATTTTTCCTTTATTCCGGAATAATTGAACACCATCCTCAAAGATAAGTTGAACTCCCTGTTTGCGCATTTCAGCATGAACCATTTGTGCCATTTCAAAATCAATGGGTGCCATCACTTGGTTGGCCATTTCAACAAGTGTAACTTCGATACCGCGCTCTGCAAGGTTTTCTGCCATTTCTACCCCGATAAATCCTCCGCCGATAACTGCAGCCCGTTTAGGTTGAGTCTCATCAACATACTTTTTGATCTTGTCTGTATCCGGTACGTTCCGCAATGTAAACAAGGCATCCGCTTCTTCAATTCCTGGGATTGGCGGTACAATCGGTTTTGAACCCGGTGATAGCAGTAATATATCATACGATTCATCATATTCTTCGCCTGTCACAAGATTACGTGCGGTAACTGTCTTCAGTTCCCGGTTAATACGGACAATTTCAGTTAGATTCCTGATATCAATTCGGAACCGTTTTGACATCCCTTCGATGGTTTGGACCAGCAATTTACTTCGTTCTTTGATGACTTCCCCGATGTAATAAGGAAGGCCGCAGTTGGCAAATGAGATATATTCCCCTCTTTCAAACAATATGATTTTGTCTTGTTCACTTAAGCGGCGTAAACGCGCTGCAGCCGTTGCTCCTCCCGCTACTCCGCCAACAATCACAATTTTTTTCATATATTCTCCTCCTACGAACGTCATCAATCATACCTATATGGGTATTATAACTCTTATAAGAAGAGGATAAAAGTTTATACGGAACCATTTCACACTTTTGTCAAAATCACTTCTTCAACCTTTCAAAGCACAATTTTTATCTTTGTTATTTTAATCACAGCATATATTCCGGACTTTCATTATAGTTAAAGTATGAAAACATTAGAGGAGGTAGAATAATGAAGGTAAATCATCCTGCTAAAGATGCTTCTGATATCAAAAAAATTAAGGAAGCACTAAAGCCTTTCGGCGGCCGTTGTGCAAAAATCGTTGAAGGGAATTTAGAATACCAAATAAAAGAAGAAAATGAAGAAGCAGCCTATAAGGAATTAAAAAACTTGGGGTACATTGAATAAAAGTCAGGATGATTTCCTGACTTTTATTCATTATCTCAAGTTTTATTTTAATGATCCTCACAATGATTGGCTTTTTTCTGTGGAATGAAAATCGACTTCATATTTAAGCAGCTATCAGCTCCTTTTTGGTTCCGATAGATCTCTCTTTGCCCTTTTTTTTAGAGTTTCCTTGACATTTTGGATGTCGATAACATTTTTTTTCGCCATCAAAACATAGCATAAAGCGGAAGGTACAAGAAAGATTTGCAGCAATGATAAGGTAATGATATAGCTGCTTGGCTCTTTCGTATGGAGTGAAACAATGCTTAAAATAACGCCCACTCCTACATTTCCAAGCGTCCTACCTAAACTGTTCGATAGATTAGCAACGCTAAAAGCCGCTCCGCGGTGCTCGGGAAGATTTACATCCGTAATCAGCGCAAGCCAGTTTGGAGTATTGGCAGACTGGGAAGCGGAAGCGAAGAATGAAAGAACAAATATTAATAATATCCATGGATTTACTATTATTTGTTTTAGCAAACTGATTAAAATCACGAAGGCATTATGATCTTCCGGTAAAGAAAGGTGATTCATCGGAATTATGAACATCAAAATGTAAAACGGCATCGTTAAAAACACAAAGACAGAAGTTAAGAGAGCCCTTCCCTTATAAGTTTTTCGCTGCAATCTGTCCCCTGCGTGTCCAAAATAAGCAGATGTCATCCCACCCAACTGGAAAATGGCGTATAAATATCCAGCTCCAATTATAGCTGTTTTCATATCGAAACCCTGCTGCTGAATTTTATATATGTACAGAGTTGGAAGCCAAATCAGACTCCCTGTTGTGATATTCATAAAAAAGGCTTGTAAAAATAAATACATATTACTTCCTTTAAAAAGAATCCCCAAAATATGTTTAGCTTCAATAAAGTAATTATAAGAGTTCCCCTCTTCCATCAGCCCCCGCAGTTCTGGGTCTGATTCACCTCTGGCAGGTTCTTTTACAAACAGATATAAAATAATTAACAAAAACCCTATAAAACCGACCAATTCAAAAGGCATTCTCCACGTATAAGAAGTTGCTAATAAGGAAGCAAGCAATGATCCGGCTATTCCCCCTAATCCTTGCGTCATGCCCCATAGGCTCAGGATCAATCCCCTATACCGATATGGTATCGAATCTGTCAGTACACTAAAACCGATGGATGCAATACAGCCCAGACCAACTCCAGTGAATATTTGGTAAATCAATAGCTGAAAATAACTTTGGCTGTTTGCAGTTAAAAAGACGGATATTACCCAAATTAGAGTCCCCATTATGATTAATTTTTTTCGGTTAAACTTGCCTGATAGATATCCCCAATAAACGGATGAAATAGCAGTTACAAGAATATTCAGCGCTGAAACAACACCCATTTTAGCGACAGAAACATGCAAATCCTTTGATATCGACTGGAATAACGGCGGAAATAGCCCAATTATGATATTGTCAAATGCAGCTAATGCGATAAAAACAAAGATGGTATAAATAACTCTCATTTTCTTCGTGTTCAAATGTAAATTAAGCCCCTTTATTCATATTCTGATTCAAATTTTTGCTCTACTTCAATGCCATTAAATTATACAATTGGTTTAAAGAGTAAAAAAATATTTATTAAACAATGTTACTATAACAAAACAAGTTGATTTTTGATATAATTGTTTAATATGTGGTTAAGAAAGGCATGGTCAAATGAGTAAAAACATCCTTATCATCTCTTCTGATAACACAGGTCATGGACATAAAAGCATAACGGAATCCTTGTGTGAAAAGATGAGAGATGATCATGACGTGAAAATACATGTGGTCGATGGCTTTTCACTGGGAGGACAGCTGCTTCTAGGTATTGGCAAATCCTACGGCCCAATCACAAGAAGCGCTGAAAGTTTATGGAAGATGGTATGGAATTTATCATCCTTAAAGCCATCCCTTGTAAACACCCTAATTGAAGGCCAAATAAAAAAGACATTTTTAAAATTATTATCTGAATTTAAACCAGACATAATCTTATCAGTGCATCCCAATTTTAATGGTTCTATTCTAAACATTTTAGAAAAACAAAAGATCAATATTCCTTTTATTACGTTGATTGCAGATCTTGTTAATATTTATCCTCTTTGGGCAGATAAGCGGGCAGATTACATTATTAGTCCTACTATTGAGGCAAGAGATAAATGCATCTCGTACGGTATTCCGAATGAAAAAATCAAGGTATTTGGATTTCCTGTTCGTTCTAGATTTTACAGGAAAACGCAAAATTTAAAAAGAAATTTTAGTCTAAAAGATGGAAACCCTTTAAACTGTTTAATTATGAGCGGCGGCGAGGGTGTTGGAAACATGAAAAATATTGCGATCAATTTACTTGAAAATTTTAATTGCAAAGTCAAAATGGTTGCAGGCAGAAATGTGAAGTTAAAAACAGCATTGGAGCAAACCTTAAAAACCAAGTATGGAGATAAGGTGGAAATATACGGTTTCGTAAAAAATATCCAAGATTTAATGTTTTCATCTGACATTGCATTTACAAGAGGAAGCCCTAACGTAATGTTCGAAGCAGTAGCATCCAATACACCTATCATCATTACTGGAGCGTTGCCAGGTCAGGAAGAAAGCAATCCTGCCTTTGCCAAAAAGTATAATCTAGGGGTTGTATGTAATGATGTAAAAGAAATAAAAAGTACGATTGCCTCGTTGCTGGAAAATAACGGAGATCAATTAAACCAAATCATCGAGAGCCAAAAGAAATTTTTATCTTACAATGCTGCAGAAGATATCGTCCAATTTATATTAGAAGTACAAAATTCACATGTCCAAAAAACATCAGCTATATAAGCTGCAGAAAAAAACAGACTTCAACTGTACATATCATAACAAACAAAAAGGCACATCTGGAATGTTTATCCAGATGTGCCTTTTTCAATTGTCACGATTATAGTGTATAAACAGGCTACAGCCTTAGCACTAAATTCGTTTCATTTTTATTGGGAAGCGCGGTTTCTATTCAAGACTTTTCCTTCCATACCTTCATAAAAACCAAGCAGTCGATTTACGAGCTTACCTGCAAGTTTCCAGCGTGTAAACAGAACATGGACTAATCCTGCTGATATCGTACCGATAACCATGCCTGCAACTACATCGGAAGGATAGTGAACTCCTGTCCATACGCGGGATAAAGAAATACCAGCAGCCAAAACGAGCCAGATCCACCCATCGCGTTTGCGCCAAATCCAAATAGATGAAGCAATTACAAATGCCCCAGCAGCATGATCACTTGGAAACGAGGCATTTGCTACATGATGAATGAGCTGAATAACATGATGATGAACAAATGGACGGTCACGGTAGAAAATCGAGCCGATCAAGCCATTCAATCCCAATGCAGCAAAGGCTGAGATTAAACCTTCAACTACCATGCGCCGGTTTGATTTTGATCTGGAGATCCAATAAAAAAGAATGCCTAAGAAAAATAAATATTCCGCGTATTGAGCTAAAAAATCCATAAAAGGATTTAAAAAAGCATCAGAAACAGCTAAATGATTAATCACTTGAAATACATGGTAATCCATTTGCAAAAACATAAAAACCCCTCCATAAGTCAGTCTTAAACAACATACACAAAGTAAAAAGTGTATCTAAAAAGAAAAGACTTATAAAGAGGTAAAAAGTTCAAACCATCTTATATTTTTTTAGTTATCATGAAAAAGGATTCTCTGCTCTTCCTTTATAAAATTTAAGAAAGAATAGCACGATCATTAGCCATTTGAACCCCGCGGATTCTTTGAAATTCCTGTAACAGCCCTTCAATTGTGAGCTTCTTCTTTTCTTCTTCATTCACTTCCAAAATAATTTGACCGCTGTCCATCATGATTAACCTATTTCCAAGATCAATTGCCTGCTGCATATTATGAGTCACCATTAAAGTCGTCAAATGGTAGCGATTGACAATTTCTCTAGTTAATTTCGTAATCAAATCTGCTCTTGCCGGGTCGAGTGCTGCCGTGTGTTCATCCAAGAGCAAAATAGAAGGCTCTGTAAAGGTTGCCATAAGCAGTGAAAGCGCCTGCCTCTCCCCGCCGGATAGTAATCCTACCTTTGCATTTAATCGGTTTTCAAGCCCTAAATGCAACGTTTCTAAGACTTCACGGAAATACTCACGCCGTTTATGTGTGACACCTTTCCTAAGTGTTCTAGCCTTGTTACGAGAATAAGCCATAGCCAAATTTTCCTCAATTGTCATCGTAGGGGCCGTTCCAGCCATTGGATCTTGAAAGACACGGCCAATCATTTTGGAACGGCGGTATTCAGGGAAATTGGTTACATTTTTTCCATCCAGATGAATTTCCCCATGATCAGGTAAAAGTACGCCTGAGATGATATTCATTAAAGAAGATTTTCCAGCACCATTACTTCCAATAACAGTTACAAAATCCCCTTCTTTTAGAGTTAAACTGACGTGATTAATGGCCACCTTTTCATCCGGCGTGCCTTCATTAAAGACCTTATAAATCTGATTTAATTTGAGCATGGTTATCACCCTTTCGCTTCGCCGAAATGAGCTCTGCTTTCCTTCGGGCCTTCATCCTTTTCTCTCGGGAGCTGTCGAGTAATTTAGGTGCCATTAAAGCAATAATAACGATAATGGCAGTGATTAGCTTCATATCACCTGGATCCAAAAATTCAACCCGAAGAGCCAATGTAACGACAAGACGATAAATAATGGCACCGCCAATGACGGATAGCGTGGTCCGGGTTATCGTTTTTGTTCCAAATAATGCTTCACCAATAATAACCGATGCTAAGCCGATGACAATCATTCCAATCCCCATGCCTACATCCGCAAATCCGCCCTGCTGAGCTATTAACGCTCCCGAAAAAGCAACCAGACCATTTGAAAGACCTAATCCAAGAATTACATAAAGATTTGTATTAGCAGACAGGCTGCGAATCATCCTTCTATTGTCCCCGGTAGCCCTTATGGCAAGCCCAATTTCCGTCTGCAAAAACCAATCAACAGCCCATTTAATGACAAAAGTGACCACAATCATAGAAATGAAAATACCCCATGTTTGCGGTAAACTGTCTCCCAAACCTATTCCTTTTAAAATATTATTTAAAAAAGTATCAATCCCGGTTTTTTCAAATAGATTGCTTATTTTTGTAAAAGAGGTATCAGAATTCAAGAGCGGTACATTCGATTTTCCCATTATTCTTAAATTGATTGAGTAAAGGGCAGTCATCATTAAAATTCCGGAAAGTAAATTATTGATTTTTCCAAATGTATGGATAATTCCGGTTAAACTTCCTGCAACAAACCCCACAACCATGGCAGCAATTGTTGCCCAAAATGGATTCACACCGCCTACAATCAGTGTTGCAGCAACTGAGGCTCCCGTTACAAAACTTCCATCTACTGTTAAATCCGGAAAGTCTAAAATACGAAAGGATAAATAAACGCCAAGCGCCATAATTGCATAAATGATACCCGATTCAAATGAACCGAAAATGGCTGTAAACACTCCGATCATCCCTTCTTTTCATCTAGGGATAAATACCTAGTTGATTCATAAAGATGGGAGATGCCCCCTAAGGAGCCTCCCCCTAAAAGTGTAAAGAATTGCTGAACTTAATTACCGTTATAGAATTCACCAAGTTTTTCCCATGCAGGATCAACTTTTAAACCTTGCGCTTCAGCAGCCTTTTTATTAATGACTAATTTCAGTGTTTTTGGTAATTCGACAGGTATTTCGGAAGGCTTCTTTTTCCCTGTTAAAATATCTGCTGCCATTTCACCTGATTGATAACCGATGTCATAGTAGTTGAATCCACTTGCCGCTACCGCACCTTTTTTCATTGAATCCAATTCCCCGACAAAAAGCGGAATCTTTTTGCTGTTAGCCACGGAGATAACAGAATCCAGTGCAGAAACGACCGTATTGTCTGTAGGAATATAGATTGCATCTACACGGCCTACAAGAGACTCTGCAGCCTGTTTAACCTCTGCAGACGTAGAAACTGAAACTTCCACTAACTTGCAGTCTTTCTTTTCTAACAATTGCTTAACGTTCTTAACTTGTACAACTGAATTTTGTTCGCCTGAATTATAAATAATGCCTACTTTTTTCGCTTTCACTTGGTCGGTGATAAATCCGATCGTTTTTTTGGTAGCATCAGGATGATTATCAGTCGTACCTGTAATATTTTTTCCCGGCTGATCAAACGATTTTACTAAGCCTGCACCAACTGGGTCCGTAACAGAGGTGAAAACAATCGGAATCTCTTTTGTTGCGTTTAAGGCCGCAACAGCACTTGGAGTTGCATTTGCAAAGATAAGATCCACCTTATTTCCCACAAAGTTTTTTGCAATCGTTTGGGTATTATTCATATCAGCTTCGGCATTTTGCTCCTCAAATTTAACCTTAACGCCTTTGTCCTTTAAGGCCTGTTTAAATCCTTTAGTTGCTGCGTCTAAAGAAGGATGGACGGCAAATTGAGAAATACCAATTTTGTATTCCTTTTGGCCATCAGATTTCTTTGCTGTTCCTGCGGTGTCTTTGCTTCCGCATCCTGCAAGCAGCAAGCTGCCCGCCAATAAAACGGAAAACACTTTGCCTAGTTTTTTCATAATGTAAAAGTCCCCCTTAATGAATGTAATAACTCCTTACATCAAAATAGCTGAAAACGAATTTAGGTATGTTAAGACTAAAGACAAATTTGTTTTCAATTTCGATTATACTTTAACACTATTTCGAATACACGCTTTAAAGAGCAAAAGGAGTCAAAAAATTTCATATATTTAAAAATTATTCTAATATTTTTTTACCTATAAAGTCAATCCTATTGCGGAAAATTTTTAAAATTCCTAAGAATTTGTACATATAAAATTAAAAAAACAAGCTTTCTATTGAAAATAGAAAGCTTGTTAAGAAAATTTTATTATTCTAGAAAAATACTATTCTTGAGTGTTATTCATGAGTGTTCTCTAATATTTTATCAATTTCAATTTTTTTTAGTATTATATCTTTCATATTTGTTTCAAGATCGATTGTTAACTCCAGCAATCGATCGATATCAATTTTCTTCATTCTTTGCCTCCAAAGAAAAAGTTAATGATCACTTCTAATACATCATACGAAGCTTTCTGAATACTTTTGGGGGTGCTTAGACAAATACCTTTTTTAATAAGAATTATTCGTAAATAGGACTTTGTCCATGCTATGGGACAATCACAAGCATATAGTAAAGTAGAAAAACATAAGGAGGTGGTTTTTATGACAAGAGGTCAAGGCGGAGGAAATAACTTTGCTCTAATCGTTGTATTATTCATCTTGTTAATCATTGTCGGGGCTTCCTTCATGGGAGGATTATACTAATATAAAGCTGCCACTCCTATCACGGGTGTAATTTGAAAAAGGATGCTGCAACGGACATCCCCTTTTGCAGCATCTTTCAAAACTGTCACCCCATTATTTAGATGTGCTTTAATCGTTATTGGCATATGATGCTTTTTATTTTTCCTCTATCGCTTCTTCAATTAAATGGTCAAGACGCATGATACTTTGTTTCGCCCGCTCATACTCAATTTTTCGGTAGTGATGCATTCCCCCCTCTTCTTCGTCTTTTTCATCTGCCCATTTCACAATTTGCTGTAAAGGTGTTCTGACAATATCATTAGAAGGTAAAAAAGAATCGGTGTGAAATAAAATAGCCAAGGCAATCGTTTTTGCCTTAATTGGATTTTCACCAAGGCGAATTAACAGTTTATGTGCTCTTTCAGCTCCTTTTATCGCATGGATATCGTTCTGCCGGTAAAGCTCATAATCCCATTTTCCGTTTTTATACCAAGTGAAATGTCCGATATCATGGAGAAATCCGGCCTTTGCAGCTATATCAACGTCAAGCTGGTGCTGCTGTGCCAAATGAAAAGCATGATAGGAAACGGCAATAGCATGTGCTAATCCTGATCGGGTCAAAAATTTTTGAGCTATGTGGTGTTCAAATATATTTAAAAGGGTAACATCTCTCATTTTCTCTCCCCCTTTTTTTGTTTTTATCAGTTATTATATTCTATTTCATCTATGTTCTCCAATGTTTTGTTATAAAATTTCACATACATACTCAGAAAACAAAAAAAAAGAGTGAATTACATCACTCTTTTTTTGCTTAATTAACTTTTGGAGTTTTTGTCGTTTTTTGCTTTGATTTTGGACCTAAATATTCATAATCATTTGGATTGATCGCTTTATACCCGGCAGGTTGATAAAAACGCAATAAATCCTTGTAGACAATTTCATCCGACATTTTCAATTCTGTTTTAACCTTGTTATCAATATCCTTACAGGCGTTTTGATCGGTTACAAGTTCACCTGTTTCAGTGGAATAGCATTTTTCACCGATATCAGTGAAATTTGGTGATACAAAATCCCCATTTCTAAATAAAGCCCAATTTCGATGCTGTGGTGAAAGCAAGTCAGATCCGAATTCCATGTAATCTTTTGTATCGATTCCAAGCAAATGTAGAAGTGTCGGACGCACATCTACCTCGCCGCCATATTGATGCTGCACCCCGCCCTGTACACCTGGTACGTGGATGAATAATGGCACTTCCTGCAATTGAGCATTAATAGTTGGTGTAATTTGCTCAACACCTAATACCTTTTTCATTGCTTCATTATGGTTTTCAGAAATACCATAATGGTCGCCATATAAGACAATCACGGTTTTATCATAAAGTCCATCCGCTTTTAAAGCATCAAAAAATTCCCTTAGTGCATCATCCATATAGTGTGCAGATTGAAAATAATTATTTACTACTGAATCACCAAAGTCACCCGCTGGGAAAGTAGTATCCCCTTGATCCATTTCAAACGGGAAATGGTTGGATAATGTAATGAATTTAGTGTAGAACGGCTGCTTCATTTTCTCAAGGATCGGCATTGATTCTTTAAAATAAGGAATATCCTTCATGCCATAGTTTTTAACATTATTGCCAGACATATCATAATATTCAGCGTCAAAAAACTGATCATATCCTAATGCTTTATACATAACATTCCGGTTCCAGAATGTTTTATAGTTACCATGAAAAACAGCAGAATTATACCCATAGCCCTTTAAAATAGCTGGAGCAGCTTGGTACGTATTTTGAGCCTTATTAATAAATACAGCTCCCTGTGACATCGGATATAACGAGTTTTCCATTAAGAATTCAGCATCAGAAGTTTTTCCTTGTCCAGTTTGATGATAAAAATTATCAAAATAAAAAGTATTATTATCATGAGCCAATGAGTTTAAAAACGGAGTAACTTCCTGCCCGTCAATTTTGTAATCAATCATAAAGTTTTGGAATGATTCCAAAGAAACGTATATTACATTCATTCCTTTTGCTTTTCCGAAATACTGCGGATTTGCAGGAGTATGGTTTGCTTTTACATAGTTTTCTACGTCCGTAATATCACTTCGGCTCGCAAGTGCACGCTGGCTTGAAGACTTAATATTTTGAATAACGTCATAAATGGTAAAATTATAAGCTCCTAAATATTTCACCAAGTAGTTTCGATCAAAAGAGCGTGTAAGTAATTGTGGACGGTCTTTCTCTGCAAGTCCAAGGTTAAATAAAAAAACTGTAACAGAAAAAAGCAAAACAACTTTAAATGACTTTCTATTAGTCTCAGTAACTTTCTTAAACACCGTCAAAGCAAGAATCATTAACAAGATGGTGTCAGCAAAGTAAAAAATGTCTAATGGAGACATCAATGAAGTCACACTGTCGCCAAGCTGACCTGTATTCGTTTTCGCAGTCATTAGGGTTGGTACAGTAATGAAATCATTAAAAAAACGATAATAAACAATATTCGCATAGAGTAAAAACGATAGGATAAACTCGGTTATAATTAAAACCAGTTTTGTCCGTTTTTTAAACAGAAGAGCTAATCCCAAAAAGAATAGTGCTGAACTGATCGGATTTATCGCTAATAAGAATTTTTGCAGGTTATTATCAATTCCCAATTTAAATTCAATGCGGTATGCCGCGTATGTTTTTACCCAAAAAAGCACGACAGCTATTCCAAAAAAAATAAGATTGCTATTGTTCAGCCGTTGCGGCATTTTTATTTTTCCCATTTTTGATTCTCCTCTCACTTACCAATAAACTTTGGTAAACGAACCAAAGTTACTATATCACATTTAAAGCTAAATTGAAAACAAAAATATTACCAATTTATACTATATATTGACAGAAGTATTTGGTCATTTTTCGTTGATTTACGTGCTTTATTCTTTTCTAACAGATTGCCCGTTCACTGTCTTCTGAATATAATAAACCCGTTGAAACAAGAGTGCAATAAAACTTTGCACCTAACTTTTTACAATATTTTTCCGAAATTAATAATGCTTCCCTTCCTTTTTAGAAATCAGGATAGATATGCAGAAATTGCTTACAATATGGATGTTAAAGATTAAGGCAGTCCAAAACGATGAATGTTGCTGCCTCATTCCATTCAATATAATGGAGAAACGGGGTGATTGTTTGCCAAAGATGCGGCCAAATTTTATGAAAAATCCATATTTTGTTGACGAACCAGGAAATTGGCATCTGAAAAAAGGGGCTTCAAACGAGCTGAAAGCAGAATTAGAGGATTATTTATATTCTCAAGAAGAACTGGATGAATTGGATGACCCAGGTTCCATAAACGGAAATAAAATAGAATATCCATATAACCGCTAAAATTAGGTTCTCAACAAAGTCAAGATGAAGGCTGCATTCCAACATGCAGCCTTTTGTAATTAATTATTTAAAAAAATCGCAAAAGTATAATGATGGATAACCCAGATGAAAACCGGCTGTTATGGAAGGATATCCATTCGAGAAAAAACGTATTCTATCGCAGTCAGTGCTGAGGGTATTGTCCCACCGTATGAATGGCTGAAATAATTCTCTTGTTGATCCACTTTCGGTTCTCAGCTGTATTAAGCATATCAAAAGCCCTTTTTCTTCCAACCTCCGTTGTTACATAATGGCACGGTAATTTATTAAGACTCAAAGAGATAATATCATTTTTACACTTTTGGCATTGACAAAATGTTTGATAATCCGGACTTGACATCATCACAGTTACAAGAGTTGAAACAATCTCTTCCATGACATTAACATAGCCTTTACTCAAAATATTTCCCTCTTTCGGCATTTCCCTGTGTCTATTTTAGCATAAGGTGTGAACATGCTTTCAATAAAATGGGGCAAATAAGTTAATTTGATGAATGACACGAACGGTTAAAACTCACACTAACAATAATATTGGATAGGAGTGTGAAATTTATGAATGCAAACAGAATCAAACAAATTCTTTCATCATCAGCTGATATAGAAGTTAAATACAATGGAGTTTCTGTTTGGATTGACCAATTAAATGAAGACGGAAGAACAGCTACGGTACATTTAAGAGGACCCCTTGAAGAAAGGAGTACGGTAGAAATTAGTGAACTGAATGAGGAATAATGGAAAAGTCAGGCAGGGATGATCTCCCCGCCTTTTCTTCTATTTTGGATGTTCCTCTTTTATCGCGGCAGGATGCGGCTGTTCATTTTGCTCAATCCCTTCTAATATTCCGCGATGGAATTTCCCTAAATCCTTTCCGGCACCAGGAGCAATATTTGCAGCTGGGAGCTGCTCCAATTCTTTACCTCTCGGCATATGATTTCACCCCTTTAATGTTAATTTACTCTATTATGCAAATTTCTAATCCTGTTGATTTTCATTGGTTTATGGCCTGATTACTTGTTTTATAGTAGGCCGGTAATCATATTTATATTAACAATCTATGAATTTTAACCCGATATGATTGTAACCCCTTCTTTCTATTATTAAACTAAAATTATTAACAGGTCAGCAATTTCATACGGGAGGGGAATACCATAAATGAAACCTACCAAGAATCGCATGTATTTCCTGCTGCTAATCTATTTGATACCTGTCATTTTTGATAATCGTTATAGCTCTGAAGAAGTAATCTGGCTTTTATATATCTTTCCTGCCGTTTTTATTCCGTTTTTTTACGGTAAAAAGGGCGGAATATTAGCTGCCATTGTCGGAACCCTCATTCATGCTGTTCATGAATATGTTGAAATCGTTATAGAGCATAAGGTATATGATGTTGGCGGTATATGGTATATGATCCTAATTACGGTAGTCAATTTTACGGTTGCATTAATTATTGGAGTATTGGTTGAAAAAATAAAAAAAGAACAGCAATCTCTGCAAAAAGCAATTACGAAAATGGAGTATATGGCTTTTCATGATAATCTGACAGGTCTCCCAAACAGATGGTACTTTGAAACAAGTTTGAAAGGGGCACTTGAGGAATGTAAGCAAAAAAACAAATTGATTGCGGTTTTGTTTATTGATTTGGACCGATTCAAGCTGATTAATGACAGCTTAGGACATCAAATCGGGGATAAATTATTAAAAGATGTCGCCAAACGGCTGACAGGAAATTTAAAAAGCGGAGAGTTTTTAGCCAGACAAGGCGGGGACGAATTCATCCTTTTCTTAACCGATATTGTTTCAAAAGATCTTGCCGAAAAAAGAGCAGCGGTGATTCACCAATTACTTTTATCTCCTTTTTATATTCATAATAATGAACTTTTACTGTCATCAAGTATTGGCATTAGTTTATTTCCAAACGATGGAATAACCTGGGAAGAATTAATTCAACACGCTGACATTGCCATGTACTCAGCTAAAGAAAGCGGAAAAAATAACCTTCAATTTTATAACACAGCAGAACTGCAAAAAATTAACGATGTTGTAAAAATTGAATCTCAATTAAGGAAAGCCCTTATTCAGAATGAATTCACTCTGGATTATCAGCCTTTAATTGATTTAATATCCAAAAAGATCATTGGGATGGAGGCCTTGATAAGATGGAGAAATCCTGAGCTTGGAACAATTTCACCTGCAGATTTTATCCCTCTTGCGGAGGAAATAGGAGTAATTGGCCAATTAGGCGAGTGGGTTCTCAAAGAAGCCTGCATTCAGACGAAATCGATAACAGAAATCACAAATATTCCTATAAAAGTTGCAGTAAATATTAGTTCGATCCAATTTCAAGATCCGCATTTTGTCGATATTGTCAAACGTGTTCTTATGGAAACCGGTTTATTGCCGAGTCAGCTCGAATTAGAAATAACCGAAAGTGTTTCATTAGAAAAGATGGATGAGGTAATCTTAAAGTTACACTCCTTGAAAAAATTGGGGATTACGATTGCTATTGATGACTTTGGGACTGGTTATTCGTCCATCAGCTATTTGAAACATCTTCCAATCGATACTTTGAAAATAGATCAATCTTTTGTTCGCAACATGTTGAATAACAATAAAGACAGGGCATTAGTTGAAAGCGTCATTTCCCTTTCAAAAAGTTTTGGCTTCAATGTAACAGCCGAAGGGGTTGAGACCAATGATCAGCTTGAACTTTTACAAGCTTTTGATTGCGGACAAGCGCAAGGATATTATTTTTCAAAACCGGTATCCATTACTGATTTTTATCATGTTTTAATGAAAAACGAAGACCAATATATGCCCAGTCTGGTAATTGGGTAAAAATAAACCTCAGACAAATAAGTCTGAGGTTTATTTTAGCATTTGCAGGTTTTATTCGACCCGTCTACATTAAATATCGAATATAAACATAAACGGTTGAAATGGCAATAGAGATGATCATGATGGGTAACCCAACTACCAAAAATCTCAAAAACGAAATGTAATGGCCCTCTCTGGCTGCTAAACCTGCCACAACAAGGTTAGCACTGGCGCCGATTAGTGTCCCATTTCCTCCTAAACATGCTCCCAAAGACAAACTCCACCATAATGGTTCCATATTGTGTACACCTAAATGTCCCATTTCTTTTATCAACGGAATCATCGTTGCAACAAAGGGAATATTATCAATAAACGCTGAAAGTAATGCACTCATCCATAATATGAGAAAAGCTGAAGATGTTAATTTCCCTTCGGTTAATGAGACTGCTTTTCTCGCCAATGCTTCGATCAACCCAGCCTCCACCAGCCCGCCAACAATCACAAAAAGTCCGATAAAAAAGAAAAGAGTCGGCCACTCTATTTTTTCCAATGCCGCATTCAAATACTTATCACCCGTTAACAACAGCAATAGAAAAGCACCAATTAATGCAACCGTTGCTGTTTCAAGATGTATTGCCGAATGGGAAAAAAAGCCGATTATAACTAAAAAAATAACAAACAGACATTTTTTTAGCAAGGAATGATCTTGAATTTTGGAACGGGCGTTTTTAGCGATAAGCTGTTCCTTTAACTCTTTTGATGTTTGTAATTGTTTTTTATAAAAAATCAAAAGAAATAGGATAGATACAATTAAAATGACCAAATTTATTAATGCCAGATTTTTTATAAATGCTAAGAATGTTAACTCTTTCACCGCGCTTCCAATCATTAAATTTGGAGGGTCCCCTATCAACGTCATCGTCCCTCCAATATTGGAGGGAAAAATTTCCAATAATAAAAAAGGAAGAGGCTGGATCTTTAATTGATGAGTAATACTAAGCGTTACAGGAACTACTAACAGAACGGTAGTAACGTTATCTAAAAGAGCAGACGCTACCGCTGTAAAGAGGCTTAATACGAATAAAATTTTTATCGGATCACCTTTTACTTTCTGGGCAGACCAAATAGCAATAAACTCAAACACTCCTGTTTGCGCGGTGATCCCGACAATAATCATCATTCCAATTAATAAACCGATTGTATTAAAGTCAATATAATGAATGGCCTCCTCCTGCTTCAAGATTCCAAAAACAATCATTAATAATCCGCCTAAAATCGCAACAGTCGTACGGTGAATCCGTTCCGAAATGATCAGTGCGTATGATAGTAAAAATATTCCTAATGCAATAATTCCCTGCGAGCCCATTACCATTCACTCCTACAATATTGGCAATCAAATTTCCATTATTCCTATCTAATTATAACGAAAAATATACTACTCAAAAAAATAGTTGTAAATAGGGGTTCCTGTATTGACTCCATTTGCAGTTTTTTTGCAAAAAAAACTATAAATATCAGGAAAAACTCCGATAATAGAATTGCGGCAGGAAAAACTTTCTGCACGACTGACAAGTATTGGTATTCACTAACTATAAAGGGGAATGGTTTATGAGCCAAGGGACAAAACAATTATTTATCCAAACATCCAGTTTAATCGCAGGATTTATGGTATGGGTCCTTATTTCCTCTCTTATGCCATATATACAAGCAGATATCGATCTTACTTCTGTACAGCAGGCTTGGGCGACTGCTATTCCTGTAATCCTGGGGTCCATTCTCCGAGTTCCAATTGGTTTTTGGACCAACAAGTATGGCGCGAGAAAAATTTTTTCCATTTGTTTTATCGTCATCCTTTTTCCAATCATACTGATAAGCTATGCCCAATCATTCATTTCCCTCTTAATTGGAGGGTTTATGCTAGGAATTGCAGGTTCCTTATTTTCAATTGGTGTAACCTCTCTGCCAAAGTATTTTCCAAAAGAGAAACACGGCTTTATTAACGGTATTTTTGGCGCAGGAAATATTGGAACTGCCATTACGGCCTTCTCTGCCCCCGTTCTTGCTGATACACTGGGATGGAGGTCCACAGTAAGGATTTTTCTTCTTCTTATACTTGTTTTTACAGTATTACATTTTCTTTTTGGTGATAAAAAAGAACAAAGAGTAACCAATTCCCTAAAAAGTCAGCTCAGTGAAGTCTATCAAAATCCCAAGCTATGGCTCTTAAGTCTTTTTTATTTCATCACCTTCGGGTCTTTCATGGCATTTACGATTTATTTACCCTCCTTTTTAGTCAATCATTATTCACTTGGCAAGGTGGATGCGGGTTTGCGGACAGCAGGATTTATTGCACTTGCAACCTTTTTTAGACCGATTGGTGGATGGATTGCGGATAAAATAAACCCGTTTCTGATTTTAATGGCCGTATTTTTAGGATTCACCTTCGCTGGAATTTTACTTTCATTTACACCATCGCTTCCGATTTATTCATTCGGTTGCTTGTTAGTTGCATTTTCTGCGGGAATAGGCAATGGTGCAGTCTTTAAGCTGGTTCCATTATACTTTTCCAAACAAGCGGGTATTGTCAATGGAATTGTTGCCGCAGTTGGAGGACTTGGCGGTTTTTTTCCGCCAATAGTCCTAACCATATTATTTAACTTAACTGGACATTATGCGATTGGATTTATGTCATTATCTGAAATTTCTGTGGCAAGCTTAGTGTTTGTGATCTGGCTTTATTTTCAGGAAAAAATGGATGTATCTGCGCAAATTATTCAGGATACAGATGAAGGAATTTGTTTAACAGATCAAAACGGAATTATCCTCAGAGTCAATCCTGCCTTCACAAAAATCACAGGTTATCATCAGGAAGAAGTCATCGGAAAAACACCCAGCGTTCTCCAGTCAGGGGAACATAATCGTGAGTTTTATGAAGATATGTGGAATCAATTATTAACAATTGGACTTTGGGAAGGCACTATTTGGAATAAACGAAAAGGACAAGAATTATATCAGGAATGGCTGAAGATTAGAGCAATTAGAGACGAAAGCGGCGAAATCAAAAATTATGTCGGCATGTTTAGAGAAAAAAACATTATTGAAAAAGAATATGAGGAATTAAAAAAAGGTTAAAACTATACGGTGTTCTAAAAAACTTTCTTCGGAAAGTTTTTTTAATACCATTTTTCGGTTTTTATTCAACAGTTTTTACAACTTTATGTCATTCTATCAGCGTTCACATTTCCTTCACTTCTATTGTGACGTTTATCACAAAAATAAGCCTCCTCTCCCATTATGATTAACGGTGTTAACATCAACAAATATGAGACAAATGTTGATATAGGAGGATAACAAAATGGCACGAATACACTATTGGAATCCAGAAGATGAAAAGTTCTGGAAAAAAGAAGGAAAAAAGCATGCAACTCGAAATCTTTGGATCTCAACTCCATCTTTGATGCTTGCCTTTATTGTTTGGCAAATTTGGTCAGTAGTTGCCGTACGTTTAAACGATGTTGGTTTCCATTTTACAGATGAGCAGCTTTTCACTTTAGCAGCTATACCAGGTTTAGTGGGAGCGACACTTCGTTTTATTTATACATTTGCTGTTGGTGCAATTGGCGGAAAAAACTGGACTATTATCTCAACCGCCATTTTAGCGATACCTGCGATTGGCATTGGCTTTGCAGTTCAAAATCCACATACATCATTTAACACAATGCTTATTCTTGCAGCACTTTGCGGTCTTGGCGGAGGGAATTTTTCATCTTCTTCTGCGAATATCAGTTTCTTCTTTCCTAAAAAAGAGAAAGGCACTGCACTTGGAATTAATGGCGGATTGGGAAATGCAGGTGTGTCTGTTGTCCAGTTTGTGACACCGTTAATTATTACATCCGGTACCTTTGCATTTATTGGAGGAAATCAAACATTAGCAAACGGCCATTCTATCTGGCTGCAAAACGCAGCATTCATTTGGGTAATTCCAATTATCATTATGACGATCCTGGCAATGTTTGGAATGGATAATGTCCCCGGTGCAAAACAATCTATATCCGAGCAATTCGTAATTGTCAAACGCAAGCATACTTGGATTATGACGGTACTTTACGTTGCTACTTTCGGATCTTTTATCGGATATTCTGCAGCTTTCCCGCTGCTTTTAAAATCTCAATTCCCTGAACATTTATCACTTGCATTCCTTGGAGCACTTGTCGCTGCCGCAGCAAGACCTGTTGGGGGATGGCTTGCAGATAAAATGGGCGGTGCAAAAGTAACAGCTTATGTCTTAGTCGTGATGGGAATCGGAGCAGCAGCAGTTATCTACTTCCTCAGTGGCAAACAATTTTCCGGATTCTTGGCATCATTCTTAATTCTATTTGCAGCTTCCGGGATTGGATCAGGCTCAACCTTCCAAATGATTCCGAGCATTTTTGTTCCAAAGGAAGCAGCACCTGTAATTGGTTTTTCCGCAGCATTTGCGGCATATGGCTCTTATTTTATTCCAAAACTGTTCGGATGGTCAGTAAAAGCTACAGGCACACCGGTTACAGCCTTTTACTTCTTTATTGGATTTTATGTGATTTCGATTGCCTTAAACTGGTACTATTATCAAAGAAAGAGCAATACCTTTAAAACAGTTGTTAAAGAAGCAAGTTAATATCAAAAAAACGCAGCCTGCAAAAGCTGCGTTTTTTGTTATTTATCGTTTTGAGATAGCTACGGCACATGCCTTAAATTCGGCAGTTCCTGATATCGGATCATATTCATTTAGCGTTAAAACGTTTGTTGGTACTTCACTCCAATGAAAGCTCATAAAGACAAGACCCGGAACAACTTGTTCCGTAATTTTTGCTTTTACTGTCAGTTCTCCCCTTCTGGATCGGACTGCTACTTCTTCACCATCCTCAATTCCCAGCTTCTGTGCATCGTGAGGATGGATATCGACGGTTTCTTCGGTTTGTTTCACCTTTACACCGGATGCATAATGCCTTGTTTGTGTATGAGTGTTGTAGGATTCATATCGTCTTCCTGTTGTCAGCATAAATGGATACTCTTCGTCAGGCAGTTCCAGCGGAGCAGTATAGTCTACAGGGATAAATGGCGCTTTGCTTTGTTCCATTTCCTTTTGATTATGGAATCTCTCATGCATAATCAAGGTTCCCGGATGATTTTCATCCGGACATGGATAATGAAGACTGTATTCCTTATCTAATCTTGAATAAGAAATCCCGCCATACATTTCCCAGGCAAGCGTTCTCACTTCATCCCAAATTTCTTCACTGCTATTATAGTGCATTGGATATCCCATGATTGTTGAGAGTTCACAGAGAATCTGCCAATCTTCTTTTTTGTTTGGATGGGCCTGCACGGCTGTACGGACCCGCTGAATACGGCGGTCGGTATTGGTAAATGTCCCATCCACTTCTCCCCATGAACGGGCAGGCAATACAACATCTGCCATTTTTGCCGTTTCCGTTAGGAAAATATCCTGGACGATCAATAAATCAAGTTTTTCCAATAATTTTTTTGTATGATTCATATGAACATCGGCAAGCAGTGGATTTTCCCCAATGACATAAAGAGCTTTTAGGCCTCCAGCTTCAAGACGGTCAAACGTTCTCGTTTGTGTATCTCCTGCCTGGGGATTCAATGTAACGTTCCATGCTTTTTCATAGCGTGATCGATACTCGTCATTTGCAATACTCTTGGCACCTGCCAGTTGGTTTGGCAAGCAGCCCATATCGCCAGCGCCTTGGACATTGTTTTGCCCTCGAAGCGGCATAATCCCACTTCCCGGCTTACCAATATTCCCTGTTAAGAGTGCAAGATTGGCAATATCCAAAACATTGTTTACTCCGCAGTGGTGCTCGGTAATTCCAAGTGTATAAGCAATCATCGCGGAGCTTGCAGATGCATATTCCCGAGCAGTCATCACGATATCTTCTGCCGAAATTCCTGTAATGCCTGCGGCAAATTCTGGAGTATATGGTTCGACCCGTTTTTTAAGAGATTCAAATTCGGCTGTGT
Source organism: uncultured Bacillus sp. (assembly GCA_964484065.1). Lineage (GTDB taxonomy): Bacteria > Bacillota > Bacilli > Bacillales > Cytobacillaceae > JAEVLT01. Next base: position 34,126 of record CAZAEW010000039.1, read on the forward strand.
TTCTATTAATAAAGTCAGAATTATATAACCCTTCATTTAAGATAATCCTAATCATGGCATTGATTAAGGCAATATCTGATCCAACACTGATTTGTAAATGGCGGTGTGCTATTTTTGTCATTTCAATCTTCCGCGGATCAACAACAATCACTTTTAGACCGTTTTTTGCCGCTTTCTTAATGCGATTCGCGATAATTGGATGCGCTTCCGTTGTGTTTGAGCCAATAAGAAGCAATACTTGTGCTTTGTCAAAATCATCCAGTGTATTCGTTGGGAAACCGCTCCCAAAAACAGTTGCCAGACCGGCAACGCTAGGGGCGTGTCACGTTCGGTTGCATCCATCAATATTATTGCTTCCCAATACAGCACGCATAAATTTCTGAGTAATATAGTTTGATTCGTTCGTCGTACGGGCACAGGCAAACATAGAGACCGCATTTGAGCCCCACTCTTTTTTTATAGACGAAAGTTTATCAGCAATATAGCGATAAGCCTCTTCCCAGCTGGCTTCAACGAGTTTTCCTGCTTTCCTAATTAAAGGACTGTTTAATCTATTTTTTGCATGAACATACTCATAAGCAAATGCGCCTTTAATGCACGTTTGTCCTTTGTTCACGGGTGCATCTTTATCACCGCGGATTTTAACGATTCTATTATCCTGGACTTCGACAATCAAACCGCAGCCAGTTCCGCAATATCCACAAACGGTTTTAATCAAATTTGTCTCTCCCACTGTTATTCCCTCCCCTAAACAAAACTTTTACATAAATATATTAATCTATTTCAAGGCAAATGGCTTCCTTTTTCACAAAAATATTGTCGAATTATTAAATAAAATTATTTCCAACAAATTTCTCAAACTTACTCCATAGCGGAAATTTCCGAATTAACAAGCAATAGTGGTATAATTTAGTTGATGGATAATTCACAAAAATTAGAACAATTATATTTTCCATTTCAACTGCACCTTGGTTACAAAACAGAATTCATTTCATGGCAAACTGTCTTTATACATAAATGATAAAACATAATTTTTTGAAATTTTATCAAGGAGGCGGGTAGGATGAAATCGATAAAAATAATATCCATCTTTTTGCTTATTCTATCTGGGATATTATTTTTAAACGGGTGTTCAACAGAAAGTGCGGTCAAAAAGGCAACAAACGACACTGTGAACGTCGACAAAGACGGCAGCGTTAAAATCAATGACACTAACGGAAATGGTGAAATGAAGATTGGGAAAGCCAAGTGGGATAAAACTAAAATGCATGGCTTGGATGCACCAAAAGCACAACTGGATACTTATATGTCCAGCAACGATACCACGAGTTATAGTATTTCAGGCATGAAAGATAAAGATATTAAAGCCTACATTAAGAAAATTAAGGAGGCAGGATTTACCTATAATTTTATTAGTGTCGATCGGTATAATTATACGGGAACCAACAAGGATGGTTTGGTGATAAGTTTTTCTTATTCCAAAGACTCCAATACAGGCTTAATAACAGCCTCAAAAGGGGAAAAGCCTGACGAGAATGCAAGCGGAACATTTTACGCTGGAGAAAACGCCAAATGGGACAGTTCAAAGGTCGGCGGTCTCCCTGACCCTGGTACCAAAATAACGGCTTCGACTTCTTCTGGAAACGAATTTATTTACTACTTTGAAAAACTGGATAATCCAAAAGTTTATATTGAGAAAATGAAAGAAAAAGGATTCACACTCGAACAATCTGAGGTCGAATCGACGGATGGAGCTTTTTACAATGCTAAAAACAGCAATGGCGATGCAGTTTATTTTACTTCATCAAATGATGCTTGTTCTTTAACCTTTACAAAATCAAATTAATCATAATAAATAGCAATAACGCACACCTGATAAAAAAGATTGAGGTGATTATAATGATCTGTAACAAATGCGGAAAACAGCTTGCAGACGATGCTCAATTTTGTGATGGATGCGGTGCGCAAATTTCCCAAAGCAAAGATGATCAAAATGGGGCCCGGAATTCAACTCAAAATGATGAACAACAAAATAAAGTCATCTTCATGCTGGCATACTTGGGAATTCTCTTTTTCTTGCCGCTCGTTGCCACACCAGATTCAAAGGCTGGACGTTTTCATGCCAATCAGGGGCTTGTACTTCTCATTACAGGGGTTGCTGGACAAATTGTTTTTTCAGTGCTGAGCGCTGTTGCTTGGAGACTTTGGATACTGACTTCATTATTATCAACCGTTTGGGGGATTGGTCTTTTTGTATTCATGATCATGGGTATGGTAAATGCCTATAACGGTGTGCAAAAACAACTCCCAGTCATTGGAGGTATTAAAATTTTGAAATAACTACATCGTATTATAAAAAAACCGAACAATCTT
>CAZAEW010000040.1:0-35106 GCA_964484065.1 uncultured Bacillus sp.
ATTAAGGAAAACCTTACAAATTACGCAATTATGCCCAGTCATGCATCAAATGCTTCTCCTAATGTTTGTATATATGATATACTACTGTGAGTTATGTTTAATGAAAGATGGAGGAATTATGGGTAAAGATGCGAAAGCAACATTTCAAAAAGGTAAGATTCTTTCCTTCGTCCCTACAGGAGAGTACTATTTTAAAAAGGGTTTAAAAGCATATCACAGGCATGATTATAAAAATGCAAAAAAGTTTCTGCAGAGAGCCCTTCAGCTGGAACCGGGGGAACCGATGATTGCCTGCCAGTTAGCGATGATTTCGACTGAACTGGGCGAGTATGAAGACTCGAACCAACTTTTGCACCTCATCCTTGAAGAACTTGATGAAGAAATGACAGAGTGTCATTACTTTTTGGCCAATAATTATGCCCATTTGGGCTTTTTTAAAGACGCTTACCACCATGCAAAACTTTATTTAGAGCTGGAACCGGAAGGCGATTTTGCTGAAGATACGGAAGATCTGCTGGAAGTACTGACATTAGAGGCAGATGATCTCGACGAGGAACTTTATGAACAGGACGATCTAATCGACAAGCAGGAGCAGGCACGTGAATTGTTGGAATCCGGTTATTTTCCAAAAGCAATCGAGCTGCTCGATGCTGTTATTGAAGTGTATCCCGAATATTGGTCTGCGCATAATAACCTTGCACTTGCCTATTTTTACATGGGCGACACGGAAAAAGCAGAATCCATTTTAAAGGATGTTTTGAAGCGGAATCCGGGCAATTTGCATGCTCTATGCAATCAGCTCATCTTTGCTCACTATCTTAACCAGCCGGAAAAAGAAGAACAAATCATTGAGGGATTGCAAAAAATTCAGCCTTTACTAGCTGACCATCAGTTTAAACTGGGGGCCACCTTTGCCCTTGTGGGTGAGTATGAATTAGCATACAGCTGGCTAAAAAAGTTATATAAGCGCGGCTATGATGGTGAGGGACCATTTTATTATTGGCTCTCGTATGCCGCCTACTTCACAGGACATGAAAATTTTTCCCGGATGGTCTGGAAAAAAGTCCTTGAGGCCAGCCGTGAAAAGGAAGGGCATGAACCTTGGAATCAAGACAAAGCAGAAGAAAAGGGATTTGAAGATCATTCGAGTTCCATCTTAAGAAAGCTTGAAAGTGATTATATCGAGGAACGCTTATTTGCTCTTTTTCTGATTTCTCTTTCTCCAAAAAAAGAGGAATTGTTAGCAATGGTTAAAGGGAAAAAGCTGACTGATTCGGAGCGCGGCTATGTTGCTTATTTAAAAAACGGGTCTCCTTCTTCTAGTTTTGATGCTCATGAAGTTGCTCGGTGTTTGTATGAATTTTATCAGCCAATCGGCACGGTTGAGGCAGGTTTATACTTGCTCTGGTTTTCCGTGTTCACGGAGCTGACAGCACATGGCGAAAATATCAAGAATAGTGCGGCTTGTGCGGCAGCAGTCGAGTATCTTTGGAACAAGCTGCGCCGTGAAAAAGTATCCCAAAAGGAAATCGCCGGCCGCTATGGCTTGTCGTCCGCGACATTAGGGAAATATGTCAAAATGGTTAAAGAGTACCTCAATTGAGCAGATGGTTGGACTTTGGCTCCATCGTTTTTATAGGATATGAATATTAAGGGATAATAAATAATAAATGCACAAAAGCTTTTTGATTTAGGGAGGGAACGACGTGTCAGAGGAAAAAATATATGACGTCATTATAGCCGGCGCCGGCCCTGCCGGCATGACAGCTGCTGTCTATACATCACGTGCTAATCTGTCGACATTGATGATTGAACGGGGAATTCCGGGCGGTCAAATGGCAAATACAGAGGAAGTTGAAAACTATCCGGGCTATGAAAGTATTTTAGGGCCAGACCTTTCAACAAAAATGTTTGAACATGCCAAAAAATTCGGCGCAGAATACGCCTACGGCGATATTAAGGAAATCATCGACAACGGCAGCACGAAAACCGTTGTTGCTGGTACTAAACAGTACAAAGCCTATTCCGTGATTATCACAACGGGAGCTGAGTATAAAAAATTAGGTGTACCTGGTGAAAAAGAGCTGGGCGGCCGCGGCGTATCCTATTGCGCCGTCTGTGACGGAGCCTTTTTCAAAGGAAAAGAATTGGTCGTTGTCGGCGGAGGAGATTCCGCTGTTGAAGAGGGCGTTTACTTAACAAGATTTGCTTCAAAGGTAACGATCATTCATCGCCGCGATCAGCTTCGCGCACAAAAAATCCTTCAGGATCGTGCTTTTGCCAATGATAAAGTAGATTTTATCTGGAACCATACCGTAAAAGAAATACATGGAAAAGACGGCAAAGTCGGCAGCCTTACTCTTGTTTCCACAAAGGACGGCTCCGAACAGGAATTTAAAGCGGACGGGGTCTTCATTTATGTCGGAATGCTGCCATTATCAAAACCATTTGAAAGCCTTGGAATTACAAACGAAAATGGCTATATTGTAACGAATGATCAAATGGAAACAAAAGTACCGGGAATTTTTGCTGCAGGGGATATCCGCGAAAAAACTCTGCGCCAAATCGTAACCGCAACCGGCGATGGCAGTATCGCTGCCCAAGCTGCACAGCATTTTGTGGAAGAGGTTAAGGAAGAATTAAAGCTGGGACAATAAAATTTATTAAAACTTAATTCTACCGTAACAGTTATGAAATAATGGAGGGTTATGATGAAAGTAGTAATTGACCCCCTTTAATATCCTTTCAAGCATGGGTATGAAACCTATGCTCTTTTTTTTGCTGAAAAATGGTCTAGTTTAAGCGCCTAGCCCCTCAGGCCAAGTAACCTTCGGCAAAAAAAGTCAAATGGAGGACTTTTTTTGCCGAAGAACATTTGCCTATTGGGGCTGTCCAAGGCGCTTGCACTTTTCTTGTTTTCACCAATAATTTACATAAACTCATCTTTGTATTCATTGTGACAATATATAAAAAATAGTATAATAAATAGAATGAATTTTTATCCTGCATTAACGGGCAGTAAGACCCTCACTTCAAGCATTCTATCTATACGAAAATAGTAAGTGGGGATCAGCGGCCAGTAAATGCCCGATGGATTCAACTAACAAGCAGTAGGGGATGATAGCAGGCTAAAATCGCGACTTACTCTCGAAACGCCTGTACGAGCACTTCCTGTACGTCGAAAAACCCCCGCTGATTGAAGTTTTACTTTATTATTTTACTAAAAGAATACAGACCAATAATGATTTGACGGCGCTCTTGCGCGTTACTAATGAGGTGAGTACATGCAGAGAGTCACCAATTGTGTGTTGATCAATGACAATAAGGTACTATTGCTGCAAAAACCGCGACGCGGCTGGTGGGTTGCTCCGGGCGGGAAAATGGAGCCGGGAGAATCTGTCAGAGATTCATGTGTCCGTGAATACCGTGAAGAAACGGGAATTTACTTGAAAAACCCGCAATTAAAAGGGATTTTCACCTTTATCATGCAGGAAAACGATCAAGTCCTTGATGAGTGGATGATGTTCACGTTTATTGCCAAGGATTCTGATGGAGCTCAGTTTGAACAGAGTGTGGAAGGCAAGCTCGAATGGCAGCCGATTGAGAAAATCAATACGCTGCCGATGGCGGAAGGAGATCACCACATTCTCGATTATATGATTCATGGACATGGAATAATTTATGGGAAATTTACCTATACAAAGGATTTTAAACTGCTGCGCTATCGGCTCGATCCAAGCTGAACAACAAAGGAGGGATTAAAATTGAGTACCGGTTCGACAAGTGATATACAAATGGTCATCATTACAGGAATGTCTGGAGCTGGGAAAACAGTTGCCATACAGAGTTTTGAAGATCTTGGATTTTTTTGTGTCGATAATCTGCCGCCAACCCTGCTTCCAAAATTTCTAGAACTTATGAAGGAATCTGGGAATAAAATGAATAAAGTCGCTCTGGTTATGGACCTGAGGGGAAGAGATTTTTTTGACGACCTTTTCAGGGCGCTTGATGACTTGGCGGAAACGTCCTGGGTCACTCCGCAGATCCTTTTCCTTGATGCGGATGATTCAACCCTCGTAAGACGATATAAGGAGTCAAGACGGTCACATCCGCTTGCGCCGGAGGGGCGACCCCTTGAAGGGATTCAAACGGAGCGGGAGCTTCTTGAAGAGTTAAAGGGAAGGGCTCAGCATATTTATAACACATCCCAGATGAAGCCAAAGGATCTTCGTGAAAAAATCATCAATGAATTTTTGCAGAACAGCAAAGCTACTTTTACAGTCAATGTCATGTCTTTTGGATTTAAGCATGGAATTCCGATTGATGCAGATCTTGTTTTTGATGTACGTTTTCTGCCAAATCCTCATTACATTGAACATATGCGGCCGAAAACAGGACTTGATGACGAAGTTTATGGATATGTTTTAAAATGGAATGAAACTCATAAATTTTTAGAAAAAGTGACAGACCTGCTCAGCTTTATGCTGCCGCATTATAAACGGGAAGGGAAAGCTCAGCTTGTCATCGCAATCGGCTGCACCGGCGGGCAGCATCGCTCGGTTGCTCTTGCAGAATATATCGGGCATTTCTTTGAAAAAGAGTACAAAACCAGTGTATCGCACCGTGATATCGAGAGGAGAAAGGATAAAACAACATGAGCCTACATGGACAGCCTCGAGTCGTCATCATTGGCGGCGGAACAGGATTGCCTGTTCTTCTTAGGGGACTAAAGCAGTATCCTGTGGATATTACTGCTATTGTTACTGTAGCGGATGACGGAGGCAGCTCAGGGAGGCTGCGGGATGATCTGCATATACCGCCGCCGGGGGATATCCGCAATGTTTTAGCGGCCCTGTCAGATGTTGAACCGCTGATTGAAGAGATGTTTCAGCATCGCTTTAAAACCTCCAATGAATTATCCGGCCATTCGCTAGGAAATCTGATTTTAGCGGCAATGACTTCCATTACCGGCAACTTTGTTCATGCTATTCAGGAAATGAGCAAGGTACTGAATGTGCACGGCAAAGTTCTTCCTGCTGCCAATACAAGTGTTGTCTTGCATGCAGAAATGGAAGATGGGTCGATTATTTCTGGGGAATCTAAAATTCCTTATTCGGGCAAAAAAATTAATAGGGTCTTTTTAACGCCCCATAATATTCAGCCCCTTCCTGAAACCGTTCAAGCGATCCGTCAGGCTGATTTAATCATTATCGGTCCGGGAAGTTTATATACAAGTATCCTTCCTAATTTGCTTGTACCGAAGCTTGGCAAGGAGGTCTGCCGTTCAAAGGCGAAAAAGATTTATATTTGCAATTTGATGACACAGGCTGGTGAGACATACGGTTTTACAGCCAGTGATCATGTAAAAGCCATCCATGATCATGTGGGTTGCACTTGCATTAATGCCATTCTTGTTCATAATCAGGAAATCCCAAAGGATATTCAGCTCCGTTATAATCAAGAGCTGGCACACCCGGTGAAATACGATATGCCAAACCTATTCGATATGGGTCTCGAAATCGTTCATGGTGATATTGCAGAGCTTGAAAAGGGTGCTTTGAGGCATGATCCGAAAAAAGTGGCGGGAATTTTATATAAAATGCTTTTAACTGAAACCAAACGGCGTTATGAAGCGTAAAAATGCAGGGCAAAAAAGTTGCCCTAAAAACACATATCACAGTACAATGGGAAGCGCTTCCGGTATACTTAATAGAGAAGGGAATCCTCCGCTTTAAACAAGCGCTTCTTTGTTTTCATATTCGACAGCTAGGTGGTGAAGGGATGTCTTTTGCTTCAGAGACGAAAAAAGAATTAACGAATTTAGAAGTAAAATCTTGCTGCAGCAATGCCGAACTTTCTGCCTTAATTCGGATGAACGGATCATTATCCTTTTCCAACCGGAAATTGGTTGTTGATATTCAAACGGAAAATGCTGCGATTGCAAGAAGAATTTATACCTTGATTAAAAAAAGCTATTCCGTACAGGTAGAGCTGTTGGTCAGGAAAAAAATGCGTCTGAAAAAAAACAATGTTTACATTGTCCGCCTGACGCAGCAGGCAAAAGAAATCCTTGAGGATTTGAAAATCTTGGGGGAAGGATTTACTTTCACTCATGATATTTCAAGTGAATTGGTGAAAAAGAAATGTTGTAAGCGTTCTTATTTGAGGGGAGCTTTTTTGGCAGGCGGATCCGTTAATAATCCGGAAACGTCATCGTATCATTTAGAGGTTTTTTCCCTCTATAAAGAGCATAATGATTCACTTTGTGAATTAATGAATATGTTTGGATTAAACAGCAAGACGTTAGAGCGTAAAAAGGGCTATATCACGTATTTAAAGGAAGCTGAGAAAATCACAGAATTTCTTAATATAATCGGCGCGCACAATGCCTTGATGCGCTTTGAGGATGTCCGGATTGTCAGGGATATGAGAAACTCTGTTAACCGTCTTGTCAACTGTGAAACAGCCAATTTAAATAAAACGATTGGGGCTTCACTGAGACAGGTTGAAAACATCCGCTTTATTGAACAAACCGTCGGGCTGCAGATTCTACCCGATAAGTTAAGGGAGATTGCGGAACTGCGGGTTGCTTATCAGGATGTAACCTTAAAAGAATTAGGGGAAATGGCGTCGGGCGGTGTAATCAGCAAGTCAGGAATCAACCACCGACTGCGAAAAATTGATGAAATTGCGGAAAAACTTAGGGCCGGTGAAATGGCTGCAAAAAAATAGAGTTGTAAGTTTTGAGGAGGTACTAAAAATGTTAGTCAAACAAGTTGAGGTAAAATTAAAAACTGGCCTTCAGGCACGTCCTGCTGCGCTGTTTGTGCAAGAAGCAAACCGTTTTTCTTCGGATATTTATCTTGAAAAAGATGGGAAAAAAGTGAATGCAAAGAGCATTATGGGATTAATGAGCTTAGCAGTAAGCTCCGGAACTGAAATTAACATTATTGCTGATGGGGATGATGAGCAGGAAGCCATCGGAGCATTAGCTAATTTTATTGAAAAAGAGAGCTGAAAAAAAGGGTTTGACCGGAATGTGTCAAACCCTTTTTTCAACAGTTATTTTTTATCTTTATCCTTATCCAATGAATTGCGTGTAATGATATGGTCGATAAGACCGTATTCAAGCGCTCTTTCAGCTGTCATGAAGTTATCGCGGTCTGTATCCTTCTGAATAACTTCAAGCGGCTGTCCGGTGCGTTCTGCAAGGATGCCGTTTAATTTTTCACGAAGGAAAAGGATCCGTTTTGCGGCAATTTCGATTTCCGTTGCCTGACCTTGGGCTCCGCCAAGAGGCTGGTGAATCATCACTTCTGCGTTTGGCAGCGCGAAACGTTTTCCTTTTTCGCCGGCAGCGAGCAGGAATGCTCCCATGGAAGCGGCCATACCAATACAGATGGTTTGCACGCTTGGCTTGATGAATTGCATGGTATCGTAGATGGCCATTCCGGCTGTGATGCTTCCGCCAGGGCTGTTAATGTAAATGGATATATCTTTTTCCGGATTTTCTGCTTCCAGGAATAATAATTGAGCAACAATCGAGTTGGCTACATTGTCATCAATGGCGCTGCCGAGCATGATAATCCGGTCTTTTAACAGACGGGAATAGATGTCATATGCTCTTTCACCCCGATTGGTTTGTTCAATAACTGTAGGGATCAAATTCATGGTTCTTCCTCCTTTGATATGTAAGAATTAAAAAACTGTTCGTATTGTTATCATACACTAATGGTCAATAAAGGTCAAAAGAATCGATACTGATTCTTTCGACATTCTTCACATTGCATGATATCCCCCTTTCATAATAACCACTAAAGGTGATTTTAAAACATTATGTTTAGCGGATTTGAAGCTGGAATTGGCAGTGATTGAAGGGAACGGGAGTCAGTAGCGAACCTAAAGGTTGTTATGGAATAATCCTACGCTTTCGATGTGCACTTTCATTACAATATCAATAAAATATTAATGGGAGTCAAAAATGGACTTGCAAAGAAGTTGAACCTATCATATAATATAAAAGTCGCTAATATTTAGCCCTCGTGGTGCAACGGATAGCACGTAAGATTCCGGTTCTTGAGATTCGGGTTCGAGTCCTGACGAGGGCGTAATAATGTTGTCATATCAATGTCTCTGCGTTTTATCAATAAGCGTAGGGGCATTTTTTGTTTGGGTACAGTTCAAACGAAAATACCACGCATAAATACCACGCAGTACAAGGCGCTCCTTACGTTAAAAACAAAGGAGGGTTCCGCTATGAAACGAAGAAACGTATCAACCAGTGCTTCCGTTTTACGCACAATCGAAAGGAATACCACGCAAGAGACACAAACATCCAATTACCAAAACGCAGTGAAAGAATTTCTAAGGCATTGCCGCATCAAAGGTCTGTCTATCCATACTATCGAGTTTTACGATAAAGAACTAAAGCAGACTGGTCGTGCTTTTGCAGAAATTAATGCCCCTTTGTCCGACCTCCGAAAAATGAAAATGAGCCATATTGAACAGTTTGTTGAGCATCAGCAAGACCTTGGTCGAGCGGTAAACACCATTAATGCACGTCTACGAGCAGGGAGAACGTTTTTTAACTTTTGTTTACGGAAGGAATATGTCGATAGAAACCCGTATGATGGCGTTCAGCAGCTTCGCAAAAGACATGAAGTTGGGGCAACGTTTTCCAAGCAACAGCTAAAACGTTTGTTAGACTCACCTGATGTTACAACATTTGTTGGGTTACGTGATCTGGCGGTTATGCTAACGTTTGCCCATACTGGAATAAGACTGACCGAGCTGGCATCTCTCCGATTACAGGACGTTTCCTTCGACGGAATAGGAGAGGTTAATGTCCAACGTGCTAAGAACCGTTACGCCCGCCGCATTCCCCTTACCAAACGTCTAAAAGCGGTATTGAAAGCTTACATTCAAGAACGAGGAACAATTGATACTGACGTTTTATTTATTAGCTTTGAAAATAATCCGATTGGAGTAAGGTCTATACAAGATCGATTACGTCACTATGGAAAAATAACAGGCGTTGGCAATGAAGTTACAGTAAGTCCCCACGCATTTAGAAGGACGTTCTGCCGCTTAAAGGTCGAGGCAGGAACGAATATATTTGTTTTGCAACGGTTATCAGGTCATCAGTCACTAGAGATATTACGCAGATATGTTGAGATATACGGAAAAGATTTAGAAGATGCGATAGAAAAAGGATTTGAAGGTCTATAAGCATCAGAAATTTCACTTTTATAGGTAGCGTTTTTTTGCATCTACTAACAAATGATTTTCAACCAGCGTGATATTTTAGCTTCCAAAGTGCAATGGTTCATTTTAAGGATTAACACATCAGCCTAACATTGTATTTTTTAAATGTTTGACTTTGACTATAGTTGACCTTATGGATTAAATATGATAAATTGGGATTAATAGAAGGAGGAGGAAATTTTTATGAAGTGTTTTAACTGTCATAATGTGGAAATGGATCCGACTGATTCAGAAAAGGATTACGAAGTATGGGATTGTATTGATAACAGTGATCTAAATATAATTGGCTGCGGAGCAAGACTAATTAGAAAATATGACAATGATAAAAATCAATGGATCGAAACAAAAATTTACCCTAAGGAATCGACGTCATCTTAACGGATGTCGCTTTTTTTTATATATATACAGAACGTATATTCGAATATAATGGATCTGAGGTGAGCAAAATGGCAATACGAGATCGAGGTAAAATTAAATGGCAACCTGCGTCATTTATTCCGTTAGCATTCGAAATGCAACGCACAATGTACAAGGATCAAGAACGCCAACCAAAGCCGCTTATAGATGAATATGAAAGGGAAGAATTCGACCTGCGGATAAGTTATGCTATTCAGAACACTCAGACTGTAAAGTTAACGGTATGCGGTGACGGATTTTCAAAAAAGATAATTGGCTCCGTTCACCACGTTGATCCGATTTCGCATGAGGTACATATCGAAATAAAGCCTGGAGAGGTTGAACGTATAAAATTTTTGGATATCATCTGCATTACTTTAATCGACTGAATTCTATTAGTTCGTAAACTAGCGCATTTAAACGTAGGAAAGCGGAGGATGGTCGCTATTTATTCGGAGGAAGAATAGATTAATGGTTAAAAATTTATTATCAAGATGATGAATGTTAATGTTGAAGTTTCGAAAAGCGCAGGAAGAAGAAACTACACGATATTAAAAGTTAATAAGATTTATTTAGGCGCAGCCATTTAGGTTGCGTTTTTTTGTGTGTTAACTGACATCAACAGGTGTGGGTACGGACAAATAATTGCTCTGTGCATAAAAACTATTAGGCTTAAAAATCATCCGTTTTGAAGGAAGTTGGATCTACAAAAAATCGTGAAACGTATGTGGAAATATATATATTTGTATTTTTTTAAAACAGGCCGTGTGAAGACGTGATTTTCGACGGACTATTATTATGATTTAGTTCTAAGTTTTTAACTGAACTTCTAAAGGGGGAGATTGATAGGGAAAAATTGTTACTCAGATTATAAAAAAGACCGTGTGAAAACGTGATTTTCGACAGATTTTTATAGTGAGAAAGGTGAAGGAGGTGAGTTAATGGTTACAGCTTCAACAGTAAAAATCGTTAGGGCGTATTTGAACTGGACACAATGTGAATTGGCAAAACGGATGAATGTATCCCCCGGTTCGGTATCTGCGGTTGAGAGTGGAACGAACAGAGTTACATCTGAATTCGCTAAGAAGTTTAAAAGAGCGGTAGGAATTACAGGTGCCGTCTTAATTGATATTCAATATCTGCAAACAAAATTAGCGGAATAAGACGGAACTATCTTTATATTGATTTCGGTATTAAAAAACTATAACCAAGGAGGCAAAAATATTATGCGAATTTTAAAGAATCCAGGATTTGAAGAGAAGGATTTGACTGGATTAGATTACTTACATTTTTACTGGAGTACGTATACAAGAAACAAGAGGTCGTTGAAGCCATATATGAACAAAAAATTTACAGTTTATCAGGTTGTAGGGATATAACAGCAGCACAAAGGATGTTAGATTTTGAGATTGCTTTAGCAGGTTATTACGCAGAGCATCTCTATTTATTACGTGATCTGGAAACTAAGGTTGAGGCAAGCTTTTAATGCTTCAGATGAAATGGATAGTATTTGTTTTTTTGAGGAAATTACACAAACATGGAGAGCAAATCTCCTGCAAGAATTAATTTATGGAGGAATTAAGTCATGAACACCCAAAGTCAAATAAAAAATAAACTAGCTTATGAACAAATAAAACAGGTACAAGAGTTGTATTCAACTGGTAAGTGGTCACACAAGCAATTAGCCGAAAAATTCGAGGTAACCATCCACCAAATCAAAAAATCTGTTAAAGGAATCGTTAAGCCGAGACCAACCGCCTTAGAACGTTTTGATGCTATGTGGACTGAAAACGAGAATGGTTGCCATATTTGGAATGGATACACGAGCAAGAGTGGATATGGGCAATTCAGAATGTTTGGGAAAGTGTTTCATGCCCACAGAGCGGGATACGAGTTGAAAATACGTCCTTTAAGGCATGGGGAAGTTGTTCGTCACAAATGTGATAATCCTTCTTGTGTTAACGTGAATCATTTGGAAGTGGGAACGATTCAGGACAACAATAATGACAAAATGAAAAGATTCCGAGTGCCTTGGCAATTTCCCTCTATTGATTACTTAGAGATGAGGATTTTGTACCAAGAAGGCGTTCCATTAGATGTAATTTCAAGACATTTTAATATAAATGTAAAAACGTTGAAAAGGCGAATTAGTGATATGGAAATGACTGCTGATGATCCGATAGATGATAGAGTGTTTTACTACAGAGATCGAGCAATACATGAGGAAAAAATATAACTATAAATCCTATGTGGATAACGTATTGGACGGTTTCTAAAGTTTGCGATTATGCAAAACTGAAAGCCGTCTATTTTCTTTTCAAAACTATAAAATTCGAAAGAGGTTAAATATAATGATAACTACTAATAGATGTCTCGTCGATACAACAACTGGAGAATTATATGATCTGTCAGAGTACTCCTTACGTTCAAAAAAGCAAGACGAGGCTTACAAACGCATTCAGTATTTTCAACAGGACAATCGTCATTTTTCTTTTGCTGATATGGAAAACATCAAAATTGTAATTTCTAACGTAAAAACAGTCGACTGCGGATATTTGTTAATTCTACAGTGCTATATGGAGTATGGAACTGGCAAGTTAACTATAAGCCGAAAAGAAATGCTGAAAGTTTTAATGGTATCTAAGGCGACCTTTCAAAGGTTCTGGGCAGCGATGATAAGTAATGGAATCATCACTAAAATAGATGGGGAGTTCTACGTAAATCCTGATTTCCATTTTCGCCATCAACCTAATCATAATCGAGTTATTAAGTTGTTCACCACCACATTAAAACAGCTAACAGACGAGTTAACCGCTTCAGAATTAGGGTTTCTGTATAAGCTGTTACCTCACGTTCATTACGACACTAATATGATTTGTGCAGATCCGTTTGCAGAACCAGAAAAAATACAGTTTCTGAACAAGACGCAGATAGCGTTATTGGTCGATATGGATGAAAAGAAAACGTCTAAACAATTAGACAAGCTTCGGAAAATTGGCGTTGTTGTCGAAACAATTCGCCAGGATGATAGACGTGACCGCATTTTCACCTTGAATCCTTACGTTTTCTATCGAAAGAAAGGCAGGACGGATGATACCTTGCGAGGTTTGTTCGCTTCAACACCGTATTACAAATGATAAATAGGTGTCTTTTTTGATACAGAAGTAGCGAAAAGGGTGTCTTTTTTGATACCTCTGAAAAGTGACTTGACGCTTAGAGCCACAACGGTTTGAGGTACTTTCACACTTAAATTACTTCTTTATCTTAGACAATACGTAGTTATCATTCTAACAAATTAGAACAATAGTATTGCGCCAACAAAACGTAACAACGTAATAACTTTCGCCTAACGGCTCGGTGATGTAACCAAAGCTTATCAGCTTTAGTAACATCTTATAATATATATACGGTATGTATTATTTGAATACTGCTAAGCAGGATTCAACGGAGCGAAGCGAAGTTTATTACGTTTTAACGTATATACGTAAATCTCTATTAACGGTAATTCCCCAATTGAACAGAATATGGTTAACCGATTAGTACGTTAAATAATAAAGTTAACCTGGTTAATTGTAGTTAACCATTTTGATAAAAACGTATTTGTTATGCAATAGGATGAGTACGAAACGTTTGTAGTCCGTCAAGATACCGTTTGATTAACGTCTGTATTCATATAATGGGCTGCTTAAATTAGGTAATAACGAAATACGCCTGGTGCAGCACGACCGAAAATGACTGTTTTGGAAAACTCGGGGGTCAACAGATCAGCAATGAACAATCTAGATGTACCAAGCGTTGGGAAGATATTATTAATGTGTTTGTGAGGTAAAATTCCTTGATGGTATGACATTTGTTAGAAAATGGAAAAAGGCCGCAATTTTAATTTAAGCGACCCAAGTAATATCTAAATATGTACAATAATTTTTATTTACCTTGTTTTTTATTGTTATTTTGGGATTGGTTACCCGAAGTACGTGTGGAAGCATCGTTAAATATACTCTTAACAACTTTAGTAGTTCCTCTTCCTGGAATCCTATTATTTTGAGATGATCTGATTTGACTAGATTTATTATTATCAGTGGACATGCTTTATCACCTCCTCAATTGTAAAATATAATGCAAAAATTATTAAAGCCCATAGCAGGTAATTTAAACCCATACTATAAAACCTCATTTTTGAATCAATTCCATTTTTGTTAGCTGATATAGCATCTCTGTATGTTGCAGCTATTTGCAATTTAGCAATTCCTTCTGGTTCACTAGAGAAATTAGTGTCTACTATAGTTTCTAGGTCAACTTGCTCAAATTCACCCGTTTTTATGGACATAAGAAAATATATTATACTTACCGTTAATGCAACAAAAATTACTAATTGAAATAAGTAGGTGTAAATTAAATAAGAGATTTCATGAGTTGATAATTTAAAACTCCCTAAATAGGTTAAATATGCTCCAAACAACACCCCGACGAATGCAAGGGTTATACTTGTCTTTGTTTCAACTTGTTTAAATCTTTCTGACTCCTCAGTATATATTGTTTTTGCTGTATCAAGTATGGCTTCACATGTTTCATTATTAGGTAAGGTGTTGGAATTTGCATTATTCATATTCATTCTCCTATTGACTTTTTCCATTATAGATAATTTTAATTATATTATAATCTTCCAAATACTGATAGTCTTTATAAAAGTGTGAATTCCGTAAAAGTATACAAATACGAACACTTTTCAAACAGCCGTCAAACTCGCAATCTACTGTTTTTTAATTTGTTCGTATAAGTATGATGTGAAGTTTGTGAATATTCGTTTAATGCATATACATTTACGAACACTTTTGATACACTAAAGGAAATATATACAGTGATCGAGGGGAGCGAATGTAAAATGGATAATCGTAAATTTGGATACATACGTGTAAGCAGTCGGGATCAAAACGAGGCGCGTCAGATGCAATCCATGAGAGAAGCTGGTATAAGCAATAGAGACATTTTCATCGACAAACAAAGTGGTAAAGATTTCAATCGGGAACAGTATCAATCAATGAAGCATCATTTACGGGCAGGAGACGTTTTGTATATTCACTCTTTAGATCGATTTGGCCGGAATAAGGAAGAAATTTTGAATGAATGGACTGATATTACGAGGAACATTAAAGCTGATATTGTTGTCTTGGATATGCCACTACTAGATACCACGAAATACCAGGATAGCCTTGGGACGTTTATCTCCGATCTAGTATTACAGATTCTATCGTGGTTAGCTGAAGAGGAAAGGGAACGGATCAAGAAACGTCAGAGAGAAGGCATTGATGCTGCATTAAAGAATGGTGTGCAGTTTGGTCGACCTAAAGCGGAAATAACAGAGGCATTTATTTCGGTGTATTCTGAATGGAGAGCTGGACAGATTACCGCAACAGAAGGGATTAGAAGAGCAGATATGAAACGAACAACGTTTTATAAATTAGTTAAGGAATATGAGGAACAACTTCAACAGGCGGATTGATAATGACAGTTCGCTTTTTTTGTTTCTCTTGTAGGGGGGTACTCTATCACAAACATGACCCAACGTGTATATTCCATATTGCCTAGTGAAAGACGGAAATGAACAGGAAATATCGAATCCTTCACGAGATGTCCTCACGGATAGATAGAAGGTATGCCATAGTTTTAAGATCCCCCATATCTCCACAAAACCAGTTGGTTCACATATCCAAAACGCTTAAAAATTTTTTTAAAATATTTTGGAAATTTCGGGGTTTAGGACAGAAAAATATCCTTTTTTGTTTTTTAAGTAAACCTCGCCTTACCGAACCGCACCTGACCGGACCCCACCACACCTAACCTTACCATACCGTATTTTTAGCCTAACTCGTCAGCGATAGATCGGCTATATCTATCGGACAGACGAAAAAAAAAACGTCTGTTTCATCTTTAATCTTCCCAAACTAAATCTCGCCAATTAGCTGGTATAAGCCCTTCAGCAAGTGCTTTTGCGATCATTCCTTGATGTCGGTGATCAGCACGAAGGACATGACATCTACGGCAAAGGGTGCGTAGATTATTCATCTTGTTGGTTCCTAATTTTCCACTTTGTTTATGATCAATATTGCATTCCTCAAGTGATACCAAAATGTTGCATCGAACACAACGCATGTTATCTCGCTCCCAAACAGCAGGACGAATGTTTTTAAACCATATTTCTTTCGGGAGACGTCTCTTCGGCACTAACTTCACCAACACTTTTTTGGTAATCGTTATACTTTTTCGGTTCAAAACTTATTACTTCAAAACGTCCATATCCGATTGACCGCCCATCTGCAAGTCCAACTAGCATTCCTGCATCACGTAATATTGCGGGCAATAAACTAGTTGCAACAATAGTAGACTCCCAAACAATCTCAAATTCAGTCTCCCAAAATGGACTAAGAGCTAAACGATAACGAATATTTCGTGCTTTTGTACCAGGGTTTTTTACAGAACGTATATCTAAATATACAGGTTGTGTTTCATCATTTGTTATATCATTTAAATTCTTTGGCATATATCGGTTAAATAGAGCTTTGTCATTAATCACTTGTAATGTTGCTGCAAGTTTGGACTGAATTGAACCCCGTCCACTCTTTGTGTGTTTTGCTGCATCACGTAAACAACCAAATACATATGAAGAGTCCACGTATAATTGTCCAGAGGAGGTTGCCATAAATGTTCGTTTCCATTCTTCTGGATCATTGCCAGCAACTCCTGATCGTTCTTTTCGCTCAAGACTTAATGTTTCAGTAGTAAAGCAGTGAATTAATAACGGTTTTGTTCCTCTGATTTTAACTTTTGCATACGTTAATACCATGTTTATAACACCCTTTCTTTATCCAATAAATTTCTACTCCTTCGAATAATTTATAGACAGAGACGGGAAAATTTATACAAAGATAATTTCGTGTAAAAGTAAGTTTAATTGATTACTTGTCGTCACAGCAATGAGATTAATAAAAGCAGCACTAGTAACTGGTATTGAATATATTAAAATTTTTCATTGAGTTAACTGTAGTACTTGTAGACATATAAATTTTAAAAAAATATTTTTTCGACAAATGCACTATAGACAAATCGATATGTAATGGAAATAACAGTAATATTATCTTATACTGAATATAATTAGGGTTGTTCGGTATAGGAGTGATTGGTATGGGGAATAGCAATTTCTTGTTTCTTAAGGAAAAATGGGAGATCTTATATAATCTCGGCAAATTGGCTGAGAAAAGTTTGTACGTTGATCCCCATAATACATTAGTAAAATTACGACTATTGAGTGAAACAATCGTTCAATACATAATGGCTTATGAAAATATAGAAATTGAGGGCCGTCCCAACCAAAAGGATAAACAATTATACCTTCTTAGGGAAGAAATCATCGATCAAGATGTTTTTTATTTATTGGATACGATCCGTAAGCAAGGAAATAAAGCTGCACACGAAGCAGGCTATGGCACTGTAGAGGTTTCTAAACCAACACTTCAAATGGCATATCGACTATCTGTGTGGTTTATGCAGTATTATGGCGATTGGCAATTTGCCCCTTCTGAATTTAAACTACCATCAGAAACAATCCTAACTTCAAAAGAGGTATTGGAAGCTACAACTAAAGAATATGAAGATAAAATAAACGCCCTTACAGAACAACTTAAGTCCTTAGAAAAAGAAAAGAAATACAGTCAAGAAAACAAACAAAAAGCAAAAGAAAAGGTAAAATCCTCTTTCATGCTTAGTGAAGCGGAGACACGTCTTATTATAGATGAACAGCTAAGACAGGCAGGATGGGAAGCAGATACACATAATCTTAGATACTCTAAAGGTATCCGCCCGGAGAAAGGCAGAAAGATAGCCATTGCAGAATATCCATTGGAAACAGGATTCGCAGATTATGCTTTATTTATAGGTAATGACCTTTATGGACTGATAGAGGCTAAGAAAATGAGCAAGTCTGTTTTATCTGATATTGGACAATCTGCCAAATATGCTGTTGGTATCCCAAACCGTGAGGGAGAAAACGCTTTAGGTCGTTGGGGAGACTATCGTACTCCGTTTTTATTTTCAACAAACGGGAGACCATACTATAAAAACTTAGAGATTCAATCAGGGATTTGGTTTCTTGATGTTCGAAGCGAAACGAACCATCCAAGACCCCTTGAGTCGTGGTATTCTCCTGAAGGTCTAAAACGTTTATATGAAAAAGATCTTGGGCATGCACAACAAAAATTGAAAGATGAAAAATTGGATTACTTACATTTGCGTCCATATCAAGAACAAGCAATTTTGTCGGTAGAAAAGGCGCTTGAAGATAAGCAAAGTCAAATTTTAATTGCTATGGCCACAGGAACTGGTAAGACACGAATGGCAATTGGATTGATTTATCGTTTAATAAAAAGCAAACGGTTTGACAGGATATTATTTTTAGTTGACAGAGGTGCTTTAGGGGAACAAGCTGAGGCTGCTTTTAAAGACTCAAAGCTAGAGAAATTTCAATCATTTACCGAAATATACGAACTGCAATCCTTAAGGGACACTAAACCAAATCTCGAAACCAAAGTTCATATTGCTACAGTTCAAGGAATGCTTAAAAGGGTATTCTATAATAATTCCGATGATTACATTCCAACAGTAGATCAGTACGATTGTATTATCATTGATGAAGCACATAGGGGTTACACGTTAGACAAAGAGATGTCTGAATTGGAAGTCCAATTTAGAGATCATAATGATTACGTAAGTAAATACCGTAAAGTAATCGATTACTTCGATGCAGTGAAAATCGGATTGACGGCAACCCCAGCGCTTCATACAAAAGAAATATTTGGAGATCCTGTTTTTGTGTATTCATACAGAGAAGCTGTAATTGACGGTTTCCTTGTTGACCACGAGCCACCATTTCAATTTGAAACAGAATTAAAGAAGCTAGGCATCAAATGGTCAAAAGGCGATGAAGTCACAGTTTTCGATACAAAAACAGGTACTGTGGAAAAACAAATTTTAGCTGATGAGGTCGACCTTGAAGTTGAACAATTTAATCAAAAGGTTATCACAAAAAATTTTAATCGAGTAATACTTAAAAAACTGGCAACCTTTATTGATCCGACACTTGACGGTAAAACACTCATATTTGCTGCAAATGATGACCATGCTGACATGATAGTAAATATACTTAAAGAAGAATTAGAGGAAGTTCATGGACCTATTAACGATAAGGCAGTCATGAAAATAACAGGTTCAATTAAAGATCCTCTTCACGCTATAAAATTGTTTAAAAACGAAACTTATCCCAATATTGCAGTTACAGTTGACCTTTTATCAACTGGAGTAGACGTTCCGAAAATTACCAACCTGGTATTTATACGCAGAGTCCGTTCCCGTATTTTATATGAGCAAATGTTGGGACGTGCAACTCGAAAATGTGATGAGATTGGAAAAGACAGATTTTATATTTACGATGCAGTGGGATTGTACGATTCGTTAAAATCATATTCAGATATGAAACCCGTTGTAACTAAACCAAAAGTTTCTATTACCCAAATGGCTGAAGAACTTAAACAGATTACTGATCCTGCTGTTCGTAAAGATTATCAAAATCAAATCGTTGTTAAAATGCTCCGTAAAAAGAGCCATTGGACTAAAGAGGAAAAAGATGATTTTGAAATTTTGACAGGTGGACAAACAGTGGAACAGTTTATTGAATGGGTTAAAAAAGCAGATGAGAACGAGTTGTCATCAAAATTGGAGTCTAAAAAAGATGTTGTAAAATACTTTGATGAAAACCGTGAACGTCCCAACTATCAATATGTGTCTCACCATGCTGATAAACTGCTTGAAGTTACGAGAGGATATGGCCAAGGTAATAAACCTGATGACTATTTAGAAAGCTTTAGTCAGTTTATTGAGGATAATATGAACCTGATACCTGCTTTGACCATCGTTTGTACTCGCCCAAGTGAGTTAACTCGAGAAGAATTGAGAAAGTTACGGTTAGAGTTGGATATGAAAGGCTTTAGTGAAAACAGTCTGCAAAGTGCTTGGCGTGATTCTAAAAATGAAGATATTGCCGCAGATATTATTAGTTTTATTCGTAAACAAGCATTAGGCGACCCCCTTATTAGCCATGAGGAACGAATTCGAAATGCCATGAAAAAAATTCATGCGATGAAACCTTGGAGTAATATTCAAAGGCAATGGTTAGAGAGAATTGAAAAACAATTATTAAAAGAATCCGTGCTTGATCCAAATCCGGTACAAGCATTCAACGTTGAGCCGTTTAAAAGCAAAGGTGGTTATAAAAAACTCAATATTATTTTTGACGGCGAGATTGATACAATCGTAAAAAAAATTAATCAATCTTTATACGATAACCAAAAGCGTCAACAAGCATAGGACCTCTGTCAAGGGGTCTTTTCTACTTCGTATTCTGCTATAATGAATAACGGAAATTCACAAAAGGGAGCAATATCATGGGAAATCAAGAGATTGTACAAAAACTTTGGAATTTATGTAATGTTCTCCGTGATGACGGAATTACCTATCATCAATACGTAACAGAATTAACATATCTATTATTCCTAAAAATGATGAAGGAAACAGACAGTGAATCACATATTCCCGAACAATATCGATGGGATAAATTAGTTGAAAAAAATGGGATTGAACTAAAAGAATTTTATCGACAATTACTGTTGGATTTAGGAAAAGATAACGAAGCAATTCTTGGGCAAATATATTTAAATGCAACATCTAATATTGATGAGCCTAAAAATCTAGAAAAAATTATCCGTTCAATTGATCAGTTAGATTGGTACAGTGCAAAGGAAGAGGGCCTAGGAGATTTATACGAGGGTTTACTTGAGAAAAACGCAAGTGAATTGAAGTCAGGAGCGGGACAATATTTTACTCCAAGGGTTCTTATTGATGTAATGGTTGAGTTAATTGCACCGCAAGTTGGAGAAAGATGTAACGACCCTGCATGTGGTACTTTTGGGTTTATGATTGCTGCCGACCACTATTTACGAATTAAAACAGATGACTACTTTGACCTAGGTGAAAAAGAAGCGGAATTTCAAAAATATCAGGCTTTCACTGGAGTGGAATTAGTTAAGGATACTCATCGCTTGGCATTAATGAATGCTTTATTGCACGACATTCATGGCGAAATTATCCTAGGAGATACGTTATCTGAGCAAGGTAGCAACCTAAAAAACTTTGATGTGGTTTTGACAAATCCTCCGTTTGGAACCAAACAAGGTGGGGAAAGACCAACTAGGAGTGACCTAACGTTTACAACTACAAATAAACAGCTGAACTTTTTGCAACATATATACCGTTCATTGAAGGCTAATGGAAAGGCTCGTGCTGCAGTAGTTTTACCTGATAATGTATTGTTTGAGGGTGGAGTTGGAGCAAAAATTCGTGAAGACCTAATGAATAAATGTAATCTTCACACGATATTACGTTTACCAACGGGTATCTTCTATGCACCAGGTGTCAAAACCAACGTTCTTTTCTTTAGTCGTGGAATTACTGATGATGATAATACAAAAGAAGTATGGGTTTATGATTTACGTACAAATATGCCAAGTTTCGGTAAACGGAATCCTTTAACTAAAAAGAATTTTGAAGACTTTATAAAAGCATACAAGGAAGAAGACAGATCAAAACTGAAGGATGAACGGTGGAACGTATTTAACCGTGAGGAAATTCGTACGAATGATGAAAATCTAGACATTGGGTTAATTGCTGATGAATCATTATCGGTGTTTGAAAACTTACCTAACCCTATTGACTCAGCAGAAGAAACAATTGCTAAACTGGAACAAGCTGTTGAGTTATTAAATGATGTTGTTTCAGAACTACGGACTATTGAAGAAAGATCATGGTATTCGAGAAAAACAGATAAATTACTAAAAGTTGCCGAAACAGTAGAGGGGAAAAGGAGATGAAAAAATTAAAGGATGTTGAGAAAATTTTAGATGGGGTTTTACTTCCAGAATTGGAGAAACCCTATTTGGTCCCCAAAAATTGGTTATGGGTTAGAGTAGGAAATGGGTTTGCCGAATGCTTAGATAGTTTTCGAAAACCAGTTAGTGCTAATGAAAGAGCAAAGAGGCAAGGGGATATTCCATATTATGGAGCAACTGGACAAGCAGGTTGGATTGATGATTACTTGACTGATGAGGAATTAGTTTTAGTAGGTGAAGATGGCGCACCTTTTTTAGATCCGTTTAAGAAAAAAGCATACATGATAAGAGGTAAGGCATGGGTTAATAATCATGCTCATATTTTAAGGTCATACTTTGGAGAATCGGGTAATCTTTATTTACTAAATTATCTTAATCACTTTAATTATAAAGGTTTTGTTAGTGGAACAACCCGTTTAAAATTGAATCAAAAAAGTTTAAATAGTATACCGATACCTCTCCCTCCAGTTGCTGAACAAATACGTATCTCTGACAAAATTGTTAACTTATTCTCAAAGTTAGACGAAGCAAAACACATAATTGAAGAAGCAAAGGAAACTTTTGAAATTAGGCGTGCTTCTATTCTAGAAAAAGCATTTCGTGGTGAATTAACTACGAAGTGGAGAGAAGATAATGGAGTTAAATTTATTAGAAAAGAATATGCTATTCATGAGTTGATTACTGAATTAAATCAAGGGTGGAGTCCGAAATGCGAAAATTATCCTTCATTAAACTATGAAAAATGGGGAGTAATAAAAACTACTGCTATTCAACATATGGAATTTATTGAGGAAGAGAATAAGCAACTTCCAGATTTATTAGAGCCAAGAGAACAACATGAGTTAAAACCATGGGATATACTTATTACACGTGCTGGTCCACGCTTTAGAGTTGGTGTTTGCTGTTTAATAAAACAGGTCAGGCCTCGATTGTTACTATGTGATAAAGCCTATCGTTTTCGTGCAAACTTAGAATTGGTATTACCAGAATTTCTTGTATTAGCATTAAACACCCCAGAAATATTAGAGAAAATAAATGCTATGAAAACTGGAATTTCGGATAGTGGTGTTAATCTTACACAAAGTAAATTTTCTGCAATTAAACTCGAGATTCCCCCTATAAATGAACAAAAAGAGATTATACGTTTAGTAAATTATCTTATTGAAAATGAGGAAAAAGCAATCGAGCATTTAAACCTTGCAAATAAAATTGATGGTATAAAACAATCAATTTTATCAAAAGCCTTTTGTGGTGAACTTGGCACAAACGATCCAAACGAAGAAAGTGCATTGGAATTACTTAAAGAAATATTGTCCGAAAAATCGGGGAGATAATCTTCTCCATATTTTATTTTTTATGGAAACATTGACAACTTCAGTTCCTTCGATTTAACATGAATTTAACGTAAAGGTTCGTCTTTGTACTAAATAACACGCAGAGAAAATCGTAAAAACTTCGTTTAAACATTGATACAACAATATTCGTCCACAACGGACCCAAACGATGGTGCAACGGATAGCACGTAAGATTCCGGTTCTTGAGATTCGGGTTCGAGTCCTGACGAGGGCGTACCAAAGTCCTTATGTTTGTTGATTTTCAAACAAGCATAAGGACTTTTTTGTGTGTAGTTGCTTAGGTACTTTCTATTCCGAGTAACACGCATCGAGGAGAATTGCCAGACAAGGAGAATGGAAATAACAAGAGATTGAGGAATGATCTTAGGATTGTAATATACATTTATTAAAAAGGTGATGTTAAACAACATTGTTGATGTTTAAGCTATTGCGTTTATTACCGTTCAAGTAAAGAAATGCAAACAGGGAAGCTTTAAATGAAAAAATAGATCCGAAACAGCATTTGGCGAAATAAAGCGGCTTTAAATACCCAAGGCTGGTGAAAAATTGAAGGAAAGGGAAAATACGCTCCCTTTAATTGCCTGAGTCTAGCAAAATATCTCTAGCGCAAAAGAAAATAAATACTTATCAACACAATTATTTAACAAAGCCAGTAAAAAAAGGCCCAAATTGGGCCTTTTCTTAATTAGTAGTACCGGATGTTGTTCCTGTTGTATCGGAACCCGTTGTATCAGAACCTGATGTACCGGAACCCGTGGTACCAGAACCTGATGTACCGGAGCCTGATGTACCAGAACCCGTTGTACCGGAGTCTCCTGATGTACCAGAACCTGGTGTATCGGAACCCGTTGTGCCGCCAGCTCCCGTCGTGCCAGAACCCGATGAACCCGATGAACCTGATGTTGCTCCAGAGCTGGTGTTAGTCTTTGTGCTCGTTGAACTGCCGGAACTAGTGGTACTGTGTTGATAACTTGAACTGCTTGTAGTACTTGAGTTGTTTGTCGTATTCGTTTTACTTGTCGTACTTTGACTAGTCGAAGTACTATTTGTACCGCTCGTAGTCGATTGTTTTGTGCTTTGTTCAGCGGCATTATCATAAATTTTAGAGACAGGATCACTTGATAGACCTAATGATTCCCGCAATTTATCGGAAACACTTTGTCTTTCCTCATCATCAATCTTATAGTAATAAATATTATTAATCGTTGTACTAGTACCTTGTAATTGGAATGAATTGATATTTTCGGCTGCCGGCTTATAAGATTTTTGAATGCCGATGATATCATCCATGGTTAAATTGGTTTGAATATTATTCTCAAGTGCTTTAAGAACATCATTATACTTTGTTAAGATGGAAACGGACTTTCCTTTTTGAATAATCTTCGAGATTACTTCACGCTGTCTTTCCTCCCGGCCAAAGTCACCCTTAGGGTCTTGGTGTCTCATCCGGGCATATTGCAGCGCTTGAGTTCCGTTTAAATGCTGCGGGCCTGTTTTCAGTCTTGTTCCGTCAAGCTCAAATGCGTATTTATTGTCAACGTCTATTCCGCCAACAGCATCCACTATATCTTTAAAGCCTTCCATGTTCACTTTTATATAATAATCAATCGGAACATTTATTAAATTTTCTACCGTATCAATGCTTTCCTGGATCCCCCCATAAGCGTATGCGGCATTAATTTTATCCATTCGGTCTTTGCTTGGTTTACTTGTATTAATTAGTTTAGTACGAGTATCACGCGGAATACTTAAAAGATTAGTAGTTTTCGTTTTCGGATTAATAGTAATAACTAACATGGAATCGGTACGTCCGCGGTCGTTTTTACGTTCATCGACACCAACCATTAAAATGGAAATTGGATCTAAATTATTAAAATTTACTTTTGGAGTCTTTTTTGCAAGCGGTACATTCATTTTATCGACGGCTTTGGCGACATCGTTATACATATGATATAAATAAGCGCCTCCGCCAATTAATATAACCAGGATTGAAGATAAAACAATGCGAAGCCATTTAGGCATCTTTTTCTTCGCCTTTTTTTTAGCTATTCGGGAAATTTCCATAAAGTAATTCCTTTCTACATTAAAATACAAACTGAGCAAAAAATTTTTTTGCTTCAAAAATCATATAAATATATGAATGTTTGAAAATTCCTTCTTGATGACCTTATAAAAATTCAAATTCTATTATATAACGAAATCGCAAAATGCAAAATACGATATTTCTTGACAATTTTAAAAGATAGTACAAAAATCTCTTGTTAAATAGCTCAAACAGGCTATGAAGGCGATTACAAATAAAATGAAACTTTTGTCATAAATAGTGGGATTTTGTCATAAAACGCCGGCATATTCTGTCGGGAATTTTTTCTCTAAAACCTTGTCCCATACGGTAAAATAATAGTAAGGGGGATGGATAAGGATATGAATCTACGACTAGGATTATGGCAGCAGCAAACATTAAAACTGACGATGACGCAAGAACTGTCTCAGGCCATTGCTTTATTGCAATATTCAGCCCAGGAATTGACTGGTTTTTTGGAAAGCAAAGCACTTGAAAATCCTCTTATCAGCATTGGCAATAAGTCAAATCGGACCCGTAAAAATGAACTGTCAGCTAAGAAAAAAAACAAGATGGATTGGATTGAACAAATCGCTGATAAGTCCTATTCGCTTGAAGAACAGCTTCTATCTCAGTTGAGTTTACATAAATACACTAAGCAGCAGCTGGGGATTATTAAAAATCTTATACAATACCTTGATGAAGGCGGTTACTATAGAGGGGATCTGCGTGAAACGGCCAAGGGCTGGAACGTCTCCGAAGAGCTTGTTGAGAAAGGTCTTCGAATTATCCAGGAATTAGAACCGGCAGGTATTGGGGCAAGAAATCTGCAGGAATGTTTATTGATACAATTGAAGCGGGAGACCCCGGCAAATGAACTTGCCATAAAAATAATCCAGGATTATTTTTTGCTTTTTGCGGAGAAAAAATGGAGGACTCTTGCAAAGGAACTGCAAGTTTCCTTATCAGATATACAGCATGTTTTTGATAAAATTCAGGCATTAAATCCAAAGCCTTACTCAAACGATATAGCGGACCAAACCCAATATATTGTTCCTGATGCGATTATTGAAGTGACAGGCCAGGGAATTTCCGTTCGTTTATGGGAAGCGGAAATTCCAAAAATTAATTTTAACACTTCCTACTTTAACAAGTTCAAGGCGGTCGGGGACCATCAGGTAGGAAGATTTCTTCATGAAAAACTGCAGGATTTTCAATGGATTATCAAGGGAATTGAACAGCGGAAGGAAACGCTTGGCAAAGTCGTTATGAAAATTACGGAAAAACAGCCGGATTTTTTCTTGAAAGGGCCTGAATACTTAAATCCGATGACGATGAAAGATTTAGCATGTGAGTTGGATGTGCACGAATCGACGATTAGCAGAGCAGTTCGGGAAAAATACGTCCAAACCCCATTTGGAACATTTTCGCTGAAATCCTTTTTTTCCGGTACGGTTCAAACGGTTACAAATGAAAATACATCATCGGCACAGGTGAAAAAGCTGATATCGCGTTTGGTTGAAAAAGAAAACAAACAAGCCCCTTATTCCGACCAAGAAATTGTCGAGATATTAAATAAGCAGGAAGGAATGGTCGTTTCACGGAGAACGATTGCCAAATACAGAGGCCAGCTTGGCATTCCTTCATCAGCGAAGAGAAAAAGATACTAAGAAAGCCTCAAATGCAAGCTCAATATGAATTTGAAGGGAGTTTTTTCTAGCATGCCGCAGACAGTCATCACTCTTTATTCACGCCAGGGCTGCCATTTGTGCGAAAAAGCAAAACAAGCAATCAATGAGCTCAAAAACGAATTTGAATTTCAACTTGAAGAGGTCGATATTGAGCAAAGTGATAAGCTGACAGAGCTGTATGGTTTAATGATTCCGGTTGTTTTGATTGGTGGAGAAGAAGCCGGGTTTGGACAAATTAACAAAATAGACATAAGTAATCGTTTGCAAGAAAAACATAAAAGTTGAAAAGCTTTTTCGCTCCTGTTAAAATAGTTTTTGTAGCAGGGGTGTTATTTTTTTG
The DNA here is from genome assembly GCA_964484065.1 of uncultured Bacillus sp. GTDB lineage: Bacteria > Bacillota > Bacilli > Bacillales > Cytobacillaceae > JAEVLT01. The sequence goes on from CAZAEW010000040.1 coordinate 27,099, forward strand.
GTTCAAGTGGGACATAATATGTCTTAGTGGGACGTATAGTGACCAACTGGAGATTTCACGCTACAACCTAAAAAGGGAGCATGCAGTTATGCGTTCATTTATCGATATTCAAAGAACATTATTACCTGACCTGCTCCAAGTCATGCAAAAAAGGTATACGATACTCCGCTACATTGGATTTACGCAGCCGGTCGGAAGAAGAAGCCTTGCCGCAAGCCTTGGATATACGGAAAGAACACTGCGGAGCGAAGTGGACTTTCTAAAGGATCAAAACCTTATAACCGCAAATTCCGTGGGAATGAGTTTAACCGCCGAAGGGAAAAATCTTCTGGAAGATTTGGAAGGCGTGATGCGAGAGTTAAAGGGTATTGACGAAATGGAAATGGAACTGAAGCATCGTCTCGGAATTCACCGGGTCGTAATTGTACCGGGTGATTGCGATAAATCTGCTATGGTGAAAAGCGAGCTTGGCAAAGCTTGCGCCTCCTGTATGAAAAAGCTGCTTGGAGGGGAAAATACTATAGCTGTGACGGGTGGTTCTACAATGGCCGCTGTCGCAGAACAGCTTACTCCTGAGATTGGCGGAAAGAACTTGTTGTTTGTTCCGGCACGGGGAGGCATCGGTGAAGATGTCCAAAACCAGGCGAACACGATTTGCTCTATCATGGCGCGTAATACTGATTCGAAACATCGAGTCTTTTATGTACCGGATCAGGTCAGTACGGAAATTTACGAATCGCTAATTAAGGAACCAATCATCCATGAGGTTCTCCGTCTTATTCAGTCTTCAAATATGGTCCTGCATGGGATCGGTGATGCCATCACAATGGCGCAGCGGAGAAAAACAAGCCCGGAGGATCTTGAAAAGCTCAAAAAAGGAAATGCTTCAGGTGAAGCATTCGGCTATTACTTTAATGAAGCCGGCGAGGTTGTTCACAAATCATTGATTATTGGGCTGCATCTCGAGGATCTTGAAAAGATCCCTCATATTATTGCTGTTGCAGGCGGCGCCAGCAAAGCAAGAGCGATTAGGGCTTATATGAAAAAAGCTCCACAATCGACCATCCTGATTACGGATGAAGGGGCTGCCAAAAAGTTATTAAAAGGATAATTCCTTTTTATATAAAGAAAACTCGCCGATTGGCGAGCCCTTTAGGGCGAAGACAGAGGCGTAGTTGCACTTAAGAAAAGTATAAATTTGTTACAAAATTTATACTTTCCTATAGCTAAAAAACAAAATGTATTGCAAAACAAAGGAGGAACTTAGAATGACAGTAAAAGTTGGTATTAATGGATTTGGACGTATCGGACGTAATGTATTCCGCGCTGCGCTAAAAAACTCGAATGTAGAAATTGTTGCAATAAATGACTTAACAGATGCAAATATGCTTGCACACTTACTAAAATATGATACTGTACACGGTACTCTTGCTGAAGAAGTAACTGTTGACGGCGAATACTTGGTTGTCGGCGGCAAAAAAGTAAAAGTTCTTGCTGAGCGCGATCCGGCACAGCTTGGCTGGGGAAGCCTGGGAGTAGACGTAGTTGTTGAATCAACTGGCCGCTTCACAAAACGCGATGACGCTGCAAAACACCTTGAAGCAGGTGCAAAGAAAGTTATCATCTCTGCTCCGGCATCTAACGAAGATATTACAATCGTTATGGGTGTTAACCAAGACAAATATGATGCTGCAAACCATCATGTTCTTTCTAACGCTTCTTGTACGACTAACTGCTTAGCACCATTTGCTAAAGTGTTAAATGAAAAATTCGGCATCAAACGCGGTATGATGACAACTGTTCACTCTTATACAAACGACCAGCAAATTCTTGACTTGCCGCACAAAGATTACCGCCGTGCCCGTGCTGCTGCAGAAAACATGATTCCGACAACAACTGGTGCTGCAAAAGCGGTTGCCCTTGTTTTACCAGAACTTAAAGGCAAATTAAATGGTATGGCAATGCGCGTTCCAACTTCAAACGTTTCTGTAGTTGACTTAGTTGCTGAGTTAGAGAAAAATGTTACGGCTGAAGAAGTAAACGCAGCATTAAAAGCAGCTGCTGAAGGTGAATTAAAAGGTATTTTAGCTTACACAGAACTTCCTTTAGTTTCTAAAGACTTCAATGGTGCAACCGTTTCTTCAACTATCGATGCATTATCGACAATGGTTCTTGAAGGAAACATGGTAAAAGTACTTTCTTGGTACGATAACGAAGTAGGTTACTCTAACCGTGTAGTAGATCTTGTCGACTTTATTGCCCAAAAAGGATTTTAATTCGACCAATTTTGGACAACAATGGAAATTTTGTCGAGAAACGTCTATAATGTACTAGGGATTTAAAAGCTTTGCAAAAGGGGAGCGGGATTTAGTCCCTGCTCCCTTTTTGTTTTTCGGCTAAGCGCCTGGCCCTTTCATTGACCATAGTAAGAGTGCTCAACCCTTGCGGCCATTGCGCTAACGCCTTTTCTAATTACAATCAGGAGGGTCCTTAACGCATGAACAAAAAAACATTAAAAGATGTAGATGTCAGAGGAAAACGTGTTTTTTGCCGGGTGGATTTTAACGTCCCGATGCAGGAAGGAAAAATCACCGATGAAACACGGATTCGTGCAGCGCTACCGACCATTCAGTATTTAATTGACAATGGGGCAAAGGTGATTTTAGCAAGCCACCTCGGCCGTCCGAAAGGCAAAGTGGTTGAAGAAATGCGCCTGACACCTGTGGCAGCACGATTATCTGTACTGCTAGGCAAAGACGTGAAAAAAGCGGACGAGGCTTACGGAGACACGGCAAAAAGTTTGATTGGCACCATGAATGACGGCGATGTTCTTCTCCTCGAAAATGTCCGTTTTTATCCGGGCGAAGAAAAAAATGATCCGGAGCTTGCAAAAGCATTTGCTGAGCTTGCCGATCTTTATGTGAACGATGCCTTTGGAGCTGCACACCGTGCTCATGCTTCAACAGAAGGAATTGCTCACCATCTTCCGGCTGTTTCCGGCTTTTTAATGGAAAAAGAACTAGAGGTTTTAGGAAAAGCTTTATCAAATCCGGATCGTCCATTTACAGCCATCATTGGCGGGGCAAAAGTGAAAGACAAAATCGGCGTAATTGAAAATTTATTAGAAAAAGTTGATAATTTGATTATTGGCGGCGGTTTAGCTTATACGTTTGTGAAGGCACAAGGCCATGAGATTGGCCAATCTCTTCTTGAGGAAGACAAAATTGATTTAGCGAAATCCTTTATGGAAAAAGCAAAAGAAAAAGGCGTTAATTTCTGTATGCCGGTTGATGCGATTGTTGCTGATCAATTTTCAGCAGATGCGAATACAAAAACAGTCTCCATTGATCAAATTCCTGCTGACTGGCAAGCTCTCGACATTGGACCGAAAACACAGGAAATCTATCGCGATGTGATTCAAAAATCAAAATTGGTTATTTGGAACGGACCAATGGGTGTATTTGAAATGGACAAATTTGCCGGCGGTACAAAGGCTGTTGCCGAAGCACTTGCAGGCTCGGAAGGTACTTATTCCGTTATTGGCGGCGGCGATTCAGCTGCAGCGGTAGAAAAATTTGAACTGGCAGACAAAATGAGTCATATTTCGACAGGAGGCGGAGCTTCCCTCGAGTTTATGGAAGGAAAAGCACTTCCTGGGGTAGTCGCTTTAAACGATAAGTAAAAACTTGGTCTTAGACCGACTTGAAAGGAATGTGCAGCATGAGGAAACCGATTATAGCCGGAAACTGGAAAATGAACAAAACATTATCTGAAGCAAACAGCTTTGCTGAAGAAGTTAAAAACCAAGTTCCTTCGAAGGAAAAAGTCGAATCTGTTATTTGTGCACCTGCTTTATTTTTACAGAGCCTCGTGGAGATTACGAAAAATACGGATGTAGAAATTGGCGCCCAAAATATGCACTTTGAAGAAAGCGGTGCTTTCACAGGCGAAATCAGCCCAATCGCATTGCAGGATTTAGGTGTTAAATACGTGATTATCGGCCACTCCGAACGCCGCGAAATGTTTAACGAAACGGATGTTTCTGTTAATAAAAAAGTTTTAGCAGCATTTAAATACAATCTATTGCCAATTGTTTGTGTCGGAGAAACGCTCGAACAGCGTGAGAACGGTCAAACAATGGAATTAGTAGGAAACCAAGTGAAGGCTGCTTTAACAGGTCTAACCGAAGATCAAGTAAAACAAACCGTTATTGCCTATGAACCAATCTGGGCTATTGGTACAGGAAAATCTTCGACTGCAGAAGATGCAAATGAGGTATGTGCCCTTATTCGCAAGGTCGTTGCGCAGCAATTTTCTGAGGGTACAGCCGAAGCCGTAAGAATTCAATATGGCGGAAGTGTGAAACCAGGAAATATCAAAGAGTATATGGCCCAGCCAGATATTGATGGTGCTCTTGTTGGCGGCGCTAGCCTTGAAGCACAATCATTTTTACAGTTAGTGGAGGCAGGAAGTTATGAGTAAATCACCCGTAGCCATCATCGTCCTGGACGGTTTTGGGTGCAGAAGTGAAGTGAAAGGTAACGCCGTAGCACAGGCGAAAAAACCGAATTTTGATCGTTTATGGAAAGAGTTCCCGAATGCCCATATGTTTGCCAGCGGCGAGGCAGTGGGTCTGCCGGATGGACAGATGGGAAACTCGGAAGTTGGCCACACTAATATTGGGGCCGGAAGAATTGTTTATCAAAACTTAACACGTGTCAGTATTGCGATCCGTGAAGGAGAATTTCAAAAGAATGAAACCTTCCTTGGTGCTATTGAGAATGTGAAAAAGCATGATTCCGCACTGCATCTTTTTGGACTGCTATCTGACGGCGGTGTTCACAGCCATATTAATCATATGTTTGCTTTATTGAAGCTTGCAGCAGACCAAGGGCTGAAAAAAGTTTATGTCCATGCTTTTCTTGATGGCCGTGACGTTGGTCCAAAAACAGCCGAAACCTATATTCAGCAAACGCTGGACGTGATGAAAGAATGCGGTGCCGGTGAATTTGCGACCGTTTCCGGACGCTATTATTCAATGGACCGCGACAAGCGCTGGGAGCGCGTGGAAAAATCATACCGCGCGATGGTATACGGCGAAGGTCCGGCATACAACAACCCGCTTGATGTTGTCAAAGACTCATATGAGCATGGAATTTTTGATGAGTTCGTGATTCCTTCTGTTATTACGAAGGAAGATGGACAGCCGGTTGCAACGATTCAGGACAATGATGCCGTTATTTTCTATAACTTCCGTCCTGACCGGGCAATCCAAATTTCCAACACGTTTACAAATGAGGATTTCCGCTCTTTCGACCGGGGACCAAAGCATCCGAAGGATCTTTATTTTGTCTGCTTAACTCATTTTAGTGAAACGGTCCAAGGATATGTTGCCTTTCAACCTACGAGCTTGGATAATACCTTAGGTGAAGTTTTAGCGCAAAATGGTTTGAAGCAGCTGCGGATTGCGGAAACAGAAAAATATCCGCACGTAACCTTCTTTTTTAACGGCGGCCGGGAAGAAAAATTCCCAGGAGAAGAGCGGATTTTAATCAATTCTCCTAAGGTTGCTACCTATGATCTACAGCCTGAAATGAGTGCATACGAAGTAACAGATGCTCTGCTAAAAGAAATTGCAGCAGATAAATTTGATGCGATTATCTTAAACTTTGCAAACCCGGACATGGTTGGACACTCCGGAATGCTTGAACCAACGATTAAAGCGATTGAAGCGGTGGATGAGTGCTTAGGAAAAGTAGCAGATGCGATTGTTGAAAAAGGCGGGGTTGCTATAATTACAGCCGATCATGGGAATGCTGATGAAGTAATCACTCTTGAAGGCAAGCCAATGACTGCTCATACAACCAATCCGGTTCCGGTCATTCTTACAAAAAAAGGAATCGAATTGCGTGATGGCGGCATTCTTGCTGACCTGGCTCCAACGATGCTGCAACTGCTAGGTTTGCCAAAGCCTGCTGAAATGACTGGTACATCCATCATTAAATAAAATTGAACTTTTGAAGGAGAGATGTTGTTATGCCTTATATTAAAGAAGTATATGCTCGTGAAGTATTAGACTCCCGCGGGAACCCAACAGTAGAAGTTGAAGTTTTAACTGAATCCGGCTACTTTGGCCGCGCTCTTGTTCCATCCGGTGCATCAACTGGAGAATACGAAGCAGTTGAACTTCGTGACGGCGACAAATCCCGCTACCTTGGCAAAGGTGTTTTAAAAGCTGTTAATAACGTAAATGACATCATTGCTGAAGCAGTTATTGGCATGGATGTAACGGACCAAGTCGGCATCGACAGAACGATGATCGAATTAGACGGAACTGACAACAAAGGTAAATTAGGTGCAAACGCGATTCTTGGCGTTTCTATGGCATGTGCCCATGCTGCAGCTGACTCTGTCGGTCTTCCTTTATACCGTTACCTTGGCGGATTCAACGCGAAGCAGCTTCCAACTCCAATGATGAACATCATCAACGGCGGTTCTCATGCTGATAACAACGTTGATTTCCAAGAGTTCATGATTTTACCTGTTGGTGCTCCAACTTTCAAAGAAGCTATCCGTATGGGTGCAGAAGTATTCCATTCTTTGAAGAAAGTTCTTCATGGCAAAGGCTTAAATACGGCTGTTGGTGACGAAGGCGGTTTTGCTCCAAACCTTGGTTCTAACCGTGAAGCGTTGGAAGTTATTATTGAAGCAATTAAAGCTGCCGGCTATGAGCCTGGTAAAGATGTCTTCTTAGGTATGGACGTCGCTTCTTCTGAATTCTTTAATAAAGAAACTCAAAAATATGATCTTGCCGGTGAAGGCCGCACAGGTTTAACTTCTGAAGAAATGGTTAGCTTCTATGAAGAGTTGGTTGCGGAATTCCCAATTATCTCTATTGAAGACGGTTTAGATGAAAATGACTGGGAAGGCCACAAGCTTTTAACTGACCGTCTTGGCAAAAAAGTTCAGCTAGTAGGGGATGACCTATTCGTAACTAATACGAAAAAATTAGCTGAAGGTATCGAAAAAGGTGTTAGCAACTCAATCCTAATCAAAGTTAACCAAATCGGTACGTTAACAGAAACTTTTGATGCGATTGAAATGGCTAAGCGTGCTGGCTACACAGCTGTTGTTTCTCACCGTTCTGGTGAAACAGAAGATGCTACGATCGCTGACATCGCTGTTGCAACAAACGCAGGTCAAATTAAAACAGGTTCTATGTCTCGTACAGACCGTATTGCGAAGTATAACCAATTGCTTCGCATCGAAGACGAGCTTGGCGATTTAGCTGTTTATGCTGGCCTTCAGTCTTTCTATAACTTGAAGAAGTAATTTTTGCAGACAAGTGCACAGGACGCTGTGCACTTGTTTTTGTATGAGGAGGACTTACTTGTGCGCCGTTATTAAGTAAATGGTCGGACACAAATAGTTCTATTGTGAAAAAGACTGGAATGTGATACATTAAAAATACTGTGAAATGTACGTCTAACTGGAGGTGGCCTGCATGCATGCATTGTTTGTTACATTATTAGTAATTGTTAGTATTGCACTTATCGTAATCGTTTTAATGCAATCCGGTAAAAGCGCTGGTTTATCTGGAGCGATCTCCGGCGGTGCTGAGCAATTATTCGGGAAACAAAAAGCGCGCGGTATTGATTTGATCCTGCACCGCATTACGATTGTTTTATCGGTATTGTTCTTTTTATTAGCTATTGGAGTAGCTTACTTTAAAATATAATGTTTGTTTGAAACCCGGCTGCGCGCCGGGTTTTTATGTTTAGGGGGATTGTATGGAAGGCATGATTCCTGATTGATGAAAAAAGATCAGAGAAGAGGAACCAAAGAGACCGTATGATTCCTGTTTGAAGAAAAAAACCCGGAGAAGAGGAATCAAAGAAGGCGTATGATTCCTGTTTGAAGAAAAAACCTCGGAGAAGAGGAATCAAAGAAGGGGTATGATTCCTGTTTGAAGAAAAAACCTTGGAGAAGAGGAATCAAAGAAGGGGTA
>CAZAEW010000041.1:0-34826 GCA_964484065.1 uncultured Bacillus sp.
ATAATTTTTTCTCCACTTATTTTATTTAATACAAACATAAAACCATTTCTCAGAGTTTAACGAAGCAAGCTAAGCCTCCAAACACAGATTTGATATACTTAAAAACACTATTTCCAAAAAAAGGAAAGAATGGTCTCCCCTTCTTTCTTTTTGATTTCCAAGCTGGTCACTGTTCAAGCAGACTTGAGACTGAAACGCTTTGTTTACTATTCGGATTATCAAGAGGGTGAATGGTAGCCATTGCACTTTGTTGATCCACATGTTCAATGTAAATAGGTTTACCGTTGTAGCTCACATTAGCCATGACTGATGAAGATGAAATTTCCTGCGCTCTTTGTACATTCATGTTATCTGCCTCCTTGTTATTTTAAACAGATATATTATTTTCCGTTTTTGACTCATTTATTTACACTTTTCTTCTTATGCCTTTTGGGAAACCATTCAACATTTCTTTCCCTTAAGAAATGCAAGGCAAACTCTAACGGATAAAGTCTTTAAAAAAGCCCTAGTCTTTCCATCTAATGGAAAGACTAGGGCTTTTGATTGTTTTATGCATATTGCTGCGGTCCAAAAAGATTATTGACATCAATCTCTCTTTCTAATTTAAAGATACGCATCTTTGCATATTCTGTTGAAGAATCTGTTGTTGCCTCAATATGTTTTTGGATTTCTTCCAATGTTTTAAAATAATAAAATTCACCTGAAGATTTTGTCCCCATTAAAATATACTTCATAAGCATTCCTCCTATATTTTTATATTTATCATATTATTTCTTTTTCTATACCTAAAATTCCTGCTTTTATCCTTAAATTCTCTGTTTTATTATTCATCCTATTTTTTCGTTCGTTAAATGGATAAATTCCTCCGCATCCTTTTCCATTAATTGTATACCAGCTTCCCAAAATGCCGGTTTCGTCAAGTCAGCTCCTAGATGTTTCATGGCAAGTTCCTCTACTTTCATCGAACCTGTATCCCGCAGCAAAGCAATATATTTTTCCTCGAAGCCATTTGGATTCTTTAGATATTCAGCGTAAATTCCTAAACTGAATAAATAGCCAAAGGTATACGGGAAATTGTAAAAGGGTACTTCATCAATAAAGAAATGTAATTTACTGCACCAGAAATGCGGATGGTAAACCGATAAGCTGTTTCCATAGGCTTCTTTTTGAGCATTTTCCATTAATTCATTAATCCGATTTTCAGACACAATGCCTTTTGACCGCTCTTCGTAGAAGGACTTTTCAAAAAGAAAGCGGGCATGAATGTTTAAAAACATGGCTGTTGCATTTTCCATTTTGGCATTTAAAAGAGTCATTTTTTCTTCTTTCGTTTTTGCATTAGCGACAGTAGCATTGCCAATAATTGTTTCCGCGAAGGTACTCGCCGTTTCTGCAACATTCATGGCATATTGGCGCTTTAGAGTTGGCAGGTCTTTCATGACATAGCTATGAAATGCGTGGCCTAATTCATGAGCCAATGTGCTTGCATCTGAAGGTGAACCGGTAAAAGTCATAAAAATCCGGGATTCTTCAAATTCCGGAAGTTCCTCACAGTAGCCGCCCGGCCGCTTATTCGGACGGTCCTCAGCCTCAACCCAGCGATTTTCCAAAGCCTTTTTGGCAAAGGCAGATAATTTGGGCCCAAACCCGGCAAAGTTTTCAATTACAAAATCACAGGCTTCGTCATAGGTAAAACGCGGAGGCTGTGCTCCTCCTAAAGCAACAGGAGCGTCTACATCCTGCCACCCCAGTTTTTCCATACCAAAGATTTTTGCTTTTTGGTTTAAAAAGTCAATGAAAGGCTGCTTACGATTCGAAACAGCTGTCCACATCGCATCAAGTGTTTCTTTGGACATACGGTTATATTCTAATGGCTCCTCCAGAAAGTTCTCGCGGCTGTGAAATCTTTGCAAAGTAAGCCTGTATCCATCTAAATGGTTCAGTGTATCGGCAAAGATAGGCGCAAATTTTTCCCATGCCGCCTCCCAATTCTCAAATAGCTGTTTACGTACCTCAGGATCCGGGTCAGCATACATCCGGTTCATCGCCTGACCCACGGAAAATTCTGTTGTTTTTCCGTCTTTATCTGTATAGGGAATCGTTATGATCGAAACGGTGGTATCGTACAAACGGCTCCATGCTGAAAGTCCATCTTTATTTAACTCCGTCATGATTTTTTCTTCTTCTTCTGATAAAAGCCGTTTGCCTTGGTCTCGAATTTCGTTTAAAGCAAAGGATACTTCTTTTAAGAATGAATCCTTCATTAGATCTTGCCATTCTTCTTCATGAATCGCGACTATTTTTTTCGTGAAAATGGTGGAGAGATTTTCAACCTCACTGGATAAATCCATTATTTGCCCCATGACAACATTCGCATGTTCATCATTCGTGTAGGCATCATGCCACATTTGGACAAAAGTCCGGGATTGTCCTAAACCTTTGTCAATGGTTTCCTCTTTTTTTAAGATTGCTTTTAATGGTTCAGCAGATTTGTCTTCTGGAAAGCTCCATTTCTGAATGAAGGTTTGATATTCTTGAATTTGTTCCTTGATATTATGTAATTTTTCTTGCAGTTTTGGCGACTTCGTTCCTCCGGGAAAAATCGCTTCTAAATCCCAAGTATCTTGATATTTCAATTTATTCACTCCTTTTCTTATTTCATTTTATACTTTTATTAATAGAAGACAAAATCACTTTGCGTAACGCACGGTTAATTTTCCATCTAATCATTCAGTGATGAATTGATTCACTTTTATAAAAAAATCCCAAGTTTCCTTGAGATTTTTTTAATAAACTTCCTCCAAATATCGTCTGAATTCAGCTTCATTTTTTGAAGGCTTTATAATCCATGATTCCATCGGCCACGTTTGTAAGCAGGCTCCTCAAGTATGCGGGGTCTGAGAGGTTTCTGTCTTCTGCCGGATTTGTCATATAGCCCATTTCGATCAAGGTGCAGGGAACCTTGGACCAGTTGAATCCGGACATATCAGAACGGTACGAAATTCCGTTAACTTTTACAGTCTGGTTGTTGCTTGTTTCATCTGCGATAAACTGGGAAGCCTTTAAACTATCCGAGAAAATCGCATTCGTATATGGGTCATTTTGAGCCGGAGTAAGAACCGATAGACCGTGAATATTTTGATTTGTGGATCCATCCGCATGAATTCGAACAAATAAATCAGCGTGATTTTGGTTGGCAATCTCTGCTCTTTCCCTGTTGCTTAGGTTGACTTCGTTCGTGGTTCTCGTAAAAATAACCTTTGCTCCTCTGCTTTCCAACAGTTGGCCAAGGACAAGCGAAGCCTCCAACGTTAACTTATATTCCGGTTTTCCAGTTGCAACTCCTGAAGTCCCGCCGGTAACTTTAACTTTCGTTTCCGATGCCCCCGGTCCGACAGGCTCAGGCTCCAGATTAGCATGGATTTGATGGCCCGGATCGATTACAACGACAAAGTCATGCTGGACTTCCTTCTCTTCCCCAGTAGCTAAAGTTCCCCCATTACTTCCTGTGGTGGAAGGCACGGAATTCTCCTTTACGGGTTCGGAAGTTTCCTTTTCATTATTGGCAGCCAAGCTGTTTTCCTGCTCTTTATTCACTGAAGCAGCAGAATTATTGTTTTTCTTACCTGTATCCTTTTTTGCTCCGACTTCCTGTTTTTTATACAAATCTTCCTTTACTCCATGTTGGTTGAAATATAAAAAGACCGGAATGACCACGATTAAAAGAATCACAGCCATACCAAGTATAGATCGTTTCGACTTCACTGTAAGGACCTCTCTCTGCTTTGAATCAAGTCAACATTATATTTTTCAACCTCACTTAATGTTTTGCCATCATAAGATGCATTTGGAGAGTACCAAGATTTTTGTGAAAAGTAGGACTTTAAATCCTCTGATTTAAAAATATAACCATGACGCGCGTAAACTTCGTTTCTTGCTAATCGCAGCTGTTCAAGTGTCAGAGGAGTGATATCACTTTCTGTCAATCTTCTTATTTCACTGTTAGGAAAAATAAAATCACCCGAAGCTGCTTGAACTGACAAGGAATTTTTGTTAGAACCGAATACGCTGACATTCACAATTAAGGCTAAATTTTTCTTATTCTCCCCAGATAATACCGGAATTGAATAGCCGCATGAGTCGCTATAGGCACTCAGGTCAGAAGATGGGAGAGCAGCCGGGTACACTTGCGCGCAATCATTACCAACATTGATGCTCCATTTCTCACCCAATTTACGAGAGATTTCCTCGGCAGTGGAATAAACATCCTTTGCCCATGTTTTCAGCGGAGTAATATCACCGGAATCATATAAATCGAAAATACCGGATAAATCCTTTGAAGGGATGCTGTTGGCTTCCAAAAGTAGCGTTCCATTTTGGTCTGAAATCGTCCATTTGCCAACCGATAGAGCCTCACCATTAACTTGAATTTTATAAGCGTTCAGTTTTTTTATGTACTGATTAATCATTGCTTCATTACTTTTTACCGCTGATGCCCTGGCACTGGCTGCTTTTCCCCCGGCAGTTGAAGCTGTTTTTGAGGCTCCGCTTCCTGCATCCTTTACTGCTCCCAAAATAAAATAGGCTGCAAGTGCTAACACGATGATTCCTGCAATTGAAAAAAAGATAATCAGCGGGTTTCGATTCTTTTTTGCCGCAGGATGCTTTAAAGATGTTCGATTCATCGGCACGGAATTTTCCTGACTTTGAATCTGCTGAGTTTCCACCATTGATCCGCAGCCCGGACAAAATTTTACATTTTCATTTAATTCCTTTCCGCATTGCTTACAAAACTTGGCCACTGTAGGTTCACCTCATTATCTAGTACGATCACTTTTGAATCAGCCGAATTCGCTAATGCTATTTTAACATACTGATTGATTAACGTTTTTTGAATAATTTAGGTTAAACTGCCAGTTGAGAGAAAAAAAGTGTCTGATACCGCTTTGAGATATACAGGACAATTAAACTTCTACTTGGTTCCTGCTGGGAAAAAGAAGGATAAATTATTGGTAATGGTCCCTCCAACTCGATAACCTACTGCTGCCGGTTTTCCACTTAGAAGGAAGCTACCTATTAGGAGCTTTCCTTCTTGCTCTCCCTTTTCGCTGTTAAATCTCACAACAGGCTGCTCGACAAACTGCTGATACACAGGTAAATATTCAGCATACGATTTTTGATCATCGGCTAGGAGCAGCCGGCCTTCCGCAGTATAGATCTCGACTGTATCCCCTTCCCTTCCAAAGGCCGGCTTTTTCACATATGGCAAACCTTTTTCAAAGAAAAAATCCGGCTCGAGATAGGTTGGAAGGAAGTATTCCTTAATCCATTCATGCTCTTCCATTGTAAAAAATGAGTGATTTTCTGCATGCAGCCCCCAAATGACTGCCTGAACAGCCTTGTTTTGCAACAAAAATGCGGATGGAGGATTGATAATGGCAAGTTTTCCGATTTCAACCAGTTCCAGAAGCCACAGGCCGATCTTGTTGCCATCTGTGTCCTCGTCAGAAATCAAGCTTTCAATCGGGAACGTCTGCCTGTAGAGAACATCTATTTTCACTCCATTTTCGTCAAATAGACCGACACCTTTTTGAATTTGCAGTTTATGGAGAGGGACAAATTTGGAGGCACATCCGTAAAGTTTTTGCAGATAACGAACCGTTTCACTATCCTCAATATTGTCTTCATGAGCAGTAAATACAATATACGGATTTTCCGCATCTAATCTCCATATGCTTTGAGAAATACTGTCACGCATCGTTTCAATAAGCAGCTTCTCCATCCCTTCATTTGGATCGGTGCAGGAAAATTCCCTGCAAACTTGCCCATTTACATAGAAAAGTTCCTTTATAAATGTAGGAGTGTCGGCATTGATTTCAATGCATTTAAAGCTATTACCGGAGGGAATGAGATCGAGTCTGGAAATGACACTCTCGGTTTCAAGGGTTTTCAGCTTGATAAACCTCAGCGTTTCCGAAGGAAATCCCATCTCAAGAAGTGTTTCGTCCGGTACTTTTCGGAGCAGGCGGCACACTTTAAAGAAAATGTGCCCAATCCTCTTTGCAGCCAAACGAATATGTTCAAGTTCTTCCCTTTTAATGGGGGCAATATCATAAAGTGCATATTCTTCACCATAGAGATCGGCCCAGAAACCTTTTATTTTATCGTAAAACTTCTTCCTTTTCTCATGGTAAGCAGACATCGTCAAACGGACTCCTCTCCCACATCCTTAACATAAAGAACATATACTCCTCTGTCTTCATCGATTTCCGTAGATGTCACTTGTTTTTGGCCGATACCTGCCACATCGACAATATCTTTTAATAGATAGCGAATGATTTCAAAATGGCTTTGGCAGGGAATAATAGATAGCAGATGAAAATTCTCTTCCTCTCGGAATCTGCGAATCTCTAAATTCACCCCTCTGCCATGAAAATCATTCTCCATGTCTCCGCGGAGATTCATGCCTATTTCTCTGATGACAAGAATCTCCTCATCCCCATCCATCTCATTTGAAATCAGCTCGTATTGTTTTCCGTTTATTAAAAAATATGTACATAGCTGCCGAGCATACAATTCGTCGATCTCCACGTCAGGAATAGGGTATTCATAAAAGGGCTCATAGACTCCGTTTCCGTGATCAATAAAATACGTCAGTTTCTTCATTTTACCCCTGCTTTCTTAGTAGGATAAACATTTGGCGACAACCCAGCCAACCGCTAATGATAATGAAAACAGCAACGCCCCCACAGCACGGTTATCACTTTCGATCGCCTGCCGGATGCTGAAACGAATCGTGATGACTTCAGCAAGGATAAAAACAATAATTTGGGTTACGATTCCGATTGCTCCCCAAATCATCATGTCGATGATAGACACGGAATACTCGGCTGCTGCCCCAAGAACAATGGCAAGTCCAATGATTTTGCCCCCAAGCGATAATGCTGCCGTTACATTTCTTTCAGCAATCAAGCTGAATTCTTTCAATTTTGGTGTGCTGATCACAAACAATATAATTCCTATCACGAGCAGCAGCAAAGCAGTTCCTAAATAGGAAGAAAAATTGATATATAAGTTCACATCCATCGATCCTTTCCTTCAAAAATTGACTTACCCTCCGAATATTTTTGAACCTCCGCCAAATCCGGAGCTTTTTTTATAAGAGATATAACTCTTACTTTTGTGCAGCAATGACTTACTCTTGTAGTAATGGCCGCCATAATAAGAATGGCCGTAGTAGCTGGAACTGCTGTCATCACATTGCCATACTCCGTCTTCCTGATCCCATTCCCAATCTTTACAGCTTTCATCCTTGGGGACGGGGGGTCTCTTCCCAGAGTCAGAACCGCACCCAGACAGTCCCAGCATTAATGCTGTCGATGTAATGCCCGCCAACACTTTACCCGTTTTACGCAAAAAAATCACCTCATTTGTATACGCAGGATAAGAAAAACATCTCTTCCATTTTAAAGGAATTTTCTGTCATATTGTTAAATTTTTTTACGAAATTTGTATTTTTTTAGATTCCACTATACAAACATGTTCATAAAAAACACACATGAGGTTCAACTCCCAGCCCATGTATGGAAATAAAACAAATAGGAGCAATACACCAACATAATAAAGGCGGTGTGAGCGAAGCAAAATATCACTACTACAGAGTCGATAAATGTATATTTTACCTTTCACTTGGATAAAATGAATCACTTTCGCGCAGCTCCGCCCCTTTCACAAAAAAATGCCAGACCCCGAAGTGTGGATATGGGGTCTGACACTATAACTCATGCATGAAATTGCTTTATATATAATTGCAGACTGCTTTATCCTCTTTTTTCAGTCGTCCCGTCCGCATGACGGGCAAATCTTCCCGAATCGCGCCCGTTCACAGGATCCAAACGTCCCCAAGGCCAGCCTCCAAACTGCGTCCTTCGGTACTCATTAAATGCCTCGTGAATCTCCTCTTCTTTATTCATGACGAATGGCCCATACTGAACCACCGTCTCATTAATCGGTTCACCCTCTAAAACGAGTATGTAACCTTCTGTCCCTCCATTGGTAATCGAGACTTTCTGATCACCTGACAGCTTTACTCGATGTGAGCCTGGTATCACGGTTCCCTCGATACTAATTTTCTCCCCCCGATAAAAAAACAAATTCCGGTTCAATGTTTTTGAAACGGCCGGCAGAGAAAATGATGCTTCAGGATCCATACGGATGAGGTAAATGCCTACATGGTGATTTTTATCTTTTGCCCATGAAGCAGCCGTCGGTTCTAAACTATTCTTTTCCAGCAATCTTCCAGCAATCAATCTCACCTTTGTTTTCTTACCATTTGGATCCAATGACATTATTTCCGGTATATCCTCAGCCCAGAGCATTTTATACTCTGGTTCAGCAGATTTGTTTTTAGCAGAGAGATTCAGCCAAATTTGGAACAGTTCAAGCGGATTCTCCTTGTCTGGATGTACCAGCGGAAACATTTCTGTGTGCTGGCAGCCTTTTCCGGTTGTCAGCCACTGGACATCTCCATTCCCATAGCGACCGGAAGCGCCTAATGAATCAAAATGATCCACATAGCCTTCCAAGACAATCGTTACCGTTTCAAAACCCTTATGGGGATGCGCAGGAAATCCGGGAACCGTGGTTCCATGGTACATCCTGAATCCATCACGCACTGTAAAGTCCTCCCCCAAATTTCTGCCAGCCAATGAAACAGCTGGCCCTTGCTCTACATTCCCGGATGGATAAGCATCTTTATGATGCATCGTCACGAGGAAAGGATCTTCCGTTTGCCACTGAAAACCCAGTTGTTGTATTTTTAGAATTTTCCCATTTGACATAATCTGCCTCCAAATCGAAAAGATGTTTAAATAATATCAGAATAATAGTCATAAATGCGAGTAATTGGTATTTGATTCCTTATCATTCCTGAAGTCGAGGTTTGGCAGGGTTACAATTTGGCGGATCCAAATGTGCTGATTCTGCTAACTTCCATAAATAATAACATTCTTCACGCAACATATGGTCAGCCATTAATGGGGCAAATGTGCCCAATGCTTGATTCGATAGTTCAAGTTCCTCTATTTCTTTTAAAAAATGTTGGAATAACTTTATTTCCAACTGGGAATCCGTATTCATTTTTGCCAATGCGGGAAACTCCGTTAAATTCGTTCTTAAAAACCCTGCCAGTTCAACGGCCTTTAAGTAAAAACCTTCAAAATTCTTTGTAAAGGTATCGCTTTTTTCTTTTAGTTTCTTTTCGACAGCGTCTAAGTTCGAGGATATAGCAACCGAATGACCGGCAGCATCCATTATCCATAAAAGGTGATGATGAAGTTCATGGCAGACTGGCGGGATTTCTCCGGCTTTTAAATGGATTAAAATTCGTAAATATTCCTCTAATTCATTTAACATATGATTAATAAAAGAAGGTGTAAAATGAATTTTAATTTTCCCAACCAGATGTTTTTTGAGCAACTCCAGTTTAAAATTGCGCAGATTTATGCCCTCTGTCTCAGCTTGGGCTGTTAATTGCAGTATATCTGCGGAGTCTGTTTGTTCAAGAAGGCTGTCAAATACATGAATACAATGAGCAGCCCGTTCACACTCCTCCGTTTGATCAGGTGAAAGAGCGTCATAAATAAATCTGGAATGATCACCTAATATTTGCAGCCAAAAGCGATGTTCAAATCGTGCCGTCTTCATAAAAACACCCTTCATGATTTTTCCTCCCGAAAAAAATAATTCACCATTTTGATGTTTATTCTATTCTCTAGAAAAATATAGATTAAAATCCGAATTTCTAAATCATTCATCATTTCATTAAAACACCGAAAAACTGGTTATAAATTGCCGCTTTACCGGCGGGTTTGTGCCAATTTTTCGGCTAACTGACTTGAATCATACGAAAATATCAAAAAATCATAGAAGATTTACAGTTGGCACGATACTTGCATCTTAATTTAGTGAATTCTAAATGAAGGAGATGATTTTTTGGTTAAATCTAAAAATCAAGGAAATGTGGTTTTCGTAAGGGAAACCAATGAACAAACAAAAATGATGAAGGCTGCTGTCGTCAATACTTTTCATCAAAAGCTGGAAATCAAAGAAGTGCCGGTACCTGAACTAAATCACGGAGAAATTCTTGTCAGAATCAAAGCATGCGGTGTCTGCCATACGGATTTGCATGCTGCCAATGGTGATTGGCCGGTTAAACCGAAACTGCCATTAATCCCTGGACACGAAGGTGTTGGAATTGTCGAAAAAGTGGCTGAAGGAGTTACCTCCATTCAAGTTGGCGATCGAGTCGGGATTCCATGGCTTTATTCTGCGTGCGGCGAGTGCGAATATTGCTTAACAGGCAGAGAAACCCTGTGCCTCTCACAAGAAAATGCCGGCTATTCCGTTGACGGCGGTTATGCGGAATATTGTAAGGCTCCAGCCAACTACGTTGTAAAAATTCCTGATGGATTAGATCTGCATGAAATATCCCCCATTTTCTGCGCCGGTGTTACAACCTATAAAGCATTAAAAGTTTCCGAGGCAAAACCAGGTGATTGGGTTGCCATTTACGGGATCGGCGGACTCGGTCACGTTGCCCTGCAATATGCAAAAGCGATGGGCTTTAACGTGATAGCAGTTGATATTCAAGATGATAAACTCGAGTTGGCAAAGCAATTAGGAGCCGATAAAGCGATTAACGGCTACAAAGTTGACCCTGCTGAGGAAATAAAAAATCTAGTCGGCGGCGTTCAGGCAGCTGTTAGTGTCGCCGTTACCCAAAAAGCATTTGAACAAGCCTACTCCTCTGTTAAAAGGGGCGGTACATTAGTCGTTGTTGGTCTTCCAAATAACGAGCTGCCAATCCCAATTTTTGATACCGTCCTTAATGGAGTAACAGTGAAAGGCTCTATCGTGGGAACAAGAAAAGATTTGCAGGAAGCCCTCGAGTTTGCCGCCCAAGGAAAAATTAAAACCAATATTGAAGTTCAGCCTCTCGAAAAAATCAATGAAGTTTTTGAACGGATGGAAACCGGCAAAATAAACGGCCGTGTCGTCTTAACAATGGACTAATTTTAAAGCCGTGCTATTCACATCTCTAAGCCTATAAAAATAGTAAATAATAGGAGGTAATATATGGAGCAAATTACTGTTAGTTTAAAAGAAAAGGTAGAAAAATTTTTAAGAGGAAAGAAAAAGCTATACATTAATGGAAGGTTTGTTGAAAGCCGATCAGGAAAAACCTTCGATACGTATAATCCGGCAACCGGGGAAGTTTTAGCAAGTGTTTTTGAAGCGGGAGCTGAAGATATTGATCTGGCGGTAAGAGCTGCCCGCAAAGCATTTGATGAAGGTCCGTGGTCCAATATGAGCGCTTCGGAGCGGAGCCGTCTTATGTATAAGCTTGCCGATCTCATGGAAGCAAACAGGGAGGAACTCGCCCAGTTGGAAACTCTGGATAACGGCAAACCGATCCGTGAAACGACCAATGCAGATATTCCGCTGTCCATCGAGCATATGCGCTATTATGCAGGTTGGTCCACAAAAATTGTTGGACAAACCATTCCTGTTAATGGGCCATTTTTCAATTATACACGCCATGAAGCAGTTGGAGTGGTCGGCCAAATTATCCCATGGAATTTCCCTCTTCTTATGGCAATGTGGAAATTTGGGGCAGCCCTTGCTGCTGGATGTACGGTCGTCCTAAAACCTGCGGAACAAACACCTTTATCAGCCCTTTACTTAGCTGAATTAATAGAAGAAGCCGGTTTCCCTGCAGGGGTTATTAATATTGTTCCGGGTTTCGGAGAAACAGCAGGACAGCCGCTTGTAGATCATCCTTTAGTTGATAAGATTGCTTTTACGGGTTCGACTGAAGTTGGAAAGCGGATTATGTCCAGTGTTTCAAAAACGTTGAAACGGGTGACGCTCGAACTGGGGGGGAAATCACCGAATATCATCATGCCTGATGCTGATTTAACAAAAGCAATTCCAGGTGCACTTAACGGGGTTATGTTTAACCAAGGACAGGTATGCTGCGCCGGTTCCCGCGTCTTTATTCAGAAAAAACAATTTGATAATGTTGTAGCTGATATGGCTTCTTATGCGAACAAAATAAGACAAGGCGCCGGAATTCATGCTGATACGGAAATTGGGCCGCTGGTATCAATGGAACAGCAAAACCGAGTCCTTCATTACATTGATAAAGGACTTAGCGAAGGTGCGGAGCTGGTTGCAGGCGGTGTTAAACCTCAGGAACAGGGTTACTTTGTATCCCCAACGATCTTTGCTGAAGTACACGATGAAATGACCATTGCCAAAGAAGAAATCTTTGGACCGGTTATTTCAGCAATGCCGTATGATAATGTAGATGAATTGATTAATCGGGCCAATAATAGCGATTATGGTCTCGCTGCAGGGCTATGGACACGTGATTTAGCTAACGCTCATTATATCGCGAGTAAGCTTCGGGCCGGAACGGTTTGGGTGAACTGCTACAATGCCTTTGATGCCGCTTCTCCGTTCGGAGGATATAAACAATCCGGTATCGGCCGTGAAATGGGTTCCTACGCTCTTGAAAACTATACGGAAGTCAAGAGTGTCTGGATTTCGATGAAGTAAAAAATGCTGACAGAAGTATGACAATTGAATAAAAAAACAAGCCAACGATCACTTTTGGATCGTTGGCTCGTTTTATTGGAGACCAAAGAAACGAATCAACTGCTTACACTTTTTTCATTTAGCAAATAACGAAGTTTTCTCATCGAGATCTTTAGACGCTTTGCCGTTTCCTTTCGATTTCCATGGGTATCCTTTAATGTTCTTTGAATAAACGCCTTCCCTACTTCTGACTCCAATTGTCTGATCTCGGATAGAACTCCTTCCAAATCCACTTCTTCTTTTTGTTCAAATGCTGACACCGTTTTTTCCACCCAATGATTCAAGTAATCTTCGATCAATGGTTTCGACTCGGATTTCCGAATTGAATATTTCCGTGCCCTGATGATCGGGCCAGAAGGGATGAATTGGTTTGGAATCGGGAGATCAGCAGAAGTAATAAGTTCATTGGGTCTATCTGACATGGCGACAACCCTTGTAACAAAATTGGACAGTTCGCGGATATTCCCAGGCCATGAATATTGCCGGAGAACTTCCAAAGCTTCTTCAGAAAAGGTAATAGAATGACCTTTTTCCCGCTGCAACAAATGCTGAAGCAATAAAGGTATATCTTCCCTCCGCTCCCTTAACGGCGGAATATTTAAATGGACAACGTTCAGCCGATAAAAAAGATCTTCGCGGAATTTCTTCTGTTGAACAGCATCGTGCAGATTCTCATTGGAGGCAGCTACTAACCGGGTGTTGGTTCGCAGGATATGTTCACTTCCAACGCGCATAAACTCTTTCGTTTCTAGAACACGAAGAAGTTTAACCTGTATAGCGTGGCTGGCCTCTATCACCTCGTCCAGAAAAAGCGTTCCATTACTGGCAATTTCAAAAAGCCCCTTCCGCTGGTGCATCGCCCCGGTAAAGGCTCCCTTCTCATGGCCGAAAAGCTCACTCTCCAGGAGCGACTCTGAAATGGCTCCGCAGTTTACGCCAATAAATGATTTCCCTGCGCGCCCGCTTGATTCGTGTATAAAACGGGCCAGCACTTCTTTTCCTGTTCCTGTTTCTCCCTCGATCAGGACATTAATATTTTTTGACGCTATTTTGAAAGCTGTTTGGATTAATTGATTCATTTGGGGATTTTGCCCGATTACCAGCCCAATTTTACCAGCGATTTCACCAATCAACTTATTAGCGGAACTCCCGCTCGACAGGAGTAATTCATCTATTTGTTTTTCCAACTGATCAATGTCATCAAAGGGTTTTTCAATATAATCACAAGCACCTAATTTCATTGCCTCAACAGCGGTATGTATCGTACTGTATCCAGTCATAATAACGGCTTTACACCTTGGCTGATGTTTTCTCAATTCTTTCAGCAGAGATAGACCATCTGCATCAGGAAGCTTTAAATCGATCATGGCTGCATGGTAATCACTTGCAAAATTCAGATTAAAAAACTCTTTCCCGCTATTGACGAATGTTACATCATACCCTTTAGCAGTAAAAAGGTGGGAAAGAAAATTCCCTACCTCTCTTTCGTCATCCACGATCAATAAATTTTTCATTCTCACCCCTCCAGCTTAATAGATGGTTGTACAGGTAATCGCAATATAAAGCGGCTGCCTTCCTGAACGGAGCTCAATACATCAATTGTTCCTCCATGTGCTTTGGCAATCCCGAGGCTGACGGAAAGACCCAATCCAGTCCCCTTGTCTGCTGCTTTAGTTGTATAAAAAGGGTGGAAAATTTCCGTTAACCGAGGCTGCTCTATCCCTATCCCATTATCCTGAACCACTAATTGAACCTCGTCTCTTGTGGTAAGCATTGTCTGGATGGTCAATTCTTTCGAGGGATTCCTTGAAGCTTCCAGTGCGTCTTTGGCATTTAAAATAAGATTGACCATAATTTGCTCAATCTGCTGCTGACTGCCATTGATCTTGGGAAGACTGTCATCCAATTCAACCCTAATATGAATACCGTTATTTTCAAATTGATATTTCACTAAAGGAAATACCTGCATAATCGCCTCGTTTATGCAAAATGGTTCAAATTCGTAAACATCCTGCCGGGAAAAAGTCAGCAGACTTTTAATGATCCTTTTACTGCGATCCCCGCAATTTTTGATATCATTTAAAAGTAAAGAAGTTGTGTCGTCATTTGATTTATTTCTTAATAAAAGCTGGGAATTTCCCAGGATCGCTGTTAAAGGGCTGTTCAGTTCATGGGCGATACCCGCGGCCATTTCTCCGATCGCAGCGAGTTTCACAGAATGAAGTAGTTGTGCCTCCATATTCCTTTTCTCTGTAACATCTTTAAGATATAGAATGACTCCGTAAATCTCGCACTGATTGTTATGAACGGGAAAAGTGTAGGCTTCACAAATAGAAGCATGATGGAAGTAAACGTCTTGATAACCCGGGGTTTTAGTTTGAAAAGTATCGGCCACCATTTTCTTACATGTGTCCCCCAATAAAGCAAATGTCGGGGGATTTCCGTTCAAATGGAAAAAACTGCGAACGGAATGGTTGTATTGGAGAATTTGCAAATTTTGATCATAAACGATAATCATATCGGCAACGGCTTTAAAAGTGTCTTCCCATTGCTGCTTAGCACGAACAACCTCTTCGTAAAGCTGGGAATTTTCGATGCTTACGGCAAGATGGTTGGTCAACTGCTCAAGAAATAACAAATCATCCTTGCTCCATGCAGAATCTTTTTTCCTGCCAATGCATAATACCCCCAACCCCCTTTTTTTGATAAAAATCGGCAGAACAATCACACTTCTTACCCGCAATTGAATCAGGTAATCTTTTTCAAAAAAATCAGTATCAGGTTCAATTATTTCTTGTTTGATAATTTGCTTGTTCAATAGTGCAGTCCAATAAAGAGATTGTTTTTTAGGAATCTTAAAACCAATAGCCAGATCCTGATCTTCTTCCGGATATATATTTGTTAATACGAGTTTATTATTTTGTTTTAAATACAAACTAAATCGATCACAGTCCATAATCGCCTGCAATTTTTCAATTACATTCCGAAGAATTTCATTTAAAGACATATCCACTTTGATGCTTTTCATTACGTCATTAATGATTTCAAGCTGAATATTCTTCCTTCTTAATTGTTCAACTGTTTGTTTCAGCTCTGTATAATAGCTTCTTTTCGATGATTTTACTCCCGTCAATAAAGCAATCATTTCCTGCTTATTCACTTGCAACTGTTAACACCCCATTACCATGCTTTTTTAAGAAGATTCTTTACTTGATCATAAGTGACATCGCGGGGATTTGTTATCATGCATGCGTCATTTAAAGCAAGCTTACTGGCCCATTCAAACATATCTTCCGTAATCCCGACATCCCTTAACCTTTTGGGTGCACCAATATCCGCGGCCAGTTCTCTTACAAAATGAATGGCTTCGTATCCAGCTTCGCGTTCTGTCATCCCTCTAGTGTCAATCCCCATCAAACCTGCGATATCTAAAAAACGGCCTGGTGAGGCAATAAAATTAAATTCCATCACATACGGCAAAATAACTGCTGTTATCTCACCATGTGATAAAGGAAGTTTCCCTCCAATGGCATGGGATATAGCATGTGCAGCTCCTAGTATTGCATTGGAAAATGCTAGACCGGCCTGCAGACTGGCCATCGCCATCATTTCTTTTGCTTCCCCATTCGTTTGAGACGCAACGGATGGCCGTAAATATCGTGAAGTAAGAAAAAGGGCATTTTTTGCCTGGACGTCGGTTAGAGGAGTCGCAGCTGTACTGACATAGGATTCAATTGCATGGGTAAGAACATCCAATCCTGTGGCAGCGGTAAGGGTACTGCTTTTTGTCATTAGGGTTAACGGGTCAATAATTGCAATATCCGGCACTAAGGTTTTGGAGATAATACTCATCTTTTTTTCCCGCTTTGAATCAACGATCACCGCAAATTGAGAGACCTCAGAACCAGATCCGGCTGTTGTCATGATCATAATCATCGGCGGAAGCGGCTTCATGATTTTATCTACTCCCTCATAATCTCTGATCCTGCCACCATTTGTAGCAAGCACCGCAATTGCCTTTGCGGTATCTAATACACTGCCGCCGCCTAGACCCATAATCGAATCACATTCATTTTCCAGGTAGGCTTGGCACCCGTTTTCAACATCCAGATCCTTTGGATTTTCCCTTACGTCGATAAAGGCAGCATACGAAAGCCCCGACTCTTTACAGATCGATTGCAACTGTTCAAGCCATCCGGCATCAGTTACCCCTTGGTCGCTGACAATCAGGACTTTTTTTGCTCCAAGACGCAAACATGCCTCTCCTGCCTGTTTCAACGAATGTTGTCCAAATATAATCTCAGGTGTAACAAATTTACTAATGTGCACATATCCACCGCCTAACTTTTAAAACCTTATTCAGTTAATAATTTTACATGCGGCAAAGAAATCCCTTTAATTTTCTGACTTTTCATATCATTCAGATAATACAATCGTATCTTTTGCATCTATCTAACTATTGATATGGAATATCTCTATTAAAAACTGAATATAAATATCTCAAAAAATGAAAGAGTGATATGATGGCTATTTTTTCGAAAATGATGGTTTGCAAGAACTGTGGCAGTGCAATGTCCCAACATAGAAATGAAAATGGAAGGAATTATTGGTCATGTCAACGGACAGATAAATGCAGTTATATTCTAGTAAGTGAAGATGCAATGGTTGAATTTATTGGCAGGAGACTTTGGTACGAGGAACGCACTCCAATGAAAATTCAAAGATTAATAGAGACAAAAGTGGAAAAGATTGAAGTTAACGACACGGGGGCTTTCACTGTCTCCATTTCAGGACAGGAACCGATGGTTTGGGATCCTCCCAATATTTATTATTGAAAGCTCATTTATTTCGATGTGGGTGGTGTAAAAAAGCTCGAAGAACTAAGTAAGGGGGACAAATACTTGAACAGACTATATAGAGGATGAAATTACTTTAATTTCATCCTCTGGTGCTTTTTCCTACATGCTCCAGTTATCTTTTTCCAATGAAGAGCCGAATACTTCTTCCACTTCATCCCGAAGCAGGTCCAATAGTGGAAAGCGGCTTTTATATCCGAGGCTTTTAACTATCTCTGTGTAATACCATTTTTGCATTTCTCTTCCCCTTTTGAATCGGTTCCAAGCCGTCTCCCCAAGATATTCCAGATCACGCTTGATCGACCGCAGGTTGTGAAGCTTATCTGCACAGGAAACTTGGCGGACGGAAAAAGATGCATCCTTTAAATAATCAATCGTATGTTTTTTTCTTTCTTCCCAGCTTGCCTTTTTATCTGGTTCTGAGCAGCCCTCAACAATTTTAAGAACTTGATCACCGAAATTACTTCGTAAATCCTCTTCTGTCGTATCCGTATCCTCTAACGTATCATGAAGAATTCCGGCAGCGACCACATCTTCTTTACACCCTGCTTCAAGTAATATCATTCCTACTCCAAATGGATGGCTTATATAGGGAATGTCCGTTCCCTTTCGAAACTGTTTAGAATGTGCTTTAGCAGCAAATTCAATCGCTTTATCGATCATATTCATTTAGTACACCTCTTTTTTCAAAAATAATTATGGAAGAAACACCAAATGGGAAATAGACCATTTTCATTTTAGAATAGCGTTACTTACTCCTTTCCAGGCGGCAATACTAATGATAAAAAGGAAGATTTCCAAAAATATCAAGGAATAAAAAAGCTTCCAGTCAGGAGCCTTTAAAGCTGTATTTTGAAAGAATATAACAGCTAAAGTGAGGATATTAAACGAAAAAACGAAAGAAATAATTTGATGAAATACTGTACTCCCAAATTCATTCTGTTTTAACCAGACAATAAAGATTTGCTGCAAAATGACAATAATATATATAAACCGAGATAATAATAGATATACATCACTATATTCTGCCGGTATTAGATGCGTACTCGTTTGAATGGATTTAAAGCACATTAAAACAATTAAAAAGAAACTGATCAGAAATAATATCAGCTTTTTTAGGAAATTTTCTCTTACTTTGACAACCGCGTCATTTGTCGGTTCATCTTTAATGTATACCACTTTCACATTACGGCGCTTTAACAATTCAATTAATTTTAAAGTTAAGCGAACATCTTTTTCTACCAAAGTAAGTCCAAATTTATTGATGATCGGTTTGGCAACCTCCATACCTTCTTTACAATTATCCAATGCAACGACCTGCATCTTCCCACCAACCCAAATTTTTATTCTTTCATCCCACTTCTATGGTAATATATTCCCATTTTACCATAAATTTTTCTAACATTATATAAGCAATCCAAACTGTACTATAATATTAAAGGATTGAAAAAATATAGGAAAAAGCCGCCAGAACCTGGACAAATTAAATTCAATAGTGTCAGTCCCCGGACTCATTAATCTATGGGAGAACTGATTTGAATTAATAACTGAACAAAAATATACCAGTCTCCTGCTTAATAGAAGACTGGTATTATAGAAAAACGATTTTAGATTGTTTCTTTTATGTTTTCAAAAAGAGTATTTGCCGGCCGCTTTAACCCTAAATTCTCCCTTAACGTGCTTCCGGTATATTCTTTACGGAACAACCCGCGCTGCTGCAGGACAGGGATAACCAGATCAACGAAATCCTCCAGTCCGCCCGGTAAATAAGGAGGCATGATATTAAAACCGTCAGCTGCACCATTCTCAAACCATTCTTGCATTTGATCGGCAATTTGCTCAGGTGTACCCTTGATCTCCCGATGACCGCGGGCACCTGCGATCCGCTGATACAGTTTCCGAATCGTCAAACCCTCACGATCAGCCAAATCCTTTATTAATTGGAAACGGCTTTTCCCTCCATTGATTTGACTCAATTCCGGCAGGTCAGGAAGCGGACCATCAACCGGATATCCTGATAAATCGACGCTCAGCATGCTGGATAAAAGAGAAACTCCTGCTTCTTCCGGAATCAGTTCTTCTAGCAGAGCCTTATTTTGCTTCGCTTCTTCCTCCGTTCTGCCGATAACTGGAAATACACCAGGCATAATTTTTAATTCCTCCGGAGAACGGCCGTATTTCGCCATTCTTCCTTTAACATCTGCATAAAACGCTTGGGCTTCTTCAAGCGTTTGCCAAGCAGTGAAAATCACCTCAGCTGTCCGTGCCGCTAGTTCTTTCCCTGCTTCAGAAGAGCCGGCCTGGATAACAACAGGATGCCCTTGGACCGGACGAGAAATATTTAACGGACCCGAAACGGAAAACCATTCTCCTTTATGATTTATGGAGTGAATTTTAGCAGAATCCGCAAATTGTCCTGAATCTTTATCAATTACTAACGCTTCATCTTCCCAGCTGTCCCAAAGCTTCTTTACAACATCAACAAACTCTTCAGCCCTCTCGTACCGCTTTTCATGAAGGAGATGGTGTTCCAGGTTAAAATTTTGAGCTTCAACATCCGTATTGGATGTGACCACATTCCATCCTGCCCGGCCCCCGCTCAAATGATCAAGAGAAGCAAACCTGCGTGCGACATTATAGGGATCATTAAAGGTCGTTGATACGGTTCCGACAAAACCGATATGTTCCGTCACAGATGAAAGAGCGGACAAAAGGGTAAAAGGTTCAAATAAAGTATTAACCGTCTGTCCCAAGACTTTTTTGTTTTTCCCTCTAACGGCATAGTTGTCGGCAAGAAAAACCATATCAAATTTTCCCCGCTCCGCTGTTTTAGCAAGCCGTTTGATAAAATCAAAATTCATGATTTGCTGAGATTCTGCTTTTGGATGCCGCCAAGCTGCGACATGGTGTCCAGGAATCATAAAAAACGCGCCTAATTTCATTTCACGATTACCTTGAGTCATTTTTCATCCTTCTTTCTTTAATGTTCATTTTGATTTGTTTTCCAGCTTGAAAACTTTTGTTCCAATGAGACTAAAAGATAATTGATGGCAAGGCCAAGCAGGGAAATCGTAATAATACCGGCATACATTTGCGGGATTTGGAAATTTTGCTGGGTATAATTAATGAGATATCCCAAACCTTCCTTGGCGCCAACCATTTCTGCCGCAATCAACACAAGAATCGAAGCGGATCCAGCCATACGTATTCCGGTAAAAATAGTAGGAATTGAAGCAGGAATAATTACCTTATAAAACAGCTTGTAGGAGGGCAGCCCCATTGATTTAGCTGACTTAATCAGTAACGGATCCACATTTCGAACAGCATTGATCGTATTTAAAAGAATTGGAAAGACGCACGCAAACAAGACGATGGATACTTTTGATGTTTCACCAATCCCAAGCAGTAAAATAAAGACAGGCAGTAACGCTAAGGCAGCAGTATTTCGAAACAGTTCCAATACCGGATTCAGCAATTCATTTGCAAGCGGATACCATCCAATGACAAGCCCTAAAGGAATGGCAATGAGGACCGCCAAACCAAATCCTAATAGCGAACGGAGAATACTAGCCTGAAAGTGGGCATACAGATCACCTGACCCAACTAGCCCCCACCAGCTCTCTGCTACTTTTGAAAAAGGCGGAAAGAAGGTTGGGTCCACTAGCCCTATCCGGGGAGCTGTCTCCCAAAGAATAAGTAAAAGCAATACAACAATCGATTGTTTGACTAGCTTTTGCACCCAATGAAAAGAAAAACGGATGTGCTGAGATGTTTGTATAGGTGCCGTAATGGGTTTACTAAAACCAGGCATGTTTTTCACCTCTTCTAATAAATAATTCAGCTCATTTAAGCTGGCTGATTCCTTTTCTCATGGACTTGAGCATTTCCCACTTCTTCGCGCAGCAAATTCCAAATTTGGTGCCGGGCCTTTGCAAATTCCGGTGTGGAGCGTAAATCTTCTTCCTGACTGGTTGAATGAAGCGGGTTTTCAATGATTTGTTTTATTGTTCCCGGGCGGGAAGTCATTACAGCTACACGCTGTCCCAAATAAACTGCCTCGTCAATACTATGTGTGATGAAAACAATCGTTTTTTTGGTATGTTCCCAGATCCGAAGTAATTCTGTTTGCAAGGTTTCCCGCGTTTGTGCATCAAGGGCAGCGAACGGTTCATCCATTAGCAGCACTTCCGGGTCAAATGCCAAACTTCGGGCTATGGCCACACGCTGCTTCATGCCTCCGGAAAGTTCATGCGGATACCGATCTTCAAAACCCGATAATCCTACCAATGATAAAAAGTAACGCGAAATTTCTGCTCTTTCCTTTTTTGGAACACCTTTTGACTCTAAGCCAAATTCAATGTTTCCTCTCGCTGTTTTCCAAGGAAATAACGCATATTGCTGAAAGACAATTCCACGGTCTAAACCAGGACCCTCAATCGGTTTTCCATCTAATAAAATCTGTCCGGAGGTGGGTTTCGTCAACCCGCCTAAAAGATCAAGCAGCGTTGATTTGCCGCATCCAGACGGACCGACCAATGCCAGAAACTCTCCGCTGTTAACGGAAAAATGAACATTTTTTATCGCTGTAAATTCTTTCAACGTCCCTCTGCCCTGCTCAGAATCCCGAATTTTAAAGACCTTGCTGACATGTTCGAACTGAATTTTTTCCGTCATTCTCTCACCTCATTTATTTTTCATAGACACTCCTATAAGGATTAAATTCATTCGTATATAAATCACTTAGTTTCACTTGACCATCTTTAAATTCCCCATTTTTCTTCAGCCAATTTAACCAGACTTTAAATTCCTGTTCCTGAATGTACCCTCCTTTCCCTGCTATTCCCGTACTCTTCCAATATTGAATTTGGTTTGTATCTTCCTTGCGGCCTCGTTTCTTGATAATGGATTCATATCGAGCAATCACTTCTTCACGCGGATGAGTACGCGCCCATTCAATGGCTTTAGCTGTTGCTTCAACAAACTTTTTCACCGTTCGCGGATTTTGTTTGATAAATTTATCGGTAAATACATAGCTTCCGGCTGTGAATGGGCCGAACAAATCATAATCACTAAACAGCTTTTTGATTCCGCCATTTTTAACAGCCAAATCACCTAACATTCCTGTTAATACAGCTACATCAATTTGCTTTTGACGAAGCGTCTGTTCGGTACTCACTGGCGGAAGAACCACTAAAGTGACCTTTTTTATTTCAGCATCTGTTAAGCCATTTCGCTTTAAATATTCTTTTAACACGAATTCAGCATGTGCCCCCATTGTGTTCATACCAACCTTTTTTCCGATTAAATCACGGGCATTTTTTATCGGGCTGTCATTCAATACATAATAGCCTGTATATGTATCCTTATCACTGCCGTAATAACCAATGACCGATTTTATCGGGGCCCCGCTTGCAATTAATTTAGCAATAGCACCGTTAAATGCACCGCCAAAATCGGTTTGACCCGTGGCTGTGTTTTGGATTGACGCCGGACCGCTTGTCTGGTTGCCGATCCATTCAAGTTTAATCGAACCGAGATAGCCAAGATCCTCTGCTAATTCCGGATAAATTACCGTACCAACAGATCCCTCATATCTTATTTTCAGCGTTTCATAGCCTCCATCTTTTTTCTCCCCTGCTGCCCCTGTCTTTTTCTCCTGGCATCCAGCAGATAGTAAAACTGCTAATACAACCAACAATAAAAGTGCGTTGGTTCCCCATTTTTTCATGATTATCCCTTCCTCCTCTTTATGCTCTAAACCAAGAATCCTGAAAGGAAAAATTTATTCAGCAACAAGCACTTGTTATTTTTTGAATAAAAAAAACCGGAGACGTCTCTTTAAAAAGAAAAGTCTCCGGTTGGCCGGCCGATTAAATATTAATATCCTATTGGACTACTAGGTTTTTACTAATACTACCAAGTTTATGTTGGAATTGTCAAGATAAACATTTATAATTTTCTAATTTTTTAAAATACAGTTTCCATTTGAAAAGCTAAAAAACCCAGGTTATAAATATTGCCCGGATTTTTTTAGCTTTTTTATATCATTTCCAAAACTTTAAAAGAGGCGATCCAATCAAACTTCTCCTGAATAGCTTACCGCTTCGCCAGCTAAAGCCTTTTTAAACTCTTCTATTAATATAGGTACAATCTCAAATGCATCTCCGACAATACCATAATGGCAGGTCTGAAAAATGGGGGCTCCCTTATCTTTGTTAATGGCAATAATTAAACCTGAATTTTTCATTCCAACGATATGTTGAATCGCACCGGAAATTCCAATCGCAAAATAAATTTTAGGTGTTACCGTAACACCGGTTTGACCAACTTGGTGAGGATGACCGATCCATCCCGCTTCCACCACATCTCTGCTGGCTCCTACTGCCCCGCCAAGAGTGTCTGCAAATTGGTGAATTAACTGAAATCCCTCATAACTGCCTAGTCCTTTCCCGCCGGCAACAATTATGTCCGCCTCATCAATTCTAACCTTTTTTGTGGTTTCCTTCACAATTTCCAGTACTTTTGTCCGAATATCTTCTTCTTGTAAGGAAATCTTCTCTTCAAAAATTTTACCTGTTCTGCCTGGCTGAGGATCAAGCGCCTTCATGACTTTTGCCCGTACTGTGGCCATTTGCGGCCGGTATTTTTTACATAAAATCGTTGCCATAATATTTCCGCCGAAGGCAGGTCTGCTCGCTAATAATAACCCCGTTTCTTCTTCGACATCCAATTCAGTCGTATCTGCCGTTAAGCCTGTGGGAAGGTCTGTGGCAACTGCACTGGCCAAATCTTTTCCTGTTGAGGTTGCCCCGAAAAGGATAATTTCCGGTTTATATTTATCCGTGCATTCAAGCAGCGCCTTCATAAACGTCTCAGTTCTGTAATGTTTGAAAATAGGCTGATCATAAACATAGACGCCATCGGCCCCATATTCAAAAAGAGTCTTCGTTAAATGTTGAACATTTTCACCGATTAATATACCGGCCAATTCCACTCCCCGTTTGTCTGCCAGCTTTCTTCCTGCGCCTAACAATTCTAGAGAAACGGAAGCAATCACACCGGCCTTTTCTTCGATGAAAACCCAAACACCTTTGTAATCTTGGAAATTCATTTATCTTCCCTCCTTCACTTGAAACAACTCTTTCTTTTCAAGCAGGATCGATAGTAACTGGTCCACCTGTTCTTTTGGATCACCTTCCAGGAAGGTTCCTCCTTCCGGCTTTTGCGGTGCCCAAACCTTGGAGACAATCGTTGGGGATCCTTTCAAGCCAAGTTGTTTTATATCTACTTCTTCCAAGTCATCAACAGACCAAATATGCGGTTCATATCTGGCTGCTTTGATCATGTTTGGGAGCGGAGAATACGGTACATCATTGATTGTTTTTTCTACCGAAAATAGACACGGCAATGTGGATCGAACGACTTCATATCCGTCCTCCAGCTTTCTATGGACAATGGCATATCCTTTTTCTTGATTAATTTCCACTACTTTGTTCACTGAAGTAAGCGGCGGAATATCAAGCCTTCTTGCGACTCCAGGGCCGACTTGCCCCGTATCTCCATCGATGGACATTTTTCCGCAGACGATCAAATCTACTGGTTTCGATTTTGAAATTTTATCGAGAGCTTTCGCCAGTGCATAGCTTGTGGCTAATGTGTCCGCACCTGCAAATCTGCGGTCTGTAATCAAATAACCCTCATCAGCACCTATTTCAATACACTTTTTAATCGCTGTTACCGCCGGAGGGGGCCCCATTGTTAAAACAGATATGAGTCCTCCATATCTTTCCTTTATTCGAACCGCTTCTTCCACAGCATGAGCATCGTAAGGATTCAATATCGCCGGTGCTGTTCGGCGATCCATTGTATTTGTTTTTGGATTCAGCTTAATAATTTTCGTGTCAGGTACTTGCTTAATGCAAGCCACTATATGCAGCATTTAATCCCTCCTCTTATCATAAAGCGCAAGTGTCCGTTTACATTTACTATATTAAGAGGGATGTACTTACATTCTGCTTTTCTTCAACGTTTAAAAAGGAAATCGCATTAAGATCTTGGATAATCGAACATTTTGTTATTCGTGTAATGGTTACTATCATAAAAATTTTTTTATTCTACATTTTCTTATAGCAAAAAGGTTACAGTAAATAAAAATAATAATGAAAGAAGGTTAATCAATGGCAAAAGAGAAAAATAACCAATCAGCTGGCCTTTTATCCAGACTCGAAAATTCTATGGACGGAGTCCAGATTGGTGATGATTTAAACAGCGATAATGCATTCAGTGACGCTGGATTGGAGAATGCGAGAACCCTTGAAAAGTCCAGTAAAAATATAAACTCTCAAAAATTAAATAAGCCAATGTGAGGGTGCAGCAAAACAGAAACAACCCATAGTACATAAAAAGGATAGGAGAAGCAGAAAATCTCTGCCTTCCTATCCTTAAGTACATTTATCTTTCCGAAAATTAGAGAAAATCCTATTTTTTAGGCTTGTCTTCCTCATCGCGGATGGAACGGTACAGCTTCACAAAGGCAGGAATATACAGCACAAATGACAGCAGCAGGAACAGTATCGTCACATTCATAAGTGTATAGACGGCTGTGCCTGGCAGCTCCGGCAATCCAATCAGCAATATCATGCAAATAAAGAATACGGCCGTGCTGACCTTTCCAAACCACCTTGCCCCATCAAGTTTCTTTCCTTTTCTCAGCAAAATCAGCCCGTTGATTCCCATGAAAAGTTCCTTGATCATAAAAAGCAGCACCAATACCCACATTCCCTGGTAGCGAGTCAGCAGGCAAAGAATGACAGCAATCTGGGTGAGTTTGTCAGCAATGGGATCAAGTGCCTTTCCAAGCTCGGTGATCATACCGTATTTTCGAGCGATAAAGCCATCCCCCATATCGGTAAGGGCAGAAAAGAAGATAATCAGTGCTGCCATGTAGTAATCAAAGACATTTGCCGCGGTGATATAAATCAGGATAAATACTGGGATTAACAATATTCTCAAATAAGACAGGAGGTTGGGTATACTGAATATTTCTTTTTTTGTTCTTTTCATGTTACAATTCCCTCCCTTTCCCGTCATAATCATTCTTAAAATAAGGGTGTGTGAACATCAGCAACCGCTGATTACTTTTTTATACAGACCTAAACCTGCCCTCTCACGCAAAAATGTTTTCCCGATATTAATACATGCTGATCAGGGTTTAGAACTTTTTATTTTAATGGGATGACGATTCTTGTTAAAAGATCACTTTCTGGAACTTCATCTGGGGAGTTATAGTAATACTCGTATGATACACCTGAACTTCCGTATCCATTTTCTTCAATCCATGCAGATAGGTCCCGATAAGCTTGCTCCATTTTTCCATAGGGGCCTTTAAACATGATCGAAGCGACCTTGCCTTCTGGAATTTCTCCAGCCTTAATATCCCCTTTATCCGGCAATTTCTTGGATACAGGAAATCCTATTTCCACATCTAGGTCCTGCATATCAAGATTAAAATAAGCAGTGTAAGGAGCCCCCGCAGGTGTTTCTCCTAATTCTTTTAAGTAAGCAAAAATTTTCGAATAGCTTTCTCCAATCAGATTTGGCAGAAGTTCGATGGAAGTCTTAGCCTTAATCATTAGGACTGGTTGAGCATCTTGAACATTCATTTCGATAGTAGACATATTCCCTCTCTCCCTTTTAGAAAATTTTTCGAGTATGCCAAAAATTTTAGCACTTGCACGATCCGTTTACTTTTCCTTTAACCCTTCCGAGCAAAGATGGAGCAGAGGATGAATATAAATAAGCGAAAGAACTATTGTGTAATTTCAATTGCAGATTTAATAAATGCGACTAAAAGGAGGGGGTCAGGAATTGATGAGGAGTCTTTGCGATGCTGCTAATAAATCTACACTCTTAATTATAGCATCAATTTGATCCCATTTCTTCATTCTGACCGCTTGGCTGCTATCTAGCAATCACAACAATGATATAAGAGGAGGCCTGAAGCCTATATGTATAAAAAATCTCTCCAACAACATATACCAGATTTTAGAAGTTTTTCTCACTTCACCCTGGTCTAAACAAAAAAAGCATCCACAATAAAGACAACAATCATGATGAGCTGAATGAAGGCTTTTGCAAATGTTCCGCTTAAAAAAGCAATAATGGTGGCAAAGGCAACTTTGACAGATTCCCAGAATGACTTTTTTTGAAACAGTTCAGTAATGAATACTAAGGCAAATGGCACAATAATAACGCCAAAGGGCGGGATCACAAATCCGCCAACAATTAACCCAATGGTTGCTGCTCTCGCTCCCCATTTCGATCCTCCAGCTTTATCCACGAAATGAATATTCACTAAGTAATCTGCCAAAAACAACAAAATCGTCAGTAACCCAAGCATCGTCCAAGAAATCCATGAAAGTTCATTCGTATTAATCCCAAATTGGTAGATCAAGACTCCCGCCCAAATCATCAGAACGGATGGGATAATGGGATAGATGAGACCTACAAAGCTTAAGATAAAACAAGCAATAATGATAATCCATAATATACTATCCAACATACTGAACCCCTTTTTATATTACTAATCAGTCTTCCACATATATTAGCATAAAGGAGATCCAGCATAAACCGCACTGAAAGAAATTTTATAACTTATCGTCTTCAATTAATTGGATCTAACTTTACCGATACTTTTTAATAAACTGCAAAGAGGAATTTGTTTCCTGATAAATATGGATAGTATTTATAAAATCGCTTATTTTAAAAATTCCATAGCCAGCAGTTTATTGGCTTGAATCTCGTCAGGTATCTTCATTAATAAAAAGGTAGATTTATGATTTTGGGGAGGACAAAGAAAGGACAAATTTTGAATCATTTTCAAAAAAGGAAGCAGGGTATGGGATGAGGGACGGCTGTTTGGAAAATTGTTTGACAGCTCCCTCATTCCTTGGGAAAAGAAGAAAGGTAGATAAAGACAGCTTGGGTTTTTTAGACTATGTTTCCTTCGCTAAAAGACTAGTATCTTAAGCTACTTGCTGGAAACAAGGATCATTAAAGTAAATCACTTCTGAAAGAATAGTACAACCCTTCATGTTTTTAAGAGCTTCTCTTGCATCTTTTTCTGTTTCAAATTCAAACATAGAAATATTAGAATCTAGATAACGAGTAATAATCCACATAATAATTCCTCCTATAAGATTTTGTCGAATAAATATATCCAATAGTTTTTTGTCAATGAAGCCCTTATTTTATATATCTGAAAAGGCGGTTATTGTTTGCTACGGATTAATGATAATGCAATAATAGAAATAAATAAAATGCTAAAAAATTATGCTTAGATATAAGAAATAAATATATGGTAAATATAGGGTGAATAAAATGAATTATCGAGATTGGGAAATACTGAAGGTCCTCTACAGTCAAAAAAACATAACGAAGGCAGCCAGGCTTTTGTTTATTACGCAGCCTGCATTAACGAATAGAATAAAACATATGCAGGAAGAACTGGGTGTAAAAATCGTCATTCGTGAAAGCAGAGGGATTCATTTTACTCCTCAAGGAGAATACCTTGTTCATTGTGCCGATGAAGCTCTTTCCCAATTTAAAAAAATAAAAGATCATGTCCGAAGTATGAGCAAAGATGCCGGCAATGAAGTAGCAGGTACATTAAAATTGGGTGTATCCAATTTTTTTGCCAATTATGAACTTCCCCAGATTTTAAAGTTATTTAAAGTACAGTATCCTCACGTGGAATTTAAAGTGACAACAGGCTGGAGTAAAGATGTATCTCAACTTATACATAATAAAGATGTTCATATTGGTTTTGTCCGAGGAGACTATAGTTATCGAGGACTTAAGAAACATCTACTATTTGAAGAAACCATTTCTATTGCGTCAAAGGAAGAAATTGATATTGCTGATTTGCCTAGTCTTTCCAGAATTAACTATAGCGGTGACTACTTATTAAAATCATTAATTGATAATTGGTGGACCGAAAACTATACACAGCCTCCATGTATCAGTATAGAGGTAGACCAGGTTGATACTTGTAAAGAAATGGTTATAAACGGATTAGGCTATGGCATCTTGTCGAGCCGAATGCTCAAGGATATTGAGGGATTATATAAAATTGATTTAACTGACCAAAAAGGTAATCCTATCCTACGCAGAACCTGGATGTATTATCATAAGGAATCCTTGGAATGGAATGTTGTGAAGACTTTTGTCAATTTTATCGAGTCGTTGGGGTCTGAGCCCCACTCTGCTAAAGTTTAAAGAGTTCATCAGCTCAGGGACATGGCAAAAGAAAGTGCATTTTTAGCTGCAAGACGAACTTATCTAGGAAGTGCCACCGTTTCCGGATCATCCGCTGATAAGCTCAGAAAAAAAGAATCAGGTCGACAAAAAAAAGAGTCTTTCCTTACAAAACGGTGTAAGAAAGACTCTTTTAGAACAATAGTCTAATTCTGCTTGGACAAATCGAGATAGTTTAATATTTTTTCTTTTAATTTCGTTAGTTCAAGATTTCCTCTGGATCTGGGCTTGGGTATATTCACCATAACCTCTTCATATATTTCCCCAGGCTGGCCTCTCATGATAAAGATTCTGTCGCACAGATAGAGTGCTTCATCAATATCGTGGGTAACAACAATGAAAGTGGATTGGTATTCTTTCCAAATAAAGAGCAATAAATCCTGAAGTCTCATTTTTGTAAAGGCGTCAAGCGCACTAAAAGGTTCATCGAGTAAGAGAATTTCCGGTGAGGTTACCAAGGCCCTTGCAATTGCTACCCGTTGTGCCATACCGCCAGACAAATCCTTTGGATAATGGTTTTCAAAACCGGTTAGTCCTACCGAGTGGATAAAACGGCTGACCTTTTTCTTCCGATCTTTTTGTTTGCCTAATCCAAAAGCAATATTTTCTTGAACCGTTAACCAAGGCATTAATCTTGGTTCTTGAAAAATCATTCCGGTTTTTTCAAAAATAGACTCTTGTTTTTGATTATCTATTGTGATGTTTCCTTTATAATGTGGATCTAAGCCGGAGAGTACTCTTAACAATGTACTTTTTCCGCTTCCGCTGGTACCCAATAAACCGATAATCTCCCCTTTTTGAACAGTAAAATTAATATTTTGGAATCCGGTTGTACCATCGGCAAATGTTCTGGCAGCATTTTGAATCGTTAACAAATCCGTTGACCTCCTAAACCCGCTTTGAAAAAGAATCCTGCCAATGCAGTGTCCTTTGTTCCAGAATTTTCAAAAGTGAATCGGTGACTTTCCCCATAATGGCGAAAAGAAGAATGCTAGCAATAATTAAATCAGGTGAATAGGAATTTTGGCCGTATGTTAACAGATAGCCAATTCCTTTGCTTGATCCCATTAGTTCAGCTGCAACAACAAACATCCAACCCAGCCCCAAACCGCTTCTAAGACCAACCAAAAAAGAAGGCAGAGCTGCAGGTAAAATGATTCGCAAAATCAGTTGAATTGAATTGAAGTTATATATTTTGCCAACCTCTATTAGTTTTCGATCTATTCCCTGTATACCTGAAACAATATTTAAGTACACCGGAAAAAATACTCCAACAGCAATAAGAGAAATTTTAGAAGTCTCACTAATTCCCATCCATAAAATAAATAAGGGGACCCAAGCTAAGGAAGGAATGGATCGAAAGGCCTGAATGAGGGGATCCAGCAATCGTTCGGCTTTCTTGAAATATCCCACAGCGGAACCTAATACCACGGCGAAGAAAACTCCAATGATAAAGCCTATGAATATGCGATAGGTTGTAATCCCTATGTGCCCCCATAGGCTCCCATCCTTAACCATCTGAAGAATTCGATTTAAAACCATACTGGGCGGGGGAAATAAATTTACTGGAAACACCCCAATATTGGATAAAATCTGCCAAGCAACAATCAATAAGAGGGGGAGAGTACTCCCCCATAACACAATCTGAAGTTTTGCTGATACCCCGCTTCGTTTTTTCTTTTCTGTATTACCGGGATTCACGCTTGCAGCAATCTTCCCTTCCATGTTCATTTCCTCTTTTCATCATTTTAGTTTCAATTCTTAATTACTTCTTTTACAAATGTTGGATCAATTAGATTACTTACATTATTTTTCACATTTACATCTTTTTGAATAATACCTGCATTTTGCAGAACGATGCCTGCCTCATTCCACGACTTTTCCTGAGCCTGACCTGGAATTGGAGCAGAGAAATCATTTCGTTCAAGTTCTTTCTTTGCAACATCCTTAGAAATTTGTGCAGACTTTGCCAGCAGCTGTGCCGCTTTGTCTGGATTTGCAATAATCCATTTTCTGGCTTTTTCATTCACTTTAATGACTCTTTTTACATATTCAGGATATTTTTTCGCAAAATCTGTCCTCACATTCAGAGAGCAATATGTATTAAAATCCTTATTCCTGTAAAATATTTTTGCATTTGATTGCAATTCAGCTTTAGCCATATGGGGATCCAAACCTGCCCATGCATCTACTTGGTGAGTTTGAAGAGCTGCTGCCCCGTCAGGATGCTGCAAATTCACTAATTGAATGTCATTTGCAGAAAGTCCTGCCTTATTCAGTGCACGAAGTAAGAAAATATAAGGGTCTGTACCAACTGTAGCGGCCACCTTTTTCCCCTTTAAATCTTTTACCGATGTAATTCCCGATCCTTTATTTGATAGCAACGCCGTCCATTCAGGCCTTGAGGAAATATAAACGGATTTAATAGGAGCTCCTTTAGCCTTTGCAATAAGAGCTGCCCCTCCCGCAGTTGAGCCGAAATCAACACTATTACTGTTTAAAAACTCCAATGCTTTATTACTGCCCTGGCTTAGTACATATTCAACCTTGATTCCGTCTTTTTTAAACTCTTGGTCTGCCCAGCCAAACTCTTTAACTACCAAACTAGCAGGAGAATAATACGCATAATCAAGCACAATTTTTTCAGGTTTTGCAGCTTGTTTATTATCAGCTGAATTTTTTGCTTTAGTAGAGGCATTATTGCTCCCACAGCCAGCCATACTTATTACCATTAATACAACGAAAAATACACTTAATAATTTCTTCATTATTTCCTCCTGCATCTTTACTTGAATTTTAGTTCTTCCGACTTTTTCTGAGTACATCTACTTTATTGCCGAATTCGAAGTTTCTATTATCAAAAAGGATCATTCCAGATTGGGCATTATCCGCGGGTCACTTACTATTTACTTTATTTGTTGCTCCTCCTTTATAAGAAACGCAAAGGCCCCTAAAAATGGATAAACATCCATTCATAGGAGCCTCTAGCGGTCTAGTTGGCTATTTTTTTG
Organism: uncultured Bacillus sp.; assembly: GCA_964484065.1. Taxonomy (GTDB): domain Bacteria; phylum Bacillota; class Bacilli; order Bacillales; family Cytobacillaceae; genus JAEVLT01. The sequence goes on from CAZAEW010000041.1 coordinate 32,843, forward strand.
AATTTACTGTAAATACAGTATAAATAATATTAATCCGATATGTCAAGTATGTTTTATGAAGTTTTCTTTTGAATTTAGTGTAAGTGCAACATTCACATATTTTCATTTCAAAAATAAGGTTTTTTTGCGGGTCGTTGGGGTCTGACCCCTACTCTGCTAAAGTTTAAGATGGATGAAAAAGCGTCACCACTCCTAGACAATTGTCCATTAAAAGTCCCTGTACACAAAAAACAGGTGCCTGACCCACGGTACAAAAATTTTAGTCCGCTGGGTATCAGGCACTTGATTCTGTCACTTAACTCACTATCGGGTTATTTTTTCTTGATATTCCTCTAACAGCTTAATGAATTGTTCTTGTCCCCCATCGATAAAATTAAATTCTACCCCATATTGATAGTAATTGCTTTCTATTTCTTTGTACCAAACAATATTCCCTTTTAATGTTAGAGGTTTAGATAAAATTTCAATTTTGAATTGAAGAGTGATTTTTTTCGTGACTGATAGTTTTAACGGGGAGGAGAAGCATAATCCCCTTGGACCAATATTATGAATATAAACACTATTGCTACCAATATTTATCTTTTTGCTCATCACTTTTTTAATCGTCAAATCTGCAATAAGCGGTTCATTTAGAGAAACTCTGAAAAATTTTCTTTTGTCTTTAATAGGGGTAATACCTGAATTTTCCCCTTTCAAACTGATTCCATTAATTAACAAGTTCTTGAATTCATGTTCATTAACAGGTTTACTGTACAGATAACCTTGGATTTCGTCGCATTGCAGCCTTTTTAACATGGTTAATTGTTCTTGGGTTTCCACTCCTTCTGCCACAACAGTTTTATTTAACTTATGGCATAAAGAGATGATCGCCGCGATAATGTCATAATCATCTTGGTCCTTATGAATATCCCTTATTAAACTTTTATCAAGTTTAATCACATCGCATGGAAATTTCTTTAAATAATTCAGAGAAGAATACCCCGTCCCAAAGTCATCCAACGCAATAGTAATTCCTAATTCCTTTAATTGATTGATGGTTTTCAGGACTTGTTCTTCTTTTTCGATAATGACCGTTTCAGTAATCTCAAATTCTATCCATTTGGGGTCAACATTTGTTTCCTCTAGAATTAAAGATACTTTCTTAACAAATTGAGGTTGAAGAAGCTGTATCGCAGATAAATTGATTGATATTTTGATTGATATATTTTCGGCTTCCCATTTTTTAAGTTCTAAACAGACTCTTTTAATAATCCATTCCCCTATCGAGACTATTAAACCAGACTCCTCCGCCATCGAAATAAATTCATCAGGCATAACCATCCCCCATTTTGGATGGATCCAACGAATTAAAGCTTCTCCAGATACGACCTCATTCAACAAGGGATTAACACGCGGCTGATAGTAGACGAGAAATTCGTTTCTTTGTAATGCGTGCTTAGAATCATTTCTTAAATGGAACTGCTTGTAACTGAATAGATTCATCGTTGATGAGAAAATTTGGTATTGATTTTTTCCGCTGTTCTTTGCCTGATACATTGCCACTTCTGCATTTTTGAGTAATTCATCTTTATTCACTCCTGAATAGGGAAAAATACTTGCACCTAAACTGACCGAAACATAGATGGAATTTCCATCGATATGAAAAGGTTCTTTATTTACCAATGATATTAAGCGGCTTAATATTTCCGGCAGTGCTTCAACATCGAGAATTCCCTTTATGAGCATCGTAAATACATCTCCGCCTATACGGTAGATTGTCATATTTTCAGTAAGATTGTCTTTCATTCGATTGGAAAATTTTCTAAGAAGTTGGTCCCCGGCAGGATGCCCTAACGAATTATTCACAAATTTAAAATCATCCAAGCCTAATTGAATAATGGCTAAGTTGGCACCGTTTTCTTTTGCATGCTCAATTTCAACAGATAAATGCTCTTCAAAAGACCGATAGTTTGGCAGTCCTGTTACTTCATCACAGTACAACATT
>CAZAEW010000042.1:0-34475 GCA_964484065.1 uncultured Bacillus sp.
CAACGTTCTTTTAAACTTCTTCTGTATTATCTAGTTTTGAGGGAATGAACCTCAACAATGAAATTTCTTAAACGGAATTTCTACATACGTTGCACATTGAATGTCTGCTCCTGCGCCATAGCATATTCGAAGAGGTATTCTTCAGCTCGTCGCAGGCCAGCATAGAAGATTATTCAGTGTAGTAGGCCTGGTGGCGATGGCGAGAAGGTCACACCCGTTCCCATACCGAACACGGAAGTTAAGGTTCTCAGCGCCGATGGTAGTTGGGACGCAAGTCCCTGTGAGAGTAGGACGTTGCCAGGCAATCAAAAGACAACCTGTTTAGGTTGTCTTTTTTGTGTATTCTAAAGTTATATTATTCAAAATCATTTTTAAAGACAAAACTTTAGAATAGCAAAGGTGAACTGTCCTTAATAAAGTTTTTAAAGACAAAAACCGGAGAAATGCAAAGGCGGAATGTCCTTAATAAAGTTTTAAAGGACAGAACTGGAGAATAGCATAGATGAACTGTCCTTAATAAGGTTTTTAAAGACAAAATCGGAGAAACACAAAGGCGAAATGTCCTTAATAAAGTTTTTAAGGACAAAACCGGAGAATAGCATAGATGAACTGTCCTTAATAAAGTTTTTAAGGACAAAACCGGAGAAATGCAAAGGCGGAATGTCCTTAATAAAGTTTTAAAGGACAAAACTGGAGAATAGCATAGATGAACTGTCCTTAATAAGGTTTTTAAAGACAAAACCGGAGAAATGCAAAGGCGAAATGTCCTTAATAAAGTTTATAAGGACAAAACTGGAGAAATGCAAAAGTAAAATGTCCTTGATAAAGCTTTTAAGGACAAACAGCATGAATACCCAAGCAGAACGATCCTTAACCATGAGGCTAAGGACAAGACTCAAGAATACTAAAACCAAAATGTCCTTAAAAACAGCTAAAAAGACAATTCCGCATGTTTACCAAATCCAAAAAAAGCCCCCTAAGCTCACCTTCCTGAATCATCCCTCACTCCAAAGTTTTCATTCAATACGGAAAAAACAAATTAACTGAAAACAAAGGATTATTTTTTAAAACCATCCCCATAAGCTATATAATAGGTTGTATGTTTCTTTATCCAATAAAGATGATAAACAACGCCCGCCATCTTAAAATCAGAAAACAAACCCAATTAAAATCCAAAATGAAGGAAAACTAAATAAAACATCTATTACGAAACGAGGATCAAAATGGCAAAAGCAAAAGTAAAATTTGAAGTTCTCGAAAACGAAACCATTGATGAATGCGTTAACCGCATCAAAAAGCAAGGATACTCGCCCATCCGCAGAATCGAAAGACCCATTTTTCAAGAAACCGAAAAAGATGGCCAAAAGACCTATGAACCAGTAGGAAGAGAAATAATCTTTGAAGCAATCCAAATGGATTAAAGACGAACGTTAAATATTGGCTGAAAAATATTGTTCGTTTTTGTTGACCATATATTAACCTAGTTGTTAAAATGAAGGTGCCAATAAATTGATAATGATATGCCCTCGTATAATAATGGGAATATGGCCCGTGAGTTTCTACCCAATCACCGTAAATGATTGGACTATGAGGGAAAGTGGATTGTATCGGAAGTGATAAAGCAAAATTTATCATTTCAGGTACTTTTCTGTGCCATTTTTAGCCCAGACAGACGCTTTCTCTCACCGAAAAAAATGGAGAAGAATCTGTTATGGGCTTTTTTAATTTGAATACGTTTTGGGGTGGGAAACCGTGGAAATAAAAGTTGCTGTTATAATGGGCAGCAAGTCAGATTGGGAAACGATGAAAAACGCATGTGAAGTCCTCGATGAGCTAGAAGTTCCATACGAAAAAAAAGTTGTCTCTGCACATCGCACGCCTGACCTAATGTTTGAATTTGCAGAAACCGCCAGACAAAGAGGGATACAGGTAATTATTGCCGGAGCCGGCGGCGCAGCACACCTTCCGGGCATGGTTGCAGCCAAAACCACACTTCCGGTTATCGGCGTTCCAGTACAGTCAAAAGCTTTAAATGGTCTTGACTCCTTATTATCCATTGTTCAAATGCCAGCAGGAGTTCCAGTCGCTACCACAGCGATCGGAAAATCAGGTGCTGTTAATGCCGGTTTGCTTGCGGCGCAAATTTTGTCGATAACTGATGCAGAATTAACAGAGAAACTGTCAAAAAGACGGGAATCCGCAAAAAATGCCGCAATAGAAAGCAGTGATGAACTTGTCTAAAAAGATTATTTTACCTGGACAGACAATTGGCATTATCGGCGGCGGACAGCTGGGAAGAATGATGGCACTCGCGGCCAGAGCCATGGGATATCGAATTGCCGTATTGGACCCTGAGCCGGATTCTCCTTGCGGTCAGGTTTCTGATCACAAAATTATCGGTGCTTACAATGATTTAGAAGCAATAAAGAAATTGGCACAAGTCAGTGACGTCATTACGTATGAATTTGAAAACATTGATTCAGATGCATTGTCCTGGCTTTGCGAAAATACGTATGTTCCTCAAGGAACAACGCTGCTTGAAATTTCTCAAGACCGGATCAAAGAGAAAAGGGCCATTCAAAATGCCGGGGTAGAGGTTGCTCCATATGCCGTCATCCATTCGAGAGAGGACATTTATGAAGCAGTTGAAAAGCTTGGATACCCGTCTGTCTTAAAAACTGCACGCGGAGGCTATGATGGGAAAGGACAGTTTGTCATTAAGAATAAGGAAGAAATTGAAACGGCAGCCGAGTTAATCAATCACGGAGCATGTGTCCTCGAAAAATGGGTTCCTTTCAATAAAGAAATATCTGTTGTTTTAACAAGAAATGTAAATGGAGAAATGACCGCTTTCCCTGCAGCTGAAAACATTCATGTCAACAATATTCTCCATGAAACGATTGTACCGGCAAGAATCAGCGAAGGTGCCCGGGAAAAAGCGATCCGTTATGCCAGACAGATTGCCGATCACTTCCAGCTAGTCGGACCGCTTGCTGTTGAAATGTTTTTGACGGCAGAAGACGAGATTTACATAAATGAACTGGCACCAAGGCCGCATAACTCCGGTCACTACACAATAGAAGCCTGTGAAACATCACAGTTTGAACAGCATATCAGAGCGGTATGCAATTTGCCGCTTGCCAGCACTAGGCTGTTAAAACCTGCTGTAATGGTCAATATATTGGGTGAACACCAAGAACCTGTTTTAGAAAAAATGAAGGATACCAAGGATTGGAAAATTCATTTTTATGGAAAAAGAGACCCGAAAGAAAAGAGAAAGATGGGACATATCACCATTTTAAGGGACTCAACAGAAACCGCATTGCAAGAAATAAAAAATTCTTATATTTGGAAAAATGAAGAAAAAAGTTTGGAGGCAAAATTATGATTGATCGTTATACCCGCCCGGAGATGGGTGCAATTTGGACAGAGGAAAACCGCTTTAAAGCATGGCTTGAGGTTGAAATTCTCGCCTGTGAAGCATGGTCTGTACTTGGAGAAATTCCAAAAGAAGATGTTCAGAAGCTGCGTGAAAATGCATCCTTCGATATTGCAAGAATCAAAGAAATTGAAGAAGATACAAGGCATGATGTCGTTGCCTTTACAAGAGCCGTTTCGGAGTCACTTGGCGAAGAAAGAAAATGGGTTCATTATGGCTTAACTTCAACGGATGTAGTTGACACTGCCCTTTCTTACTTATTGAAGCAAGCAAATGAAATCCTTTTAAAGGACATTGAAAACTTCATCGAAATTTTGAAAAACAAAGCAAAAGAACATAAATATACCGTTATGATGGGCCGTACACACGGGGTACATGCAGAGCCGACAACATTTGGTCTGAAGCTTGCCCTTTGGTATGAAGAAATGAAACGCAACCTTGAGCGCTTTAAACAGGCTGCAAATGGAATCGAATTCGGAAAAATCTCCGGTGCTGTTGGAACATATGCAAACATTGATCCGTTTGTTGAAAAATACGTCTGTGAAAAGCTTGGCATCCAGCCGGCGCCAATCTCAACCCAAACCTTGCAGCGTGACCGCCATGCGCATTATATGTCCACTTTAGCTTTGATCGCCACTTCCATTGAAAAATTTGCAACAGAGGTGCGCGGCCTGCAAAAAAGTGAAACACGTGAAGTGGAAGAATTTTTTGCTAAAGGACAAAAAGGATCCTCTGCAATGCCTCATAAACGGAACCCAATCGGTTCTGAAAACATGGTTGGTATGGCAAGAGTCATCCGCGGTTATATGCTGACTGCTTATGAAAATGTGGCATTGTGGCATGAACGTGATATTTCCCATTCATCAGCTGAACGGGTTATTTTACCGGATGCAACCATTGCTTTAAATTACATGCTTAACCGTTTCAGTAATATTGTTAAGAATTTAACTGTTTTCCCTGATAATATGAAGCGCAATATGGAGCGTACACTTGGCTTAATTTATTCACAGCGTGTTCTTCTTGCTCTCATTAATAAAGGTCTTTCCCGCGAAGAGGCTTATGATACCGTACAGCCAAAAGCAATGGAAGCATGGGAAACGCAAGTTCCGTTCCGCCAGCTGGTAGAAGCGGAAAACAAAATCACATCACTGCTTTCTCCAGAAGAAATTGCGGATTGCTTTGATTACAACTACCATCTGAAAAATGTCGATACAATTTTTAATCGTGTTGGTTTAGGAGAGTAAAAGGTGGGGGACCCTCCCCGCCCTTATTTTCCAAAAATAAAAAATTCTTAATATTGAAAACTTAGGAGGCATTCCCATGAGAGAACTTCTCTATGAAGGAAAGGCAAAGAGAATTTATAAAACGGACGATGAAAACGTAGTATTGGTCGAGTATAAAGATTCGGCAACTGCCTTTAATGGGGGGAAAAAAGCGGAAATCACCGGTAAAGGCCGTTTAAATAACCAAATTACCAGCCTGTTGTTTTTAAAACTAAAAGAACAGGGCATTGAATCCCACTTTATTAAACAAATTTCCGAGATTGAACAGCTCGTTAAAAAAGTAACCATTATCCCGCTTGAAACTGTTGTGCGTAATGTTGCGGCAGGAAGTTTGGCAAAACGTCTCGGAATCGAAGAAGGAAAAGCTTTATCACAGCCGATTGTCGAATTTTACTATAAAAATGATGACCTTGGCGATCCGCTGTTAACAATCGACCATATTCTTGAGTTAAAAGTTGCCTCTCTCGAAGAAATTGCTGTCCTTAAAGAGAAAGCACTCCAAGTGAATGCAGTATTAACGGGCTTTTTTGATGGACTTGGCATTCGCCTGATTGATTTTAAATTAGAGTTCGGGAAAGACCAAGAAGGAAATATTCTGCTTGCAGATGAAATTTCGCCTGACACTTGCCGCCTGTGGGATAAACAGACGAATGAAAAGCTTGATAAAGATGTATTCCGCCGTGATTTAGGGAGCCTGACTGATGCATACGAAAACATTTTAGCAAGATTAGGAGGAACACAGCATGTATAAAGTGAAGGTGTATGTCACATTAAGAGAAAGTGTACTAGATCCTCAAGGCACTGCCGTAAAACATTCATTAAACGCTTTAAATTATAAAGACGTTTCTGATGTGAGAATCGGGAAATACATGGAATTAACAATTGAAAAATCAGATCGAAATATAGATGAAGTAATTAATGAGATTTGCCACAAACTATTAGCAAACCCGGTTATTGAAGATTACCGGTATGAAGTCGAGGAGGTCGTTGCCCCGTGAAATTTGCGGTAATCGTCTTCCCAGGATCCAATTGTGACATTGATATGTACCATGCTGTAAAGGATGAACTTGGCGAGCAGGTTGAATATGTATGGCACGATTCGGAAAGCTTAGCTGAATACGATGGAATTTTACTTCCAGGCGGATTTTCATATGGTGACTATTTGCGTTGTGGTGCGATTGCCCGTTTTAGCAATGTAATGAATGAAGTAGTTAAGGCTGCTGAGGCAGGAAAACCGGTACTTGGCGTCTGTAACGGATTTCAAATTTTGTTAGAAGCCGGCTTGCTTCCTGGAGCAATGAGAAGGAATGAAAGCCTGCATTTTATCTGCCGGCCTGTTGAACTGAAAGTAGAAAACAATCAAACGATGTTTACGAATGAGTATAAACAGGGTGAAACCATCACGATTCCAATTGCCCATGGAGAGGGTAATTATTATTGTGATGAAGAAACTTTGGAGAAGTTAAAAGCAAATAAACAAATTGTCTTTACGTACGAACAAAATCCAAACGGAAGTTTAATCGATATCGCCGGAATTACGAATGAGCAAGGGAACGTCCTTGGAATGATGCCGCACCCAGAGAGAGCGGTTGATGATCTGTTAGGCGGCTCCGACGGTTTAAAATTGTTTCGATCAATTGTAAAGCATTGGAGGGAAGCACATGTTAGTAAAGCTTGAACCAAGTCCACAGGAAATTAAAGCTGAGAAGGTATACCAGCAGATGGGTTTGTCCGATGAAGAATTTGCAATGATTGAAAACATCCTTGGACGGACTCCGAATTATACGGAAACGGGTCTTTTCTCTGTCATGTGGTCAGAGCATTGCAGCTATAAAAATTCCAAGCCTGTCTTAAGAAAATTCCCAACAAAAGGCGAAAAGGTTCTGCAAGGACCTGGAGAAGGAGCCGGAATTGTTGATATTGGCGATGAACAGGCCGTAGTTTTTAAAATTGAAAGCCACAATCACCCTTCCGCTATTGAACCTTATCAAGGAGCAGCAACAGGAGTGGGCGGAATTATCCGTGATGTTTTTTCAATGGGAGCAAGACCAATCGCGATGCTAAACTCCCTTCGCTTTGGCGAATTAACGACAGCGAGAATGCAGTACTTATTTAAAGAAGTAGTTGCTGGGATTGCCGGTTACGGGAACTGTATCGGTATTCCGACAGTTGGCGGTGAAGTTCAGTTTGACCCTTCATATGAAGGAAATCCTCTTGTAAACGCAATGTGTGTCGGTTTAATCAATCATAAAGATATTAAAAAAGGCCAGGCCCATGGAGCCGGTAATACAGTGATGTATGTTGGGGCAAAAACGGGCCGTGACGGTATTCATGGTGCAACGTTTGCATCGGAGGAATTAACAGAAGAATCCGACAAAGATCGTCCAGCCGTTCAAGTAGGCGACCCTTTTATGGAAAAGCTGCTGCTTGAAGCCTGTCTTGAATTAGTTCACTATGATTCACTTGTCGGTATTCAAGATATGGGTGCAGCCGGATTGATCAGTTCATCAGCGGAAATGGCCAGCAAAGCCGGCATGGGTATTGAAATGAATTTGGACCTTGTGCCGCAGCGTGAAACAAACATGACTGCTTATGAAATGATGCTTTCCGAGTCGCAAGAGCGGATGCTGATTGTCGTCGAAAAAGGAAGAGAACAAGAAATTGTTGATCTTTTTGCTAAATATGGCTTAGAGGCCGTTTCTATTGGTACTGTTACCGACGATAAAATGATGCGTTTATATCATAAAGGGGAAATCGTTGCAGATGTGCCGGCAGATGCCCTGGCGCTTGATGCACCTGTTTACCAAAAGCCATCCAAAGAACCAGCCTATTATCAGGAATTCCAGGCAATTGAAAATACTGCTCCACAGGTTGAAGACTATAAAGAAACCCTTGTCACACTATTAAGTCAGCCGACTGTTGCCAGCAAGGAATGGGTTTATGACCAATATGATTATATGGTTCGGACCAATACCGTTGTCGCTCCTGGTTCTGACGCGGCTGTTTGCCGGATTCGCGGAACACGAAAAGCGTTGGCGATGACAACCGATTGTAATTCCCGCTATGCATACCTGGATCCGGAAGTAGGAGGGGCAATTGCCGTAGCTGAAGCGGCACGAAATATTGTTTGTTCCGGGGCAGAACCATTAGCCATTACGGACAATTTGAATTTCGGAAATCCGGAAAAACCTGAAGTATTCTGGCAGATTGAAAAAGCTGCAGACGGAATGAGTGAAGCTTGCCGCGTGTTAAATACACCGGTAATTGGCGGAAACGTCTCTTTATATAACGAAACAAGCGGTGCAGCCATCTATCCGACTCCTGTTGTCGGTATGGTTGGACTTGTAACAGATCTTGATCATATTACAACACAGCAGTTTAAAAATGCCGGGGACCTCATTTATCTTGTCGGGGAAACAAAAGATGAATTTGGCGGCAGTGAATTGCAAAAGATGTTAAATGGTGAAATTTTCGGTAAAGCGCCGGAATTAAATCTGGAAACAGAAAAAGAACGGCAAGCCCAAATTCTAAAGGCGATCCGTGCAGGACTCGTTCAATCGGCACATGATCTTTCAGAAGGCGGATTAGCTGTTGCTCTTTCAGAATGTCTTTTTGGAGCGGATGAGCTTGGAGCAGAAGTAACGATTACAGAAAATCCAGTATCAGCGTTATTCAGTGAAACCCAATCACGTTTCCTTCTGTCTGTTAAAAAAGAACATCAAAGCGAATTTGAAAAAATCGTAAATGCTTTACAAATTGGGGAAGTAACCAACACGAAAGAATTAAAAATCTCAAGTGATAATCATACAGTTCTTGAAGCATCAGTGGCAGAGTTAAAAGAAGCTTGGAAAGGAGCGATTCCATGCCTGCTGAAATTAAAGGATTAAATGAAGAGTGTGGAGTTTTTGGAATTTGGGGCCATGAAGATGCAGCCAAACTGACTTATTATGGCCTTCATAGTCTCCAGCACCGCGGTCAGGAAGGCGCAGGAATCGTCGTATCAGATGGAAAAACCCTTAAAGGTGCCAAAGGGGAAGGCCTAGTAACGGAAGTATTTACTGCAGATGTAATGAATGAATTGACAGGAAGCGCGGCCGTTGGCCACGTTCGTTACGCAACAGCAGGAGGCGGAGGCTATGAAAATGTCCAGCCTCTGCTGTTCCATTCTCAAACAGGAAGCCTAGCGCTTGCCCATAACGGAAACTTGGTTAACGTCAGTTCATTAAAGCATCAGCTTGAAGCACAGGGAAGTATTTTTCAAACAAGCTCCGATACCGAAGTTTTAGCTCATTTAATGAAGCGCAGCGGTTATCATCACCAAAAGGATCAAGCGAAAAATGCCCTGACGATGCTAAAAGGGGCTTATGCCTACCTTATTATGAACGAAACAGAATTAATGGTAGCACTTGATCCGCAAGGATTAAGGCCATTATCGTTAGGGAGTCTTGGAAAAGCGTTTGTCGTGGCATCCGAAACATGTGCATTTGATACGATCGGCGCGGAATATATCCGCGATATTATGCCGGGAGAATTATTAATTATTAATAAGGACGGCTTAACTTCGGAACGGTTTACCGTTAGTACAAAAAAATCAATGTGTGCGATGGAATACATTTATTTTTCAAGACCTGACAGTGACATCCAGGGAATCAATGTCCATACGGCTAGAAAAAGACTGGGCAAACGCCTTGCCAAAGAAGCGCCGATTGAAGCGGATGTTGTCACAGGTGTGCCGGATTCAAGTATATCTGCGGCCATCGGTTATGCGGAAGCTTCAGGCATCCCTTATGAAATGGGTTTAATTAAAAACCGCTATGTTGGAAGAACCTTTATTCAGCCTTCACAATCATTGCGGGAGCAGGGTGTAAAAATGAAGCTTTCTCCTGTACGTGGCGTTGTCGAAGGAAAGCGCGTGATTATGGTGGATGACTCGATAGTCCGCGGAACAACAAGCAGAAGAATTGTAACGATGTTAAAGAATGCCGGGGCGCTGGAAGTACATGTAGTTATCAGTTCCCCTCCTATTAAAAATCCTTGCTTTTATGGAATTGACACCTCATCAAAAGAAGAATTAATTGCATCTGATAAATCCATAGAAGAAATCAGACAGATCATTGGCGCTGATTCCTTAACCTTCATTTCCACAGAAGGTTTGATTGAATCAATTGGAAAACTGGATGACGGGGAAGGATCCGGGTTTTGCCTTGGCTGCTTTACCGGAAAATATCCAACCGAGATCTATCCGAATACTTTGCAATATTATTATCAAAAATAGATATTCACTTAAAGAGGAGGTGCCAAGCCATTATGTCAAATGCGTATAAAAATGCCGGTGTAAATATTGAGGCAGGCTATGAAGCAGTCAACCGGATGAAAAAACATGTTCAAAAGACGTTAAGAGCCGGCGTTTTAGGGGGCTTGGGCGGTTTTGGAGGTATGTTTGACCTTTCTGCCTTAAATTTAAAAGAACCTGTATTGGTATCAGGAACAGACGGCGTCGGCACAAAGTTGATGATCGCTTTTTTAATGGACCGTCATGACACGATCGGTATTGATGCCGTTGCTATGTGTGTAAATGATATCGTTGTTCAAGGGGCGGAACCGCTCTATTTCTTAGATTATATTGCCTGTGGAGAAGCTGACCCGGCAAAAATTGAAGCAATTGTAAAAGGAGTGGCAGACGGCTGTCAGCAGGCAGGCTGCGCTTTAATAGGCGGAGAAACTGCCGAAATGCCAGGGTTATACGATCCTGCTGACTACGATCTGGCCGGTTTTGCGGTTGGAGCTGCGGAAAAATCAAAATTAATTACGGGAGAAACGATTCAGTCTGGAGACGTCCTGATTGGGCTTGCTTCAAGCGGAATTCACAGCAACGGCTATTCTCTTGTCAGAAAAGTCTTTTTTAATCAAGCACATATGTCATTAAGTGAATATGTTGAAGAGCTGGGCTGTACACTTGGGGAAGAACTGCTTCGTCCGACCAAAATATATGTGAAGCCGATTTTGTCAGCACTTAAGAAGTTTAACCTAAAAGGAGTTGCTCATATAACCGGCGGAGGATTCATCGAGAATGTACCGAGGATGATTCCGGAAGGTTTAGGGGTAAAAATTAACGAGAACAGCTGGCCAGTGCCGCCGGTATTTAAGCTTATTTCGAAGCTTGGAGAAATTGAATATCAAGAAATGTACAATGTTTTTAACATGGGAATTGGCATGGTGATTGCTGCAGATAAAGAGGACGTACCAGGTTTACTTGAACACTTCAAAGAGGCTGGCGAAAAGGCCTTCGTAATCGGAGAAGTGACTGATAAGCAAGGGGTCGAAATTAATTAACGGTTAGAGGTGTAAACATGAAAAATATCGCCGTCTTTGCTTCCGGAAGCGGGAGCAATTTTCAAGCGATTATCGATGCCGTTAAGGCAGGCAGGCTTGATGCAAAAGTAACATTGCTTGTTTGCGATAAAAAGGATGCCTTTGCAATCCGCCGGGCTGAAGAGGCCGGGATACCAAGCTTTGTTTTTCAAGCAAAGCAGTATAGCAGCAAGGAAGAATATGAAAAAGAAATCATCCTGGAGCTAAAAAATAAGGATGTTGAATTTATCGTTTTAGCAGGATATATGCGTTTAATTGGTTCTTTACTACTCAAGGAATACGAGGGGCGGATTGTGAATATCCACCCTTCCTTGCTTCCTGATTTTTCAGGGAAGGATGCAATTGGACAGGCCATTAACGCGGGTGTAAAGGTTAGCGGCGTGACCATTCATTTTGTTGATGAAGGAATGGACACAGGTCCGATCATCGCGCAAGAGCCTGTTACGATCGGATCGGGCGAGACAAAGGATAGTTTGCAGGAGAAAATCCATGCGGTTGAGCATAAGCTCTACCCTATAGTCCTGCAAAGGTTATTCACTCAAGAAGGGGGATTCAAGAAATGACGAAAAAACGAGCACTTGTCAGCGTTTCAGATAAAAATGGAGTCATTGAGTTTGCAAAAGAATTAGTCAATCTCGGCTTTGAAATTGTTTCAACCGGAGGAACAAGCAAAGCCCTTCAAGAAAACGGTGTGCCTGTTATCGGGATCAGCGAAGTAACAGGATTCCCTGAAATATTAGAGGGCCGTGTAAAAACACTTCATCCAATGGTTCACGGCGGATTGCTTGGAAAACAAGATGATGAAGAACACTTAAAACAAATGAATGAGCACCAAATTAAACCGATTCACCTTGTTTGCGTTAACCTTTATCCATTTCAGCAAACCATTGAAAAACCGGATGTTACCGTTGAAGACGCTATTGAAAATATTGATATCGGCGGCCCTTCGATGCTCCGTTCATCTGCCAAAAACCATCAGTACGTGACGGTTGTTGTTGATCCGTCTGATTATGCAAAAGTTGTTGCCGAATTCAAAGAAAACGGTAATACAACTCTTGAAACAAGAAGAAAATTGGCAGCAAAAGTATTCCGCCATACAGCAGCATACGATGCGATTATTGCCGACTATATGACGAATTTAGCTCAAGAAGAAACACCGGAAAAATTAACGGTTACATATGAATTGAAACAGCCGCTTCGTTATGGGGAAAATCCGCATCAAAAAGCAGCCTTCTATCGAAAACCATTAGGTTCGAAATTCTCAATTGCATATGCCGAGCAGCTTCATGGTAAAGAACTTTCTTATAACAATATCCGCGATGCAGATGCCGCTTTAGAAATAGTTAAAGATTTCAAAGAACCGGCAGCCGTAGCGGTAAAACACATGAACCCATGTGGTGTGGGGGTCGGAGCTACCGCATTTGAAGCTTTTTCAAAAGCGTTTGAAGCAGATCCGGTTTCGATTTTTGGCGGGATTATTGCTTTTAACCGTGAAGTAGACGAACAAACTGCAGCAAAATTACATGAAATTTTCTTGGAAATTATCATTGCGCCTGCGTTTTCTGAGGCTGCACTTTCCATTTTATCAGCGAAAAAGAATATTCGTTTATTAACGATTCCATTTAACGAAAACAATAAACCTGAAATGAAAATGGTAACCATTGAAGGCGGGTTAGTTGTTCAAGACCAAGATCTTTATACATTAGATGATGCCACAATCACGATTCCAACGAAAAGACAGCCAACTGAACAAGAGTGGGAATCCTTGAAACTGGGCTGGTCTGTAGTAAAACACGTGAAATCAAATGCAATTGTTGTAGCAAGCAAAGATATGACACTGGGAATTGGCGCAGGCCAAATGAACCGTGTTGGCTCAGCTGAAATTGCCCTGAAACAAGCCGGAGAAAAAGCGAAAGGTGCAGGACTTGCTTCTGATGCATTCTTCCCAATGCCTGACACCGTTGAAGCTGCTGCAAAAGCGGGCATTACAGCGATTATTCAGCCGGGAGGTTCCATTCGCGACGAAGATTCGATTAAAAAATGTGACGAATACGGAATAGCAATGGTATTTACCGGAGTTAGACATTTTAAACATTAATGGATGGAGTGGTATAGGTGAACGTACTAGTTATTGGGCGCGGCGGAAGAGAGCATGCCATCTGCCGAAAAGTAAGTGAAAGCTCGGTTGTTGAAAAAGTATTTGTCGCACCTGGTAATGACGGGATGACGGATGTTGCACAGCTTGTACCTATTCAAGAAAACAATCCTGAACAGCTGATTCAATTTGCAGTTGAGCAGCAAGTCGGCTTAACCATTATCGGTCCGGAAATTCCTCTGCTTGCAGGCCTCGCTGATCGATTTAAAGAAGCTGGTCTAAATGTATTCGGTCCTAGCCAGGCTGCAGCAGAAATCGAAGGAAGTAAATCATTTGCAAAAGAATTGATGGAAAAATATGACATTCCAACAGCTGATTATGCCGTTTTTACTTCCTATGAGGAAGCATGTCAGTATGTTGAGGAAAAAGGGGCTCCGATTGTTATTAAAGCGGACGGCTTGGCAGCAGGAAAAGGTGTAACGGTTGCCATGACAAAAGAGGAAGCCTTAAAAGCTCTCGAGGAAATGCTGTTAAATCGCAAGTTCGGTGAAGCATCTGCTCAAGTGGTTATAGAAGAATTTTTGGATGGCGAAGAGTTCTCATTGATGGCGTTCGTGAATGGGACAACGGTCATCCCGCTTGAAATTGCCCAAGACCATAAACGTGTATATGATGGGGATAAAGGACCTAATACTGGCGGCATGGGAGCATATTCACCTGTTCCTCATATCGGGAATGAAACCGTTCAAACAGCCGTTGAAACAATCCTTAAACCCGCTGCAGCAGCAATGGTCGAAGAAGGAAGAAGCTTTTGCGGAATTCTTTATGCCGGACTGATTAAAACCTCGGCAGGTCCTAAGGTTATCGAGTTTAATGCCCGTCTTGGCGACCCGGAAACACAAGTTATATTGCCAAGATTATCATCAGACTTGGTTCAGACGATACTTTCGATTCTTGAAGGTGGAAAGCCTGAGCTTGTTTGGGACAGCCAAGCAATGATTGGCGTAGTTGTTGCCTCTAAAGGTTATCCGGAGGAATATGAAAAAGGCGCTGTCTTAACGGGTTTAGGAAGTTTTTCAGATGTATATACGTTCCATGCCGGTACGGTTAAGAATGCGGAGGGACAATATACCACTGCAGGAGGAAGGGTTCTCCTTGTTGGTGCAAAGGCAGCCAGCTTGAAAGATGCTGCTGAAAAGGTATATAAAGAACTTGAAAAATTACAATGTGACGGTGTTTTTTACCGGAAAGATATCGGCTATAAAGCTATCGAGCGCGCCGACGGCTAGATTTGCGCATGTAGGCAAATAGGAGCGCAACAATACTTCCGATTAAAATAATCAACACAAAGGACATGTGCGCTATATACTGATAAAACTGATAAAACATTTGCTGCACCTCCTTATATTTCCGGCTGGCTGAAAACTCAGCCGGCCGGTATCCTTTTTTTAATGGATTCTAATTTATGTTTGAGTATAAGGTAAAGCATCGCTATCATTTAAACCTTCCATTGAATCCCTTGAGGAGGATTCAGGACTATTTTGTTCAGAACAATCTTGGCATTTTTGCTGATATTTCTCATAAAGCTGAGTTAATGGACAAAAACGGACAATTCCTTCTGCTACTTTCATCGCACCTAATACGGTCAAAATCAAGTACGAATCCCGCCAAGGCCATTTGACCATTTTGGCAGTGGTCCAGGCAACGATTGTTAAGCCAGCGGTGATTCTTACTAAAGCGCTTACAATATCAATATTCGGTTTTATTTTCAATTTGTTCACTCCTTCACAAGTTTTTAAAATTTGTTCATTTTTGGTTAATGTTTTGATAAAACAAATGTGATAGTATTAACTATATAAGTTTTGTAAGTGCTTTCTTTTCCAATTTAATCGAATTTTAATATTTTCACCAATTTTATATTAAAAACAATTAATCACACTTACCTTTCATATAAACATTCTCCTATAGGAGGGGATTTAGATGCTTGAACAACGCTACCGCTGGAAAAATAGACAGCTCCGTGAACACGTATCCGTGTTGGATGGGAAAATTCCGCCAACCATTTTACTAAAAAATGCCCTATATCTAAATCAAGCACTAAGGCAATGGGTGCGGGGCAACATTTGGATTTATCAAGATCGGATTGTGTATGTCGGTGAACATTTGCCGGAACATCTTGAATCGTGCGAGGTTGTTGATTGTACAAATCAAGTTCTTGTTCCAGGCTACATTGAACCGCATAGTCATCCGTTTCAATTATATAATCCCCACTCTTTGTCCGAATATGCATCGAAAACAGGTACGACAACATTGATTAATGATAATATGGCGCTTATTTTTCATTTGAATAAAAAGGAAGCGTTTTCATTACTTCAGGATCTGCGTTCGATTCCTACATCCCTATATTGGTGGTGCCGATTTGATGCGCAATCGGAAATTTTAAACGAGGAAGAGATTTTTTCACATAGTAATGTTAAATCATGGCTTGAAAATGACGCTGTTATCCAAGGGGGAGAGCTGACCGGCTGGCCCAAGTTATTGGAAGGCGACGATATGATGCTTCACTGGATCCAGGAAGCAAAGCGAATGAGAAAACGAATAGAAGGGCATTTTCCCGGGGCTTCAGAAAAAACGCTGGCGAAAATGATGCTGTTTGGCGCCGATGGCGATCATGAAGCCACCACTGGGGAAGAAGTTTATAATCGGCTGCTGCAGGGATTTGCGGTTACATTAAGATACTCCTCTATTCGCCCCGACCTTCCGGAAATATTGGATGATTTAAAGAAATTAGGCATTCATTCTTACGAAAAGTTAATGTATTCAATGGATGGATCATCCCCGAGCTTTTATGAACAAGGGATGATTGATCGGATGATCAAAATTGCCCTGGAAAAAAATGTCCCGGCCATTGATGCTTATAATATGGCAACCATTAATGCGGCCCGTTATTATAATATGGAACATTTACATGGCAGCATCGCAACTGGCAGGGTAGCCAATATCAACTTTTTATCGGATATCAATAATCCAACTCCTGTTTCCGTTTTGGCGAAAGGACAATGGATGAAACGCGATGGGAAACATCTCAGCGCTTTTTCCGCGATGAACTGGGAAGATTATGGAATCAAACCGCTAAAGCTTGATTGGGACCTGTCCTATACGGATCTGCAATTTTCAATGCCGTTTGGTATTCAAATGGAGAATTCAGTGATCACAAAACCTTATTCGATTGGGATTGAAGTATTATCAGACAAGCTTTCATACGATCATGATCATTGTTTTTTTGTCCTAATTGATAAACGGGGAAAATGGCGCATCAATACGCTGCTAAAAGGATTTGCCAATAAATTGTCTGCATTGGCAAGCTCTTTTTCGAGCACCGGCGATATTATATTAATTGGGAAAAATAAAGCGGATATGATTCTTGCTTTTAAACGAATGAAGGAGTTGGGGGGCGGAATTGTCATTGCCGAAGATGGGCAAATCATTAGTGAGGTTCCTCTTCCACTCGGAGGAATTATGTCCGATCTTCCGATTGAGGAATTAATGGATCAGGAAAAGAAATTGCATAAAGAGCTGAAAAAACGCGGCTATTCATTTCGAGATCCGATTCACAGCTTGCAATTTTTTTCCGCCACCCATTTGCCTTACATCAGAATAACGCAGCAAGGCATGTATGATGTCATAAATAAAACAGTACTCTTTCCGTCAATAATGCGTTAAAATGTAAAAGTATATAATACGTTTATACATGAGACCTTGCGTGCGAAAGACATAGGAGCGTGCATATGAAAAAATGGGCAGCTGCGCTAGTGGTCATGATGTTAGTTTTAGCGGGATGCAGTCATAAAGAAGAGAGCAAGGAGCCGGTTAAAAAGGTAAAAAAAATAACCAAAGTGGAAAAAAAAGTGGAGCCAAAACATACGTATCCTTATACTTTTCCATTAACTGGGAATGGATCTGATACCAATACAGCCGGCAGGGCCGTTGCCGTCATGATTAATAATCATCCAAAGGCGAGACCGCAGTCCGGTTTGAATAAAGCGGATGTTGTCTATGAAGTCTTAGCTGAAGGAGAAGTTACACGGTTTTTGGCCGTCTTCCAAAGTGAAAAGCCTGGCAATATTGGACCTGTCCGAAGTGCGAGGGGTTATTTCCTTGAATTGGCTAAAGGGTACAACGCTCTGTACATTGCTCATGGGTATAGTCCCGAGGCAAAACAAATGTTGGATCATGGCTACCTTGATAATCTGAATGGGATGGTTTATGACGGAACTCTTTTTAAAAGGGCAAGTTTTCGTCAGGCACCTCATAATTCCTACATTACGTATGAAAATGTACTAAAAGGTGCTGAGTTAAAACACTATTCGATGGATTTAACGCCGCCAGCCTATCATTTTCTAGCTGAAGATGAGAGTAAAAACCTCACCGGTGACATGGCCGAATCTGTAAAGGTCTCATATTCTTCAAACAATATGTTTGACGCAACGTATCAATTTGACAGCAGTCTTGGCCGGTATAAACGGTTTTCCGGAGGGGAACAAACAGTTGATCTGGAAACAAAAGAACCAATCCTCCTGGATAATATTTTTATTGTAGAAGCGGTTCACCACATTGTTGACTCAGCAGGGCACCGCAATATCGATTTGAAAACGGGCGGAAAAGGCTATTTGCTTCAAAAGGGTAAGGTAAACCAGGTAGAGTGGAAAAACGAGAACGATCGAATTATTCCGTTTAAAGATGGTAAGGAAGTCCCTTTTGTTCAGGGAAAGACATGGATCAATATTGTTCCGTCAAGTCCCGGCCTATTAAAGAGCGTTTCGTTTAATGTAAAATAAGACAAAAAGGGGCATTTTCGATGCAGATTAATAAATTAAGAGGGAAAGAGCTTGATCAGCTTTTTGAAGCCGTCCTTTCTTTGAAGGATTTAGAGGAATGTTATCGTTTTTTTGATGACTTGTGTACCATTAATGAAATTCAATCGCTGGCACAGCGCCTGGAAGTGGCCAGAATGCTGCGTGAAGGGAATACCTATCACAAAATTGAAACAGAAACCGGTGCAAGTACTGCAACGATTTCCCGTGTGAAACGTTGCTTGAATTATGGAAACGATGCCTATGAACTGGTACTTGACCGATTACATGCTGACAAAAATGCTGCAATAGATGAAATCTAAAAGCCGAAGCCGCCATCTTCGGTTTTTATTTTTTTGCTGCAAGGAGAGTATTAAAAATGATTCTCTCCTTGTTCGCATCAGTGCAACTAGCCTTTGACTTCTCTTAAAGGCTTGTCAAGCCGCGAGTTTTCTTTAGGGTATTATTTCTAAGACCGCAGACTGCGGTTTTCATTTTGAATCGTATCAGCTAATGCTATAATGTTGTAATGGAATATGGATTGGAGGATTTAATGGATGTACGATTTTCGGGAATGGCACCATGTGTTTAAACTCGATCCAAATAAAGAAATATCCGATTCTGATTTAGAAAAAATTTGTGAGTCAGGTACAGATGCAGTTATCGTTGGCGGAACGGATGGGGTAACACTTGAAAAAGTCCTTAATTTAATGGCGAGGATTCGCCGTTACACTGTTCCATGTGTTCTGGAAATATCCAATATGGAAACGGTAACTCCTGGTTTCGATCTTTACTTTATTCCCACGATTTTAAACAGTCAGGATGTCAAGTGGATTACCGGTCTTCACCATCAAGCGGTTAAGGAATATGGTGAAATCATCGATTGGAGCGAAATCGTCATGGAAGGCTATTGCATTTTAAATGAAGAATGCAAAGCCGCGAAGGTGACGAATGCTGTAACGGACCTGACACTTGACGATGTGAAAGCTTTCGCTGCAATGGCAGAAAGAATGTTTCACCTGCCGATCTTTTATTTGGAATACAGCGGAACACTCGGTGATGTCTCTTTAACAGCCGATGTCAAAAATGCTCTTGAAAAAACCGTATTATTTTATGGCGGCGGGATATCGACATCTGAGCAGGCAAAAGAAATGGCCCAAGTTGCTGACGTAATTGTTGTTGGCAATGCCATTTATGAAAATATTCACGAAGCATTAAAAACAGTCCATGCCGTTAAATCAGTCAAATTGTAGAAATTGCTTATTGAGAAAATACGCGTTATGATAGATGGTAAGAACATACGTTTGTATAGTAGGTGAAAAGAATGCAATATTTAACGGACAAGCTCCTTTCCGGCTTGAACCCTGAACAGCAAAATGCAGTCAAAGCAACGGAAGGCCCTCTCTTGATCATGGCCGGAGCAGGAAGCGGCAAAACAAGAGTATTAACACACCGGATTGGGTATTTAATTGTAGAAAAAAGAGTCAATCCATACAACATTTTAGCAATTACCTTCACAAATAAAGCAGCCCGCGAAATGCGCGAGCGGATTGCCAAAATGATGGGCGGTGCTGCAGATGAAATTTGGATTTCAACGTTTCACTCAATGTGCGTCCGAATTTTGCGCCGTGATATCGACCGGCTCGGCTTTAACCGGAATTTTTCGATTCTGGACACAAGCGACCAGCAGTCGGTTATTAAAGGAATCCTAAAGGATAAAAATATTGACCCGAAAAAATTTGATCCGCGGGCCATTTTAGGGTCCATCAGTTCGGCTAAAAATGAACTAATTGATCCTGAAGAATATGCAAAGCTTACCGGAGACTATTTCCAAAATATTGTAAGTGATGTCTATACGGAGTATCAAAGGCGCCTCCGCAAAAATCAGGCCCTCGATTTTGACGACTTGATTATGACAACGATTCAATTGTTTAAACGGGTGCCCGAAGTTTTAGAGTATTATCAGCGCAAGTTCCAATATATCCATGTTGATGAGTATCAGGATACAAACAAAGCCCAGTACCTGCTTGTCAAAATGATGGCGAGCCGGTTTAAAAATCTATGCGTTGTCGGTGACTCGGATCAGTCCATATACCGCTGGCGCGGAGCGGATATTGCCAATATCCTTTCATTTGAAAAGGATTATCCAAATGCCGCCGCTATTTTTCTTGAGCAAAATTATCGTTCAACGAAACGGATTCTGATGGCTGCGAATAAAGTGATCGAAAATAACGCGAACCGAAAACCGAAGAACCTTTGGACGGAAAATCCCGAAGGAAATAAGATTGTCTATTACCGGGCGGACAGCGAGCAGGGCGAAGCTCAATTTGTTGCCGGCAAAATTAAAGAGCTGACAAGAGACGATAAGTACAAGCTCTCCGATATCGCCATTCTTTATCGGACAAATGCCCAATCCCGTGTAATGGAGGAAGTGCTGTTAAAATCAAACCTTGACTACTCCATTGTCGGCGGTACGAAGTTCTATGACCGCAAAGAAATTAAGGACATGCTTGCCTATTTGCGGTTAATCTCAAATCCTGACGATGATATCAGCCTGCAGCGCGTCATCAATGTACCGAAGCGGGGAATTGGCTCAAGCTCCATTGATAAAATGGCAAATTTCGCAGCGATGCACGAGATTTCCCTTTATCAGGCTCTCGAGTCCGTTGAGCTGATTGGGCTAAGTCCGAAAACGACGAAAGCGGCACGGGATTTCCGCGATTTGATCGGCAACTATACACAGATGCAGGAATTTTTGTCAGTTACCGAGCTTGTCGAAGAAGTGCTCGACAAGACGGGATACCGCGAAATGCTGAAAGCGGAAAATTCAATCGAGGCACAGAGCCGTCTCGAAAACCTTGATGAATTATTATCGGTAACAAAAAGCTTTGAGGAAGGCAGTGAAGATAAGAGCCTAGTTGCTTTTTTAACTGATTTGGCTTTAGTCGCCGATATTGATTCTCTGGATGAGACAAGCGAAAAAACAGATTCGGTTGTGCTGATGACCTTGCACTCTGCAAAGGGGCTGGAATTTCCAGTTGTCTTTTTAATCGGTATGGAGGAAGGCGTCTTTCCGCACAGCCGGTCGTTAATGGAAGAAGCTGAAATGGAAGAAGAGAGAAGGCTCGCCTACGTTGGAATAACAAGAGCGGAAAAAACCCTTTTCTTGACCAATGCCCAAATGCGGACGCTTTTCGGCCGAACAAATATGAATCCGGCATCTCGGTTTATCAATGAAATTCCGGCTGATCTTTTGGAAGGGGAGGAGCCTGCTAAAAAGGCGGCGTCTCCGTTTGGTTCCCAAGGAAGAACTTTTGGCCAAAAAAGCGGCTCGTTCGGAACACCTGTTGCAAGAAAACCGGTTGTGCGTCCTGCTGCAGCTGCAACGGGCGGCAATGAAATCGGCTGGAAGGTCGGCGATAAAGCGGAACACGGAAAATGGGGAATTGGCACAGTTGTCAGCGTAAAAGGAGAAGGAGATGGCCTTGAGCTCGACATTGCCTTTCCAAAACCAACTGGAATTAAACGCCTGCTTGCTAAATTTGCCCCAATTAAAAAGGCCTAATGAAAATGTATTCTTGATGAAAGGGTTGGATACATGGACTTATTGACTGCTGAACAAAAGATAAAGCAATTGCGTGAACAATTGCATCGATATGGTTATGAATATTATGTTTTAGATAAGCCGTCTGTTCCGGACGCTGAATATGACCGCCTGATGAAAGAGCTGATCGAGCTTGAAGAACAGTATCCGGAACTGAAATCAACAGACTCGCCAACCGAACGAGTTGGCGGCGCTGTGTTGGATATGTTTGAAAAAGTAGTCCATCAAATCCCGCTCCTAAGTCTGGGAAATGCCTTTAATGAACAGGATCTGCGGGATTTTGACCGCCGCATCCGCCAAGCGGTCGGTGATGATTATTCTTATGTATGCGAGTTAAAGATTGATGGTTTGGCTGTTTCGCTAAGGTATGCCGACGGTTTATTCATCCAGGGAGCAACACGTGGAGATGGGACGATTGGTGAGGACATTACGTCAAACTTAAGGACGATCAAATCCCTTCCGCTCCGCTTGCACGAAAATGTATCAATCGAAGTACGCGGAGAAGCGTTTATGCCAAAGCGTTCCTTTGAAAAGTTAAATAAGGTAAAAGAGGAGCGGGGCGAGGAGCCGTTTGCCAACCCAAGAAACGCTGCCGCAGGCTCGCTGCGCCAGCTGGATCCCAAAATTGCCGCATCAAGAAACTTGGATGTCTTTTTGTACGGAATCGGGGATGTTGGCGAAAGCGGAGTTACCTCCCACAGCGAGGGACTTGATTATCTCGATCATCTGGGATTTAAAACGAATAAAGAACGAAGAAAATGTGCTAATATAGATGCGGTTATCGATTTTATCAACAGCTGGACAGAAAAGCGTCCGAATCTGCCCTATGAAATTGACGGTATCGTCATAAAAGTGGATTCTTTGGAGCAGCAGGAATCATTAGGAACAACGGCGAAAAGCCCCCGCTGGGCTATTGCTTACAAATTCCCAGCCGAAGAAGTCGTCACAACGCTTCTCGATATTGAATTGAGCGTGGGAAGAACAGGTGTTATTACGCCAACAGCCATTTTGGAGCCGGTCAGAGTTGCCGGTACAACCGTCCAGCGCGCCTCATTGCATAATGAGGATTTGATTCGCGAAAAAGATCTTAAAATTGGTGATAAAGTCGTTATCAAAAAAGCCGGTGACATTATCCCTGAAGTGGTCAATGTGATTCTTGAACAGCGGACAGGCAGTGAAGTGGATTTTCATATGCCGACCCACTGTCCTGAGTGCGAAAGTGAACTGGTGCGGCTTGAGGATGAAGTGGCTTTACGCTGCATTAACCCAAAATGTCCCGCCCAGATCCGCGAAGGGCTGATTCATTTTGTTTCCCGCGATGCGATGAACATTGAAGGCTTAGGGGAAAAGGTCATCAGTCAGCTCTTTTCCGAAAAGCTGATTGTCGATGTAGCGGATATTTATAAACTGACAAAGGAACAGCTGCTTGGACTGGAAAGAATGGGAGAAAAATCGGTATCTAATTTGCTTGCCGCTATCGAGGCATCGAAATCGAACTCACTTGAAAAGCTGTTGTTCGGACTTGGAATCCGTCATGTCGGGGCAAAGGCTGCCAAAACACTTGCCCAAAGCTACCGAACGATGGACATGCTGGCCGCAGCTACAGAAGATGAACTCAAATCCATAAATGAAATTGGCGAAAAAATGGCAGACTCCATCGTCACATTTTTTCAAAAAGAAGAAGTCCGGGAACTGTTTGAGGAACTAAAGTCAGCGGGAGTCAATATGGAATACAATGGACCGATGCCTGTATCCGCCGCAGAATCTCACTCCATTTTTGCTGGGAAAACCGTTGTTCTAACGGGAAAATTAGAGCAGCTTACCCGAAATGATGCGAAAGACAAAATTGAAGCACTCGGCGGCAATGTCGCCGGAAGCGTCAGCAAAAAAACGGATTTGGTTATTGCTGGGCTTGAGGCCGGCTCCAAATTAACCAAGGCAGAGCAGTTAGGGATTGAAGTTTGGGATGAGGAGAAGCTTTTGGAAGAACTTAATAAATAAGAGGTGTTAACGGTCGTGAGAAGAAAACTCTCATTGCTCGCTCTTTCCCTTGTCTTTTTGTTAAGTGCGTGCAGCGCACCTAATTTTCAAAAACAAGATGAGGTTGTTCAAACGAACAAAAAATCTAAAGGGAAAGCAATTATTCCAAAATATAAAATATCGGAAAGTTATTACCAGACTATTTTGCCGTTTGAACCTGGGGAAACACGGGGAATGGTCGTTAATAACTTAAATACGCGCTATGACATTGATGAATTTGAAACAGGTTTGATGAGGGTTGCCCAAAAGGCTTTCAGCCCGAGCAAATATTATTTCCGCGAAGGCCAGTCAATCAAACGGCAAACGGTGCAGCAATGGCTGAATCGAAAAACGAATGACAATCCAAACGGTTTAAACCCGACTGATTCAGCAGGAGATAATTCAACGCCTATCTATTTGTCACAAATCTTAGAGCATGATTACATGATTAAGGGCGATAACAATACTGTTAAGCTTGGCGGAGTGGTAATTGGTCTCGCACTAAACTCAACGTATTATTACCAAACCGTTCAGTATGGCCCAACGTATGAGAAGCAGATTTCTGATTCTGATATGGCCAGCCAGGGAAAACAGATTGCCGAAACGGTATTAAGCCGGCTCAGAGACATGAAGGATCTCAAGGATGTCCCAATTACCATTGCTCTTTTTAAAACGCAAAGTAAAGCAGCGGTTGTTCCTGGGAACTTTTTTGCCTATGCGAATGCTGATAATGGCTCAAGTCTTGGCAGCTGGAATAATATTAATGAAAAGTATTTCTTATTCCCTTCCACCGATGCTCAGAATGCCCATCGTGATGACCTTACTTCTTTCTTAAATTTTAAGCAGGATGTAGAAGAATATTTCCCTAACTTTAATGGGGTTATCGGGAAGGCATTTTATGTGGATGATCAGCTGCAAAATCTTGATATTACCATTCCAATTCAATTTTACGGAAAAACAGAAGCAGTTGGCTTTACCCAATATGTGACAGGTTTAGTGATTGAGCATTTTCCAAAATATGTTTCAGTTTCGGTGAATGTTAAATCAGTTGATGGACCTGAAGCGCTGATTGATCGTAAAGCCAATCAGGATGAACCGTATGTGCATATTTATTAATTCTTAATCCGGCATTGTGCCGGATTATTTTTTTGGGAAAAGGGGCGGAGCTGCACAAAACTGATTCATTGTTTCTAAGTGAAAGGTAAAATATACATTTTTTGACTCTGTAGTAGTGATATTTTGCTTCGCTCACACCGCCTTTATTATGTTGACGTATTGCTCATATTTGTTTTATTTCCATACATGGGTTGGGAGTTGAGACTCATGTATGTTTTTTTTGGACTAAAATGGCCTTTTTTAAAATAAAAAGTTAATAGAAATTATTTTTTTGATAGGGAGGTAATCGAGATGGTGCCGCCATACAAGCATGAACCTTTAACTGATTTTACTTCGGAAGAAAATCAGCAGGCCTATCTGAATGCGTTAAAAATGGTAGGAGGATACCTCGGCAAAGATTATCCGCTTGTCATTGGCGAAGAGAAAATTTTTACTTCTGAAAAAATTATTTCTAGTAACCCGGCGAATAAAAAAGTGATCATCGGCAGGGTTTCCAAAACAAACATTGAGCTTGCTGAAAAGGCCATCCGGGCTGCGGTGCTGGCTTTTGAAATTTGGAGAAAAACAAAGGCTGAGACCCGCGCGGATGTTCTTTTTAAAGCGGCCGCGATATTGCGGCGCCGGAAGCATGAATTTTCTGCATGGATGACAAAAGAGGCTGGAAAGTCGTGGCGGGAAGCAGATGCAGATACGGCTGAAGCGATTGATTTCCTTGAGTATTACGGCCGCCAAATTCTCCGCCTAAAAAGTGGTGCGGAGGTTCAAAGCCGCCCGAATGAATGTAATCGTTATTGCTATATACCACTGGGAGTGGGGATCATCATCTCTCCCTGGAATTTTCCGTTGGCAATTATGGCTGGAACGACTGCAGCGGCAATCGTTTCAGGCAATACCGTTTTGTTAAAGCCTGCTTCAGCGACCCCTGTTGTAGCGGCGAAGTTTGTGGAGATCATGGAAGAGGCGGGCCTCCCGAAGGGTGTTTTAAATTTTGTTCCAGGAAGCGGAGCCGAGGTGGGAGACTTTCTTGTTGAGCATAAGGATACGCGATTTATCAGTTTTACAGGCTCTCGTGACGTCGGGCTGCGGATTTTTGAACGGTCATCCAAACTGGCAGAAGGGCAAATTTGGCTGAAGCGGGTGATTGCCGAGATGGGCGGGAAGGATACGATTGTCGTCGACCGTGAGGCGGACTTGGAGCTTGCAGCACAATCGATTGTTGCTTCTGCGTTTGGCTTTTCCGGGCAAAAATGTTCCGCCTGTTCCCGTGTTGTTGTTGTAGAAGATGTCTATGACCAGGTTTTAAATCGTGTTGTTGAATTAACCAAGCAATTAACGGTGGGAGATCCGGCGGAACAAGGAAATTTTGTGGGACCGGTGATTGATCAGAATGCGTTTCAAAAAATTATGGGGTATATCGAAATCGGCAAACAGGAAGGAAGAATGGCGGCGGGCGGAGAAGGGGATGATTCTGGAGGTTACTTCATAGAGCCGACGGTTTTTGCGGATCTTGATCCCAATTCGCGGATTATGCAGGAAGAAATTTTTGGCCCGGTTGTTGGTTTTACGAAAGCAAAAGATTTTACTGAAGCACTTAAAATGGCGAATAATACCGAGTATGGGTTAACGGGTGCGGTAATTTCGGAGAACCGCTCTCATTTAGAACAGGCCCGTGAGGATTTTCATGTTGGTAACCTTTATTTTAACCGCGGCTGCACGGGGGCGATTGTCGGTTATCAGCCGTTTGGGGGCTTCAATTTGTCGGGAACAGATTCGAAGGCAGGCGGCCCTGACTATCTGCTGCTTCACATGCAAGCGAAAACAATATCGGAAATGTATTAAACTAGTTAGCTTTGCCGTTCATCGAGGTTATGAACGGCTTTTTAGTGCTGAACAGGAGATAACGTCGTTCATAGAGAGGCTATGAACGACGATATTAGTGATTTGTCAGTAGATAACGTCGTTCATAGAGAGGCTATGAACGGCGATATTAGTGATTTGTCAGTAGATAACGTCGTTCATCAAGGCTATGAACGACGTTATTAGTGATTTGTTAGAGGAAAACGTCGTTCATCAAGATTATGAACGACGATATTAGTGATTTGTCAGAGGAAAACGTCGTTCATCAAGGTTATGAACGACGATATTAGGGTAATGTCAGAGAAAAACGTCGTTCATCAAGGTTATGAACGACGATATTAGGGTAATGTCAGAGGAAAACGTCGTTCATCAAGGTTATGAACGACGATATTAGTGATTTGTCAGAGGAAAACGTCGTTCATCAAGGTTATGAACGACGATATTAGTGATTCGTCAGAGGAAAACGTCGTTCATCAAGGTTATGAACGACGATATTAGAGTTTAGCCAGAGGAAAACGTCGTTCATCGAGGGGGATGAACAACGGCCTTTGCCCATAACTGTTATTAATGAAAAGGTTTTTTGACAAAAATGTGAAACCATTCACATATACAATTTAATTTGTGAAGTACGTCACAATTTTTTAAATGACCGGGGTTTACAATTTAACCACAGAGAAAACCAGAAATAACTTTTTGCGACACATCATGAATTAATAGGAGTGACCTGGCAATGAATAAGAAAAAACTGGTAATGATTGGAAACGGTATGGCAGGTGTAAGAACGATCGAGGAAATACTGAAAATCGCTCCTGAGCAATTTGAAATTACCATATTCGGAAAAGAGCCCCATCCAAACTATAACCGCATTAAACTATCAAACATTCTTCAAGGAGACACAACCTTCGAAGAAATCATTATAAATACACAAGATTGGTACAAAGAAAACAACATTCAATTATACACAGGAGAAGAGGTTCAACAAATTGATCCGGAAGCCAAAAAAATTATTACAGCAGGCGGCCGGACAGCAGATTATGATGAATTGATTATCGCAACCGGATCTGAATCTTTTATTCTGCCAATTCCGGGTGCAGACAAACAAGGTGTAACGGGCTTTCGCAATATCGAAGATTGTGAAATGATGATCAAATCATCAGCTCTATACAAGAAAGCAGTAGTCATTGGCGGCGGTCTCTTAGGACTTGAAGCAGCAAGAGGATTATTGAATCTTGGTATGCAGGTTGACGTTGTCCATCTCATGCCGCACCTCATGGAACGCCAGTTAGACCCAACTGCTTCTGCAATGCTGAAAAAAGAACTCGAAGCACAGGGCATGAACTTTTTAATGGAAAAACAAACAGTTGAAATTCTTGGAGACGACCGTGTTACCGGACTTCGTTTTAAAGATGGCTCTGAAGTGGAAGCAGATCTTGTTGTGATGGCAATTGGAATTAAACCAAACACTGCCATTGCCAAAAGCAGCGGCATTTATGTAAACCGCGGGATTGTTGTCAATGACTTTATGCAGACCGGCACACCAAACATCTATGCAGTCGGTGAATGTGCCGAACACCGTGAAATTGTCTACGGACTTGTGGCACCATTGTACGAGCAGGCGAAAACTTTAGCTGCAAAAATCTGCGTCAGGGAAACAGCACCGTACGAAGGCTCCACCACAGGAACGCAATTGAAAATTGCCGGAATCGATCTTTACTCGGCCGGGGGAATTTTTGAAGACGCAACGACACAGGCCATAAAAGTACACAATGAATTTGACGGTGTTTATAAAAAAATCCTGATCAGAAATAACCAGATCGTCGGGGTTGTCCTTTACGGAGATACAAAAGACAGCACCAAGCTTTTCCGGATGCTCAGCAAAAAAGAAGACGTCAGCGGCATGACGAGCATCTCGATTCTCCAATCGCATGACGGCACCTCAGACAGCAACGACGTTGCCTCCATGCCCGATGATGAATTGATTTGCGGCTGCAACGGCGTGACAAAAGGGGCGATCGTCAATGCGATCCAAACCCAAGGGCTGACAACGCTTGACCAGGTCAGCCAATGTACAAACGCCGGCCGTTCCTGCGGCCGCTGCAAGCCAATGGTCAGCCAAATCCTGGCACATACACTGGGAGACAAATTCGACTCAGCTGCGCAAAAAACAAGCCTTTGCGGCTGCACAACCTTAAGCCGTGATGAAGTAGTTGAGGAAATCAAAGAAAAAGGCTTAACAAGCATCAAAGAAGTTATGAATGTCCTTGGCTGGAAGAATGAAGAAGGCTGTATGAAGTGCCGCCCTGCTCTCAACTATTACCTTGGCATGATTTACATGGACGAGTATAAAGACGAGCGCGATTCCCGTCTTGTTAACGAAAAAATGCATGCCAATATTCAAAAGGACGGAACATATACGGTAATCCCGAGGATGTACGGCGGTGTGACAACTGCGCAGGATTTGATAACAATCGGTAAAGCAGCCGAAAAATACAATGTTCCGCTCGTGAAGTTAACGGGCGGTCAACGGATTGGCTTATTCGGCGTGAAAAAAGAGGACCTGCCAAGCATCTGGGCTGACCTTGATATGCCTTCTGGTTATGCTTACGGAAAAACCCTTCGCACTGTAAAAACATGCGTTGGGGCGCAATTCTGCCGCTATGGCACACAGGATTCGATGGCTCTCGGAATGGAACTCGAGAAAAAATTTGAGCGGCTCGACACACCGCACAAAGTGAAAATGGGTGTATCTGCCTGCCCGAGAAATTGCTCTGAAGCGGGAATTAAAGACTTTGGTGTTGTCGGCATCGATGGCGGCTGGGAAATCTATGCCGGCGGAAACGGCGGGGTTGACCTTCGTGCCGGAGACCATCTGATTACGGTGAAAACCCAGGCGGAAGTAATGGAAACAGCAGGAGCGTTCCTCCAATATTACCGCGAAACAGCAACGTATCTGGAACGTACTTCGAAATGGCTTGAGCGGGTAGGGCTCGATCATGTGAAAGAGGTATTGGCCAGCCAGGAAACAAGAAAGGCCCTCAACGGACGTATGGATAAAACACTGCAAAAATATATTGAACCATGGAATGAAGCCATCCGCAGTGAGGAAATTCAGGAAAAATATTATGCCAAACATGAAGTTTTAGCTGGGAGTGAAACAAAATGATTCGAACAGTAACACGTATAGCAGCAGCCAACTATTCCAAGCTGCCGGTCAGAACCGGATATGCCATAACGATTGACGGAGAAAACATTGCTCTATTTAAATTAACAAATGGAGAGGTTAGGGCTATTGAAAACCGCAGCCCAAATCCAAAAGGCGGAGTTCTTTCAGATGGTCTTGTCAGCGGCGAATATGTCTTTGATGCTGTCTATGATTGGAAGATTTCTTTAGCCGATGGGAAAGTTCAGGCGCCTGATGAAGGTCAAGTCCGGACATATCAAGTCGAAGTGGAAGATGATATTGTTTATATTTTTAAATAATGATATAAGGGAACCAAAGTATAAACAGCTTTGGTTCTTTTCTTATTAAGTGTATATTTAAAAACAAATAAACATGGGATGTTAAAAATCAGTACGAGAGGGAGGCTGCGCGTGAAAGCAGGAAAAGTTTACTTAGTCGGTGCCGGCCCGGGAGACGCAGGGTTAATCACAATGAAAGGGCTTGAAGCGATTCGGGAGGCGGAAGTCATTCTATTTGACCGGCTGGCCAATCCAAAATTATTGGATTTTGCCCCGGCAGATTGTGAACTGATCTATTGCGGCAAGCTGCCCGACCGCCATATTCTCCGTCAGGAAAAAATCAATGAGCTTCTCGTGGAAAAAGCGCTTGAAGGCAAGCTGGTCGTGCGACTGAAAGGCGGGGACCCCGGTGTGTTTGGACGGGTGGGGGAAGAGGCGGAGAAATTGGCCGAGCATCAAATTCCATTTGAAATTGTCCCCGGCGTAACATCCGGTATCGCCGCCCCTCTTTACGCGGGAATTCCGGTGACACACCGAAAATACGCTGAGTCATTTGCAGTTGTGACTGCCCATGATAAATCAGCAGACGGAAAACCTCTTCTTGATTGGGATGCCCTTGCCCGCGGTGTGGACACGATTGCGTTTTATATGGGGGTAGGAAACCTGCCGTTAATTTGTGAAAATCTAATCAAGTACGGGAAACCGGCTGAAACCCCTGTGATTCTGATCCGCTGGGGGACTTTTAGCAGGCAGACAACATTGGAAGGGACTTTAGAGCATATTTGCGAAAAGGCGGCACGGGAAAATTTCAGCAACCCATCGATCATTCTTGTTGGGAAAGTGGCGGAGCTGCGCAAAAAAATAAATTGGTTTGAGAAAAAACCGTTGCATGGCAGGCAAATATTACTTGTGAGGACAGGTGTAAAGAAGAGCCCGCTTGCAAAAGAATTAATGGATCATGGGGCGGATGTGATTGAATTTCCAAAATGGAAAAAAACCATTTTACCCCCTGACCGGCATGTGTTCGACAAACTATCACAGTATGACAAAATCCTGTTTACGTCACCGGAAAGCTCGGAGGAATTCTTCGCTGCTGTTTTTCAGCAGGGGATGGACATTCGCAGCATCAAAGCAGCTCTTTTTGGCGGGTCCGTGAAGTCTATAAAAGCGCTAAATGAACGGGGACTGACCGCAGAATTGGCAGCAAAAATGCCGGCTGCCGGGAGTCTGTTAATTGTCGGGGATGACACTCTTAACGATATGGAATTTTCCTACGAAGCGTTCGACGTCTTAGCAACGAGCAAAAAAGAAGCCGATCCGAAGTACTTCCCGATATTTAAACGGACGCTTGAAGAAGCAGAAGTCAACACTGTCATATTTCCGTGCAAAGCTGCGATTAAATCATTTTTAGAAGGGTTAAAAGAATGTGAGATCCAGACGGACGTATTTTTAAATAATCTATCTGTTATTTGCATGGGCAGCCAAACCTGGCAGGAAGCAGAAAGAGAAGGCCTGAACCCGGACGGTATGCCGGAAGCTGCAACATCTGAAGCATTAATGGAGTATTTAACCAACAGGGAAACGAGGTGAGCTTGTGGAAGCCTATTATCCAATAACATTAAAACTAAGCGGAAAGAAAGCAGTGATTGTTGGCGGTGGAAAAGTAGCCGAACGAAAAATTGCCGGTTTGCTCGAATCACAGGCCGAGATCACCGTAGTTGCCCCAACGGTATCAGAAAAGATTAGGCACCTTTCTGAAACAGGGGAGATTCTATGGAGAGAAAAAAATTTCTCCAGTGAAGATATTCAAGATGCATTTTTGATTTTTGCCGCAACCAATAACCGAAACATAAACAAATCAATTAAAGAAGCTGCCAGTGCCTATCAGCTCGTCTTAATTGCTGATGATCCGGAATACTCCGATTTCCATGTTCCGGCTCAGGTCAAACGGGGGCGGCTGAACATTGCAGTTTCAACCGGGGGAGCAAGCCCCGTATTGGCAAGAAGAATGAAGGAACAGCTGGAGCAGGAATTTGATGAGCGGTATACAGACTATCTGGAATTCCTTTTTCAGGCACGGCAGCGAATATTGCAGGAATTTGATCATCCAGATGTAAAAAAAGGGCTGCTAAAGGAGATTGTCGAACGAAAATTTTTACAAAGCAGCAACCGTGAAGCTGATTTATTGAGATTGTATGAAGAAGTGAAAAATGAGGATAAAGCAAAAAAACAGACACTTAACTAAGATAAGTGTCTGTTTTTTTGTATATTACATACAAATAATTACCTTATTACAGCAAAACTAATTATTATTTTTTTGGAAATTTTCAGAAAAAGGTGGTTCCATTTTGGGAAGTTGTGTTATATAATACAAAACAAGAACAGCAATGCTGTATTATAACAAAGGGGTGGTAAAGTCATACGAGTGAGAACAAAGGGGTTTGTTTTGGATAGATAGTTTTAAGGGGATTTAGACAACATAAGAAGATTTTAAAGAGTACATGCAAATAAGCGATGCAACAAAGGGGAAAGCTTTTTATTTTGCTAGGTTAGTAACATTGGGATGGTTTCAAATTATTAAAAATTACTAATAATAGATTATTAAGTTTAGGGAGGAATTTATAATGGCAGATCAAAGAGCAAAAAAATTACAAGAACAATGGGAAATGGATGAGCGCTGGAATGGCGTTACAAGACCATATACTGCAGAGGAAGTTATCAAACTTCGCGGTTCAATCGATATTGAATATACACTAGCTCAAAGAGGTTCTGAGAAACTTTGGAAGATGTTACACACAGAAGATTATATCAATGCTCTTGGTGCCCTAACTGGAAACCAAGCAGTACAACAAGTTAAAGCTGGTTTGAAAGCTATCTACCTAAGCGGCTGGCAGGTTGCTGCTGATGCTAACCTAGCTGGACAAATGTATCCGGACCAAAGCTTGTACCCAGCAAACAGTGTACCGGCTGTTGTTAAACGGATTAATCAAGCTCTTCAACGTGCTGACCAAATCACACATGGCGAAGGCGACAACTCCATCGACTGGTTTGCTCCTATCGTAGCTGATGCTGAAGCAGGTTTCGGCGGACAACTTAACTGCTTTGAATTAATGAAAGGCATGATCGAAGCTGGTGCTTCAGGCGTTCACTTTGAAGACCAACTGTCTTCAGAGAAAAAATGCGGACACTTAGGCGGTAAAGTATTACTTCCAACTCAAACAGCTGTTAAGAACCTAATCGCAGCTCGTCTTGCAGCAGACGTTATGGGAACTCCAACTGTACTAGTTGCCCGTACTGATGCTAACGCAGCAGATCTTATCACTAGCGATGTTGATTCATACGATGCACCATTCATCACTGGCGAACGTACTGCTGAAGGATTCTTCCGCACTAAGTCCGGAATCGACCAAGCGATCGCTCGTGGTTTAGCATATGCTCCATACGCTGACCTTATCTGGTGCGAAACTTCTGAACCAAATATCGAAGAAGCTAAAAAATTTGCTGAAGCTATTCATGCTAAATTCCCTGGCAAACTATTGGCTTACAACTGCTCTCCATCATTCAACTGGGAAGCTAAATTGGATAAAGAAACAATTGCTAACTTCCAAAAAGAACTTGGCAAAATGGGTTACAAATTCCAATTCGTTACACTTGCAGGTTTCCACGCATTGAACTACAGCATGTTTAACCTTGCACTTGGCTACAAAGAGCGCGGTATGGCTGCATACTCTGAATTACAGCAAGCTGAGTTTGCTATGGAGAAAAACGGCTACACTGCAACTAGACACCAACGCGAAGTTGGAACTGGCTACTTCGACCAAGTTTCCATGATTGTAAGTGGAGGAACTTCTTCTACAACCGCTCTTAAAGGCTCTACTGAAGAAGCACAATTCACTGCAAAATAAAATAGATTTGGTCCTTCTCTCCAGAGCGGGAGAAGGGCTTTTTTTCCAAGGGTCATCATTTTCATTTAGATTTAACATATTTTTTACCTTTCTGAAGCATGTTTTTAACAAAATATTGATAGTGTAAGAGTTGGGCAGGATAGCACGCGTGGCTGTCAGTGTAATTTGGCGCAGGCGGGGCCAATTACGTTTTTTATAATTTAAAAATCTATATGTATAAAAGTTTGATATTTTGGTTAAAAAGTAGAAAGACAGGCTTCAGCAAAAGGGGGGTAAAAAATGGCGAATGAAATCTCCGGGTTCATTCAAAAAGGTCGCTTTGACCTAAACTCCTACCTTACGTATTTATTTAAAAAAATTCATAAGTGTTCAAAGGGAAAAAATAAGTGATGAAATCCGGAAATGACCAATTTGGGAAAGGATAAGCGGCCTTCTATTCGATGAGAATAGAGGCCGCTTATTTTCTATGGAAA
>CAZAEW010000043.1:0-13654 GCA_964484065.1 uncultured Bacillus sp.
TCACTTGGATAAAACCAATCACTTTTGCGCAGCTCCGCCCCTTTTCCACAAAAAAAAGAAGGCAGGAAACCTTCTTTGATCATTTACTGAATTCGATTCTGCTGTTAATCGTTTCTTCATATCCATTGGGGTTTTTGATCAGCCAGCGCCACCAATCTTCCACCATTTCCTGGATGCCGTTCTTGGCACTCCACCCTAATTCTTTGTTGGCTTTCGCCGGATCAACAAAGCATACTTCCTGCTTTTTTATGCTGGAATCAACCAGATGGAATGGCAGCTTTACCCCGGCAGTATTTTCAAAAGCAGACAGTACATCTAGCCTGCTGCAGCTTTTTCCAATTCCGAGATTATAAGCTTCGATACATGGGGTTTTTAGAACCTTTTCAAGCGCCCGCACGTGCCCCACAGCCAAATCTGTCACATGGATATAGTCTTTGACAGCCGCTTCTTCTTTTTGAGATTCATTACCAAAGACATGCAGCTCTTTCATTTTTTCATAAATAACTTCAATCATATCAGATAGATTGCGTCCGTTAAAACCGCTCGGCCTTTCACCGATGAGCCCGCTTTGATGTGCGCCAAATGGAGTAAAATAACGGAGGATTGCGATACTCCAATTTTGATCAGCAAAATAAAGATCTTTTAATAGTTCCTCAATCATAATTTTTGTACGGCCGTACGCATTTAATGTCCAAATTGGAGCTTCTTCGGTAATCGGACCTTGGCTTGGCCTTTCATAAACAAGCGCGGATGAACTAAATACGAGTTTTTTAACATTGTGTTTTTTCATTAATTCCGTTAGGAAGATGGTGCTGGTAATATTATTGTAGTAATAGCTGAGAGGTGTATGGGGGGTGTTTGCGGATTCTTTCAGTCCGGCAAAATGAATAACCGCCTCAATATCATTTTCGGCAAATACGCGGTCGGTTTGCTCAACATCTAACAAATCAACGCAGCATGTTTTAAAATCCCGGCCAGTAATTGTTTTGATACGCTTTACGATTTCCGGTGTACTATTTAAGAAATTGTCTAAAACAACAATATCATAACCTGCATTCAGCAATTCAACGCAAGTATGGCTTCCGATATAGCCTGCCCCTCCGGTTACAAGTATGGCCATGATCTTGCACCTCCTATATTAAACTTGGTTCTCATTCAAAAATGGGCCAATCCATTCTGCTATCCTATCCACTTCTGTCTAAAAGACATTCTCCTGCTCCGTAAAAGCGCGGATTTTAATCTATTAAAATTTTTCTCTTTTTTTACAAAACTCATTCTATTAAAACTAAAATGTTCTTTATTCAGAACGTTTTACATACTCAAAAATACCATTCACAGAAATAATTGTCAATAATATTCTGAATATTCAGCGGTTCTTTATTCCTATTTTTCTCATTTTTATATTTCCTACTAAAAAGATTGGATTAATGATAAGATTAACCATTGACTTTTAAAGTTACATATAGTAATTTTAAAGAAAAATCAAAATATTAATTTCTTATCAAGAGAGGTTGAGGGAACGGCCCGATGACACCTCAGCAACCTTCAATGGTGCGTTCATTGAAAAGGTGCTAATTCCCGCAAGTTTCATTTAACTTGGAAGATAAGAAGAATGGCTCTGTGCACATGCTGACAAAAGTCTTCTTCTTATAGAAGACTTTTTTATTTTTCCAGGTTATTTCCGGCGATCTTTAGCTTCCTGACAGCCGCGAACAAGAAACAATTTATAAAAGGAGAGGACATCATGTATAAAATCGATACGAAGCTTGCCCAAATTGGAAACCGCAGCGAAACCGTTACAGGAACAGTGAATCCTCCTGTTTATTTTTCAACTGCCTATCGTCATGCAGGGATTGGACAATCCACTGGCTACGACTATGTTCGGACCGGCAATCCAACCCGCCAAATTCTTGAAAAAGCGATAGCCGACTTAGAAGGCGGCGATCAGGGTTTTGCCTGCAGCTCCGGAATGGCGGCAATTTTCACCATTCTTTCTCTGTTCCAATCAGGTGATGAATGGATTGTAAGCGAGGACTTGTACGGCGGTACATACCGTTTATTAGAAAAGGGATATAAAAAATGGGGCCTAAAGTGCCAATATGTAAACACCTGTAGTCCGGAGTTGATAGAAAGTAAAATTACGCCTAATACAAAGGCCATCTTTCTAGAAACTCCTACGAATCCCCTGATGCAGCAAACAGACATTGCAGCCGTTTCCAAAATCGCCAAAAAGCACAATGTCCTGCTGATTGTTGATAATACATTTTATACGCCGCTCCTCCAGCAGCCGATCCAACAAGGAGCGGACATCGTTATTCACAGCGGAACGAAATACTTGGGAGGACATAACGATGTTCTCGCCGGCCTGATTGTCGGAAAAGGGAAAAAAATCTGTGATGACCTGGCACTTTATCACAATGGGGCCGGAGCGGTCTTGAGCCCGTTCGACTCTTGGCTTCTTATCCGCGGTATGAAAACTTTGTCTTTAAGAATGCAGCAGCACGAAAAGAATGCCAAAGCCATTGCCGAATATCTTTCCAATCACGAAGGAGTCACAGATGTTCTTTACCCGGGACGCGGCGGCATGCTGTCCTTCCGCCTAAAAGATGAGACGTGGATCAATCCGTTTTTACAAGGACTGGGACTGATCACCTTTGCAGAAAGCCTTGGCGGCGTTGAAAGTTTAATGACATACCCTGTGACACAGACACACGCTGATATTCCGGAAGAAGTCCGGATTCAATTGGGCGTTGATAATTGTTTATTGCGTTTTTCCGTTGGCATAGAGGATGCGCATGATCTTATTGCTGATCTTGAGAACGCCTTTGCCAATATTAAAGAAGGAGTGAATCTTAATGGGACACGAAGAATTTAGTTTTGAAACGAGACTGCTGCACAATCGGCACAAAATAGATGAAGCAACCGGGGCTGTAAGTGTCCCAATCCAGCATGCCTCTACTTTCCATCAATATGATATCGACAGCTTTGGTAAATACGACTATGCACGGAGTTTAAATCCAACACGGGAAGCTCTTGAGGAAGTCATTGCCGAGCTTGAAGGCGGAACACGAGGTTTTGCTTTTGCCTCCGGAATGGCGGCCATCTCAACAGCGTTTTTATTATTATCGGCAGGCGATCATGTTGTCATCACAGAAGATGTTTACGGAGGGACATTCCGAATGGTTACGCAAGTGCTTACCCGCTTCGGAATTGAACATACGTTTGTCGACATGACCGATTTAGAGCAGGTCAAACAAGCAATCCGCCCGAACACTAAGGCTTTTTATGCAGAAACGCCTTCCAATCCGACATTAAAAGTGACGGATATCCGGGCAATCAGCTCTTTAGCAAAGGAAATCGGCGCCTTGACGTATGTCGATAATACTTTCTTAAGCCCTGCCCTGCAAAAACCGCTTGAGCTTGGCGCGGACATCATTCTCCACAGCGCAACAAAATTTTTGTCCGGACATAGCGACGTCGTTGCAGGACTTGCTGTTGTTAAAGATGAAGAGTTGGCAAAACAGCTTTACTTTTTACAAAACTCATTTGGAGCTATTTTGGGTCCTCAGGACTGTTGGCTTGTCCTGCGCGGTTTAAAGACACTTCATGTCCGTTTGGAGCAATCGCAAAAATCTGCCTTGAAATTAGCGCAATTTTTCGATTCACATCCGCAAATCAAAAAGGTTTATTACCCTGGTCTTGAGACTCATCCGGAATATGAGCTTCAAAAAAGACAGGCATCCGGCGCTGGTGCGGTACTGTCGTTTGAACTTGAAGATGAGGATGCAATGAGGACATTTGTTAATCATGTAAAGATCCCTGTTTTTGCTGTAAGTCTTGGCGCAGTGGAATCCATTTTGTCTTACCCGGCAAAAATGTCCCACGCCGCCATGCCGCTTGAGGAAAGGGAATCGCGAGGCATTACGAACAGCCTTCTGCGCTTGTCAGTCGGATTGGAAAATATCGACGATCTGATCAAAGATTTCACGCAGGCGCTTGAGCTGGTCAAGTCTGAAAAAACAGGTTCTTAAAGGGAGAGTTAACATGAGTTTCCTGGAAAAACTAACAAAGCAAATCTTAATCGGTGACGGAGCGATGGGGACACTTCTTTACTCCTATGGTAAAGACTTCTGTTTAGAAGAATTGAACCTGTCGCATCCGGAAGATATTCAAAATATCCATTTAGCCTATATTGACGCTGGTGCGGATGTGATCGAAACCAACACGTATGCAGCCAATTATTTAAAGCTGCAGCGCTATGGTCTTGAAGATTCAGTGAAAGAAATTAACAGCGCCGCTGTCCGCAATGCCAAAAAAGCTGCCGGGAACCGCGCTTATGTTCTGGGAACCATTGGCGGAAACCGCGGGATGAAACCAAATACGATTGCAATCGAAGAAATAAAGCGGAGCTTCCGCGAGCAGCTGTACTGTCTTTTAATGGAAGATGTTGATGGAATTCTTCTTGAGACATACTATGACCGGACAGAGCTGGAAACGGTTTTGGAGATTGCCCGAAAGGAAACGAAGCTGCCAATCATCGCTCAGCTGTCCCTGCAGGAAATTGGCGTTCTGCAGGATCAAACACCAATAAATGACGCTTTTCAGCGTTTGGAAGCGCTTGGTGCCGATGTGGTCGGCCTCAATTGCCGGTTAGGCCCGCATCATATGCTGAAGACTCTTGAACAGGTGGAAATACCAAAGCATGCTTTCCTTTCCGCTTATCCAAATGCAAGTTTGCCGGCTTATGTAGATGGTAAAATCCGGTATGAAGGTGACGCTGATTATTTCCGCAGAGCAGCACACGAATTCAGAAATCAGGGCGTCCGCCTCTTAGGAGGCTGCTGCGGAACAACACCGGAACATATCCGGGCCTTTGCAGCGGAACTCAAAAATGTTGCTCCAATTACAGAAAAGACTGTAAAATTAGAATCGACAAAAATCGCTGTCGAAACATCTGGAGTGAAAAGAGATTTTCCTCGGCTTGAGGAAATGGTAAAAGAAAAACCATCCGTTATTGTTGAGTTGGACCCCCCGCGCAAACTGGATACGACGAAATTTTTTGAAGGAGCAAAAGCTCTTAAAGAAGCGGGCATTGATGCCATTACATTGGCTGATAACTCGCTGGCATCGATTCGAATCTCAAACGAATCTCTTGGCTATCTTGTGAAAACGAAACTGGGTGTGCGGCCGCTCATTCATATTGCCTGCCGCGACCGCAATATTATCGGTCTGCAATCACATCTAATGGGACTTCATACGCTTGGGATGCACGACATTTTAGCGATAACCGGAGACCCAGCAAGAGTTGGCGACTTCCCTGGGGCCTCTTCTGTTTATGATGTCTCTTCATTTGAATTGATTCAGATGATCAAGCAGTTAAATGAAGGCTTATCCATTTCCGGAAAAGACCTTGGGCAAAAGACAGATTTCAGTGTTGCTGCTGCTTTTAATCCAAATGTCCGCTCCCTTGAGAAAACTGTGAAACGTCTTGAGAAAAAAATCGATTGCGGAGCGGATTATTTTATTACCCAGCCTGTTTACTCCGAGGAAAAATTACTCGAAGTGTACGAGCATACAAAACATTTAAAAGCACCAATCTATATTGGTTTAATGCCGTTAACAAGCAGTAAAAATGCGGAGTTTCTTCATAATGAAGTACCCGGCATTAAAATCTCGGAAAATATCCGGGAGCGGATGGCCCAATTTAGTCATGACCCTATTCAAGCCGGGCGTGAAGGCATCAGCATCACAAAATCGTTAATTGACGCAGCATTGGAATTATTCAACGGAATCTATTTGATCACCCCATTTTTACGCTATGAGTTAACGGCGGAGTTAGCCATATATGCCCGTCAGCGAGCAAGCAAATTGAGGAGGGGCAGCAATTATGCCAAAAATACCGTTAATTGAGCAGTTAAATAAACGCATCCTGGTCATGGACGGAGCAATGGGAACCATGCTCCAGCGGGAAAATCTATCCGCCGCCGACTTTGGCGGCGAAGAATTTGAGGGCTGTAACGAAAATTTAAATCTAACCGCTCCTGAAGTCATAGCCAAAATCCATCAAGAATATTTAAACGCAGGAGCAGACATTATTGAAACCAATACATTCGGTGCAACAAGTGTTGTCCTTGATGAATACGGACTTGGCTATAAAGCCTATGAAATCAATAAAGTCGCGGCTCAAATAGCAGTGAAAGCAGCCGAGGAAACTTCCACTGAAAATTGGCCGCGCTATGTTGCCGGCTCCATGGGTCCGACAACCAAAACGCTGAGTGTTACCGGCGGAATCACATTTGACGAGCTCGCAGCTGCTTATGAGGAGCAGGCACTAGGCTTGATTGACGGCGGAGTTGATATGCTGCTGCTTGAAACAAGTCAGGATATGCTGAATGTCAAAGCCGGATTTGTTGGCATCGATCAAGCTTTTCAGAAAACAGGCAAAACATTGCCGCTGATGATTTCCGGAACAATCGAGCCGATGGGGACAACCCTTGCTGGACAATCGATTGAATCATTCTATATTTCAGTTGAACATATGCATCCGATTGCAGTCGGGCTTAACTGTGCAACAGGGCCTGAATTTATGCAGGATCATATCCGTTCCTTAGCAGAGATGGCTTCTTCTTCGGTCATCTGCTATCCAAACGCAGGTCTTCCAGATGAAGAAGGCCATTATCATGAAACACCAGATACACTTGCAAAAAAACTGGCAGATTTTGCTGACCACGGCTGGCTGAATATTGTCGGCGGATGCTGCGGAACAACGCCAGATCATATTAAGGCCATTTCGAACGTGATGAAGAATTATCAGCCGCGCCAGGCTAAAACGGCTCACGTTCATATGGTATCCGGAATCGAGCCGTTTGTTTATGATGACCCGACCCTAAGACCGATCATGGTCGGCGAACGGACAAACGTTATCGGTTCCCGTAAGTTTAAACGGCTCATAACCGAAGGAAAATTTGAGGAAGCTTCTGAAATCGCACGGGCTCAGGTCAAAGGCGGCGCGCATGTTATTGACATTTGCTTAGCTGACCCGGACCGCAATGAGCTTGCCGATATGGAAAACTTCATTAAAGAAGTTGTCAAAAAGGTTAAAGTTCCGCTCGTTATTGATTCAACCGATGAAAAGGTCATCGAAGCGGCCCTTAAATATTCGCAGGGTAAAGCCATTATTAACTCTATCAACCTTGAAGATGGAGAAGAACGTTTCCAGGCGATTGTTCCTCTTATTCACCGCTACGGAGCGGCTG
Source organism: uncultured Bacillus sp. (assembly GCA_964484065.1). Lineage (GTDB taxonomy): Bacteria > Bacillota > Bacilli > Bacillales > Cytobacillaceae > JAEVLT01. The sequence goes on from CAZAEW010000043.1 coordinate 7,257, forward strand.
TTGTAGTTGGAACGATCGATGAAAAAGGCATGGCTGTTACCGCTGAACGAAAACTCGAGATTGCCAAGCGGTCCCATGATCTTCTTGTTCACCAATATGGCTTGAAACCGCAAGATCTGATTTTTGACCCGCTTGTTTTCCCAGTCGGAACCGGTGATGAGCAATATATCGGCTCTGCGAAAGCCACGGTCGAAGGTATAAGGCTCATCAAGCAGCATCTTCCGGAAGTTCAAACGATTCTTGGAATCAGCAACGTGTCCTTCGGACTGCCTCCTGTCGGCAGAGAGGTTTTAAATTCAGTCTTCCTGTACCACTGTACACAGGCTGGGATTGATTACGCGATCGTTAATACGGAAAAATTAGAGCGCTATGCCTCGATTTCACAAGAGGAAATCGGACTGGCAGATGACCTGCTATTTAATACAACGGAAAAAACGTTAGCCGATTTCACCGAGTTTTACCGCGGCAAAAAGAAGGAAGCAAAAAGCAATATACCGGATATGAGTTTAGAAGAACGGCTTGCTTATTATGTCGTTGAGGGAACAAAAGAAGGTCTGATTCCAGACATTGAAAAGGCTCTTAAGCAATTCCCTGCACCGCTTGATATTATTAACGGGCCACTGATGGAAGGCATGAAAGAAGTAGGCCGCCTTTTCAACGATAATCAACTAATTGTTGCTGAAGTACTCCAAAGCGCCGAAGTCATGAAAGCAGCCGTTTCCTTCCTGGAGCCTTACATGGAAAAAGGCGATGTCACAGCTTCAAAGGGAAAAGTCCTGTTGGCAACGGTTAAAGGCGATGTTCATGATATCGGCAAAAACCTGGTCGATATTATTTTGAGCAATAACGGCTATGATGTGATCGATTTAGGAATTAAAGTGGCACCAAATGAACTGATTCAAGCAGTTCGCAAAGAAAAACCGGATATGGTTGGCTTGTCAGGCCTGCTCGTCAAATCCGCACAGCAAATGGTTTTGACGGCACAAGATATGAAAGAAGCAGGAATTTCCCTGCCAATTTTAGTGGGCGGTGCCGCTCTTTCACGGAAATTTACGGAAACGAAAATTTCGAAAGAATACGACGGCCTTGTCCTTTATGCAAAGGATGCCATGAACGGATTGGCACTTGCCAACCAAGTTCAGACGCCGGAGGAATATGATCAGCTTTTGATCGAAAAAAATGAAAAGCTTGCTTCTTTGGCGCAAGCTTCGACGCTGCAAACCCAGTCAGCTGTTTCGACAGCGGTGAAAGCAAGACCAGCTGTGTCAACAGACGTTCCTGTCTTTGTGCCAAAAGATACAAAGCGGCATGTCATTAAAACGTACTCTCTTTCCCATATTGAACCATATATCAATATGCAAATGCTGATTGGCCACCATCTCGGTGTTAAGGGGAAAATCGCAACATTGCTTGCGGAAAATGATGAAAAAGCGGTAATGGTAAAAGAAACGGTCGACGGACTGCTTCGCGAAGCGAGCCGAAACAATTGGATTAAGCCAAACGCTGTCTATCAATTCTTCCCTGCTCAATCAGAAGGAAATAAGATCTATATTTACGATCCGCAGGATCAGGAGAAAATCATTGAGACATTTGATTTCCCACGCCAGGAGTCAGCTCCGCATTTGTGTTTGGCCGATTTTATCAAACGGTCGGACAGCGGCGTAAAAGATTATGTATGTTTCTTTGCGGTTACAGCTGGAAAAGGAATCCGAGAGAAAGCGGAACAATTCAAGCAGGAAGGCCGGTTCCTTGAAAGCCATGCTCTTCAGGCACTTGCACTCGAATCTGCCGAGGGCTTTGCGGAATTAATCCACAGACAGATTCGCGACCGCTGGGGCTTCCCTGACCCAATCGATTTTACGATGCAGGATCGTTTTGCGGCACACTATCAAGGCCAGCGCTATTCATTCGGCTACCCTGCCTGTCCGGAGCTTGAAGATCAAAAGAAACTCTTCAAATTAATCCATCCTGAAGATATTGGCATTCAATTAACAGACGGCTGTATGATGGAACCGGAGGCATCGGTAACCGCCATGGTCTTTGCTCATCCGGAAGCCAGATATTTTAATGTATTAAACTAATAGAGGAAAGAATTTTTAAACATAAATGATTTCTCTCATAATAGCAATAGCCCTAAAGCACCCTTTAAAAAAGGGTGCTTTTTTGTCCAGAGTAAATTGTGACAATTTGTTGACACTTTTCCGAATTTTTTGTATAGTTACCTAGGTAAATAATGATTTTCCGGAGAGATTTCCTTTATGAATAGTCATGATTTAATCCATAATCTGCATCAGATTTCACGCTTTCTCACGAACAAACTCAATGAAGACCTGAAGCAGCATGGGTTGTACAGTGCTCAGTGGGCCGTGATTTATTTATTAAAAATGAAGGGTTCGATGACGCAAAAGGAACTTTGCCACTATTTATCCATTGAGGCACCTCCTTTAACCCGAACCATTCAGAGGCTTGTCAAACAAGGATTTGTCAAACAAGTCCCAGGGAATGATAAACGGGAAAAACTGATCCAATTAACAGAAGAAGCATTAAAAGAATATCCAAAATGGCGTAAAGCTGTTACTGAATTAAATCACTCATTATTGCAGCACTTGCCTGGGGACACCCAAGTGAACCTCTTTGAATTGCTGAAAACCTGGCTTGAACAGCTTCCCATTAGAAAGGAGAAAGGTCAATGACGAAACCAAAGCTATGGACAAAAGATTTTATCAGCATTTCATTAAGTAATTTTTTTCTTTTTTGCACGTTTTACTTCCTGCTCGTCACCCTCCCTGTCTATTCCATCGAGAACTATCACAGCAGCACCTCCCAAGCAGGATTAATGACAACCGTATTTTTAGTTTCAGCCATCATTTCCCGTCCGTTTGCAGGAAAATGGATTGAGAAAAGCGGGTATCAAAAGGTTCTTTTTACAGCACTTCTGATCTTTCTTCTCTCATCATTGCTGTACTTTTTCCCAACATCCATGGACGGCCTTTTAACGATTCGTTTCATGCATGGAGTCGGTTTTGGAATGGCCACAACCGCGGCCGGAGCCATTGTTGCCAGCATCATTCCGGTATCACGGCGCGGTGAAGGAATGGGATACTTCATTATGTCAACGAATCTTGCGATGGTGCTTGGACCATTTATCGGATTAACAGCCATGCAGCAGTGGGGTTCAAACGTATTATTTTCAATTAGCACTGTGTGCGCACTGGCCGCATTTGTAACAGGACTGATCATTAAAGTTCCAAAGCTTTTGCAAAAACAAGCAACTGCCATTCCAAAGCGTTCTTCATTAAAAAGTTTGTTTGAAGGCTCAGCGGTTCCGATCTCACTTGTCGGAGGCTTTTTCGCGATCATCTATTCATCGTTGTTATCATTTGTTTCGGTGTACGCGAATCAAGTCCATTTATCAAATGTCTCCAGCCTGTTCTTTGTTGTTTATGCAATCGTTCTTGTTGCGTCACGGCCATTTACAGGAAAATGGTTTGACCGGTTTGGAGCAAACGTTATTATTTTCCCTTCCATTTTCCTATTTGCCATAGGCATCTTCGTTTTAAGTCAAACGGGCGGTGCGGGAAGCTTTCTGACATCAGCGGGGTTAGTGGGATTAGGCTGGGGAACCATTTTCCCTATTTTCCAAACAATTGCGCTTCACAATGCCGCGCCGCAGCGCAAAGGTGTCGCCACTGCAACATTTTTATCCATTTTTGATACCGGGGTTGGGTTCGGTTCATTTTTGGTTGGCATAATCGTTGCTCAAATCGGCTTTCATTCCTTCTATTTTCTGAGTTCTTTTTATGTGCTGATGGGAGCGGTACTATACTACTTTCTTCATATGAGAAGGGTGGCCGCGAAAAAAAAGCAGGCCAGCTTGAAACCGAAAACCAGTAAAATAAGCAGTTTTTAGCTTAATCATTTTAAAGAAAACTCGTCGATTGGCGAGCCGTTAAGGGCGAAGACAGAGACGTAGTTGCACTTTCTTATTAGCCCTGCAAAAAAGCTTCCCTCCGGTTTGGCGGGAAGCTTTCTTATTGCTTATTTTCCAACACTGTTAACCTGTTTCAGAAGATCTAATTCTTTTTGAACTTGTTCCTGGAGCTGGCTGTTGATTGATTCTGCTTTTGCCCCATAAGTCAATCCGTAGAAATGTGTGCTTGCAGCAGCTTCGGCTTCAAGCTTGCGTACCTGTTCTTCAGCTTTGGAAAACCCTGCCAACGTCTGTTCAGAGCCGAAAGACCTTAACACATGATGTCCTTCTTTTACAGACTGGGCAGCATGCGCCCTTGAAACAAGGACGAGCTTTTTATATTCAAGCTCATGGAATTTTTCAATAAGCTTGCTGATTTGTTCTTTTAAGCTTTGTGTCTGCTGTTTTGTAACTTCATATTGTTCACGATACATTTTCAGCTTTGTTTCATGAAGAATTTTTTCCTGCAGCGCCAGTTTGGCTATATCGTCATCATTTTTGGAAACAGCGAGTTCCGCCTGACGGGAGCGCTTCGCAACAAGCCCTTCTTCATCGGCCGCAAGCAGCTGATATTTATTTTCCAAATAAAGCTGATCAGCAAGAGCCGCTTGCGCTTTTTGCAATTGTTTTTCCATATCCCGCAAATATTGATTTAACATACCCAGCGGATCTTCTATCCGGTCGAGCGCTTCGTTTATATCCGAAGTAACAATTGTTTTTAGACGGTTAAAAATACCCATAGGTTACTTTTCCTCCTTTGTTACATTACGTTCCCATTCATCTAACATACTGCCGGTTTTCGAAGTAATCGGTGAGAATGAATCTGAGGAATACTCCGGCACCAGATTTTCTACAGGATGGGGTTTTTTCTCCCTGGTTAGAAGCTTCCAAATCACAATACCGATAATAATAAACAAGACAAGCGGAACTACTCTTCTAATGACCATCAACGTGCCAACGATGATCATCAGCCAGCCGGTCCATTTTTTCCACAGTGAACCTTTTGCATTTTTCCGTAAAAACCAGCCGATTGCCGCAATAAATAACGCGATTAGAATCGACCCAATGCCAAATATTCCTCGTCCTCCGGCGAAATGTCTCATGCCCATGCTGCCTGGTCCGCCAAACTGCCCCCGGCTGAATCCATTTTGCAAGCCGCCGTGGTGATAGCCCTGCATTGGCATGCCGCCCATTCTTCCTGAGGCCATCATGTTTTGCTGGCCCCAGCAGCCAAATCGGAGCAGATGGAATCCAACAAAGAGGACAACTCCTATTGCCGCGAAGAACAGCAACCATCTTATTAATCTGCTTTTTTTCATGCTTCCTTTTCATCTCCTCAAACAAGCGTGTAACTGAAAAAACGACATTACGATAAAGCTGAAACATATATCAACTAGAAGAGCTGACACCTCCTCAGCAGGCAAATTTGTGATATTGTATGTGTTGTTTTATGTGGGGGCTTGTCACCCTCATCACAATTTAAATTTTGTGCTTCAATGCTTAACAATTGCTTAAAAAAATAAGAAATTTCCAATTCCCAGTTATGAAATAATTATGAACAACGTGGAGGGGATATTTTTTGCCGGCAAAATCATACTTAATAAAGATCTGCTAGCCGATTCCGATTATTTTACATCAATATAGTAATAAGCTATAATTTTTATATGATAATAATTTTAATTAACCAATAGGAGGTATATAAATATGTATGATATTGTTATTGTAGGGGCAGGACCTGCAGGAGGAAGCGCTGCTTTATTTGCAGCAAAATCAGGCAAAAAAACATTGGTGATTGATAATGATAAAGGGGTAACAAAGCGGGCATGGATGGAAAACCATTATGGGGTCATGGAAATCTCCGGCCCAGATATGATTGAAATCGGCAAAAAACAAGCAGCAAAGTTTGGTGCTGAATTTGTTGCAGCAACGGTTACAAATGTACAAAAATCAGATGCCGGTTTTAAAGTGGAAACCGACCAGGGACAATATGAAGCCAAACATGTGATTCTTGCAACAGGTTTTGCCGTTGATTTAGCGGAAACGATCGGCCTGACTACGAAAGACGGAACAGAGCCGCGTGTAAAAACGATCATTGCTGTCGATGCTGCCGGTAAGACAAATATTGATGGAATCTGGGCTGCCGGAACGGTTGCAGGGGTCAGTGTACATACAATTGTTACAGCAGGTGACGGTGCAAAGGTTGCCATTAACGTTATCAGTGAAATCAATGGTGCACGCTACGTAGACCATGATATCTTAAAAGCATAATTTTGCTAATCTCCTTGCCAAGCGGCAAGGAGATTTTTTAATAGTAAGTATATTAATTAAAGTTAATGTAAACTAGAAATCTTTTGTTTCCTCGATGACCGCAAACCCATTTTCTTAGCCGCTTCGGGCACTGAGCGGCCTTCTCGATGACCCTAAACCC
>CAZAEW010000043.1:13754-33920 GCA_964484065.1 uncultured Bacillus sp.
ATGAAACAATAGACCAAACCACTTTGCGGTTTGGCCTGTTTATTCTTGTTAATTGCTTTGCTGATGCTGTTTGCTTGGAAGTTTTGAACTTGGATTCCCCTGTCCATGGCGCTTTTTGCTTTTCTCGTTCTTTTTTTGTCTTTCCTGCAAATTTTGCACAAATTCATGAGTACTCTCCATCATTTACCCTCCTTTTATTTATCAGCCTTACTATCCCCATTTGGCTTTAGGAAGATGCACATACTATAGGAGATTTCTATCGGGGAATTTTCAATCATAGCAATGGTTAACAGCTATTTTTAGAAAAAATTTCCTTGATAATTAAGCTGAATGCCCTTAATCTTAACTGAGCAACTATAAATTGAAAAGGAGCATTTTATGATCAAAAAAGGTACGAATCTTAAGCCTGTCGTTGCCGGCCTGCTGCTGGGAATCTTAATGGCCGCAATGGACAATACCATCGTTGCTACCGCAATGGGGACAATTGTTTCAGACCTCGGGGGCTTTGATAAATTTATTTGGGTTACCTCGGCCTACATGGTCGCTGTCATGGCCGGAATGCCGATTTTTGGAAAACTTTCCGATATGTATGGACGCAAACGGTTTTTCATTTTTGGACTGGCCGTCTTTTTAATCGGCTCTGCACTGTGCGGCATCGCGCAGAGCATCGTTCAATTGAGTGTTTATCGCGCAATCCAAGGAATTGGCGGCGGTGCGCTAATGCCTATTGCCTTTACGATTGTGTTTGATATCTTCCCTCCTGAAAACCGGGGAAAAATGACCGGATTGCTCGGCGCTGTTTTTGGAGCAGCCAGCGTATTAGGACCGTTATTAGGCGCCTACATTACCGATTATATCAGCTGGCATTGGGTCTTTTATGTCAATGTGCCAATTGGCATTGTTTCCCTTTTTCTGATTGTCCGTTATTATCACGAATCACCGCAGCACTCCAGACAGAAAATTGACTGGTTTGGTGCGATTACTTTGGTCATTTCCGTTGTCAGCCTGATGTTTGCCTTGGAGTTGGGCGGGAAAGAATATGACTGGGATTCATCGCAAATTATTAGTTTGTTTGCAGGCTCCTTTATTTTTTTCATTGCATTCTTTGCTGCCGAATTGAAAGCAGCAGAACCGATTTTGCCATTATGGCTGTTTAAACAGCGCTTATTTGCGGCCTCTCAGATCCTTTCCTTTTTATACGGGGCAACCTTTATTATTTTAACCGTGTTTATCCCGATTTTTGTCCAAGCCGTATATGGAGGCACGGCTAAAAATGCTGGTCTCATTTTAACTCCGATGATGTTAGGGTCTGTTGCGGGAAGCTCTGTCGGGGGGATGTTTCTGACAAAAACCTCCTACCGCAATCTAATGTTTATTTCAATTGTATCTTATATTACCGGCATGGTGGCGCTCGGCTCGATGACGCCGGATACGGCCCGCTATTTGCTGACGATTTACATGATTCTTGTCGGCTTCGGGGTTGGCTTCTCCTTCTCCCTTCTGCCAACGGCATCGATGCACAATCTAGAACCGAGATTCCGCGGTACCGCCAACTCAACCAATGCATTCCTGCGCTCATTTGGGATGACACTTGGGGTGACGATTTACGGAACCATTCAAAACAATCTGCTGACGGATAAGTTAAAAGACGCATTTAAAGGTATGCAGGGCGGCAGCGGTGCTCAGCCGTTTAAAATGAATGATCCGCGTCAGATTTTTGAAGCAGGCGAGCGTTCAAAAATCCCAAGCTTCATTTTAGACAAAATCGTTAATGCTATGTCTGATTCGATTACGCATACTTTCATGTTAACTCTTGTTCCAATCGCCATTGCCGCGCTAACGATCTTCTTCATGGGAAAAGCACGCGTCGAAGTCAGCAACAAAGCATTTAAAGTAAAAGGGTAAAAAAACAGCACTGGGATTCCAGTGCTGTTTTTAGGTTGTTATACCCGTTTTCCTCGTTACAGTATTGTTTTTTCTCTTTTGATAGTATTCAATAAAGAGCAAGTTGATGAAAATCGCCATGTAAACTGAGAGCGGGAATGAGACACTTGCCTCCAAAAAAATGGAGAAGACAGCTGCAAAAATTCGGAACGTAACAAACACCCATGTTATCGCATAGCTTCTAATCATCCACAGCTTATGAGCCTTGATGTTTTTCTGATAAACGCGGATAAGCGCCATTAGCGTCGTTACAAACCAAAAAGCATCTAAAATGAGAAAAGCAATTTCCGTGGAAATCCCTCCAGTGGAAAATCGAGCAATAAACGGCACGGCAAGGATATTCAAAAAAATCGCCGCTGCATAAATCCTCCCAAGTAATTTATGCACCTTCGGATTTTGGCGGCTTTTATTTGTAAACTGAAACGGCCCGATTGTCAATGCAATTGCGCCTAGGATAATATGCGGATAAAAGAAGAGCTTCCACCAGTTCAAATCAAAATCTGCGAGTTTCATTTTCCCCTTTACCAGCCCGGTGTGCTCGGCGCCAATGAATCCATAGATTATCACGATATATGCAAGAAACAAAGCAACAATGCTGTAGAGAGTGATGATTTTTTTATTCAATTTTTATTTTCTCTCCTTTCAATACCTTTTCTAGACACAGATACGGAACTTCCCGGAACGGAAAATATATTTCTCCCCGTTCAACGTAACCATCCTTTTTATATAAAGAAACAGCTCCTGGATTGTTTTTATACACATCTAAGCGGATGCTGGAAAATCCATTAATTTTGGCGTAATCCTCAGCAAAACGGAGAAGTTTTTTGCCGATCCCTTTTCCCTGATACCCCGGATGGACCGCCAGCCGGTGGATGATCAAACAGTTCCCGTTTTGGTCCTCCCATTCCAACTTTTTATATTGCTTGCTTTGGCTGGTATTTAACGCCACTACTCCAAGCAACTGACCCTTTTCCTCCACTCCATACAAGTTCTTTTTCCATATATCCTTAAAAAGGATGAAGCGATTCGGATAATAACGGTCCCATTGAAAAATATTATTTTTCTGTAATTTCCTTATTACTTTTTTATACAAGTCCACTGATGACTTGTATTGTTTTAATGTAAGGGCCAGAACTTCCATTTTTTCTCCCCACCTTAAAAACCCGTCAGCCGGTATCTTTACGTCAGTGATTTTATTAACCATTTAAAAATATCACCGGACTCAATCGTGTCCTTATTAGGGGCAAGGAGGTTTTTCATCCTCAAACCGTAAGAGAACACCATTAACAGCACCGCCATTTTTTCAATATCCATCGAGGGAGGAATAACACCTTGTTCCTGCCCCGATTTTAGCCATTGAATACCCGTTTCCTTTCCATACTGATAAACTTGATTCAAGATTTCCGTAACTTTTTCGTTTTCCTGGCTTAGTAAATAGACAAATATCTGATTGGCAACATCGCGATTTTCCTGGCGGTGCGAGAAATTGCGGCCAATTACTTCAAATGGCAAAAATGGAATCCCGAGGCTCATTGCCGCATCCACTGCAGTCTCAACTTCGCCGTTAAAGGAGCGAACCCTTGACTGCAAAATCAACCCAAACAATTCATCCTTGCTGCTGACATAATGATAAATGGCACCCTTTGAAAGCCCGGTCCGCTCCATAATGTCTTTTAATGTTGTATTTCGGCAGCCTTTTTCCAAAATAATCTCTTCCGTAACGGTTAAAATATGCCGAAATGTCGGGTTCTTATCAACGGAAGCTGAAGTCATCATAAATTGATTTTCCTTTCATTATGTTGCTTCATTAACAAAATGAGAGCCTTCCTGTTTAATGGAAGTCAATTTTTTCTTTGCATGCTTGCGGTAAAAGATCGTCCACAAAATCGTTACCCCAAGGACTGAATAAAAAATCAATGGTGATACCGCTAAAAAGGCTGTTACCGATAATTGATTAACAAGGATGATTTTAATAATCGCTTCACCAACAAGCGCTATTCCCCATACAGCTGACATCAGCCTCAGAACAAACCGAAAATACGGCTGTTTCCACCCTTCTATAAAGATATCCTGTTTGCTGCGATTATCACCTGCAAGAAACTTGACCGCAAAATGATAAATCAGCGGTCTTGAGAACAGCAGTGACACGAGAAACACTAACCCCATCACACCGGTAACAAATGATTCTCTGATCAGTATCAGTTTTTCGCTGCCGCCGATAAAGAATGCCAGAATGCTTAACACAAACCCTAACAGCATAAATGCTGCAAAGGCATCTACCTTTTTGTACTTCCAAATAAAGAGTAAATTATCCGCCAGGGGAATGGCCGTTGCAATCATAAGGGCTGTCAAGCTTGTTGTATAAGGCGTCAGCAGATTATAAACCACCAGCGGGATTACTCCATTAATCACAATACTCATCAAAACAGCTTGAATGATTTTCTTTCTTTCCAAAAAGGCCCCTCCTCTTTAATGACTTTTTAAACTTGTTAATGTGTTTTATTTTACGAACCGACCGTCGGTTTGTATATAGGACATTTGCTATTTTTTTACAGAAGAACATACATGAGTCTCAACTCCCAACCCATGTATGGAAAGAAAACAAGGATGAGGAATACACCAACATAATAAAGTCGGTGTGAGCGGAGCATAGTTACACCTTTTCAAAGAAGAAGATACTGTACCTCGCTTTGGCTGGTTAAAAACAACATGACTTTTGCCCAGCTCCGCCCCTTTTTACACAAAAAAAATAATCTAAAAGGAATGGTTCCTTTCAGATTATTTATATGAAATAGGATATATTTTATGTTTCATTCACCAATCGTTGCCATGTTTTTGTCAAACTTATTCCGGTACATGAATCGGTCAGCTTTTCGAATCACGTCTTCCAGAAAATCATGCCTAGATATATCAGCGTACCCAAAGCTTACGGCAACGTCCAATTGCTTTTGCCTCCAAATTTCATTCAGGCCTGACAGCATATCACTTATCTCGGATACCAGCTCGGACTGATCCTGATTTTCAGAAAAAACGAGAAGAACAAATTCATCACCGCCATAGCGAAACAGACGAAAATTTCGTTTCATCCCCATTTTCACATGGCCTACAAACTCCTGAAGAATCCGGTCGCCATAATCATGGCCATATGTATCATTAATCATTTTAAAATGGTCCAAATCCATCATAAATAAAATGCCCGGCTTATGCACATGATGATTATTTTTCAAGTATTCTTCCCAGGACATTCTGTTTTCTGCATCAGTCAGCCCGTCTAAATAAATCTTTTCCTCCATATCCTTTAACTTTTGAAAATAGGTAAAAGATTGAAATATCGTAAAAAGTAAAAAAATAACGAGAAGAATTCCTGGAAACCCATAAACCCGGAAAATCAAAAACATTTGGATCCCCAGCACGTAGGCGCCGGAATATCCCCAATTCAAATCATTTTTTATCAGGTAAATCTGCTTCATCAAACTTCGGTTCTTTTTAACGGCAACAATAAGAGCCGCTGCGAGGCGGTTGCCGCAAAAATGGGCAAACAAACAGATGGTAACAGCCAAATAGGATAAAAGCGACTCCGTAAATGGGACACCTATCAGATGATTGACAAGCCCCGCTGCATAAATTCCGACAGAAAGCTGGCCCATTGTAAGGAAAAATCGGGAAAAAAACTCTTTTTTTCCCCATGAAGTGAATATTGTTCCCGGGATCGCAACAAATATAACCAGCCTATAGTCAAAGTTTAATATGGAAAACAAAATAAACGCCATTCCAGGTCTCCAGCTCGTCCCGCTGGGAAGCTTAACAACCCACGGAGAAAAGAGGAGATAAAACAGGGCAGTCACAATAAGAGAGAGCAAGACGGCCCCTGAATGAACCGTCACCAGTTCTTTTACCCCAATATAAATGGTGAAAATCCCTAACACCCGAATAAGAGAAAGCGGAAAAAATGGATTTGACCGTTTCTTCATTTTATCACCCTATTATTGCCTGATTAAATTCAAAACCACTTAAATAGGAATATATACCTATTATACATGAAATTTTTTACACTTTACCCATAAATTTTTACAAAAAAGATATTTTTTCATTCCTTCCTTGATGATTAAAGAAAATGTTTTCTTAAGAAAAAGTAACTGTCTTCAAAAAGAGAATGGATCGTAAACTTTGGCAGTTTTAAATTCAGTTTCCGTGCCGGCAATTTTTTCACGACTGTCACTTTACCTACGTGCTTGTACAAATAGCAATATCCGCCGAATAAAACAAGCGACATACCAATACTTAGCAACTGATCTAGTAAAATACTTATGATATAAATCTCAACCCCATAAACAGGAAGGACCTTGACTAAGAAAACCGTAAACATCCCTTCGCGGATACTGTTGACCGCCGTCAGCATTTTTAAAATCTTGATAGATTCTTCGTTAAGCAGTGCCTGTCTTGTCCATTTCCTGTCATACCCCTGCAAGACAAGGATGTCGAGAGAAAAATAAAAAAACAACGGTCTTTTCGTAAAACAGCTCGCCAAGAAGAACAAACTTAATCCCAACGAATAGAAGGCATCATTCCATAAAAGCTGCAGGGCGGACCCGGCACATAAATCACAGAGCAAACCAATCAGGATATTGATAAATAAATACATTCTTGTAAAGTTGATATCTTGTGTTTTGAAAAAGCGATATAAGCTGTAAATGATACCTGGAAAGACGGAAAGGAGGATTGTGGCATAGTCAGATATGCAGCCTCTGCCAAACTCCCAAAAAAGAATGGGCAGGATAAAATAAAAAATCAGATCATATAAAAGGTGAAATTCCTTCTTCATCAAAGCGCTCCCGTTTTTTCCTTTGTTGTACAATTTATTAACAATTCAAGGCAAATATGAGTAAAAGAAAAAAGAGCAGAACAGGCTGCTCTTTATGCTTCGATATCTTTTCCTTCTTCAACAATATGATAGATAAGGTGGCCCAGGTGGTGAATCGGCCCATATTCTTCGTCATCTTCCTCATCATTTTTTTCCTCACTGAATTCCAGATCATTCAAATAGAGGGCGGCAAACTGGTAAAAATCCTCTAAGCGAAATGAATAGCAGGCAGTCGGGTCTTCCTGGTCTTCCTCGTATTGCAAAACAAGATAGGAAACAGTTCCCTCATCATCTTCTGCATCCAAAAAGACAAAGAAGCCAATGTTTGTATCAAGATCAAATAAATGCCTTGTTCCGCCGTTTGTCGCTTTTTCGAAGTCTTCTTGATTCAGTTTTTGAATCTGCATGCTATCAACATTGTCTTCTTGGTGAAAACTGACAACAAATGAATTCACTTTTATTTCCTCCTCAAACATCCATTAATAAAACACATATATTTAGGATATCCCACTTTTTTTAACTTACAACAAAAAGCCAGCTAGAGGCTGACTTTTTAAAAGTATTTCTTTTTCCAAAAGATAAGTGCCGTAAGACTAGAAAGAAAAAAGGCAATTATCAAAGTTAGTAAAAATGCATGAGGGTTCGACTGAAATGGAATTTTTACATTCATTCCAAAAAAGCTGGAAACCATGGTTGGGAATGAAAGAATAATCGTAATGGATGTTAGAAACTTCATCACGATATTCAGGTTATTTGAAATAATGGAAGCAAACGCATCCATCATACCATTTAAGATGGAACTGTATGTCTCTGCCATTTCAATGGCCTGTGTGTTCTCAATAATAACGTCTTCTAATAAATCCTTATCTTCTTCATACATTTTCAGATAATTAAAGCGAAGAATTTTATCGAGCACGACTTTATTTGATTTTAAAGAGGTCGTAAAATAAACAAGGCTCTTTTCGAGAGCAAGAAAGGCGTATAATTCCTTATTTTTCATCGACTGATGGACTTCGCGTTCAATATCATTGGTCTTTTTATTAATTTGTTTTAAGAAGCGGAGATAATAGGAAGAAATAACGAATAAGATTTGCAGGGCAAACCTTGTCCTTTTAAAGGTAAAAAATTCTTTGATTCTATTTCTCCTGAAATCTTCCAAAATAGGTGTATCCTTCAAGGAAATGGTAATAGTACAATCCTCTGTGCAAATAATTCCAATCGGAATCGTCTCATAAATCAGTGCACCTGAATCATCTTTTGTTGCATATGGGTAGTCGACAATAATATAAATTTGGTCGTTATCTCTTTCAATCCTTGGACGTTCTTCATCATCCAAAGCGTCTTTGATTAAATCAACCGAAATATCTGCATCCTGCGCTACACGGTTGATTTCTGCTTCGGTCGGGGCATACACATTTACCCAGCACCCTTTAGAGATGGTATCGACCATTTCTAGTGTTTTATTTTCAGTACTTTTGTATATCTCTAACACGGACAAAACCTCCTCACTGTCTCCAGGGGAAGTCATTTAACCTTCTTCAGAGCTGATATTCTTACATTATCCGTTTCATCAATCTGAAAGACATTGACTTCCCCATTCCTTTTCGGGTCCGGGTCTATGGGAAAACTCAAAAATATCAACTCCTCTCATTTCTACGCAATTTCAACCTTCTTTATCATAAACCGAAAACGGGTAAAGTACAAACCTGTTTTTTACTGGAATCCCTTACTTTTTCGCATAATAGGGATTTAAATGAATCAGAACTTCTTTAATGTTATCGTATTTGCTCATTAATGTTCCTTTTATTTTTTTCGCAAGGTCATGACCTTCCTTGATCGTTAAGACATGATCAACAGCAATCCGTAAATCAACAAGGACATAGTGTCCGTGCTCCCTTGCCCTGATCCGGTCAATTCTCTTTACTTCAGGAAATAGAGAGATGACGTTCGTGTATTCCTGCATGATAGAGGGGTGAATATTCCTCTCTAAAAGAATGTGAAACGCTTCTGTTAACATTTCTTTTGAAATTTTAAAGATTAAATAAGCAACAAAAATACTGGCAAGTTTATCTCCGTAAAGGAGGAAGGAAAGATCCCATTTTTCCCCGATAATCGAAATAAATACCCCAATCGCTGCCGCCAGCGAGGCGACGATATCCGCTTTATGGTCAACCGCAATGGCCTCAATCGCTTTGCTGTTTTGCGATTTTGCGACTTTTAGCGATGTCCGGTATAAAATGATCTTTGCCATGTAAGAAAAAATGGCTACTACCATCGCTAATAAGGACGGCGGTTCGATTGCTTGGAAAAAACCAGCGATTCCTTCATAGACCACATACACGGCTACCATAAATAAAATAATCCCGATAATCCCGGAAACAATCACCTCTGCTTTTCCATGCCCATATGGATGTTCATTGTCCGCCGGTTTATTGGAAATTCGAATCACCAGCAAAACAATGGCTGAGGCAAATACATCGGCAGCGGAATGAATTCCATCAGCAAAAACCCCGTCACTGTTTCCTGCTAAACCGATAATAATTTTTCCTGCTGTTAATAAGATGTTGGCTATTAAACTGATCCATGCCACCTTTTTGGCAATAGATTCCCTCTGTCCCATTTATGACCACTCCACAAAATTCTGTCTGTTCTGGAAATCAAGTACATAGCTGCATTCTTTAGTTGGAAGAATGACAGTTTAATTCCATTTTACCTCAATTCTCCCCATTTTTCTCCTTTCTTTCGAAACAAATCATTTCTGCTTCTTCTTCAACCGTAATCTTCGTTATTTGGTCCTGCAAAAAATGAAATGCCGCGTCCAGTTCCTTCCTTGCAGGAAACTTCTTCTTTTCATCCATCTGCCAATCGCTCCGATCTGTTTAATTGGTTAATTCGTCATTAAATAGCGAACAATACAATGGAAAAATCCAACCAAAAGGGGTTGTCCAAATGAATCAAAAGTCCTCGAAAGAAAGTGAAAAATTAGCAGGCCGCATTTATGGGCCCAGTGATTATCATAAAGATGACCAATTATCTTCAGGATTGGCAACAACGCACGAACAATTTAACGATACATTTACGGAAGGGGAAATTGGCGCCGTCATTGACGATATAAACGGGAGGGACATCCCCATCTCTAGAAAAGGCTATAGTCAGGAAGAATAAATCAGAAGAGAAAACAGCTCTCATCCGAGGGCTGTTTTCTTTTTGTTACAGCAGTTATTCCTATTCATCCTTGTCAACGTAAGGATCATGTTCATAGGCGGGAAGATCGCCAAAACTGGTCATAATCCCTTCTTCATCAAGTGCATTTTCATATTTTTCATGCTGAGCATTAGGGTATACGGTAATATTTTTTCCGTACATATCATTTCCAATAAAATTTTCATAATCCTCAACATAGCCGATTTTTTCTTCCCCTTCAATATACATATCATTATAGTGATCTTTTGGAAAAGCTAAATCGGATGGTGTCTCTGATGTCCCCCACTCCGCCACCGTCTGCCAGGAATCCTCCGCATCAAAAGCAACATTTTCATGCTTTTCATCCATATCAAATTTTCCGAATGGAGGGAGCCATACTCCTTCTTCGACCGGACGTGTATGAGAAGTCTCCTGATCTGGGCTGTGTTCGATACAATAAGTCGTATTCGGAAGCGCCTCAAGGCGCGCGAGTGGAATATCTTTGCCGCAAACTTCGCATTTTCCGTATGTGCCGTTTTCCATTGCCGTTAAAGCACGGTCAATATTAGCTAATTCCAATTCATAATGTTCATTTAGTGCCACATCTTTTTCCCGCTCATATAAATCCGTTCCTTCATCAGCTGGATGGTTGTCATAGCTGGATAATTCACCCATTGACTCATGATAATGGCCCCTTTCCAGGCCAAAATCATCATTTTGCTTTCTGCTTTCCTGCAAATCATGTTTTTCCTGCAATAATTGCAAACGAAGCTCGGCTAGCTGTTGTGTTGAAAGCATTTAGTTCCCCCCATTAAAAAGGATGTCCTGTTTTTCGGTAAATTCCTTCCTTCCTATTTTCATGTTTTTCGTGAATGATTATGTAATAAATCAGCAATTCCAGCAAAAACCATTTTGATCTTCCCCATTTTCCGAATAAGTCTTTCTTAACCCGTGTATGTTAACAAACAGAATTCCTATTTTTGAAAAAGAAGAGGGGAAAACGATGGTAAATGAAAACTTTGAAAAATTTAATCAAGTCCAGCATGAACACCAGGGTGAATATCTCGGTACAGACAGAAAGCAGCCCCCGGGCATAAACGACCCCCAGTACAACAATCAAGAAATCACCGATAAAGCTGCAGGGGCAACAGGAAAGGGTTTAAAGTAGCTTAAAAGACAGACTGCCGGCCATGCAAAGCCGGCAGTCTTAATTAAATAACGCCTTAAATGCTTGAATCCCAAAATAAATTCCGAAGCCGATTAAAGACAATCCGGAAAGATAAGAAATAAGAGCGAGAAGAGCCGGCGTCAGATACCTTTTAAAACTGCTCGAAATTCCGGCCATTGTAATATCCCAAAGCAGCAGACCGATAAAAATCGCACTGCTGTACAAAAAAAGCTGGCTTGTTTGGTATGATGCCGCTGCTTCAGCTAAAATCGAGCCGTAGATGCCCAGCCAAAACAGAATCGTTAGCGGATTGGATAAGGACATGATAAAGCCGAATAAAAAAGAGCGGATCAGCGGTTCTTTACGGCGTTCCTGATCCATTTGCAGTTTTCCGGCACCAAGCAGGCTTTCAACGCCCGTGTATATCAAAACAAAACAGCCAAACAACCAAAGAAAGGTTTTCATAAAAGCAGTATCCAGAAACTGGATTACTCCTATATAAACAATCAGCATATAAATTCCATCCGCCATAATAGCCCCTACACCTACGAACCAAGCATGGAGGAATCCATTCCGTATTCCTCTGTCAATTTGAGCCGCATTAATGGGGCCGATTGGCGCCGCTAATGACAATCCAAGTAAAATATAGCTTAAAAATAAATTCATATCGTACTTCCTCCTACCTTAAATCAGTGCCCTTCTCTAAATAATTGACAGCAGAATGAAATAAATTCTGTCTACCCATTTTTATTCATGGAAGGAGGGTTGTACGACTAAAAAATAAGGAGCTGCCCTATATGAGGGAAGCTCCCGGTTAATTCGTTTCGGCGGCATTTTTCAGTTTTTCAAGGAGAAAAGGATCATCCTCCCGTTTAAAACTTTTTCGCAAATGCCGGGGTACAGCCATGTTATATGTATCGATATCGATCGTATACTTCGGACGCTGCTTAGATTCTTTATAAATTTTTCCGACATATTCACCAATGATTCCGATCGCAATCAGCTGCAGTCCGCCAATCAGCCAAACAGATGTAATCAGAGAAGTCCAGCCGGTCTGCGTCTCGCCTAAAAATTTTAATGTTAAAAAGTATCCTTCAAATAAAAGACTGACGAAGAATGACAAACAGCCAATCAATAAAACAGCTCGGATGGGAGTAACGGAAAAGGAAGTGATTCCATCAAACGCGAAAGCAAGCATTTTTTTAAGCGGATATTTCGTTGTGCCTGCTGTTCTTTCCTTCCGTTCATAATTCACAATCGTTGAATTCAAACCGATCAACGGTATGACTCCTCTTAAAAATAAATTGACTTCTTGATACCGTTCCAATTCCTCAATCGCCCGCCGGCTCATTAACCGGAAATCGGCATGATTATAAATTAAATCAACCCCCATTTTCTGCATTAACTTATAAAAGCCCTGTGCTGTACTTCGCTTAAAAAAGGTATCGCGGTCGCGGCATTTACGGACGCCATAAACAATTTCATTTCCCTCATTGAATTTTTGAATAAACTCTCGAATAACGCCGATATCATCCTGAAGATCGGCATCAATTGAGATCACGCAATCCGAATACTCCTTTGCTGCAAATAAACCAGCTAACAAGGCACTTTGATGGCCGGCATTTCTCGCCAGCTTCAAGCCGCGGACAAACTCCTTTCTTAATCCTTCCTTGTAGATGATTTCCCACGTTTTATCTTTGCTGCCATCATCGACAAAGAGGAGTTTGCTTTTCGCTGAAATCCATTGTTCATTCACCATATCAGTTAATAAATCATTTAATTCTGAAATGGTTTCCGGAAGAACCTCTTCCTCATTATAACAAGGAACAACTATCGTTAAGATTGGCTCAATCATTTCTATTTACCTCCAGTTGTAACTTCCGAAAAAACGATACTAACTAAAAGGTTTACCATTATCAGCCACATTATTCCCGGGTATTCATAAAAAAACACCTTCCAGTTATCGGAAGGTGTTAAAATAATCTATTTGAGAGGATATCATTATTGGCTTACTTTCGTATTATAAGTATTTAAAAGGAGATCTAGCTTTTGGCTGCATTGGACCACAGCTGGATTTGAATATCCATATTGATAGGCAAGAGATGCCATTTCCATCCTTGTTTTTTCAATATTTTTTAATAGATCTTCCAAATGAAAGTTCATCACTCAATCCTCTTTTCACGAAGAATTAGAAAAAGATATAGTTCATTAATCCTAATTTAAACCTTTTTTGGCAATAAAACAAGTGTTATTATTCAAAGATTCAAAACATTTCGCTAAGTATTTCTATTTCCTAAAAGTGGAACAAATATGACCATTCTCATTATTAGATGTGTGTTTTTCGTTAATAATGAATGGAAAGATGTTTTGGAGGTTCAACATGCAAAACCGGATATATATTACTTTTTTAAGACTTCCTCTTTTAGCACGGATCTTATTTATCGCCTTATTTGTATTTATCATTTTCGGCGTTTTAATCCATCTGCTCGAGCCTGTTACGTTTCCGACCGTCCTTGATGGAATCTGGTGGTCGATAATCACCGCTTCCACTGTAGGATACGGTGATTATATCCCCCGCTCCATATTAGGCAGGATCACCGCTGTCTTACTTATTCTGCTCGGAGCCGGATTTGTGTCCACCTATTTTATCACTTTAGCCACCGCTGCCGTGACACGGCAGGACGCACTTTCAGAAGGAAAAATTGCCTTTAAAGGCAGCGGGCATTTAGTCATCATTGGCTGGAATGAGCGGTCCCGAGAGCTTATTCATAAGCTGACAGCCCTTCATCCGCCGCTTGATTTGGTCCTGATCGATGAAACGATTAAAACCAATCCGGTGGCTTCCAAATACGTCCATTATATTCAAGGCAAGCCGCACGTCGATGAAACCATTTTAAAAAGCAATATTCATCAAGCAGAAAAAGTATTAATCACTGCCGACCGCGGAAGTGATGAACTGCAGGCGGACATGAACAGTATTTTAACACTGTTGACGATCAAGGGATTATGCCCGTCTGTAAAATGCATCATTGAAATTTTAACATCCGAGCAAGTCACGAATGCGAGGCGGGCCGGGGCAGATGAAGTCATCCAGTCGAATAAATTAACTAGTGTTTTTATGGAAAACAGCCTTCATTCTGAACATGACGGCTTATTGTCCGATGTCGTTTCCCATTTGCAGGAGAATAGGCTTGAGTCGCTTTCGGCTGAATCTTTTATCGGTAAAAGCCTCGAGGAGGTAAGTCTGGATTTGATGAAGCAACAGCATTTATTGATCGGGATCAAAAGAGGGGAGGAAACCATATTGAATCCTTCCCCCAAGATGATGGTTCATAGGGATGATCGGCTTCTGGCCATTAAATAATTTATCTTAACAGGACAGATTCCAGCTTTTCTACAAGCCGCTTGCCATTGTCGATATATTTTCCCGGAAATTGGGCATCCTGGTCAACCGGCTCGGAAAACTGATTAAGGGTTCCGGAAAAGGTGCCTGCCCCCGCATTATCGTCAAGTTCTCCCTGATATTTATGGGATAATAAATACGGCCGCCCCAGCCTTACTGTACAGCCAGGGCTGTCAAGCTGTCCGTCCACGGATGAAAATGGGAGCCTCAGGAACAAATAGGAATCTTCCTCATCTTCGATTTTATAGTCAAAAGCTCCATGGCTGTACTCCCATCCCCCGCCGATAGAGTAACCAATCGGCTTTAAGGCTTGTTCAAGCTTATATAAGTCAAATTGCTTTCCTTCTATGTTTGAAGGTAATTCAATCATGATGTCGCCCCCTCTTTTTTCCTTAGTTTGTCCAAATGGGGCATAATCATAAAGAAAAGTTACGCACATATTAATCACAACTTATACACATAGTCCACAAAGAAAAGCGGTTATTCACAAAACACTTGATATATATCCACAAAAGTATCAATTCTATCCACATTCATCATTATGTTATCCACAATTCCACTTACCTTTTCCACAAAACAAAAGGAATGCTGTGGAAAGCATCCCTTTTTGTCATTACAACCTTTTTTCCAGCTCTGCTTTTTTAGCTTCGTATCCCGGTTTTCCAAGCAAAGCAAACATATTCACTTTATAAGCCTCAACTCCAGGCTGGTCAAATGGATTCACACCCAGCAGGTAGCCGCTCATAGCGCATGCTTTTTCAAAAAAGTAGACAAGATACCCAAATGTGTATTCATCAAGGGCTGGAATATGAACAATTAAATTTGGCACCCCGCCGTCTGTATGGGCCAGCATCGTTCCTTCAAATGCCTTATTATTGACAAAATCAACGGTCTGACCGGCAAGATAATTTAAACCGTCAAGGTCCATTTCTTCTTTTTCAATTGTCAATTCATGCCGCGGCTGTTCCACCTTAATGATCGTTTCGAATAAATCACGGCGCCCTTCCTGTACATATTGTCCAAGCGAATGAAGATCAGTGGAAAAATTAGCTGAAGACGGATAGATCCCTTTTTGGTCTTTCCCTTCGCTTTCTCCAAAAAGCTGTTTCCACCATTCTGAAAAGTATTGGAGAGCCGGTTCGTAGTTAACAAGCATTTCAATCGTTTTCCCTTTGTTATAAAGGATATTGCGGACAGCAGCATATTGATAGGCAGCGTTTTCCGCTAATTCCGATTTTCCAAAATCCGCCCGTGCTGCCTGGGCCCCTTGCATCATTTTTTCGATATCAAGACCGCTTGCAGCGATTGGAAGCAGGCCAACAGGCGTTAACACTGAATAGCGGCCGCCAACATCGTCAGGGATAATGAATGATTCATATCCTTCTTCATCTGCCAGCGTTTTTAATGCGCCGCGAGCCTTATCGGTTGTCGCATAAATGCGTTTTCGGGCTTCTTCTCTGCCGTACTTTTCTTCAAGAAGTTTACGGAAAATCCTAAATGCGATCGCCGGCTCAGTCGTTGTGCCCGATTTAGAAATAACGTTGATTGAAAAATCTTTGCCTTTAAGTAGATCAATCACATCTTTCATATATGTAGAACTAATATTATTTCCAACAAAAATGATTTGCGGAGTATTTCGTTTTTCCTTTGGCAGTGCATTGTAAAAGCTGTGTTTCAGCATTTCAATTGCAGCACGTGCCCCTAAATAAGAACCTCCAATACCGATGACAAGCAGGACATCGGAGTCTGATTTGATCTTTTCAGCTGCCTTTTGAATCCGTGAAAATTCAGTTTTATCATAATCCTCCGGCAGATCGATCCAGCCTAAGAAGTCATTTCCTGCTCCTGTTTTTTCATGCAGGGAGTGATGGGCAACTTTAACGAGATCACGTAAATATGTAAGTTCATGCTCTCCAAAGAAAGTAAGTGCCTTTGAGTAATCAAAACGAACGTGTGTCATGTGTGATCCTCCATTAATTTATTTACAATATCCACTTTACCCAATGATTTTGAGATAATCAAGAAACCATCTTAACTGTAAGCGTACCCATATTTTACATTTTAATTACAAATAAAAATCCGGGCGGGGCTCCCGGAATGAACTTTATACCGATGCTTTGTAAATAGCGATGCAGTCTTCCCAATTCAGTTTATGGAATCCGCCGAATTCGCCTTTTACCATCGCCTTATCAGCCATCAACTCAATCTGGCTGTTATCAATTTCATAATCCGCTAACCTCGAAGGGGCTCCGATACTATTCCAGAACTCACGCAGTTTTTCGATCCCTTCCAGGCCTGCTTCTTCCGGAGTTTTCCCTGAAGGATCGACGCCAAATACTCTTACAGCGAGCTGTTTAAATCGTTCCGGTTTCACATGTAAATTATGTTTCATCCAATTCGGGAACAAAATCGCAAGTCCCCCACCATGCGGAATATCATAAACCGCAGAAACAGCGTGCTCAAGATTATGTGTTGCCCAATCTCCCGTAAAGCCCATCGACAGCATTCCATTTAATGCCATTGTTCCGTTATAGAGAATGGTTGCCCGCAGGTCATAGTTCTCCAAATCACTGATCAGCATTGGAGCTGTTTCCATCACTGTCAGCAATAAGCCCTCCATCATCCGGTCCTGCAAAAGAGTATTTTCCTGGAGGTGAAAGTAACTTTCTAAAACATGCACCATCATATCGACGATTCCATACACAGTTTGATTTTTAGGGACTGAATATGTATTAACCGGATCAAGTATGGAAAACTTAGGGAATGTCACCGGACTGCCCCAGCCGTATTTCTCATTTGTTTCCCAGTTGGTAATAACAGAGCCTGAGTTCATTTCAGAACCTGTTGCAGCGAGGGTTAAGACAACTCCAAACGGAAGTGCATCCATGGCAATGGTCTTTCTCGTCACAATATCCCACGCGTCTCCATCATATTTTGAACCCGCTGCAATCAGCTTTGAGCAATCAATTACACTGCCCCCCCCCACAGCAAGAATAAACTCGACTCCTTCTTTTTTACAAATGTCAATTCCCTTTTTGGCCGTTGTTAGGCGCGGATTCGGTTCAACGCCGGCAAGCTCAAATACTTGAGCACCTGTTTCGTTTAAAACGCTGATAACTTGGTCATACAAGCCGTTTCGCTTTATGCTGCCGCCGCCATAAACGAGAAGTACCTTTTTCCCGTATTTTGGGACCTCCGTTTTTAATTGTTCCAGCTGGCCTTTCCCAAACAGTAATTTGGTTGGATTCCAGTATGTAAAATTCTGCATGTTAACAACCTCCTATGTATCCATATTATTATGTATTTCATTGCTAAATGCAAAAGATTGGTTGCATAAATTATTATTTTAAAATATTAATTGATGCGCCAGTAATAGAAAAAGGACGCCTTAACAAACGGGGCAACCCCCGTTCATTAAGACATCCTCCCGGCATGATCACTATTTTCTGATTAAATCTTCTTTTTGTGATTGATCAATCCACTCTTGAAGCTTTTCTTTCAAGGTATTAAATCCTTGCTGTTCGTCAGCTTCCGTTAAAATGGCTGCTGCTTGGCGTTTACGTGCCTTTTTTGGTTTAAAAGTTGTTTGGGCTGGAGCTTCTTCCGTCGCGCGGATCGATAGGCCGATTTTTCCGGCTTCTTCATCAACGGACAGGACTTTGACTTTTACTTCATCTCCAACTTTTAAATGTTCATTGATATCCTTGACGTAGCCGTGTGTAATTTCAGAAATATGAACTAGACCCTGTGTTTTCTCATTAAGTGCTACAAAAGCGCCATATGGCTGGATCCCGGTTACCTTTCCTGATAGAACACTCCCTTTTTCAATTTTTTCAGACATGTAAACACTCCTATTTAATTTTTATATCTTCTTATATGCAATAAAAAATTATATCATATCGTATATTAATTTTCAAAAGAACCAACAGATTAGCAGAAAAATTGCAAGATTAATTCGAAATAATTAATAAAATGTTCGAAATAGTTCGTAAAGTATGAGCCGATAAATAGTAAAATAATGTTAGGAGGAATTTGATAAGGGGCGGTGACAAAAGATGAATTCTATAGGAGAAAATATTAAAACCTGTCGTGAAAATCGGCATCTTACCAGAGAAGAATTAGCTCGTAAGATGAGAATGGGGCCAAGAAAGATAGAAGAGTATGAATCCGGCAAACAAATTCCCAGTAACGAAACCCTTTTGAGACTGTCTACGATTCTGGATATTCCGGCTTCTGTATTAATTGACGCTGGTCAAGAAAAACCAATGCAGAAAAATAATTAATGATCGAATTGTGTATAAAAAAAGGGAAACGGTTAAACCTTACCTTATACGGTTTTCTCGTATTCTGCCTTTTTTAAAACGGACACCCAAAAGGTTTGTCCGTTTTTTTGTACTCATTTTTACCTTTATTTGTATAATGATATTATAGTTAAAATGCGAAAAAAGGCTGGTGATGGATATGACAGTATTCGATGAAAAAATTAACCGATTCAATACATTTTCGGTGAAATGGGAACGCACGAAAGAGATTTTTGGAGCAGCGGATGTTCTTCCATTGTGGGTGGCTGACATGGATTTCCGGCCTCCTCAAGCGGTTATGGATAGTATTATGGAACGGGCTGAACATGGAATTTTCGGTTATACCTTTGTTCCACAGTCTGCTGCCGAAGCGATCAAAGATTGGCTTCAAATGCAACACAACTGGAGCATACATCCTGAATCCCTTTTATATTCGAGCGGCGTTGTCGCATCGATCAGTACGGCGATTCAAGCGTTTACTGAGCCCGGGGATAGAGTACTGGTGACATCTCCTGTTTATACACCTTTTTTTGACATGATCAAATTAAATGGGCGTACGGTTGTTAATTCTCCTCTCCTTTTAAAGGATGAACGTCTCGAAATGGATTTTGACCATTTTGAAAAAGAACTTAGCGGCGGATGTAAGCTGTTTTTATTATGCAACCCTCATAATCCGGGGGGACGGGTCTGGAGAAAGGAAGAGCTGGAAAAAATCGGCGCGCTGTGCCTGCAGTACAATTGCTTAATTGTTTCCGATGAAATTCATTCAGATATCGTCTACAAGCCAAATAAACATGTCCCGATTGCATCCCTTAGCCCGGAACTGTCGGAACGGACGGTGACCTTTATAGCCCCCAGTAAAACGTTTAATCTTGCCGGACTTCAAGCTTCTGCGGCTATTATTGAGAATGCGGATCTGCGCAGAAAATTCCATGGCGTCCAAATCCGGCAAGGACATTTTTCTTTAAATACGTTTGGCATTATCGGCATGGAAGCTGCCTACCGAAACGGCAGGGAATGGCTCGAAAATCTGCTTGATTATTTACAAAAAAATAAACAGACAGCAATTGATTATCTCAACAGAGAACTTCCGATCATTTCATCTATTGAACCGGAAGGTACGTACTTGTTATGGCTTGATTGCCGAAAACTGAATTTGCCTGACGATGAATTGAAGAAAACTTTGATTGAAAAAGGCAAAGTCGCTCTAGAGCCCGGAAAAAAATTTGGCAGGGGCGGAGAGGGGTTTTTGCGCCTGAATTTCGGCTGCCCGCGGGAGGTTTTAGAAGATGGGCTGCAGCGGATC
>CAZAEW010000044.1:0-11041 GCA_964484065.1 uncultured Bacillus sp.
TAATAAAAAATTCGCCGGCACATGGCTGCACCGGCGAATACTTTAATGTTTATTATGTCTTTCCTCGAGGGTTTTAAGCACTTCGGTAAATGGCAGTTTTTGCTCCACTAAAAGAACCATCAAGTGGTAGAGAAGATCCGCTGCTTCCCATTTCAGTTCTTCGTGGTTGCGGTTTTTCGCGGCAATAATGACTTCTGCTGCTTCCTCGCCGACCTTTTTCAAAATCTTATCGACGCCTTTTTCAAAAAGATAGGTCGTATAAGCTCCCTCAGGACGTTCTTTTTCGCGGTCAATAATGATGGCTTCTAGCTTTTTCAAAATTTCATACTCTTCCATTTTTATAATACCCCTTTCGTAAAGCAGCTGATCGTACCTGTATGGCAGGCCGGGCCGTTTGGATTGACGAGCACTAACAGCGCATCACGGTCACAGTCCAGTTTCATCTCAACGACTTTTTGCGTATTTCCGCTTGTCGCGCCTTTATGCCAAAGCTCTTGGCGCGAGCGGCTCCAAAACCAAGTTTCCCTCGTTTCCAGCGTTTTTGCAAGTGATTCGGCATTCATGTAAGCGAGTGTTAATACTTCTTTCGTCTCCGCATCCTGAACAATCGCCGCAATCAAGCCCTTTTCATCAAATTTTACCTCAGGCAGGTTCATCGAACGTTCACTCCCTTTTCCTTCAGGTAACTCTTGACCTCGTGAACGGCTGTTTCTTTATAGTGAAAAATTGACGCAGCGAGAGCGGCATCAGCTTTTCCTTCGGTGAAGGCACGGGCGAAGTGGTCCGCATTTCCGGCACCGCCCGATGCGATCACCGGGATCGTAACTGCTTCGCTGATGGCTCGGGTCAGGTTAAGATCAAAGCCATTTTTTTCGCCATCTTTGTCCATACTGGTCAACAAAATTTCCCCGGCGCCAAGCTTTGCTGCTTCCTGCGCCCATTCTACCGCTTTTCGCTCTGTTGGTTTCCGTCCCCCGTGAGTGAAGACGCGCCAAGTTCCCCAATCTTCATCGTATTTGGCATCAATTGCGACAACGATGCACTGGGAACCAAAAAAGCTTGCCCCTTCTCGGATCAGTTCCGGATTCTGGACGGCTGCCGTATTTAAGGAAACTTTATCCGCCCCGGCACGGAGAATTCTTTTCATATCTTCGAGTGAATTGATGCCGCCGCCGACGGTAAACGGAATTGCAAGTTCAGAGGCAACGGCTTTAACCACTTCCACCATCGTTTTCCGGCCTTCGTGGGAAGCAGAGATATCTAGGAAAACAAGCTCGTCTGCCCCTTCTTCATCGTATACTCGGGCGAGTTCAACCGGGTCTCCGGCATCGCGGAGCTGAACAAATTGAATGCCTTTAACAACGCGGCCTTCTTTTACATCAAGGCAGGGAATAATCCGTTTCGTCAGCATTATTTTTCCACCTCTTCTAATGCTTCCCTGAGCGTAAAGCGATTTTCATAGAGTGCTTTGCCGACGATGGCGCCGCTGATTCCTTTTGCCTTGATTGCCTTTAAGTCTTCCAGACTGCTGACCCCGCCGGAAGCAATGACATTTTTGCCTGTTGCAATCGCCATTTCAAGAACCGCATCAATATTTGGCCCTGAGAGCGTACCGTCAGTGGCAATGTCGGTAAAAATAAAGGTTTCTGCACCAGCATCGGCGAAACGTTTGCCAAGATCAATCGCCCTTACTTTTGATGTATCAAGCCATCCGTGTGTGGCAACGAAGCCATTTTTGGCATCGATGCCGACAGCAATTTTTCCGCCGTACTTCTTGATCATTTCAATCGCAAATTCCGGATTGGAGACGGCGATGCTGCCGATGATCACCCGATCAACGCCATTTTCCAAATAATGAAGAATATCAGCTTCGGTACGGATACCACCGCCGATTTGCACGCTTGCGTTTAGTTCTTTTGCTGCTTGGATCACAAAGCGGTCATTGACGCGTTTGCCGTCTTTTGCTCCGTCAAGGTCGACCATGTGGATCCACTTGGCACCGGTTGCTGCAAACTGCTGTGCCATATCAAACGGCGAATCACCGTAAATCGTTTCTTTATTGTAATCTCCTTGGAGAAGGCGGACACAATTCCCGCCCCTCATATCAATTGCCGGATAAATCGTAAAACTCATTGGTCCGCCTTCCTTTCTTCAACAAGCTTTAAAAAATTTTGGAGCAGGGCCATACCAAGCTTACTGCTTTTTTCAGGATGGAACTGCATCCCCAAAATGTTGTTTTGTCCAACGACAGCAGAAACCTCTTCGTGGTAGCTGGCTTTGGCAATTAGTACTTGGGAGTCAGCCGCATTGACATAGTAAGAATGAACGAAATAAACATAGTCTTCTTTAAGTCCTTCGAGCAGCGGCGAAGGCTTGACAAATTGCAGTTTGTTCCAGCCCATATGAGGCACCTTGTAGGTTTTGCCTTCGCCGGTTTTGCCCGGAAAGCGGCGAACGGAGCCTGGAAGGAGCTTGAGTCCTTCGGTAAAGCCGTTCTCATCACTGTCTTCAAAAAGTAGCTGCATGCCAAGGCAGATGCCGAGAAGCGGTTTTCCTGTTTTGGCAAATTCGCGGATCATGTCGGTGAGTCCCTCTTCATTGAGACGGACCATCGCGTCGCGGAACGATCCAACTCCGGGAAGAAGCAGCCCGTCAGCAGCCAACAGTTCCTCTTTTTTGCTGGAAATAAAATAGTCGGCGCCTAGGCGTTCAAGCGCTTTGCTGACGCTGAACAAATTCCCCATTCCGTAATCAACAATCCCGATCATTTATAACATTCCTTTCGTTGAAGGCACTCCCTTGATGCGCGGGTCGATGGTCGTTGCTTCGTCGAGCGCCCGGCCCAATGCTTTAAAAACAGCCTCGATCATATGGTGGGTGTTTTGTCCGTAATGAACGATGACGTGAAGGTTCATTCGGGCTTCCAGCGCAAGCTTCCATAAAAATTCATGGACGAGCTCAGTATCAAACGTGCCCACACGCTGAGCCGGGAATTCGGCACGCATTTCGAAATGAGGACGGTTGCTTAAATCAACAACGACTTGTGCCAGCGTTTCGTCCATTGGCACAAATGAGTTTCCGTAGCGTTTGATTCCTTTTTTGTCCCCGAGCGCTTCGCGGAGGACGTGGCCAAGACAGATGCCGATATCCTCCGTTGTGTGGTGGTCGTCGACTTCGGTGTCGCCGTTTGCTGCAACGGTCAGGTTAAATTGGCCATGTTTTGTGAAAAGGTCCAGCATGTGAGTCAAAAACGGGACGCCGGTGTCGAGATTGGCTTTGCCTTCGCCGTCAATGTCGAGTGACAGTTTGATTTTGGTTTCATTTGTATTGCGTTCAATGCTTGCAGAGCGTTGCATGAGATACCTCCTTTTATTATTTCTTGGAATGATTCCATTAGTTCCCTTATATATCCTCGCGAGTTTGGTTTGATCGTTAATTTCGCGAGTTCGATCCACAATTCCGCAAGTTTAAGCGGTAATTCCGCGGGTTTCGGATGTAATTCTGCGAGTTTCACAATTTATTCCGCGGCTGTCACATTTTGTTCGCCCTTTCACTGCTTAAACCTATTTTTTCAACCGTGCTTCCACCGCACGGGCATGGGCTTCAAGTCCTTCCATCCGGGCAAACTTGGCAATCTTCGAAGCATTATCCTTTAATGCTTTTTCGCTGTAAATAATCACGCTTGATTTCTTTTGGAAATCATCCACATTCAGCGGGCTTGAAAAACGGGCAGTCCCGTTAGTTGGCAGCACATGGTTCGGACCTGCAAAATAATCTCCGACAGGCTCCGAACTGTAACGTCCGACAAAGATAGCTCCGGCATGACGGATTTTTCCGATTACCTCGATGGCATTTTCAGTTACCACCTCTAAATGCTCCGGAGCGAGCTTATTGACGGTATCAATCGCTTCATCAAGATCAGCCGTCACATAAATGGCACCATAATCTTCAATCGAGCGTCCGGCAATCTCCTTACGCGGCAGAACAGCAAGCTGCTTATCGACCTCAGCCGCAACCGCTTCAGCCAGCTCCATCGATGGAGTAACAAGCACGCTGCAGGCGCGCGGATCATGCTCAGCCTGTGATAACAGGTCAGCAGCAACTTCATCCGCAAAAGCAGTATCATCAGCTAAAACAGCAATCTCGCTTGGTCCGGCGATCATATCTATATCAACATCGCCAAACACTTCTTTTTTCGCAAGTGCGACAAAAATATTTCCCGGACCGGTGATTTTATCAACCGGCTGAATCGTTTCCGTTCCGTAAGCAAGCGAGGCAATCGCTTGGGCGCCGCCGACTTTATAGATTTCTTTGACACCTGCCTCTTTGGCCGCAACCAGCACGGCTGCAGGCAGTTTCCCTGTTGCCCGGTTTGGAGGTGACACCATCACGATCCGCTCAACACCAGCAACCTTTGCCGGAATTACATTCATTAAAACGGAAGACGGATACGCAGCGGTTCCGCCTGGAACATAAACCCCGACTGAATCAAGCGGCGTCAGTTTTTGGCCAAGAATCGTTCCGTTTTCTTCCGTAGTCATCCAGGAAGGACGAAGCTGTTTTTCGTGAAAAACACGGATATTCTCCGCTGCCTCGCGGACAATCTCTACAAATTCGTCATCAACCAAGCCATAGGCTTCAGTAATTTCGGATTCATCCACTAATAAAGAATCCAAGCGGACACCATCAAATTTTTCCGTATAAGCCTTTAGCGCGTCATCGCCATTGGCGCGAATATCCGCAATGATGTTTTGCACAACAGCCAGCTGCTCGGCCGTTCCCGATTCAATCGAGCGTTTTATGGAAACAAGCTCATTCACTTGTAAAATTTTCATATTAACAACCTTCCTTTGCCACAACTTTACTTAAGCGTGCCACAAGATCGCTGATTCGTTCATCATGAATCCGATAGCTGACCGGATTAACGATCAGTCGGGAGGTAATATCGACAATCCGTTCGTATTCAACAAGACCGTTTTCAATCAACGTCCGTCCGGTTGAGACAATATCGACAATCCGGTCCGACAAACCGATCATCGGTGCTAGCTCAATTGAACCATTAAGCTTGATGATTTCAACCTGTTCTCCCTGCTCGCGGAAATAAGCGGCGGCCACTTTTGGATACTTCGTTGCTACCCTTGGCGCCACATCGCTCATCTTCGTTCCCGGCAACCCGGCAACCGCTAAATGGCATCCCGCGATCTGTAAATCAAGCAATTCATAGACATCCCTATCTTCTTCCAGCATAACATCTTTGCCGGCGATCCCTAAATCGGCTACGCCGTGTTCAACGTAGGTCGGAACATCCATCGGTTTGGCAAGGATAAACCGCAGTCCTTCTTCCTCCACATCGATGATCAATTTCCTGTTCTCATCAAATTCAGGCGGCAGCTTGTAGCCGGCACCCCGCAGCAACTCTGCTGCTTCTTCAAAAATCCGTCCTTTTGGCATCGCAATCGTTAACCATTTATTCATGGGAAGGCTCCTTTCCTGCTTTCCCTAAAAGATAGGTCGTATCCGCAAACTTTTGGGTATAAGCATCAAGATTTTTCACGCCGTTAATATCCTGGAGCACGGTCTGCACTCCTTCTTCATGCATTTTTTTTGCCAGCTGGAACGCTTCGCGTCGGCGCTCCTGGCTGAAAAAGATACAATGTGCTGAAACGGTCTCTTCCAATCCGCCAAGCGCTTCAAGAAGATGATCAAGACGAACCGCAAATCCGGTTGCACTGGCTTTTTTGCCAAACTGTTCAAGCAAACCGTAGCGCCCGCCGTTTCCAATCGGAAAGCCAACCTTGCCGGCATAAACTTCGAACAAGACTCCGGTGTAATAGCTCATATGGCTGACAAGGGTTAAATCAAATTTCACTTGCTCTTCTTCACCGTAATCGCAGATGATATCCCACAATTCCTGAAGCTCTATAATCGCCTGCTTTCCTTTTTCATTCTCAACAAGCTCAAGAGCCCGGCTGATGATGTCTTCTCCGCCTCTTAGTTCGAGCAGTCCCAAAAGCCGTTGCTTATCAATTGACGATAAGGCGAGCGAATTGACATGCTCTCTGTAGCCGACGTAATTTTTTTCATATAAAAATCTGCGCAGCGCATTGGCGCGCTCTTCTGTACCGAGAATTTGCAAAAATAATTCCTGAACAAAGGCGACATGCCCAACGGAAATTTGGAAATTCTCCAATCCAGTTTCTTTTAACGAAGAAACCATCAAGCTGATTGCTTCCCCGTCGCTCGAAACCGTTTCATCATTAATCAGTTCGACGCCGATTTGTTCAAACTCGGCCGGCCTGCCCCCTTCGC
The DNA here is from genome assembly GCA_964484065.1 of uncultured Bacillus sp. Classification (GTDB taxonomy): domain Bacteria; phylum Bacillota; class Bacilli; order Bacillales; family Cytobacillaceae; genus JAEVLT01. Next base: position 6,310 of record CAZAEW010000044.1, read on the forward strand.
GCTGCTGAGCGCGGAAAACATTGGCACTGTAGGCAATCCGCAGCGGATAGTCTTCGTTCAACAGCTTCGAAGCGGCAACGCGTGCGATCGGCGCCGTCATATCCGGACGGAGCACCAGCGTGTGTCCTTCGCGGTCAAGCAATTTAAAGAGCTGAGTATCCAAAATGGCCGAAGCAGCACCAACCGTCTCGTAATATTCAAGCGTAGGCGTTTCAATAAAAGAGTATCCCCAGCGTTTGATCACGGACTCCATTAAAGAACGCACCTGATGTTTTTTTTCAAATAATTCCGGAAGCGTATCCCTCATCCCAAGAGGCTTTTCAAACATAAACAAGCGGCTCATATTCTTCATCCTTTTTTTCAAAAAGTCTAAAATCCTTTAGTTCGCTAATGTGCTAATAAAATAAAGTTATATGTAGTTTACCCTTTAACACGTGCTCCGTCAACAAAAATAGACAAAAAGCCCGGATCTCTGCCGGGCTTCATTGCTGTTGATAGATCGGGTCGTCCGCCCGCCGTTGTTCCAGTTCTTCTTTTGTATAAATCAAGCGCATCGGATTGCCGCCGACGAAGGTGCCCGGCTCCACATCCTTATGCACAACCGTTCCCGCCGAGACAACCGCTCCATCACCAATCGTCACCCCCGGCAGGATAGTTGAATTCGCCCCGATCATCACTTCATCGCCAATCACAACCGGACCAAGGCGATATTCCTTAATCAGATATTCATGGGCTAGAATCGTCGTGTTGTAACCGATCACGGTGTTTCGCCCGACGCTGATTTTTTCAGGAAACATAATATCAAGCATGACCATTAAGCCAAAGGATGTCTGCTCGCCAACTTTTATCCGCAAAAACGTGCGGTACAGCCAATTTTTCATCGCGAGCGATGCGGTATAACGGGCTAGCTGGATGACAATAAAGTTTTTCATAACCTTCCAGAACGGAACGGTTTTATATACATGCCATAACGAATTTGCCCCCGTAACCGGATAGCGGGTCGTATTTCTCATCGATTCACACCCCGAGAATTTTTAGTAAATCAGGCATTTCCTCGAGCATATAATCCGGCTTGAACTGTTCAAGGAAATCCCGGCCTTTTACGGACCAAGCCACTCCGACCGATTTCGTTCCGGCATTTTTCCCTGCTAAAATATCATGATAATTATCGCCAACCATCATCGCCTCTTCCGGCGTTGAGCCCAATTGGTCCAGCGCTTTAAAAATAGCCTCAGGATCAGGCTTTGCTTTGCTGACATGATCCAGAGTAACAATCGTTTCAAAATAGGGATCCAGCCCGGTCAACTTCAAGCCTTTTAATACCGTGTCATAAATCTTCGTTGAAACAATCCCAAGCTTGTAGCCTTGTTTTTTTAACGTTTCAATCGTCTCATTGACCCCGGCAAATTCCTTTACCAGCAAATCATGTTTGGCATAATTGTAGGTCCGGTATTCCTTGACCATTTCTTCCATTTTTTCCGGATTGAGCTTGCCAAACGTTTCATAAAGCGACGGGCCCATAAACGGGAGCACATCTTCGCGCTGATACTGGCCCGGATAATATTTTTCAAGCGTATGCAAAAATGAGGAAATAATTAAATCGTTTGTATCGATCAGTGTTCCGTCCAAATCAAATAGTATGGTGTTGATCTTACTGTTCATAACTGCTTCCTTTCTATTCATGCTGCCTGAACATAAGTTCCGACAATCCTGGTTAAAAACTTAGTTGCTTAAATCTTGGTAACTTGCTTTGGCTTGGCCTGTTTTTCTTCTAAAAATAAGAATTGTAGCAGCGGCAAGAATGAGTACAATCGATATCACTTGGGCCATGCGGAGATGAGACGTCAGCATCAAGCTGTCTGTACGCAATCCTTCTACAAAAAAGCGGCCGATTGAATACCAAATTAAATAGGACAGAAATAACTCCCCGCGTTTTAAATTCACCCTGCGCAGGAAAATAAGAATAATAAAACCGGTAATATCCCAAAGCGATTCATATAAAAAAGTAGGATGATAATAGGTTCCGTTAATATACATTTGATTGATAATGAATTCTGGCAGGTGCAGGTTTTCAAGGAAAGCCCGGCTGACCGGACCGCCATGCGCCTCCTGATTCATGAAATTGCCCCAGCGGCCGATTGCCTGACCGAGAATCAAACTTGGCGCAGTAATATCAGCAATTTTCCAAAAAGATATTCCTCTTGATCGGGCAAAAAAATAGGTGGTAATGACGGCACCGATTATGGCGCCGTGAATCGCGATTCCCCCATGCCATATCTTTGGGATCTCGCTTAAATTATGAGCATAAGACTTCCATTCAAACAAAACATAATAAATGCGTGCAGAAATAATCGCGATCGGAATCGCCCAAATCATTAGATCAGCTAACGTTTCTTTTGGCAGTCCGCGTTTGTTTTGTTCCTTGATTGCCAAATACAGGGCTAATGCCAAACCGGAACCGATGATAATCCCATACCAATGCACTTGTATCGGTCCGAGCGAAAAAGCAATCGGATTGAGCGGCTGAATTGTACCTATCATGTAAAGTAAGTCTCTCCTTTTATTTAAAAATCGTCATGATCGCCTTCTTCAATCACTTCGGAGAGGCGTTCGGTAAACTGCTGGGCGGCATTAACCCCCATGCGTTTTAAGCGGAAATTCATGGCCGCCACCTCAATAATAATAGCGAGGTTTCGCCCGGGACGAACCGGAACTGTCAGCTTTTGAACCTCCGTATCAATAATTTTCATTTTTTCTTCATCTAAGCCAAGCCGATCATATTGTCTCTTCGGATCCCAAATTTCCAAATAAACAACAAGGGAAATTTTTTTATGGGTGCGGATGGCCCCCGCGCCAAAAAGGGTCATGACGTTAATAATTCCTAAGCCGCGGATTTCCAGCAAATGTTCAATTAATTCCGGAGACCTTCCAACAAGCGTATCCTGGTCTTCCTGGCGAATCTCAACACAGTCATCAGCAACAAGCCGGTGGCCGCGTTTGACCAACTCAAGAGCGGTTTCGCTTTTTCCAACTCCGCTCTGGCCTGTTATCAGCACCCCGACTCCATAAATATCAACGAGGACGCCGTGGACAGCAGTGGTCGGCGCCAGTCTGCTCTCTAAAAAGTTCGTCAGGCGGCTCGAAAAACGGGTTGTTTTCATATTGCATCGGAGCACCGGCACCGATTCCCGTTCCGACGCTTCGATCAGTTCAGGCGGCACCTCCAAACCTCGCGTCACAATGATCGCCGGTGTAATGTCGGTACAAAGCTGCTCCATTCTTGAGACTCGTTCACTCCCGGATAGTTGATTGTAAAAAGACAGTTCAGTTTTCCCCAACAATTGAATGCGTTCTGCAGGATAATATTCGAAATATCCAGCCATCTCAATTCCCGGACGCGAGATATCACTCATTGTGATGGGACGATTGATCCCCTCTTCTCCGCTGATGAGCTCCAGCTGAAATTTTTCATAAATGTCCTTGGTGCGTACCTTAGGCAAGCAAACTTCCTCCCTTAACTTTCAAAAAATTTCCCATTGGCAGTTTTATTTCAGAAAAATTTTACCCTTTTCAATTTTTGTTCCTCTTATTTTAACATTTTTTCTAAAAGAACCAAATCTTTCACTACTTTAAAGAAAAAGAAATCTGCGCGCTCTGCCCTGTCCATTTTGCAAAGTTTTTCTTATTTTACTATTGAAAAAGACGAAAGAGGTGATGGGATGAAAATCATGCTTGATGCCGGACATGGATATCAGACAGCCGGCAAACGCAGTCCTGACGGTTTTAGAGAGTACGAGTTTAATCGAAAAGCGGCCATCTATGCCCGCGGCCTGCTTGCAAACTATCAAAATGTTAACGTCTGTTTTGCCCATTCAGACGATCGCGATGTTCCATTAAAGGAACGGACCAATCAGGCTAATAGTCTGAAGGTTGATGTTTACGTGTCTATCCATGCTAATGCCTATGGAAGTGGCTGGAATGATGCGTGCGGGCTTGAAACGTACGTTTACCTGACAATGCCGAGGGAAGCCCTCCAACTTGCGGAAAAAATCCAGCGTCACTTAGCTGCGATGACAGGACTGCACAGCCGCGGTGTGAAAACAGCGGACTTTCATGTTCTTCGGGAAACAAAAATGACGGCTGTCCTCGCCGAATGCGGATTTTATACAAACCGAAATGAGGCCGCTTTGTTGCAGACAGATGCCTATCAAAAGACATGTGCAAATGCAATTGTCCAAGCTCTCGCTGCGCAATATCAATTAAAGGAGAGCAAACCGGCACCCTCACCTTCCGGCCTATTCAAAGTACAAGCCGGTGCATTTGCGAAAAAAAGTAACGCTGATCAGCTTGTCAAGCGCCTGCAAGCGGCCGGCTTTGATGCTGTTAGCTTCTGCGCCATTGACATATATAAAGTACAAACAGGTACATTTTCCGAAAAAAACAATGCCGAGGCCCTGGCCCAGCGTCTGAGAGCTGCTGGGTTTGACGCCGTGGTTCTTTTCGAAAAAAAATAGGGCCTGTCCAATATTTCTTATTGGACAATTCGTTTCGTTTTCAATTCGGTTTTGTCCGTATTAATGATTTTTGGGACAGTTCACTCGGATTTCAAAACCGTTTTGTCCGTATTAATGATTTTTGGGACAGTTCACTCGGATTTCAAAACCGTTTTGTCCGTATTAATAGTTTTTTGGACAGTTCACTCAGATTTCAAAACCGTTTTGTCCGTATTAAT
>CAZAEW010000044.1:11141-15223 GCA_964484065.1 uncultured Bacillus sp.
TAATAGTTTTTTGGACAGTTCACTCAGATTTCAAAACCGTTTTGTCCGTATTAATGGTTTTTGGGACAGTTCGCTTGGCTTTCAAAACCGTTTTGTCCGTATTAATGGTTTTTGGGACAGTTCACTCAGATTTCAAAACCGTTTTGTCCGTATTATTGTTTTTTTGGACAGTTCACTCAGATTTCAAAACCGTTTTGTCCGTATTAATGGTTTTTGGGACAGTTCGCTTGGCTCTTGATGCGGTTTTGTTTAAATATGAAAAGAGGGTATCTCAATGGGACACCCTCTACTCTCGTTCTTCATGAAAAATCGTTTTCTGGATAATCAGATTTACAAATGACATAATGACAGCTGCAAGAAAAGCCATTCCAAATCCGGAAATATCAAAATCAGAACCCATCAGCTTATCAGTAATCTCTAAAGTAACCGCATTAATGACTAACAGGAAAAGCCCGAGAGTCAAAATCGTTGCCGGCAGCGTTAACAAGATCAGGAGCGGGCGTACCAGCACATTAAGAATTGATAAAAGAAAACTTGCCGCCAGTGCCGCTTTAAAACCGGAAACATGAAAGCTCCCATTAAAGTAACCCGCCAGTGCCATAAATAAAACAGCGTTTATGAGAATTCCAATAACCCACTTCATCTGGGATACCTCCCTTCAATCGCACCCGGGCTGATTCGATTATGATTAAACTTCTTTCCCTTCTCCTTTTTGAACAGAGATCGAACCTGTCTTCGTTTCTGCAAAAACAACCATAAATCCTACCGCTTCAGTGACCGAGCGGAAGCGGAGCAGCTTTTGCAGCACTTCGTTTTTCTCCTCCGTTATGTGGATTCCATCCAGCCCGACATTAAACCCTCCAAGGTTCGATTTCACTTCGCCACTTATAGCCATCTTTTCAGGAAGGAAGATGTCGATACTCCCAGTCGTTGCTTTAGCGGTAACCGCCTGGCAGCGTGAACCGCTGACATAGGTGTTCAAGTTCCCATTAAAAGTCTGCGTTTCAACCCGTTTGAAATCCCCGTCAATTTTAATGGCTCCGTTAATCGTTTCTGCCTCGAGATCATCAACTACACTCTTGTTGATTTTTATATGACCGTTTGCTGTTTCTGCCTCCAGCTTTCTACCGTTAATACCTTTAAGGTCAATTTTTCCATTGGCCGTTTTAACGCGGAAGCTGCCAATCTGAAGATCATCAGCTTGAATAGGGCCATTAAAAATGCGGATGCGGACTTTCTCATACTGTTCATGAGGGACATACGCGATAGCCTCGACTTTCATCGCTTTTTGCTGGGTCGCAAACCGGAGCCGCTGTCCTTCAATCGCAAAAATAACATCCTTTAAGAATGTCTGTCTGGCCTGATCCTGATTCTCGACACGATAAATCTTTGCCTTACATTCAATCCGGACGTCCTTTTGCTCCCAAGGAATGATTCGAAGTGAACCATTGGCGACATCAAAATCCATGTCTTCTAAAAAAACATCCCCTTGATGAAAAATATGCGAAATCTCAACGGATTGGCCGAAATTAAAATCCAAATCAAAATCTTTTATTTTTTTTAATGCCGAATCAACAAAATCGAAAATCTTTTCCTTTGTGGACTGAAATTTTTGCTGGACGGTTTCTTCTTTTTTAGTTTCCTGAAAGTTAACCGCAGTTGAGAGCTCATGAACGATTTCCGCCTTCTTTTGCTCAACCGTTTTCGATGCTTGTTCAAGTTCCTCAAGCAGGGCAAAAGCCTCGTCAGCGCTCACTTGCCCTTCCTCAACCATTTTTAGAATCCGTTTTTTTTCCTCATTCATAATATAACCTCCTATTAATAAAAAATCGATGGCAGGCTGTGTGCGAATGATTGATTAATTTTCTCTCAATACTTTTATCCCTTTAACTATATTCCAAATCAAGACCATAATGCTAATCAAAACCATAATACCCACACAGAGGAGGGTAAACACCGGGAATTCATCATTTCCATGTGAAATATCATAATAAATAGCAAAACCAAGGAACGGTACCGGGATGACCGGGATCAAGTGAGAAAAAAGCGCCTTCTTGGCATGTTCCTTTGTGGATGGGTCTTGCACGACAAAAAAGACGACTAATGGAAAAAGCACTCCGGCAAACAGCATACTAAAATAGCATAATGAAGATAAAACTTTATTGGTTTCCATCATGATCACTCCTTGACTTGATTTACGAATTCAGTGTGTGAAAGTTTCGGAGATTTTCAAAAAAGTGTCGAGATTATTCTTCATAAATTTCTGTATTTTCAAAAAGAAGAGTACTAAAATGGAGGTAGAAAGATTCACTGGCAGGTACATCACAAACTTATTTGCAAAATAAGGAGTGAGGCCCATTATGTATTTGTTTTTCAGTAAAAGGGAGCAGAAAGCGCAGTTGTTTTCAATTGGGGTTAATGCTCTGCTGGCGGATGGCATTCTATTTGCTGTTTTTCATCCTTCACAGCCGGTCGCATTTCTGATTATGTGGTTTCTTGGAATCTCCGTATTCCAATTGTATCTTTTATTTTTTCCGATCCTCATTCAAAAATATTTTTTTAAAAAACTTACACCTTTAGAAGAACAACTGGAACTCAAGAAAAAAATCACACTGATTCACGAAGAAATCAATCTGCTGAATCAGCGTCATCAGCATAAAAAAATTTAGAAAAAACAAGGCGGACCGATCCGCCTTGTTTTATTTTTCAAGCACAGTTTCTCTTTCTTCTATTTGCTTTTTCATCCGCAAACGGTCGCGTTCGAGGATTGGTTTCAAATACTTGCCCGTATAAGAGCCGGCAGTCTCCGCTACCTGTTCCGGAGTGCCAGTGGCCACAATGGTGCCGCCTTTGTCGCCGCCTTCCGGACCGAGATCGATCAGATAGTCAGCTGCTTTAATCACATCCAGGTTATGTTCAATAACAAGGACGGTATCACCGTTTTCAACAAGACGCTGCAGGACTACGAGCAAGCGGGAAATATCATCAACATGAAGCCCCGTTGTCGGTTCGTCTAAAATATAGAACGACTTCCCGGTTGAACGGCGGTGCAGCTCGGAAGCAAGCTTGACGCGCTGCGCTTCTCCGCCCGAAAGAGTCGTCGCCGGCTGGCCGAGTGTAATATAGCCAAGACCAACATCTGCAATAGTTTGCAGCTTACGGCTGATTTTCGGAATGTTCTCGAAAAATTCAAGCGCATCTTCAACCGTCATATCAAGAATTTCAGAAATATTTTTCCCTTTGTATTTCACTTCAAGCGTTTCCCGGTTATAGCGTTTGCCGTGACAGACTTCGCATGGCACGTAGACATCCGGCAAAAAGTGCATCTCGATTTTGATAATCCCGTCACCGCGGCAAGCCTCACAGCGCCCGCCTTTGACATTAAAGCTGAAGCGCCCTTTTTTATAGCCGCGCACCTTCGCTTCATTTGTTGCCGCAAACACGTCACGAATATCATCAAACACTCCGGTATAGGTGGCCGGATTCGAACGCGGGGTTCTCCCGATTGGCGATTGGTCAATATCGATGACTTTTTCGAGCTGTTCAATCCCTTTGATGCTCTTATGCTCGCCCGGCTTGGTTTTCGCATGATGCAGCTTTTGCGCCAGTGATTTATGAAGGATTTCATTAATCAGCGTACTTTTTCCCGATCCGGAAACACCGGTTACGGCGATAAACAAACCAAGCGGTAACTTGACGTTGACATTTTTTAAATTATTTTCCGATGCGCCTTTGATTTCGATGTAACGGTCATCCGGCTTTCGGCGTTCAAGCGGAAGCGGAATAAATTTTTTCCCGGAAAGATATTGTCCGGTCAGCGAATTTGGATCCGCCATCACCTCTTTGGGCGTCCCGGCCGAAACAATCTCACCGCCATGAACACCGGCACCAGGACCGACATCAATTAAATAATCAGCGGCAAGCATCGTGTCCTCATCATGCTCGACGACAATCAGCGTGTTGCCAATATCGCGCATGCTTTGCAGCGTGCCAATCAAGCGGTCATTGTCGCGCTGGTGGAGTCCAATGGACGGTTCGTCCAAAATATAAAGAACTCCTGTTAAGCGCGAGCCGATTTGTGT
>CAZAEW010000044.1:15323-33394 GCA_964484065.1 uncultured Bacillus sp.
CCTTTGCATTTTGGACATGGCTGCTGCGCCATATATTTTTCCATTTGCTCGCGGATGTAATCTGAGCTTGTATCTTTATAACGGCGCTCGACGTTCCTCATTACGCCTTCAAATTCGATATAGCCTTCACGCAATTGACCAAAATCGTTTTCATAGCGAAAATAGATTTTATCACCATCAGAACCATACAAGACTTTGTCCAGCAAATGTTTTGGAATGTCTTTTACCGGGGTATCCATATCGATACCGTAATGGCTGCAAACTGCGGCGAGCAGCTGCGGATAATATTGAGAGCTTGTTGGCTCCCATGGAGCAATCGCGTGCTGGTTCAATGACAAATCTTTATTTGGGATAACAAGATCCAAATCTACTTCCAGCTTAGAGCCAAGTCCGTCGCATTCCGGGCAGGCTCCGAACGGACTGTTAAAGGAAAACATCCGCGGCTCCAGCTCACCGATTGAAAAACCGCAGTGCGGACACGCATGGTTTTCACTGAAAAGCAGTTCTTCCTCGCCGATGACATCGACAACGACCTTTCCCTCAGCTAAACCCAAAGCGGTTTCAAGCGAATCAGCAACCCGGGAAGCGACCCCTTCCTTGACAACAATCCGGTCAACAACCACTTCAATCGAATGCTTTTTATTTTTTTCCAGTTCGATTTCTTCACCGAGATCGGCCATTTCTCCGTCAATGCGGACCCGGACAAATCCTTGCTTTTTAATATCCTCCAAGACTTTGGCATGCGTTCCCTTTCGTCCGGAAACTACGGGTGCAAGAATCTGCATTTTCGTCCGTTCCGGATACTCCATGATCCGGTCAACCATTTGCTCAATCGTCTGCGAAGTGATTTCAATGTGGTGAACCGGGCAAGTTGGACGGCCGACACGGGCAAATAATAACCGGAGATAATCATAGATTTCCGTTACCGTCCCGACGGTGGACCGAGGGTTGCGGCTTGTTGTTTTTTGGTCAATCGAAATTGCCGGAGACAAGCCTTCAATCGCATCAACATCCGGCTTATCCATCTGCCCCAAAAACTGGCGGGCATAAGCCGACAGAGATTCGACATAACGGCGCTGTCCTTCCGCGTAAATCGTATCAAACGCAAGAGAAGACTTTCCGGATCCGGAAAGTCCTGTCAGCACTACAAGCTTATCTCTCGGAATGGTGACATCAATGTTTTTTAAGTTATGGGCCCTGGCGCCTTTAATAATCAATTTTTCCATCGCCATTGTTTCGTCATCCTTCCGCTTTCAACTCAAATAATAGATCGCGAAGCTCAGCGGCGCGCTCGAAATCAAGCGCTTTGGCGGCTTCTTTCATTTCTTTTTCCATTTCGGCAATCACGCGGTCGCGCTCTTTCTTCGACATTTTGCCGAAGGATGCTGCCGGCCTGTCATCTTCCTGCTCTTCAGCCGCATGCGTGGCACGGATAACATCGCGAATGTCCTTTTGGATCGTTTTCGGTGTAATTCCGTGCTTACGGTTATACTCTTCCTGAATGGCACGACGCCGCTTCGTTTCACTGATTGCAACTTCCATTGAATTTGTGATTCTATCGGCATACATAATCACTTCACCGTTCGCATTCCGGGCGGCCCGGCCGATCGTTTGGATCAGGGAGCGCTCTGAGCGGAGGAAGCCTTCTTTATCCGCATCCAATATCGTGACAAGCGAAACTTCGGGAATATCGAGACCTTCCCGAAGGAGGTTAATTCCAACCAACACATCATATTTGCCAAGACGGAGCTCGCGGATGATTTCAATCCGTTCAAGCGTTTTGACTTCAGAATGCAAATATTGCACCTTAATCCCGATTTCTTTCAAGTAATCAGTCAAATCCTCCGACATTTTTTTCGTGAGCGTGGTTACAAGAACACGTTCATTGCGCTTTGTCCGCTCTTGAATTTCCCCGATTAAATCGTCAATCTGCCCTTCAATTGGGCGGACTTCAATGACCGGGTCCAAGAGACCCGTCGGGCGGATAATCTGCTCGATCATTTTCGGAGTATGCTCAAGCTCATACGGCCCCGGAGTGGCCGAGACAAAAATAATATTGCGAATATGCTTTTCAAACTCATCAAACATGAGCGGGCGGTTATCCAATGCGGACGGCAGCCGGAAACCGTGGTTCACGAGAATTTCCTTGCGTGCTTTATCCCCGTTGAACATGCCCCTGATTTGCGGCAGGGTCACGTGGGATTCATCAATGACAATCAAGAAATCTTCCGGGAAAAAGTCGATCAGCGTATAGGGTGTTGAGCCGGGCGGCCGGAGTGTCAGATGGCGGGAGTAGTTTTCAATCCCTGAGCAAAAGCCCATTTCCCGCATCATTTCCAGATCATAGCGCGTCCGCTGTTCAAGCCGCTGCGCTTCCAGTAATTTATTGTCCTCACGAAGAACCTTTAATCTTTCTTCGAGTTCTTTTTCAATATTTTCAATCGCCACCCGCATCTTATCTTCCCTTGTGACGAAGTGGGAGGCCGGGAATATCGCGACGTGGTCACGTTCGCCGGTAATCTCGCCTGTCAGGGCATCAACCTCGCGGATCCGGTCAATTTCATCGCCGAAAAATTCGACGCGGATGCAATGCTCATCACGGGAAACCGGGAATATCTCGACAACATCGCCGCGGACCCTAAACGTACCGCGTTTAAAATCAATATCGTTTCGTTCATATTGAATATCGACTAAACGATGCAGCAGCTGGTTGCGCTCGATTTCCATCCCGGTTCTTAGTGAAACGACCATCTCCCGGTATTCTTCCGGAGAACCGAGGCCATAGATGCAGGAGACGCTGGCAATAATGATGACATCTTTGCGTTCAAACAGGGACGATGTTGCCGAGTGGCGCAGTTTATCAATTTCATCATTGATGCTGGCGTCTTTTTCAATAAACGTATCGGTCTGAGGCACGTAGGCTTCCGGTTGGTAATAATCATAGTAGCTGACAAAATACTCGACCGCGTTATTCGGAAAAAATTCTTTAAATTCGCTGTAAAGCTGGCCTGCCAGCGTTTTATTGTGGGCAATGATGAGCGTAGGCTTATTGACTTCTTTAATCACATTCGAAATCGTGAACGTTTTTCCGGTTCCTGTTGCACCGAGCAATGTTTGATAGCGTTTATTATGGTTAATTCCGTCCACAAGTTCTTTGATTGCTTGAGGCTGGTCGCCCTGGGGCGAATACTTGGAAACTAATTCAAATTGATCTTTCACAAATGTTTTCCTCCTGTTAATCTCCCAAAATGGATCTATCAACAAATCAAAAGGACGTAAAAATAAGGTTCATTTCATATTTTTTAAAGGACAATGTGTCTGCCCCCATAGGGTCTTCACCGAATAAATCTCTTTATCATTCTACCACAAACACCCCAAAACAAACCAATAATATGCGAACGAATATTCGTTTTTTATATTCAACAGGGTGCAAAAAAGCCTGCTGATCTTTCAGCAAGCTTGATAATCCAGGTGCTTAGCTTTTTTTTACCGTTCTTTTTTTCAAGGCGGCAGCAAGCCAAAATCCGGCTGTCAGAGAAAAAGCATCTGTAATGATAACCGGCCATGTATGGGTATATCCTTTATAAACGGAGGCAGTGATCAAGGCAACCATTAAGATGAGACCAATGACCCGATTGTAGGTGATGCGTGAGAACAGAACAACAAACAATCCGGGCAAAAATAAAGCTGCCATCAATTGAATCATTCTTAGGTCCACCTCTTTCCTGTAAGCTCATTCTAGAAATTTTATTTCAAAAAAGCAACTATTTAATTGCAAGTTCCGTGCGGACTTGGACAGCCATGGGCTAACTTTTCAACCTGAATCGTACTATGTTCAATCGCAAATTGATCATGAAGAATTTTTTGCGACTGCAGCAAAATATTATCATGAACGCCTTCATCGTTCATGGTAATATGGCAGCTTAGCACAGGATAGCCGGAGGAAATCGTCCAAACGTGGAGATCATGTACCTCTATCACCATTGGAATCTTGCACAGAGCCTCTTTTACCAGCGTTAAGTCAATCTGTGCTGGGGCTCCTTCCATTAAGATTTGAAATGATTCCTTCAAAACACGCCAGCCGCTTACGGTTATGAGGGACGCAACAATTACACTGGCAATCGGGTCAGCGAGTTCCCATCCGAAAAAAAGAATCAGCAATGCCGCAATAATGGCTCCGACAGACCCGAGCAAATCTCCAAGCACGTGTAAAAATGCGCTTTTTACATTCAAATTTTCTTCTTTATCGCCCTTCATCAAAATCAAGAAGGCAAGAATGTTGACGGCGAGACCAAGCGTTGAAATGATCAGCATCCCCTTGCTCTGTACCTCAGGAGGAGCAAAAAAGCGCTGAATCGCTTCATAAAAGATTAACAATGCAACCGCTCCTAAGGTGATCCCATTGATGGCAGCGGCAATGATCTCAAAACGCTTATATCCATACGTTTTACTTAACGAAACCTCCCGCTCGCCCAGCTTTAATGCAAAAAAACTGAGGCCGAGCGAAGCGGCGTCACTCAGCATATGACCGGCATCCGACAAAAGCGCCAGACTATTGGTCACAATCCCCCCGATGACTTCCACTACCATAAAAATCGTTATCAATAGAAAAGAACTGAATAACGCTTTTTTATTGCCTGTATGGGAATGGCTGTGGGAGTGGCCATGAGAGTGGCCGGAATGATGATGGTGGCCCATAAAAACCATCCTCTCCAAATAATTTCTATTTCTTTATTCTATAAATAATCATTACTAATTTAAACTGTGTTTATAAAGGACCTTCTCGATGACCGTAAGTGCTCTTTTTATTCATGTTTGGGCACTGATCAAGCATCTTGATGACCGTAACCTCATTTTTTTATCCGGCTCGGGCATTGATCCGGCTTCTCGATGACCATAACCTCGTTTTTTTATCTGGCTCGGGCACCGATCAGCTTTCTCGTTGACCGTAACCTTATCTTTTTATCCGCTTAGGGCACCGATCGGCTTTCTCGTTGACCGTAACCTCATTTTTTTATCCGGCTCGGGCATTGATCCGGCTTCTCGATGACCATAACCTCGTTTTTTTATCTGGCTCGGGCACCGATCGGCTTTCTCGATGACCATAACCTCGTTTTTTTATCTGGCTCGGGCACCGATCGGCTTTCTCGATGACCCGTAGCACCTTTTTCATTCCGGTTCGGGCACCGATCCTCATTTTGGGTATTGTAAATTGCATTACTGATTTGCAAAGCGGTTATTAAAAGCTTTGTAACCTTCCCTAGGAATTATTCTTTTACTTTTAACAATCTTAACCCATTCAAGGTTACAAGCAACGTCGTGCCCATATCGGCAAAAATGGCGATCCATAAGGTCAGCCAGCCTGGTATGACGAGCAAGAGAGCCAATAATTTAATACAAAGCGAAAAGCTGATATTTTGTTTGATGATTCGCAACGCTTTTCGGCTTAGCTTGATGGTATACGGCAGCTTTGTGAGATCATCTTTCATTAAGGCAATATCGGCTGTTTCTAGGGCTGCATCAGTTCCTGCTCCGCCCATCGCAATCCCCACGGATGCAGAAGCAAGAGCTGGGGCATCGTTGACCCCATCGCCGACCATCCCGACTTTTCCGAATTGACTATTCAACCTCTTAATGACTGCTAATTTTTCCTCCGGCAGCAGCTCTGCCTGGACTTCGGTAACTTTCACGTGCTCCCCAATTGCCCTTGCAGTTGCAGGGTTATCTCCTGTAAGCATAATTGTTTGCTTAATCCCCAGTTTATGAAGCTGCTCGATGACCGTTCTGCTCTCTTCACGAACCTCATCCGCAGCAGCGATCAGAGCGGCAATTTCCGTTTCCTCCCCAAGAATCATGACCGTTTTCCCATGATCCTGCAGTTCATTTAACTTACTCGAAATTTCTTCAGGAATATCAGCAAACAGTTTTTCATTTCCAATGATATAACGGCGCCCGTTTATTTTTCCGCTAATTCCTTTCCCAGCAATAGAGGTAAAATCATCGACTTGAAGTTCCCGGCAAGTTCCTGCCTTTTTTAAAATGGCATTGGCAAGAGGATGCTGGGAACGGGTTTCGAGTGCAGCAGCAATTGCCAGCAGCTCTTCATCACGAGCAAGTTTACTATAGTTGATAAAATCGGTGACGGCGGGAACTCCTTTTGTTAAAGTACCCGTTTTGTCAAAAGCTATGGCTTTAAGGGAACCGGTCACCTCAAGATAGTTGCCGCCTTTAATCAAGACGCCATGGCGCGCTGCCGAACCGATTGCCGTCACAATCGAAACGGGAGTAGAAATCACCAGTGCACACGGACAGCCGACAACAAGCACTGCAAGCCCTTGGTAGACCCATTCACTCCAATCTCCAGAAAACAGCAGCGGCGGTATGACGGCTACGAAAAAGGCAATAGCAATAATAAGCGGTGTATAGTACTTGGCGAAACGGTCTACAAACGTTTGTGAAGGAGCTTTTTCCGCTTGGGCTTCCTCAACTAAATGAATGATTTTTGCAATCGTCGTATCTTCAGCCAGTTTGGTAACGTCCACTTTTATATAGCCGTTTTCATTCATGGTTCCGGCAAAAACGGTGTCGCCTGCAGTTTTTGCGGCTGGTACGGATTCGCCGGTAATTGCCGCCTGATTTACCGTCGATGAACCTTCAATAATAACCCCGTCCATTGCAATCATTTGGCCCGGCTTGACGATCATCGTATCGTCGATTCGTATTTCTTCAACCGGAACCGTCATTTCCAGCCCGTTACGGATAATAACAGCATCTTTTGGCGACAGTTCTATCAGGGACCGGATCGAGGCTCTCGCTTTGTCCATAGAGTAACTTTCAAGGACTTCACTGATTGCAAATAGAATAACAACCACCGCTCCCTCACTCCATTGGCCGATCAAAGCAGCGCCAATAATGGCAATCGTCATCAGTGTTTTCATATCAAAGTCTAGATGAATCAAGTTCTGCAGTCCTGTTTTAAAAAGTCGATACCCGCCGAGGAGAATGGCTGAAGCAAACAGGACAATTACCGGAATGTTTTTTTCTCCTGCAAAATAGCCAAGGATGAGCAGAATCGTTGAAATGCCAAGCAAAGAATACTTTTTCAAAAAAGATAGTTTGGGCATCGGCACCTGTTTTTCTTTTTCCGGAACAAGAACAAGGTTTTCAAACGCACCCGCCTTTTCCAGTTCGGCAATTGTTGTTTTTCCGTAAACAGTTAGCTTTGCCGCAGCAAAATTAACACTTGCATCTGCAACGCCTTCCAGGCGCTGTACGTTCTTTTCGAACTTTTGGGCACAGCTTGCTCAGGTGAAGCCTTGAACGCGGTAGACATGTTTTTCAGCAGCATTATCCACGCATATTCACCTCTTCCGCATGCTCATAGGCAATTTGAATTAATCGTTTAACATGATCATCATCAAGGGAATAATAAACAAGCTTTCCTTCTTTCCGGTATTTGGCAAGCCCGATGCTTTTCAGATGGCGCAAATGATGGGATGCCGTTGCTGTGGTCGCGCCGACAATACTCGCTACATCACAAACGCATAATTCGTTTTCGATCGTTAAAGCGTAGGCAATTTTCATTCTTGTTTCGTCCGACAATGCTTTAAAAAGTTTTGTCACTTCAAGGATATTTCCTTTTTCAAGCTGCTGCTGTACATAGTCCACTTTTGGACTGTTAACACATGTAATTTCACAAACATCTTGTTCTTTCACAGTACGGCCCTCTTTCTCATTCAAATGGTCGTTTGAATATATCATATTCAAATACAGGTTTGAATGTCAAATGATTCCCCAAGCTTTAGCAAAATAATATAAAAGGAGCCAGTTCCTGTTGATTTTTTTTAGTACAAATGTGATTTTTGTGGAATCCCCTTAAAAAATTTGTAGAATTAAAAAACGTATTTTGCCACAAAGCAGCTGATTTTCCAGGTGAAAATAATTGAAGATCACAATATGTCCCGGGAAATATGACCCACAAAAAAAAGAACCCCCAGCTGGGATTCTTTTTTTTAACGACATTTGATTATTGTGCCTCAACACGAAAAGCGGTTTTGATTTTTTCGGCGCTGTTTGATAACTCTTTAATGTTATTAGCAATCTGAAGATTGTCTTCACTGATCGTTTCAATGGTTGCGCTCATCTCCTGCAGGCCGGCTGATGCTTCTTCTATAACTGCTGCCAGCTCGCTCGTAGACAATTCAACATGATTGGATTTTAATTTTATGTCTTCCACAAGCTCCTCAAAGCTTACGAACTTATTATTTAATGCACCCACCGTTTGGTTTAATTGTGAAAAATAGTCAGCTACCTTAACGGTTGTATCGGCACTAAGTTTAAACTTTTCTGAGCTTTGGTTAATTTTATCAACCGCCAATGCATTTGTTTGGTTAACCTCAGAAAGGTTCGAGGTAATATTCTCTGTCGTCCGTTTAGTTGTTTCTGCGAGCTTGCGGATTTCCTCTGCGACGACGGAAAATCCTTTCCCGGCTTCGCCTGCCCTTGCTGCCTCTATACTTGCATTCAGTGCCAGCAGGTTGGTCTGCGATGTAATTTCTTTAATCGTATCTGCATAAGCATTTGTTTCATGGATTTTATTGGTCAAATGAGCAAACACATCATTAACGGCGCTGATCATTTCTTTTAGCTCATCCATGCTCTTTTGCAGGTCGAGGATTTTTTCTTCCCCGTTTTTCGTAATTCCGTTGGCTACTTCGGTATCTTTGTAAAGTTCATTCGTAACCTGACCCATTTTTTCCATCGCAAGCACAGTGGAACGGACATTTTCGGAAATGATTGCAACTTGATCATTTTGCGTTTGGCTGCCGGCGGCGACTTCTTGAACCGCTACCTTCATTTCCATTTGAGAGCCGCTGTTATTTTGAACCTGCTGGTTGATGTCGTTAATCGTATCAACCATTTGAGTCACTTCTTTTTCAAGCACTTCTTTTTGCGTTTCCTTTTCATTGGCACTTTCTTCTGATTCAATCAGCAATGCCTCTATTTTTTCTTTTTGCGTTCCATTGATTCTTACTAATGTGAACAGGGCAAGCGCTGTTAAGACAAACGTCATTAATGCCGATGGAAAGGCAAGTTTCGTTGCAGGATCAACCGCCCAAAAAAAGTTGAGAATAACTGCGACAATTCCTAACGAAGTTCCCAGCGCAAAGATCGTAACAGATAACTGGATGATCGAGTACACCTGCAAGAAAGCGATCATTTGATAGTTTGCTGAATTACCGCCCTCCAGCAAAATTAAAATAATCGTACTGCAATAAATTAAAATGACACTTAGATATGGAAACAGACTTTCTTTGTTTACAATTTTTTGCAGGATAAAAAATAGACCGATAAATGCTACTAATTCACTGCCAAGCACGACCTGTCTGACCATGCCTCCATGGCTGACGAATCCAAAAATTTCATCAGCAATAATGGAAATAGAGAAAACAATAAACATTAAAAAGTTTTTTGTTCTAAGCACGCCTAGGTTCATTTCTTTGATGGCTTCCAAAATTATTCCCCCTATGAATCTTTCAAGATGTAAATCCAAAAACTTTAAAGATGGAATAATAACTTTACGTGTTGTACATTCTCAAGATGTCAGCTTTTATTGCCAGCAGTTCCACCTTCCAACGTTTCTTTTCTACTATCTATTATATCGGAGAATTAGGACTTTTTTATTAGTAAAAAGTGAAATTTTTCCGCCAAAATGCGGATTTATGCAAAAACATACATGGGGCACTTCCCAAAACCCATGTATGAAAATAAAACAAATAGGAGCAATACACCAACATAATAAAGGAGGTGTGTGCGGGGCCAAGGTAAACCCTTTCAAATAAGAAGATTCTGTTCCTCGCTTTGGCTGGTTAAAAACAACATGAATCTTGCGCAGCTCCTCCCCTTTGCCACAAAAAAAAAGAGCAGATTCTGCTCTTTTTTTCTATGAGCTTTCATAATTTCGTGGAATCAGGAACTTGATAAATGAACATTTTTATTAATAAAAAATACCATAATTTCGTGGAGTTAAGTACTAGAAAGTTATTCAGCAGCTAAAATTTCCATAATTTCTTGGAATAGAATTTTATCACGCAAAATTGGTGCAGTGTATATCCTCTAGAGTACTTAAACAATAATATTTATAGTTCAAACAAAAGTAAACCCAAACCATCAAGGCTGGGTCGTTCCAGGTTTATTAATTTATTTTACAAATACCAATGATGTCTGTAAATTTTAACCTCTATAATCTGGACTTATTTAAAAGTTCGAAAATCTAAACCTAGTTGGTTTTTTTACTTTAAAAAGTGAAAAACTTACTTAGTATTAGCAACAATGTTTATTCGCTCAACTATTTTCGTTTTCAGATTTTCTTTTCTCCTCATTAATCTCCAATGCCAAATTAAACTCCTCAATCTTAAAAGGATTTTTTGCAAATGGACGATTTGAAATACTGATTCCATCATATGCTATATCTAATGATTCCTCATCAATAAAATCAAGGCCTCTTTTAGCTGAAATAACCGTTGCTTCCTTAATAAGTTCTTTTATATAGTATTGAATACCATGAGTGGCATAAAAAATTTTAGCTGAGAGATCAGAACTAGCTAGGTTGGAAGGAGAAGAAAATGGTAATTTCAGATCTAAATTAAGTAGAAAAGATCGGAATTCATTTTGTTGTTCTTTAGTAGCGAATTGAAAACTAGATAATTCATGCCTATTACTAAATCGCCTTCCTAATTGTGGGTTATAATGAAAAATGCGTTCAGAATCTGGCATCCCACAAAGGACGATGGGTTTATGAATATCATCAAGGAAATCTTTCACCCAATCTGATGCTGTTTGTAAAACGTGAGTTGTGTCCTTATCAATAAGATGCTGAAATTCATCTATAATAACCATTTGAACCTCACAATCTTTAATAAGTTTCTTTAATCTTTTAGTCCTACTAGGTAAATTACCTTTATCACTTACTGGGTCACCTAAAAATTCTAGGAAGGCAGAAGCAAGTGATGTTGGTCTTGCCCCTACAGGAACCTTTGTATAAAATACTGGGGTTTTTGTTATTCCATTTTCTTCGAATGGTGGAAACTTCCGAGCAAACTCCTTTAACATTGTTGATTTTCCTACACCTGTGCTTCCTTTTATAAATAGTCCTTCTGGTTCTACCGAATCTTTGTTAAAATAGTAATGTTCTTCAACTGAGGATAATAATTCTTTATACAGAGGGTAATAAACAATAGTTTCTTTAATGGCTTCCCTTCGTTGCTTAACATCTTCCAAATTAGCTGGATGACCATTCAGTTGTATAAAATTATCATTTACCATCCTTATAATCCCCCTTTATTACAGATGTCTCATAGATTTGTAATTCTCCAATGTCGAAATCAAAAGGCATTACTACTGTTAGCTCCTTATTATTATCTTTTTTACTTTGTCCTTTTTCCCTGCCGGTTTGTGTTTTATTAGGTACTTTCCCCCTGTATTGAGTTGTATTTTTATCTACTTGTTCCTGTTGCATTGAGGCATCTATTCTTATCTCCCCCTCATCTCCTTGAACAAGCTCCGCATTAGGAACTCCTGCTACTGCAATTCCTTTAATATTTGAACTAGTAGTTTTTGACTCATCCTCTTTAGCATCAGTCTTTTTCCTTGCTGCATTTTTATCTAATTGTTCTAATTCCTTTATATTTCTAAATGCCTTACCTCTAGAACTTAATTCTTTCTCTTCATCAGGGTTTTTGGATAATGTTAATGCTAACTGCAAATCATAATATTCAATTGGTCGTGACGAATCCATTTCAATACCTTGTATTTCTTTAGTCTTAGCCTCGATATATCTTTGTTTGAATTCATCGTATACATATATAGATCTCATATCGTTACTATCAAATCTGACACGTAGATTTGCTGAACGCCCATATTCCTTTTCCAATTTTCTCTTTAACTCCATCAATTCATCACTAATGTAAGCTTGACCCTTTATAACAATCCCTTTATTAGTAATTTTCCTATTATTAATGCCAGTCATCAAGATTATTTTAAGATCTAGTATTGATTGAGTAAGCGGTTGAGAAAGATAAGGGTTTTCTTCTAAAGCATTATTCCAAAGTTGGACAGGAGTAGCAGCTTTATTTTTATTATACTTTTGAGCCATAATATCAATTAGTGCAATATGTGTCATATGTCTAAATGTATCTAGTGTGATACAAGCCTTACCTTCTGAATCATACTGACCCTTTTCGAAAGTATTCGAAAAGGTAGTGCCCTCTAAGCTATGAATATAGAAAGAATTTAAAGACCTAAAGGCTCTTTCAACCATTCCCTTTTGATTTCCAGAACCAACACCAGTAAAATGAATATCAATATCTAATTGTAAACAAGCTTCTTCAAAGTCATAGGAATCATTAACGGCAGCATTGTCTACAACAATTTCTTCTGGAATTCCATAAGTAATCCATTCATTTTTGACTAGTGGATAAAGTTCTCCTAAATATTTTTTTGGTACAATTACGTGAAGTAAACATTGTTTAAGGACAGCCGAATCTACTTCCTCAAAAGATAAATGAAACCCAAGTGGATGACCGGTAAATTTATCCATTGCTAAAATCAAATTCGGTCTATCAGCTTTATTTGTTTTTGGATTAACTAGCATAACGTCAACCGGTGTCCAGTCAATTTCTACCCGCTGTAAGGGTCGTGACACTTGGACTTCTTTGGAAGAACCTTTTTTCCTTAAATTTGCTTCTACTGGACCATAGTGAATTTTATCGAGCTTATACTGATCTACTAATTTTTTGATGTATCTCCTTATGGTTGATTGCGAAATAGTGGGAAATTGATTTTCCTCACTTGATTCCACAATTTTCGGAAGTGGATTTTCAGGACGATATTCATTTTCATCATTTATTCTGTTTTTCAACTCAGCAATTAATTGTATTGCTGTATATTTTGGCCCCTTATAATACCATTCATTCATTAGTTGATCAGTCATTTTATATATTTCATCAAACTTCCCTCTCGTTTTTTTAGGGCCACGTTTATAAGGTAACAAAGCTCTAATATCTCTGAAAGTATCCCATTTACTTTTATACTTATAAAATGCACCATTACTAATACCAATACTTTTTATATATTTTTTTGTCTCTCCAGGCAAGATTTCACCACTTATTACAGGCTCTAATATTTTATAACGATGCTTAGCATCTAAACGATCTTTAAGCGGAAAATCTTTGAATTCCTTTGAAAATTTTACTTTGTCTTCGTCGTTAATTTGAGATTTAAAAACTAATTCTCCAGTCGTCCATTTTTCAAGTAGTATATTTTTACTCCATAATTCTATTTTTTTATAGCTTAAGTTTTCGACTTCAATATTGTCCCTATCTACATACCTTCTTACCAAAAACTCTGTATCATTTAGTAAAAACTTCTGTTCAGGGTTAAATAAGAACATACTACCCTCCAAATTATTAACCTAATAAACACTCATCGTTCAAACTCTGATTTATAAGGTCTACCTTTACTCTATGTTTGGAAATCAGATAATATAAGTTCAAATAGAACTTAGAGGAACTCATATCAACAACTGCAATTTTCTTTAATTCTTTTATTTTACAAGGTAATTTTACTTTTAATAATGTCTCCAGGTTTTTAATACTCATCGGGTCCGTATATTCAAACTTATATTTCCTTAACTTCCCAATATTATCCAATAAAAAACCTTGTCTAATTTGTTGTTCCGAAAAAACTTCGAATTTCCAATTTTGCTGCTTACAATAAAGTCTTGCCGCTGCAAATTTAACAACATTCTCTTTTTTATTTACTTCTTTATAGGGCTTTACCTCAATTAAGTAGGTTTCATAAGTATCAGTAATAACTTTAAAGTCAGGAAAGTAGTGCCTTTCCTTACCTTCAAAATGATATTTTATTTGAATCGGTTGAGATTCATAGGAAATCACACAGGGATCAAATTCTAAAATTTTTATATAGTCTTTTTCCAAAAGACTTTCCCACCTAATTGAGTTTCTGTTTAACTGACTCGATCTCTTGCCGCGATAACTATGAAGGTTTTTTTGGGGCCTAATTTTTCTTGCTGGTTTTTTCATTCCCTACCATCCTCTCAGTTTATCTTTTAGATATTTTGTTAATAATGTTATAAAAAGGGAGGGGTATTAAATGCTTTTGATCAAAATACTTCCATATGAGAATGAGACTTTAAGTAGTTTTATCTATAGAACAGCTAAAGCAAACTATATGGATAATTTGAATTGGATTATGGACCTTCTAAATGAAACTACTAAAACAAATATCAAGGTTTCAGCCCTAGATTGGATACAGCAACCGTCGTTGGATAAAATTGGTATGTTTCTTGGTATTAATGAAAATGAAGCTCATAAAATGACCTTTCACTATCACCAAAATCGGTTAGGATTACCTTTTTCTGATTTGATTAAAAATCCGTGGTTTATCTATAGAACAATAAAAATTTGTCCTCTTTGTTTAATCGACTCTCCATTCATCCGTACAGATTGGTGTCTAAGTCAATCCATATGTTGCGTAAAACATAACAAGTATTTAGTTGATAGCTGCCATAATTGTAATAGAGACTTAACTACAAAAATGGTGATTTCAGGTGAGTGCCTTTGTGGTCAGTGTATAAACCAATTGGAGGCTAAAGATGTTAAAACAGAGGATTGTAGGAATTATCAAACATTTCTAAATCACTATTTTTATAATGGTACTGATCTCAAGTGTAATGAGTGGATTAACTCATCCAGTACTTTTTTTAAAGCTTTAGAATTTTTTGCAACGTGGATTCCGCTTATTGTAAATAATGGTGACATTAATTCTGTAGATGGATTTTCATATGATGGTTCCGCACACGCCCGCACAAGATTAAAAAAATCCAGATCAGTTTCACAGTCAATAGTCCTATATTGTTTAGCTTATTCAGTGCTACAAGATTGGCCCTATTCCTACCACGAGATACTTGAGAATTCATATAAATACGATGAAAGAAAACTAGAATTGTTTTTTATAAGAGGAATAAAGCCATTAGTAAATACATCTCTTGATAATATTTCATCTGAGTTTACTAGGTTTCTACAAACTTTTTTATTGAATGTTGGACCGTCTAATCGCTTATTAAGAATGGATGAAGCAAAAAGTTTAATTTCACGTTATAAAGAAGTAGCAATAAATGAAAATTCCCTTAGTAGTTATAAATGTTTTTTACATATATCTGAAATTTCTTTAGTTTATGCAAATGAAGTGCAGAACTGGTTAGAGAAATTAAAAACACTCATAACAAAAGAAGAAATTCGAGAATTTTGGCAGACCAGTTCAAAAGCCACTTATTCAATTCTTTCTAATGAGATACTTGATGATGTTTATCAATTTCGTACTGGATCAGTCAGTGCCTGGGGCATATCAAAACATTCAATTGAAAACTTAATGAATAGATTAAAACAATACAATCATCAAATTTTAGATAAAATCTCGTTAAATAATGCTTTTCAGTGGATTGGTCCGGAACAAGCACATCATATTGTTAAAGGGATGATTAACGGAGATTTAAATTATATCCTAAATGATGATGTATTTGGAAAATCGTTAATATCCCGTCAACAATGTTACTATTTCACAGAAAAAATCCTAATCGAAGAAGCAAAAATAATCGGAAAAATATCAATCAGAAATTTGATTTTTATTCTGGGAGTAAAAAAGAGTGATATTAATTATTGGATAAGAACTGGCAAATTAACGAGTGTTGGAGAAGAAGTTACATTCTCAAGCTTTATTAGCTTCTACCGCACCTATTTGACTTCCTACCAGCTTGCATTTAAAAAGAATTTACAAGTAAAACAAATAATAAAATTAAATACCATTAATAAAATAAAAGCTGCCAGTGGGCCTCATACAGGTGAGGGTAAAAGGCTTTTATTTCTAATAGCGGATTTAAATCTACCATAAAATTAACTTATGTTGGACCATACCCCTACCTAGTTTCTTGATTCAAAATCAGGTTATATATTTATTGGAATCAGCCAATTAAAGAATTAAACATTTAGATAAAATATTTATGGGTTCTTTTTTGATAGTAGGTTCATACTTGAGCAACAAGTCAAAAGTTATATTGTCCATATCGTTTATTAAGGCTTCTCTAATACAATTAAATGACCACCATTTCAATATTCCGACTCTACCATCATTTTTGTTTTTGTAAATGAGAATGCGGTAATCCTTTATTTTCAAAATACCTAATTTCATATCAACTCACTCACTTATTCTATTTAAGATACCTAATTAATAATTTTTCCCATTATTCAGATCTAGTTTTTGTTCAGCCAAATTTGCTAAGTTTTATTTAACTGAATCTTTATTTATTTATATTTTTGTTTTTAATACTTAAATTTCTTTTTAATTGCTCAGACCATATTTGTACTTTTCTTTCAGGTAAGTCTTTAAGCAATTCATAATAATTAGAATAAAGAGTTACCCATTCATTATCGATGCAGGCAAAAGCAACCCCGATATTGCTTGGGTCATATTTTACTGGTACCTCCTTCCCCCAATACTTTGGATTTTTAAATAGATCATTCCAATACTTAATAGTGTTTATGGTTACTCCATTATCGTCAGATTGAATTCTAGCAGTGCCTTTTTTAGTCGACGGTAAAGTCAATAAATAAAAATCGGGTTCATTAATAACTGTCTTAGATTCGTGACCCAGTAACTCTAAACCTTGATTAAATAATGATAATGGAATTGTCCCTAGAGTTTCTTGATGTGTATTATTGTAAATTTCATACAGATAGGTATCTAATGAATTGTATAGAGTTTCTAGTGTGCAACCCCCAATATTTTTATTAAAATTAATTTTGTGCGGATTACTTTTTATTAAGTTGTCTTTTATGGTGGTTTCCATAGAGTCAAACAGCCTCTCAATTACCGCTTTTCTATATCCGCTTTTTTCATACCAAGTAATGTTAAAATCGGTTACAAGTTTGCCTAAATTAACATTATTATTACGATGATTATCGACAGTAATTATTTTGTTAGGAATTCTTTTGAACTTTCTAACTAGTTCTCGTATAACCATCAAATAAGAATCATAACTTGGAGGATCAAAAGTTAAATTAAAAGATAAGACTTTTTTTGAGTAACCATCTAGCATAATAGTTAACCAAATTCGGCCTAATTTCTCCCACGATTCTGGGAATACTAAAATGAAATCTAATTTTGTATGCTCAATATAAACAGTATCAAAGGGACCAATTCCCCAATTCGATAACAATTTTTTATCTTTCCCGAAACCCATCTTTTCTCCTCCTTTAACCACTCTCTGTTCCTCAATCGGTACTTTAAATAATTTCCATGACCACTAATAGAAATCTCAGAATTGGTTGAATCTTTATGTAATTATAATCTAGTATTATTTAAATAAAACTTCAATATAAAAATATTAATAATTTAGGAAGGATATATATTGATATATCAACTTTCAGTAAATTTTTTCAATGAATTTTATTATTTATTTATTTTTTTAAAAAAATATTTTTGATGAAAAATATAAATAAGATGAATAAATAATTATAAAAAAATAAATAGGATTAACAAAAAAATGGTAATAAATGAAAAGTAAATAGATATATAACAGAAATAAATATTTAAAAAATCGAAATTATTTCCCAAATTAGAACTATTCTTTATCTTAAATAAGTATATTGGTATATTTTACAGTTTTGTGACAAAAATATAGTTTGCCTTCTTTATTTGATTCATATAAAAGGTAATAAAAAATGGCGTGTAAACTGTTAAAACAGTTTTCTACGCCATTTTTTACTTTCTAAGGTTATTCCTTATCATTAATGCATCCGTTTAGTTACTAGGCTATGTGTATAAGTTTTACTTTTTTTTGCATTAACCGATACAATTCTTAAACGACTATATTGTTAAGTTTATTAAATGATTTTACTTCAATTCGCTTCCTATCAAGTTCAATCATTAGTTTACTCCTCTCCCAAACCACTACACCTAGTGTTAGGGCCTCTTTTTTGGCTTGTGGTGTCATA
>CAZAEW010000045.1:0-32509 GCA_964484065.1 uncultured Bacillus sp.
AATAGGCGGAATTTCTCCGTCTATTTAAGCTTTTTTTAATAAGAATTACTAAATAAACGGAATTTTTCCGACTATTTATCAGAGCGGGTGCTTAACCGGATCCTCTTGATCCTAGATGCGGAAATCAGCAGTTTTTTATCGATTTTATCGCTCTGGTGTCCGAAGATACTCAAACTTTGGACATGAGCCCTCCTTTTTGCATTGGGATGTCCAAGGTAGGCAAACTTTTGACTGCATGGGTGAATTCAAAGGGAACCAAGTCCGAATAAGAATTCTAAAAGGTAAAAGACAAAATTTATCCTTTAAGAAAAACAACAATCTTTACGAAAACAGCCTATGTTTTTTAATAAGAAAACACCCGAAAACGGAACCCTTTAACGTGGATTCTGATAGGTTTTTAATTAAATAATCATTTCAAATGTTGTGCCTTCGGATGGTGAGCTTGTTACTGTAATCGTTCCTCCATGGGCCTCGACGAGCTGTTTGACTATTGCCAAACCTAAGCCCGTTCCGCCCAGAGCCCGCGTCCGGGATTTATCAACTCGGTAAAAGCGGTCAAATATCCTTGGCAGATCTTCTACTGGAATTCCTTTTCCCTGATCCTTGATTTTTATCTGTACCTTTCCAGCTGACTCCTGTACCCCGATCGTAATGGTTGTATGAGGATCGGAATATTTTCGGGCGTTATCTAAGAGATTCACAATCACTTGCTCAAAACGGACCGGATCGACACGGGCGGTAAGGCCAGCCGGACAATGGAGTACTACATCCATATCGTTTTCCCGCATCGCGAGCGAAACTTTTTCAATGATGACTTGAAAATAGGGAAGAAGTTCGACCGATTCTTTTTCAATTGAAAAATTATTTTCATCCATCCTGGCGAGATTGAATAATTCAATGACAAGCTTTGTGAGCTTGGCAGACTCCTCAAAAATAATTCCTAAGTATTTGTTCCTGTCCTCTTCCGTTGTACCATCGCGGCGGGCAATATCCGCATACCCCTTAATATAGGTCAAGGGGGTGCGCAGTTCATGGGAAATGCTGGCGAGAAACTCATTTCGCTCTCTTTTAATCATCGCCAAATCATCGGCTAAGACTTTAATCGATTCCCCAAGGTCGCCTATCTCATCTTTTGCCAGTTTCGGTAATGACACCGAATAATCGCCTTTGCTGATTCGTTTGGTTGCTTTGCTCATTTCAATCAACGGATGGGTAACCACCCTTGTAAGGACAATTATAATGATAAACATAAATAGAAGAGAAAGGGCTCCCGCTAACAAAAAGTGGCGGTTCAACCCGGATATAAGCTCCTTGATCTTTTGCGTGTTTTGAAACATATAAACGTAGCCTTTTATTTTGCCGCCAACTTTGATCGGGCTGACGGAAGCAATGTAGCTTTCATTTTGCCAGTCATCTTCTAAAATCATTCCATCATAAGGCACTTTTTTGGGGGTGGATCTAATGATCGCCCTTATTTCCGGAACAATTGTATTCGAGGACATGATAATGCTGCCCCGCTGGTCCGTTAAGATTACTTGTGTATCTGTCTGCGATTCCATCAGTGCAATATGTTTGATGGTCTCTTTATAAAAGGAAGCTTCAAGAATTTCCCTGTGGTTGTTCCCGCGCGTTTGCAGAGAGGACAGCTCATCATGTACGCGTGAATGAATAATGTTATCGTGCAAAAAATACATAGAAATCGACTCAAGCAAAAAAATCGCAGCAAAAAACAGCAGGCCAATTTTAATAGAAATTTTATTCATGCAGCTCAAGCCTCCTTTTTTATAAAAATTAGGAATAAGTTTGGACTTTGAGAAATGTCCAGCTTCAGCGCCTAGCCCCTCAGGGTCAAATAACCTTCGGCGAAAAAAGTCAAAGTACGGACTTTTTTTGCCGAAGAACATTTGACCATCGGGGCTGGGCAAGGCGCTTACGCTTTTCTTAGAATACTATATAAAAATACGCAATCCTATCTTTTTTCCAAAAAAAAGAGGTGCCCAATCGCACCGGCACCAGTTAAAATATATATTATTATGGAGGTTATTAAAGGCTGAGCAAGTGGTCAAACCTTATCCTGAAAAAATAAATGAGCGGAGTTTGAAGAAATTTCTCTCTCCGATCTTTCTTACAAGGGAATCATACTGCGAAAGATTGAAGATGTTATGAAGAACTTGTGGGAATTTTGTGAAGAAGAAAAAAGTGAATATAGAGAGTGATATAGTAGTTTTGAGGAGTGGTCTAAATGCAGAAAATTTTAATCGTCGATGATGAAAAAAGGATTATTGAAGTCCTTGAGGCCTACCTTATAAGGGAAGGATATGAAATTCATACGGCCGATAATGGCATAGATGCATTAAAAAAAGTGAAAAGCGTCAATCCGGATTTGATGATTCTTGACTTAATGCTGCCGGATATTTCCGGAGAAGAGGTGTGCCGTCTCGTCAGAAAAGAGTCGGACTTGCCGATCCTGATGTTAACGGCGAAATCCTCTGAGGACGACCGCATTAACGGAATTGTCATGGGAGCAGATGATTATGTCTCGAAGCCGTTCAGCCCGCGCGAGGTTGTTGTCCGGGTCCAGGCTATTTTAAGACGGACGAAGAAAACAGAGAAAATCGACCGGCTTGAATTTAATGGCGGCCAGCTGACGATTGATTTAGAGAAAAAAGAAGTGCTTGTAAACGGGCAATTTATTAACTTAACGCCGATCGAATATAAACTTTTGACGAATATGGCAATGAACCCGGGGCGTGTCTACAGCCGCTTGGATCTGCTCGAAAAAATTCAGGATGAAGGTATGTATTATGAGGGATATGAACGAAGTGTCGATACACATATAAAAAACCTTCGCAAAAAAATCGAATTGGATTCAAGACAGCCATCTTTTATCCTGACCGTTTTTGGCATGGGCTATAAGTTCGGAGGGGTTGCTAATGCTGCAAACGCTCCGGTCTAAAATTCTTTTCTACTTTTTAATCGTTTCTTTGATTGGAATTTTAGCGGTAAGCTTCTTTATCCAGTACGGTTTTGAGTCCAGCTTTAAGAGCTATTTGGACCATAATCGTGAAAAAAAGGTCGATCGTGTCATCACAGAAATTGAAAAAAGCTATAAAGCAAACGGGAGTTTTTCAAGCGAGCAGGTTAATGAAATCTTGCACGAGTATGCGATGACGGAGCAACTCTATTTCCAGCTATATGATAATATGAATCATTTGCAAATGGATTCCTCACGGATTCGCGGAATGATGAACAGCCTGGGGCTGACGGAACCGGTAACAAACGGAGAAGAGTGGAGCTCAAAATCCTATACTCTTAAGGTCGATAAACAGGTGATCGGAAAATTAACCTCGATCTATCCAGAAGGGTTAATTAATGATGAATACACATTTCTGCAAACCATTCAGTTCTATATCTATGGTGCTGTTATTTTAACGGTCATCCTGGCGATTCTCTTCAGTATGATTTTTTCGAAAAAATTAACATCTGGTTTAAAGAAGCTTTCCTTTGCAACAAAAGAGCTGAGGCAACATAACTTAGACATCCGGATTCCTTTAACGGGACTTCCTTCGGAAGTAAAGGAGCTCGCGGTTTCGTTTAACAAGCTGGCTGAATCGCTTTCAAAGGAAGAGATGCTCCGGAAACAGTTTACCGGAGATTTGGCCCACGAGCTGCGGACGCCGCTTGCGACACTGCGCAGCCAAATTGAAGCCTTCCAGGATGGGATTTGGGAGCCGACACCGCAGCGCCTTCAGGCAAGCCACGAAGAGCTCATGAGACTCGTGCGTCTTGTCAATGAGTTAGAGAAGCTGTTGGCTGCTGAGAATCCGCAGGCGAAGCTGAATAAGGTTGACTTAGAAGCAGGAAATATTTTAACAGGACTTCGTGATCGATTTGAGCCGCTCTTTTATGAAAAAGGGGTGGAATTGAACATGTTGGAACCTCTGCAAGAAGAATGGATCAAGGCAGATAAGGACAAACTGGTGCAAATTTTAACAAATGTGCTGAACAATGCGCTTAAATATACGCCGGAAGGAAAAAGAGTCACTCTGTCTGTACTGTCGGAGCGGGATGATTATGTCGGATTCATGATTGAAGATGAAGGACTCGGAATGAGTGAGGAGGATATCCCGTTTATTTTTGAGCGCTTTTACCGCGGCGATAAATCACGTGACCGTAAAACCGGAGGAATTGGCATTGGTTTGTCCATTGTGAAAGCCTTGATGGATGCCCATAATGGTTTGATTAAGGTTAAAAGCAAGCTCAATAAAGGGACAAGCGTAATTTTATGGTTCCCAAAAGAAGAATATTAGATTCAAAAAAAGCAAAGGCCTCCATAACAGGGGGCCTTTAGCAATGTTATTTAGCTGCAAGGTAAAATTTTTTCCAATTATTCAAAAAAGAAGTGGAGTCTGAGTTTGGCTGCTCGAGTACCTTTTTTGTTGGACCGACTTGTTTGATCTCTCCGCTTACCATCACAGCGAGACGGTTAGTTAAATAATTGATCTCCATTAAATCATGGCTGACAAAAACCGCTGTTGTGTTTGTCCTCTCAATAATCTTCTTAAAATCTTCCATCAGCCTGATTTTTGTCGGAAAGTCTAAAGACGCGAATGGCTCATCAAGAAAGAGTATTTCCGGTTCAATAATCATCGCCCGGGCAAGATTGACCCGCTGCGCTTCTCCACCCGATAAGCGGAGGGCATTTTTCTTCGCCAAATGGGTAATTTGAAATTGATCGAGCCACAAATTCACTTTTTCTTTAATGATCCTCTTTGGGACTTTGCGAAGCTTCAGACCGATGGCGATATTTTGAAATACGGATGTATCTAAGAGCAATGATTGCTGCAGGGCAATCGCAAATTTCCGCCGCAGTTCTATCGGTGCTTTCCCCGCAGCAATCGTTTCATTGTGGTAAGAGATACTGCCGCTGTTTGGCTGGTCAAGAAAAGAAATGAGTTTGAGCAGAGTGCTTTTTCCGGCACCATTAGGTCCAATAATCCCTAAGAATTCCCCTTGTTCAATTTGAAAATGAGGAATATCTAAAATGGTTTTATTTCCAATTTTGTATTGGATATTTTCAAGTGTAATCAATGGATTCATGACAGTCGCTTCCTTTGCTGTAAGAAAGTCATCACAGCGGTAATCAATAAGGCAACAGACATTAAGATAAACGAGAGGGCAAGGGCAACATCAAAGTTTCCTTTGGAAACTTCCATAACAATGGAGGTTGTTAAAATTCGCGTGTCTCCCTGAATGTTACCGCCGACCATCATGGCGGCGCCAACTTCGGCAATGATGCGGCCAAACGCTGCCATTACTGCTGCAAAAATCGCGATTTTGGACTCTTTTAATAAAATAATGAAAGTCTGCCACCTTGTCGCACCAAGTGCTTTTATTTGCAGGAGCATATTTTCGCTGATTTGCTGAAAGGCGGAACTCGTCAAGCCGATTACAATTGGGAGCGATACCAATACCTGCGCCATAATAATCGCGATTGGGGTATAAAGCAAGGAGAAGCCTCCAAGCGGTCCTGAGCGCCATAACAGCATCGTAATCCACAAGCCGGCTACAACCGGAGGCAGTCCCAGCCCGATATTAATAAACACGAGCAGAATCTTTTTCCCTTTAAAATGGGATAATCCTAAAAGCATTCCAAGCGGGAGCCCGACAAGTGCGCTGATCAGCATGGCAGTAAAGGAAACCCGCAGCGTAAGCAGGGTGATCGAAAGGATTTCCGGGTCACCAGTTTGGATCATTTCGAGTGCTTTTTTAAGTCCTTCAATGATTAATTCCATAATGTCCCCAAGCTTTCAATGAAAGTAAGTAATAAAGAGAAAGGCTCCAGCAAAATGATTTTGAAGGAGCCTTTCACATGAATTTTATCTTATTTAAGGCAGAATGCAAGGTCTATTCTGTGTACTTGTGGAACAAGGATTGGCCGTATTCTTTTTTGCCAAAGTTTTCAATTACATCAAGTGTTTTCTTGCTGACCATAAAATCAACAAAGTTTTTGGCATCCTTGCTGTTCACATTCGGATGTTTCGCTGGATTTACTTCCATAACGTGGTAAATATTCATTAAATCCTGCCCGCCTTCAACGACGATTTTTAGATTTGGCAGGTTTTTCTGTTGAGCAAGCCATGTAGCACGGTCAGTTAATGTATAGCCGTTTTTCTGATCAGCAATTTGTAATGTTGCGCCCATTCCTTGACCGGTTGAGATGTAATTGGCACCTGCCGGTTTAATATTGAGCGCTGTCCAGTAACTAAGTTCTTTTGTGTTTGTACCGGATTGGTCTCCTCTGGAAATGAAGGTTGCTTGTTTATCATATAACGTTTTGAAAGCAGTTTTGGCGTCAGTGCCGCTGAGTCCGGCTGGATTCGATTTAGGTCCTACAATGATAAAGTCATTGTACATAACGCGTTTGTAATTTATGGCATCACCGGCGTCAACAACAGCTTTTTCTGAAGCAGGAGCATGAACTAAAAGGGCATCTGCTTCTCCTTTTTGGCCTAGAGCTAGTGCTTGGCCTGTGCCGACAGCAATTGTTTTTACTTTGACATTATATTGTTTTTCGAACATTGGAATGATTACGTCAAGTAAACCGCTGTCTTGTGTGCTTGTTGTTGTGGCAAGGATCATATTTGTCGGCTTTGCTTTTTCCGCTGTTTTTGGCGCGGTACTTTTTTCCTTAGAAGTAGACTTCTCGTTGTTTGATTGACCGCAGGCTGCAAGCATAAGCAACATTAATACAAATAAGCCTGCTAATAAGCGATTTTTTTTCATGTTGACTCCTCCATTTAGTTAGTTGGATATATGATAGTGCCTAAATCCCGAATATCATAACCTTCCAGATCATGTAAGCTGTCTTTAAAATCCTTTGACTGCAAAAAGTTGATCAGGGAAGCTAACAGATCTTGGTTTTCGTTCGTAAACTTGAAAACAAGATCAAAATTTTCCTTCGCAATCGGAACGAAATCAAGTCCAAGGTGGCTTGCAGCCGAACGGATCCCAAAAGCTGCATCAGCTGTGCCTCTGCTAATATATGAAGCAGCTGCGAGGTGATTCCATTCTTCCTTTTTATATCCGTTTATCTCTTTAGGGTCAATCCCGAGAGATGCTAATTTCGTATCAAGCAAAAATCTCGTTCCGGAGCCTTTTTGGCGATTTACAAACTGAACATCCCTCCGGGTCAGATCTTCAAAGCGCGTGATTCCTTTCGGATTGCCTTTCGCGACGATAAATCCCTGTTCTCTCGAAGCAAGGCGCGTAACAGTTACGTTTTCGTAAATAAATAACTGCTGAATATAGGGCAAATTGTATTCTTGAGAGGCTGGATTTAGTAAATGAATCCCAGCAATGTCACTTTGGCCGCGATATAGCATCATTAAGCCTTCGAGGCTGCCGATAAACACCGGCTGAATCTGCAGATGCAATCGGGATGCTGCCTCTTTAATGAAATGCTCAACAAGGAAGTCATGACTGCCGGCCATGCGGATTGGGGAAGAGGCGGCCGCAGGAATTTCCGGCTGCTCGGACATGCCTTTTTTTATCGGAGCCTTTGTGCTTTCCTTGTACCTTGCAAGTTCATTTTGCTCGATTCTCATTTTATTGCCGACCTTAAACGCCTGAAGTTCTCCTCTTTTGATCAACTCATAGACAGTGTGTTTTGAGATCTGAAACATTTGTGCAACTTCATCGGGAGTATAAGCCTTATTATTCTCCATTTTTACGGACCTCCTTTCCTTCTCTTGTTGTTTTTTGTTAAGTTTCGTTGAGTTTTGTTAAGTCCTGTATATTTTTGCATAATAAATATTATATGTAAATAATAAAAATGTTGACTTTATCAAGTAAATGAAAGCATTTACACTATTTTCACAAAATGTTCATGAACGTCACTTATTGTTCAACCATGAGCAAATCGCTTTTATTGTACTATTATCATTAGAAGAAAAATTTACTGAAGGGACTGGGTGAATTGGCAAAACTGCTTTATATTACAGTCAACCCTAAAAAAGATATCAGGCTTTCAAAAGGAGCTCAAATTGGTGAAGTGTTTTTAGAAGAATTTAAAAAAGTTCAGCCAGATATCGAAATTGAAAACATGCATTTATATGATATGGATATTCCCGAAATTGATATGGATTTATTATATGCCCGTGCTAAGCTGTCTTTTATGGGATATACTTTTGATCAGCTGTCAGAAGCAGAGCAAACACAAATCTCGAAAATGCATGAGCTTGCTGACCGCTTCATCGCGGCGGACTACTATGTGTTTGTTACACCGCTTTGGAATCTTGGTTCTCCATCTATTTTAAAAGCATTCCTTGATAATTTATTTATCGTCGGAAAAACTTTTGAAAATACGGAGGAAGGTCCTGTCGGACTGCTCACGAACCGCAAAGCGATCCATATTCAAACGCGCGGCGGCATCTATTCCCATGGCCCGATGGTTGATTTTGAATTTGGCGACCGCTTCTTAAGAAAAGCACTCGGCTTTTTAGGTCTGGAGTTAATGGATACAGTCGTTGCCGAAGGAATGGACCATTTTCCAAAGCAAACACCGGAAATTATGGCAAAAGCAAAAGAACAAGCAGCCCAAGCAGCACGAGAAATGGCTGCCAGCCCTATTTTAGTATAACAATTAGGAGATGCGGCTCAAACTTTGAGCCGCATTTAAAATTTACCCAAAAATTGAAATATCAATACAACTATTCCCAGCGCCCATACATAAACAGCAAATGGCTTTAATGAATGCTTCTTTAAATAGCTGATCATCCACTTGACGGCAATATAGCCGAAAACAGCAGAAGAGACAATCCCTACTAAAAGGGCTGACAAGGTAATTTCTTCACCCTTGCCTTGCACTAAATCAAAGGACTGCAAAATGACGGCCCCGGCAATGGCTGGTGTCGATAAAAGAAAGGAAAAGTAAGCCGCTGTTTCCCGGTCTAAATTTCTCCAAAGCGCCGCCACAATCGTCAGTCCGGAACGTGAAACTGCCGGGAAAATCGCACCTGCCTGGAATAAGCCGATCATAAAGGCATCCCGGTAAGAAATCTCGTCCATTTTTTTGTAACCATTTTTGGACGATTCGGCAATCCATAGGAAAATACCCGTGATTAAGAATTCCCAGCCAATCGTTACGCCTGTTTTGGAAATTTCGTCAAAAAAATCTTTGAATAGCAGGCCGATCACAACGGCGGGAATCGTTCCGATTACTAACAGCCAGGTCAATCTGCCAAACGGATTTTTAAGGATTTTGCTAAATTCCTCGCGGTAAAAGACCAATACAGCAACCAATGTTCCAAGATGGAGCATCGTATCGAGCGTGAGCCCCGCTTCCTGCAATCCGAAAAAATGTCTCCCCAAATAAAGATGGCCTGTACTGCTGATTGGCAGGAACTCCGTTAAACCTTGAATCATCCCCAATATAAACGACTCTAATTTTGTAAGCATCCCATCCCTCTTTCTCTTTCAATATCGTCCTCCATAAATAGTATATTTTTGCTAATGGGAAACTTGCCCATCATCCAGTGTTTTCAGCAGTTTAATAAAATTGTCAGGTAAAAATAGTGTAAAAGAAATAGATTCTGCCATAAAATAGTAGTAATCAGATGGAAGAGGGGAAAGAGTTTGAAGAATGAACATTTACATTTCAACACTTCAATTGGGGTGCAAAAGCCGGAGAATATCCGAAACAAAGAGCAGCCGTGTCCGTTTTGCGCCCGTGATCAACTGACAGATATTATTGATACGCAAGACACAATGATCTTGCTCAAAAATAAATATCCGGTTCTTGAGAATGCGTTTCAGACCGTGTTAATTGAAACGGACGATTGTCATGCCGAATTGTCGACCTATCCTCAGGACCATTTACATAAATTGCTGCGTTTTGGTTTAAAGCATTGGCTTGAAATGGAGCAAAGCGGGAAGTATCAATCGGTCATTTTTTTCAAAAACTACGGGCCTTTATCGGGCGGAACGATCGCCCATCCGCATATGCAGATTATCGGCTTGCATGATCTTGATTATAAAGAGAATATTGAGGAAGAGGTTTTTCAAGGAATCACGATCAAAGAGTCAGCAGAGGCCGTTTTTTCTTTATCGACAAAGCCAAGAATCGGTTTTTATGAATTCAATGTTCAAATGAAGGATCACCGATATGTGGAAGAGTTTGGGGAATGGCTGCAAATAGCTGCACATTATATCTTGCATCATTTTCCGTTTAAAGCAACGAGTTACAATGTCTTTTTTCATCATTACGGGAGACATATTTATGCAAAAATTGTTCCCCGTTTTGTGACGACACCGATCTACATCGGCTACGGCCTGCCGCAGGTGCCGAATAATCTCGAATGGATGGCAGAACAGGTAAAACGTATTTACTTTTGAAATTAGTGCCATTTGATGAATATAAGTTGTGATTTTGCCCAATTAAAAATATAATGAAGAAATGTACAAGTCCTTTTAAGGGTTTTTTATTTAAGGAGAATAAGCATGTCTTCAGAAAAATATACAACATCCAAACTTGATTATAATCTTGTGTTTACGTTACTATTGCTTTTTATTGTCAGCTGCTTGTCTATTTATAGTGCGCAAAAATCAGGACAATATCAGGAGAATTTTTTACTAAAGCAAATCATTTGGTACGGGGTAGGCATCGGAATCATTGCCAGCATCATCACCCTCGACTCAGACCAATTAAAAAAACTATCATGGTATGCCTATGGATTTGGTTTATTTTTACTTGTGCTTCTGATTATTGCCCCGTCCAGCATTGCACCGAATATAAACGGAGCAAAGAGCTGGTTTAAAGTTCCGGCCATGGGGTCGCTGCAGCCTTCTGAATTTGTGAAAATCTTTCTGATTTTAGCCTTGGCGAAAGTGATTGATGACCATCATTTGAAAAATCCCGATAAAACGGTTCAAACGGATTTTTGGCTGCTGGTAAAATTGGGGATTGTCACAATGGTTCCGGTATTGCTGATTATGAAGCAGCCCGACTTGGGAACATCACTTGTTTTTTTGGCGATTTTGCTGGGGATGATTTTTATCTCGGGGATTTCCTGGAAGCTGCTCGTTCCGATTTTTACAGGCGGTCTTTTATTGATCGGCATCATCTTTTATTTTGTTTTAGTTCATCCGGATTTATTAGAAAAATATTTAGGGGTAAAGCAGTACCAATTTGGGCGGATTTATTCCTGGCTTGACCCATACAACTATCAAAGCTCTGAAGGCTATCAGCTTACGCGCTCGCTGCTTGCGATTGGTTCCGGTGAGACGTCCGGGAAAGGGTACGGACACCGTGACATTTATATGCCGGAGAGTCAGACGGATTTTATTTTTAGCGTCGTGGGCGAGGAGTTTGGATTCATCGGGGCAAGTGTGTTAATCAGTGTTTTCTTCCTGTTGATTTATCATATTACGAAAATCGGTATGGAAACAAAAAATAATTACTATACGTATCTTTGTGTAGGAGTAATCAGTATGATTACTTTCCACGTGTTCCAAAACATTGGGATGTGCATTGGGCTTTTGCCGATTACAGGGATTCCTCTGCCATTTATCAGTTACGGCGGAAGTTCTTTAATGGGAAATATGCTCGGGCTTGGACTCATATTTTCGATCCGCTACCATCATAAAAAATACATGTTCTCGACGAGTTCGTAATGTGAAGGCGGTGAAAAGATGAATAAAGAATTTGAATTACAATTTGAGGCGCTGCTGGACAAGTACAGTGAGCTGCTTGTCGGCGATACGAGTGACGATGTGAAAGAAAAGGTGAAAATCTATTCTCTTTACACCCACATTGCTAAAACAATGCCGGCTCTTGCAAAGCACTGGAATGGAACCTATCCTCAAGCGAAGCAGGAATTAATGCAGATAATGAATGACATCAAAATATTAAACGAACAGCACCGGAATTCGACGAAAAAATAAGCGGAAGCCAAAAGGCTTCCGCTTTCCTATTGAATATTGGTTCCAGAAGGAAACTGGTTTGTATACCCCTGAAACTGCTGGTAGGTTTGCTGCAGTTTTTGCTGGTCGGCTGCTTCCACGGCATACCAGCCTTTTCGAAACATCAGGTTATAAAGATCTCTTTGACACTGCTGCGTTTCCGCAAAAATCCCCATCAAATCATTGTAAAGCCCCTGGTGGCTGGCTTCATGCAAGGCGACCGAATAAGAAGTTGTCATATATTTTTCCGTTGTTAATAAATCATTAATAAAGTCCCGCTCATTCATTTGCGGCGTCTTTGGCACTTGTGTTTCCGGGTTTTTAATTTTTTGCTGATTCTGATTCATGACTGAACACTCCTTTACTGCATGTTGTTAAGGGGTTGCTGTTGAGAAATGTGTGCATTGAGATGTTGAAGCAGTGCCTGATAGTGGCGTTCGTGCATTTGACTGCATTTTTCCGCTTCTGCTTTTATTTCCTGATCTTGACATTGTGAGGCAAAGAAATGTGCTTTTTTACAGGCAAGTAAATTCCACGACATCATATCGGTTAAGTAGAGGGAATCCTTTGTCGAAATGATTCCCGGGGGCTGCGGCATAAATCCTTGTTGATTTTGCACCGTATAATTTTGCTGCTGCATCATGATCCCTCCTGATCTTCATCAATTTCTTTCTTATCGTCTCTCTTTTCTTTCCAAATATGTGAGCTGCCCCTTAAAAAAATCAGAAGGAACCAATATTTCTTTTTCCACCTATATTATCGTATAGGTTACAAAGAGGAGAATCCGCATGGAGCAGATGCTGAGAAATTTTTTGTTGTTGTTATCAAAAAATAAATGGTTGAAAAATCTTGCAATGAAATATGGTCTTCGCTTTGGAGCTGCCCGTTTTGTGGCAGGTGAAACATTCGAACAGACCTCAGCGGTCATAGAGGAACTGAACCGGAAAGGGTTGGCCGTAACGGTCGATTATTTAGGCGAGTATGTTGAAAACGAAAGGGAAGCAGATGAGCGGACTGCTAAAATGATTCAAGTGATTGAGCGGATCGGAACCGAAAATCTCAATGCACATCTTTCTTTAAAGATGACGGCACTTGGTCTGGATATTTCAGAAAAAATCATCCTGGAAAATATGCACAGGATTCTGGAGGCTGCTGCAAAAAATCATGTGTTTGTCATGATTGATATGGAGGATTTTGCCCGCTGTCAAAAAACACTTGATCTATTTAAAGCGTTAAAAGCCGAATATGATGGAGTCGGTACGGTCCTCCAGGCCTATCTTTACCGGGTGATGAAGGATGTCGAGGATTTGCAGCCTTTCCATCCCCATCTCCGCCTTGTGAAAGGGGCTTATAAAGAATCAGAGGAAGTAGCTTTTCCCCATAAAAAAGATGTCGATGAAAATTTTAAAAAAATCATTGCAAGACATTTATTGAATGGAAATTATACGATGGTCGCGACGCATGACGAGAGAATGATTGAGTATACCAAAGACCTTGCCATGAAAAATGGGATAGACAGAGGCCGGTTTGAGTTTCAAATGCTCTACGGCATCCGTCCGGAAAGGCAGCTTGAATTAGCCTCTGAAGGATACAAAGTCCGCGTCTATGTTCCTTTCGGTACTGATTGGTACGGTTATTTTATGAGGCGTTTAGCGGAACGGCCGGCAAATGTGTTGTTTGTGCTGAAAGGGGTTTTTAAAAAATAATAGGGCCCTCCTGATTTATTAGGAGAGCCGTAACGGTTAACGTTTTTTAAATTGATTATTTTGGCTGTTTCTTTTACCGCCGCCGGCTTCTTCTACATTCGGACCGGCATTGCCCTTCACACTTGCAGCACTTATGCCCGCTTCAGAAGGATCTTTTTTCACGCGAACCATCTTTATCACCTCTTTTAGAAGTCATCACGGTACGTTTTTCCCGCTTATTTCCAAAAATGAACCGTCTCCATCTATCATACCCAGTTCTTAATAAGAAAACCGTATGAAATCGATTGCACAATTTTCTGAAATCTTTTATATTATTATTACACCGATGGAAGTGGCTTTTTTTTACAGCTCATCAGATTCAATTTTGTCCAAAGGGGCTCGCCAAGAGGCGATTTTTCTTTACGAAAAAAATGAATAGGTATTCATTTAAGACACCTAAAGGGGGAGAAACAGTTGGTTTTAACAATAAATAAGGCAGCTGTTATTGGATCAGGAGTAATGGGCGCAGGGATTGCTGCTCATTTCGTTAACATTGGTATTCCAACTTTGCTACTGGACATCGTTCCATCTGTTTTAACGGAAGAAGAAAGAAAAAAAGGTTTGACTCTGGATGATAAACAAGTAAGAAATCGCATCAGCACCGCCTCAATTCAAAAGCTCTTGAAACAAAAACCAGCCCCATTTACCTCAAAAGAAAACATTGCCTTACTCAAAGCAGGAAATTTAGAAGATGATTTAAATAACTTAAAAGAAGCTGACTGGATCATTGAAGCAGTTGTTGAAAATCTGGCAGTAAAGCAGCAGGTTTTTGAAAAAATAGATCAATATCGGAGGCCGGGCAGCATCGTTAGCTCCAACACCTCGGGCATTTCGGTTGAAAGGATGGCTGAGGGGCGATCGGATGACTTTCGCAGGCATTTCCTCGGTACCCATTTCTTTAACCCGCCGCGCTATCTTAAATTACTTGAAATGATTCCTGCCAAAGATACAGCTCCAGAGGTTCTTTCATTTATGAAAAAGTTTGGAGAAGATGTTCTTGGAAAAGGTGTTGTTACTGCCAAAGATACTCCCAATTTTATCGCCAACCGGATCGGAACTTACGGTCTTTTGATTACATTAAGGGAGATGCTCAAAGGAGGTTACAGTGTCGGCGAAGTCGATTCGGTAACGGGCCCGCTCATCGGCCGTCCCAAAAGCGCGACATTCCGTACGCTTGATGTAGTCGGTCTGGATACATTTGTTCATGTAGCGGGCAATGTTTACGATCAAGTGGAGGGAGCAGAAAAGGATGTTTTTCAGGTACCGGAATTTATGAATTGGATGCTTGAAAAAGGCTGGCTCGGCAGCAAAACAGGTCAAGGTTTCTTTTTGAAAAAAGGAAAAGACATTCTTGAACTCAATCCTCATACATTAGAATATGGTCCCCGGAAAAAGCTTATTACTCCGGCAGTTGAGTTAAGCAAACAGGAAAAAGGTCTTGAAAAGAAATTGAAAACGCTCCTTTTTGCCGATGACCGTGCCGGAAAACTGCTTTGGAACATTTTCAGCCCGGTTTTGCTCTATTCGGCAGAGCTGCTCGGAACGATAGCTGATGACATTATCAGCATCGACAGGGCGATGAGATGGGGCTTTGGCTGGGAGCTAGGGCCGTTTGAAACATGGGATGCACTTGGATTGGAAAAGTCTGTCCAAAAAATGAAGGATCAGGGGTTGGAAGTCCCGGTATGGATTTCGGAGATGCTAGCCATGGGATTCACCAGCTTCTATCAAGAAGATAATGGCCAGTTGTCTTTTTTTGATAAGGGAGCATACAAACCTGTTGAAGTTAACCAAAAAGTGGTTCACCTGCAAAATATTAAGAAGCAAAAAGGGACTATCAAGCAGAACAGCGGCGCAAGTCTTATTGATCTTGGAGATGGGATTGCACTTCTTGAGTTTCATTCAAAAAACAATGCAATTGGATTCGATATTATCCAAATGATCAATTATGCCGTGGATGAGCTTGAAAAAAATTACAAAGGGCTTGTGATCGGAAATCAAGGGAAAAATTTTTGTGTCGGAGCCAATCTGGCGATGATGCTGATGGAAGCACAGGATGACAATATTGCTGAACTGGATTTGGTCGTCCGCCATTTTCAGCAGGCGATGATGAAAATAAAGTACAGCACGAAGCCGGTTGTCGCGGCGCCGTTTGGGATGACGCTTGGCGGCGGCACAGAGGTCTGTCTTCCAGCCGCAGCGATCCAAGCATCTGCCGAAACCTACATGGGGCTAGTTGAAACAGGAGTCGGCCTGATTCCGGGCGGCGGGGGCAACAAGGAGCTTTATATTCGGCATTTGGAAAGTCTGCCGGCCGGTGTTGAAGTGGATTTAATCAAAGTGGCTCTGAGTGTGTTTGAAAAAGTGGCGATGGCGAAGGTGTCTACATCTGCAGAGGAAGCACGCGAGTTTCACTTTTTGCGGAATGCAGACGGTATCAGCGTGAATAGTGATCATTTGCTTTATGATGCTAAGCTGGCCGTGTTGGCGTTAAGCGAAAAAGGTTATAAACCAAAGGTCCGCAAAAAAATTCCGGTTGCGGGCGATACCGGTTATGCGGCGTTAATGCTGGCGGCGGAAGGAATGTATTTATCCGGCTATATTTCTGAGTATGATGTGAAAATTGCGAAAAGATTAGCGTACGTTATATCGGGTGGAAATGTTCCATATGGAACAAAAGTAGATGAGCAATATTTGCTTGATTTGGAAAAGGAAGCTTTTTTAAGTCTCATTGCGGAACCGAAAACACAAGAGCGGATGCGGTATATGCTTTTGAAGGGAAAACCGCTCCGAAACTAGGATGATAGCCTGGGTTTGAATAATGGTGAGGCTGGCACGCTATCAGACTCGAACAAATTGTGACATCCGCGGAATATATTGTGAAACTCGCGGGATTATCGGTGAAACTCGCGGAATAATCCCAAAAACTCGCGGGATTATCGGTGAAACCCGCGGAATATTTTTAAAAACCCGCGAAATAAGCAGCAAAACTCGCAGTTTTTTTCCAAAAACTGCGGAATGAAAGTGAAAATGACCTTTTTTTTCAAAAACAACTGAAAAACTATCTCTGCAT
Source organism: uncultured Bacillus sp. (assembly GCA_964484065.1). Lineage (GTDB taxonomy): Bacteria > Bacillota > Bacilli > Bacillales > Cytobacillaceae > JAEVLT01. The sequence goes on from CAZAEW010000045.1 coordinate 16,780, forward strand.
TCAACCGTTAACCTGAAAATATACCTGCAAAAAAAGAAATATCAGGAGAAAAAGCAATAGCCTCCTAGATTTTGGTGAAAAGAGGGAAACCAATGAGAGAAGCGGTCATTGTCGCAGGAGCCCGAACTCCGGTTGGCAAAGCAAAGAAAGGGACGCTTGCCTATACGCGCCCCGATGATCTTGGAGCCATCGTTGTAAAAGAAACGATCAAGCGTGCGGGAATCGAGCATGAGGAAATTGAAGATTTAATTATCGGCTGTGCAATGCCGGAAGCAGAGCAGGGAGTGAATGTAGCGAGGACGATCGGCGCTCTGGCCGGTCTTCCTTACACGGTTCCGGCAATTACGATCAACCGCTACTGTTCATCCGGTCTGCAATCAATCGCGTATGCCGCACAAGGAATCCTCTCAGGACAAATCGATACCGCCATTGCCGGCGGGGTTGAATCAATGAGCTTAGTGCCAATGATGGGGCATGTAGTCCGGCCAAACTTGAAATTAGCAGAAACTGCGCCGCAATACTATATGGCAATGGGTCACACCGCAGAGCAAGTCGCCAAAAAATACGGCATCTCCCGTGAAGACCAGGACCAGTTCGCTGTCCGAAGCCACCGAAAAGCATTTGCAGCCATACAAGCAGGAAAATTCAGCGGCGAAATCGTACCGGTTGACGTAGCCATCCGTGCCATTGACCCCAATAATAAACTGACTGAAAAAACAGTTCCATTTGTCCATGATGAAGGGGTTCGCCCTGAAACGAATCTTGAGGCGCTTGCCAAACTTCGGCCGGCTTTCTCCGCGGCAGGAACAGTGACAGCCGGCAACGCATCGCAAACAAGTGATGGTGCTGCCACTGTAATGGTAATGGAAAAAGAAAAAGCTGAGTCACTCGGACTCAAGCCGATCGCTAAGTTCAGAAGCTTTGCAGTCGGCGGAGTGCCACCGGAAATTATGGGAGTCGGACCGGTCGCCGCCATACCGAAAGCACTCAAGCTGGCCGGACTCCAATTATCTGATGTCGGTCTTTTTGAATTGAACGAAGCATTTGCCTCCCAATCCATTCAAGTCATTCGCGAGCTTGGGCTTGACGAAGATAAAGTGAATGTGAACGGCGGCGCGATTGCGCTTGGTCATCCGCTTGGCTGTACGGGCACGAAGCTCACCTTGACGCTCCTCCATGAAATGAAACGCCGCAATGAACAATTTGGCATTGTTACCATGTGCATCGGCGGGGGAATGGGCGCCGCTGGCGTATTCGAACTTTTATAGGCACCAAAAAGGGGTAGGAGGAATCGGAAAATGGCAAATGAAACAGAAAAAGTAACCAAGGGCGGAAGCTTTTTGGTCGAAGATATTTCCTTTAATCAACTTTTTACTCCCGAAGATTTTAGTGATGAGCAAATCATGATTGCGAAGATGACAGAGGATTTTGTTGTGAACGAAGTGGTGCCTCAAATCGAATACATTGAAAAGCATGAGTTCGACCGGACCGTTTCATTGCTAAAACAAGCCGGCGACCTCGGTCTGTTAAGTGCCGATGTTCCGGAAGAGTACGGAGGACTCGGGTTAGATAAAATCAGTTCAGCATTAATCACGGAAAAAATGGCTCGTACCGGGGGTTTCTCTCTCTCACATGGAGCCCATGTCGGCATCGGCTCGCTGCCAATCATTCTTTTTGGAAACGAACAGCAAAAGCAAAGATACCTGCCGCTATTAGCCACCGGTGAAAAAATTGCCGCCTATGCACTTACTGAGCCTGGGTCAGGATCCGATGCCCTCGCAGCTAAAACAACCGCAAGATTAAATCCCGCAGGAACCCACTATATTGTAAACGGAGAAAAACAATGGATCACAAATTCTGGCTTTGCTGATGTCTTTATCGTCTATGCAAAAATCGACCGCCAGCAATTTTCAGCATTTATTATCGAACGGGATTTTCCGGGCGTTTCGACCGGCGCAGAAGAAAAGAAAATGGGGATTAAAGGATCCTCGACAAGAACACTGATTCTTGAAGATGTCGCCGTTCCGGTTGAAAATCTTTTAGGTGAAGCAGGAAAAGGCCATGTCATCGCTTTTAATATTTTAAATATCGGCCGTTACAAATTGGGAGTAGGAGCAGTCGGATCTGCGAAACACGCTCTCGGACTGACGATCCAATATGCGAACACCCGCAAGCAATTTCAGACCCCAATTTCCCAGTTTCAATTAACAAAAGAGAAATTAGCAACGATGGCTGCCCGGACTTATGCTGCCGAAAGCTCTGTTTATCGAACGATCGGCTTATATGAAGAGCGGATGAGCAGATTGACCGCCAAGCAGCTAAAAAACAGGCAGGAGGTTGCGGCTTCTATCGCCGAGTATGCTATTGAATGTTCATTAAATAAGGTGTTCGCTTCGGAAACGCTCGATTATGTTGTCGATGAAGGCGTGCAAATCCACGGGGGCTACGGCTATATGCAGGAATATGAGATTGAAAGAGCCTATCGGGATTCAAGGATCAACCGGATTTTTGAAGGGACAAATGAAATTAACCGTCTCCTCGTCCCTGGCACCTTTTTGCGAAAAGCGATAAAAGGCGAGCTTCCGCTTCTGCAAAAAGCCCAGACCCTGCAGGAGGAATTGATGATTATCATTCCGGAAGACCCGGGATATGAACCGCTTGCCCAAGAAAAATATCTTGTTAAAAACGCCAAAAAAATGGCGCTGCTCGCATTTGGATTGGGCGTGCAAAAATATGGAAAAAGACTTGAAGAAGAGCAGGAAATTTTAGTGAATATTGCTGATATGATCAGCCTTGTTTATGCGATGGAATCCACAGTGCTTCGGACAGAAAAATCAATCAGTAAAAATGGACTCGAGAAGACCAAGCAAAAGCAGTTGTATACGCAAATTTTCTGTCAGGAAGCTTTTAATGAAATCGAACAAAACGCAAAAGAAACGCTTATTGCAGCTGAACAGGGAGATACTTTACGAATGCTGCTGTCAGCACTCCGCAAATTCACCCGTCATACTCCCGTGAATGTTATTGCTAAGAAAAGGGAAGCGGCAGATCCATTAATAGCGGCACAAAAGTATATGGTTTGATGTCTATAGGTCCGGTCATGATGATCCGGACCTTTTTTAATGGAAAAATTTTTAATTAGGAGAAGGATTTGGTGGGGAAAAAGTCGAAATTTTTCCTATTGCGATATTTTCCCATTCCGCGTTTATTATCCAGTTTGTTGGGAAATATTCAAGTAGACCTTTTAAAACAACAGAGGTGAAATCATGGCACTGACTTTTTATTGGTATCCGAAATGCGGGACATGCCGCAAAGCTAAGAAATGGCTTGACGAACATCAGCTGACTTTTAAAGAAATACATATTGTTGAAAACCCTCCGTCACGGGAGGAACTCGAAGATTTCTATAATAAAAGCGGGCTCAGCCTCAATAAATTTTTTAATACAAGCGGCCAAAAATATCGTGAACTTGGATTAAAAGATAAAATCAAGACGATGACGGAACAAGAACTCCTGGATTTGCTTGCTGGTGATGGCATGCTCATTAAAAGACCAATCCTAACTGACGGAGAAAAAGTAACTGTCGGTTTTAACGAAGAAACCTATGAACAAACTTGGCTTTAAACTTCCTTGATTGTTATATGAAAGAAGTGGTACTGTGAAACTATTGAGGGGGCATTCTCCAGCTTGAAAGCTCAACATTCGTTCAAGCGGAAATACTTATACATTTAACTAACGGAGGGATTTTTGAATGAGCACACCAAAGGATTTGCGTTATTCCGAAGAGCATGAGTGGGTAAAGGTTGAAGGGGAACGAGTACGTGTCGGAATTACTCATTTTGCACAGTCAGAGCTGGGCGATATTGTTTTCGTTGAGCTTCCTGAAGTTGGCGATGAAGTAACTGCGGATGAACCATTTGGCAGTGTCGAGTCAGTTAAAACGGTTTCTGAGCTTTATGCACCTGTCAGCGGCACGGTTGTTGAAATTAATGAAGAGCTGAATGACAATCCGGAATTTGTTAATGAATCTCCATACGAAAAAGCGTGGATGATCGTGATTGAACCAAAAGACATCAGTGAAACAGATAAGCTGATGACGGCTGAACAATATGAAGAAATGATTAAAGAAGGTTAGGTTTCTTCCAAATATTACAAAAAAGAACAGCTCGATCGCTGTTCTTTTTTATTGTCATATCAGAAATACTATAAAGAAAATGAAAAAATAGTATTAATTTGAAGTGAATTTCAGAAAACTTTCAGAGTTTTTCACTATTATAAAATTGTTTTTAAGAGAATTTTAAGGATTCTCTGGTATTTTATATATTACACGGTGATATATTACATAATTTTAAAGAAGAGGTGTGTAAAAATGGTACAAGAAGTTTTTTCACATATTCACCCGATCATGGTTCACTTTCCAATCGCCTTAATTATCGTTGCGACATGTTATGACCTATTTATTATGATTACAAAACGAAAACTATCACCTAAGCAAGGGATTTGGCTCTGGGTTGTAGCCTTTTTGAGCGCTTGGATTGCTGTTGGGACAGGCCCTGAGAATGATGCAAGAGGGAATACGAATGTATTTCACACCCATGAGCAATTAGCTGATGCGGCGACCCTGATTTCTTTTTTAGTGGTTGCTATCCGCGTTTTCTTTATTTTTAAGAAGAAAGAGTTTCTTCGGTTCTCATTAGCAGTGTATTGCATTGTTTCCCTAGTGGCAGCTGCCAGTATCTTATCAGTCGGCTATTTTGGCGGAAAGATGGTCTATGACCAAGGCGTCGGAGTAAAAATGAACGGAAAATATGTGAATCCGCCAAAAGCGGGATTCCACGGAGAAGACGACTAAAGCATCTTGAACTTCAAGATGCTTTTTCCATTTACCCCCTAACTGTTTTTTGATCCTGATCGGACAGACTAAGGATAAACTTCATTGATAGAAAGGCTGAGAAGGATGACATTAAACCAAAAGAGAATTGATGTAACGGATAGGGTGGTCGGAAAACTAAAAAATGGACATATCGAATTGTTTCTGGAAAACTCGCCGATTGGAAAAATCACATTTCCGGGAAATATTGAGCTCGATCATCATTTTGAAGCGGAACATCGGAAGATTTACCAAAATGTTTCTGTTCCTGATCAAAAAGATCCCCGCTATACCGATTGCGATGAAGGCGGATGGTGCTGATCAATTAAGAATTGTTTAGATGAAGGGCTCACTCTTTTCCACAAGCAATCACCTATTCATTCAGTGGCAATGATGATATAGTAAGGGAAATAGCATATACAGATTCCGTTAAAAAGAATAGGATATATCAAAAATAGGTGATTTAGCATGACTGATAGAGAAAAAGTAATTATTGTTGAGGGGAAGTCAGATAAGAAAAAGATTGCGCCTATCATTCGGGAACCAATTGAAATTGTCTGTACAAATGGGACAATCGGCTTGACTAAATTAGATGAACTCCTCAACTTTCTTGAAGACAAGCAAGTCTATATACTGGCCGATTCAGATGAAGCGGGGGAAAAGCTCCGCAAGCATTTTAAAAGGGAACTGCCTGAAGCCAAGCATTTGTTTATCGATAAAATGTACCGGGAAGTGGCGACAGCTCCGGAGAAGCATCTTGCCACCGTTCTGCTCGGCGCCAACATTGATGTCTATAAACAATATTTAGAGATGGGCTGAAAAACGCGATGAATGAATGGAATCAGGAAAAATTTATCGCTTGTTTAGAAACCAAGACTTCTGGACTTGTCTATTTTTACACCCCAATGTGCGGTACATGTCAAGTTGCTTCCAAAATGCTTCGCGTTATAGATGAATTAGTCGGGCTTGAAATCGGCATGATGAATGTAAACTTTTATCCTCAGATGGCGGAAAAGTTTGCGATTGAGAGTGTTCCATGTCTCTTCTTGATGAAAGAAGGAAGAGTAATCGAGAAGATCTACGCTTTTCATTCCGTTCCATTTTTGCTTGATAAAATCGGTACTATTTTTAAAGCAGGTGCATAAGCATCTGCTTTTTATCTATTTTTGCGATTAGACATTCATCCTTTATTGCCATAAAATTGTCGAACTATTTTAAAAGGGATTTGCCGGTATGTCCTGAATATATGAATATATTTGTAATATCATGAAATGCGGAGTGATGGGGATGCTGGAATCGATTCAAACCTTTATCGAGTCAATGAGGGCTCGTGAGCATGTTAAATTGCTAATCGCTGAGACAGATTTAACGATTTGCTTCATCTCCAAGGAAAACGCAACAATGATGGTCATGAAAAAAGGCGAAGTGGACATAATAAAAGAGGTAAATCACGAAAGTGCAATTGAAATTTCCGGGGATGAAGGGGCCATCAAAGCTTTACTGAGGGGAAGAGAAACGCTGAGAGCCCTTGTGAAAAAAGAACTGCTTGAAGTTTCCATTCCTTTTCGTACCATCTTATTATTGGAATCATTGTTCTATTTAGCAAAAAAGGATGAGCAGCAAAGCAAAATTATTTAAAATCCTATTGACTCGATAGGGTTAATGAGATAAAATTTTATTAACAATTCAATCAATAATGACAATTCAATATATTCTTATCGCGAGTGGCGGAGGGACTGGCCCATTGAAGCCCAGCAACCGGTTTGTTAACACGGTGCTAATTCCAGCAAAGCAACTGCTTTGACAGATAAGAAGAGAGCCCCCTCTTCTTAGACGAGAAAGGGGGTTTTATTTTTAGAATTGCCAAAAAGAAGGAGATAAATATTATGGCAGAAGATCAAAAAAAATATCATTTTGAAACGCTGAGTGTTCATGGCGGTCTTGAGGCTGATCCGGTGACGGGTGCACGCGCCCTTCCGATTTATCAAAACAATGCTTATCAATTTAAAAATACAGAACATGCTGCTAACCTTTTTGGATTAAAGGAACCTGGATATATCTATACCCGGATACATAATCCGACTGTAACCGTATTTGAAGAAAGAGTCGCTCTGCTTGAGGGCGGGGTCGGCGCTCTTGCAACGGCAAGCGGAATGTCTGCGATTACGCTCGCCATCTTAAACGTTGCTGAAGCAGGGGATGAAGTAGTTGCTGCTTCTACTCTCTACGGCGGAACCTATAATTTATTTGCCGTTACCTTGCCAAAATACGGAATCAATGTAAAATTTGTTGACTCAACAGATCCTGAAAACTTCCGTAAAGCGATTACGGAAAAAACGAAAGCTGTTTATGCTGAAACACTAGGGAATCCTGCTTTGAATGTATTAGATATTGAAAAAGTTGCTGAGATTGCCCATGCAGCTGGTGTACCATTAATTGTGGATAATACATTTGCAACTCCGTATTTGTGCCGTCCAATTGATTTTGGTGCAGATATTGTTGTTCACTCTGCAACGAAATGGCTGCTTGGAAATGGTACGACAATGGGCGGAATCATTGTTGACGGCGGTAAATTTGATTGGAACTCACCTAAGTTTCCTGGTTTTACACAGCCTGATGCAAGCTACCATGATCTAGTGTATGCTGAGGCAATCGGTGCTGCAGCATATATTGTTAAAGCACGTGTTCAATTACTGCGTGATCTTGGTCCTGCATTGAGTCCGCAAAGTGCTTTTCAGTTTACATTAGGACTTGAAACCCTTCATTTAAGAATGAGGGAGCATGTTGCCAACGCAGCAAAAGTTGTCGCATATTTACAGAAGCATCCGGCTGTTGCGTGGGTTTCCTATCCAGGTCTTGAATCACATCCCGGTTATCAATTAGCGCAAAAATATCTGCCAAAAGGACCAGGATCGGTTGTTATTTTTGGTATCAAGGGCGGCAGAGAAACAGGAGCTAAACTAATTGACTCGATTAAATTATGGGCACATGTTGCCAATGTCGGCGATGCCAAAAGCTTGATTATCCATCCTGCCAGCACCACCCATCAGCAGTTGGATGAAGAAGGATTGAAAGCATCCGGCGTTTCCGAAGATTTAATTCGTCTGTCGATTGGTATTGAAAATGCAGAAGATATTATCGGAGAGCTTGAAGCAGCGATTAAAGCAGCTACAGGTCTGACCTCTTTAACGTAAAATTTTGTTGCAATAGCATTGACACCTTTTTTTATCCATGATACGATAGCTTTTGTAATTTAAATGAACAAAATTTTCAGTTAAGAAAATTAAATATAGGTTTTGCTTGTTACTCTTATCAAGAGAGGTGGAGGGATGTGCCCGATGAAGCCCGGCAACCGTCAATTCGTTGAAATGGTGCCAATTCACACAAAGCAGCTGCTTTGAAAGATGGGAGAAAGGTTTGATCAATTATGCCTTTCTGCCTCTATGCAGAAAGGCTTTTCTATTATCATTTTGCAATAACTTTAAATTCTATATTTATAGAATGTTGTTCTTGAATTTTGGATAAAAGAAGGTGAACCAATGATTTCAATCAAAAGTGTCCGAAAAATCTTTCCTTCGAAACAAGGAGAGCTAAGGGCAGTCGATAATGTGAATCTTGAAATAAAGGCTGGGGAAATTTTCGGAGTTATTGGCTACAGCGGCGCCGGCAAAAGTACGTTAATTCGGATGCTCAATGGGCTGGAACTCCCGACAGAAGGCTCTGTTACAGTAGCCGGGAAAGAGGTTTCAAAGATTAAAGGTGCCGAACTCCGGCAAGCACGGCAGGAAATCAGCATGATTTTTCAGCATTTTAACCTGTTATGGTCACGGACTGTAAGTGAAAATATTGCGTTTCCGCTTGAAATTTCCGGGGTAAAGGGGCCAGAAAGGGCAAAAAGAGTCGCTGAACTCGTTAAGCTCGTCGGTCTTGACGGCCGGGAAAATGCTTACCCCTCACAATTGAGTGGAGGACAAAAGCAGAGGGTAGGAATTGCCAGGGCGCTGGCGAATGACCCCAAAGTGCTCCTTTGTGATGAAGCAACATCGGCACTTGATCCGCAAACAACCGATTCAATTTTGGATTTATTAGTTGACATTAATAAACGGCTTGGGCTGACGATCGTCTTAATTACGCATGAAATGCATGTCATTCGAAAAATTGCCCATCGCGTAGCCGTGATGGAAAACGGCCGTATCGTTGAGCTTGGTCCTGTTCTTGACGTCTTTAAGAATCCGCAGCAGCCGATCACGAAACGGTTTGTGCAGCAAGTAACCGAGCCGGAGGAAACGAAAGAAACGGTCGGACATCTGCTCGGACGTTATCCTTCCGGAACGATTGTCCAGTTAACCTTTATCGGTGAATCGGCCGAGCAGCCAGTCATCACCAACCTTATTCGCAATACAACGGTAACGGTCAATGTTTTGCAGGGGAAAATTTCGCAAACTCGAAACGGCTCATATGGGAACCTCTTTATTCATTTAGAGGGGTCCCAAGAAGAAATCGATAAAGCCATTGATTTTCTCCGTTCTCAGCAGGTAGGAGTGGAGGTAGTCACAAATGAATAGCTATTTCAAAGATGTTGATTGGCAAGCAATGTGGGATGCCACGGTTCAAACCCTTTATATGACGGGGATTTCTGTTCTTGCCACGTTTATATTAGGGATATTGCTTGGACTGCTTTTATTTTTAACATCCCCGGGCAACATGTGGGAAAACAAGCCGGTTAATACTGTTATCTCCGCTGTTGTCAATGTGTTCCGATCGATTCCTTTTATTATCTTAATCGTGCTGTTAATTCCGTTTACTACGTTATTATTTGGGACAATGATTGGTGAAACGGCTGCACTGCCGGCGTTAATAATCGGTGCTGCACCATTTTATGCCCGTATGGTGGAGATCGGCCTCAGGGAAATTGATAAAGGGGTCATCGAAGCTGCCAAATCCATGGGAGCATCGATGGGCACAATCATTTGGAAGGTTTTGCTTCCCGAATCAATGCCAGCTTTAGTTTCAGGAATTACCGTGACAGCGATCGCCCTTGTCAGCTATACCGCTATGGCGGGTGTAATTGGAGCTGGCGGCCTTGGAAACCTGGCTTACCTTGAAGGCTTCCAGCGCAACCAGAATGATGTTACTTTAGTGGCAACTGTTATTATTTTAATTATTGTTTTTGTTATTCAATTTATTGGTGATTTTATCACTTCAAAAATAGATAAAAGATAAAACAAAAGGAGATGTCTAAAATGAAAAAATGGTTAGGCGCACTAATCGCATTAACGCTATTGCTGACACTTGCAGCATGCGGATCATCAACATCAACGGATAAAGCAGATGGAAAAAAAGAATTAACAAAATTAGTGGTTGGGGCTTCTAACGTTCCCCATGCTGAAATTCTGGAGCAGGCAAAGCCGCTTCTGAAAGAAAAAGGCATTGATTTAGAAATTAAGAAATTCCAAGATTATGTACTGCCAAATAAGGCTCTTGCATCCAAAGAATTAGATGCTAACTACTTCCAGCATATTCCTTACTTAAATGCCCAAAATAAAGAATTTGGCTACGGCTTTGTTAATGCCGGCGGAATTCATATCGAACCAATTGGTGTTTATTCAAAAAAATATAAAAAGTTAAGTGATTTGCCAAATGGCGCTCATTTAATCATGAGCAACTCTGTATCGGACCATGGCCGTTTATTATCATTGCTTGAAGCTCAAGGCTTAATTAAATTAAAATCCGGAATCGATAAAACAAAAGCTACTTTAAATGATGTTGTTTCCAATCCAAAAAATCTTAAGTTTGATACAAATTATGAGCCGGCTTTATTACCTAAAATTTATAAAAACGGTGAAGGCGATGCCGTTTTAATCAACTCTAACTTTGCGATTGATAATGGAATTAACCCTATCAAAGATTCTATTGCCATTGAAGATAAGAATTCTCCGTATGTAAACATCATTGCAGTCCGCAAAGGTGACCAAAATAAACCGGCAATCAAAACACTTGTTGAAGTTCTTCATTCTAAGAAGATTCAAGACTTCATTCTTGAAAAATACAAAGGTGCTGTTGTTCCGGTATCAAAATAGTAGGATGTTCAAGAAAAACAGGCGCAAGCCTGTTTTTTGCATTTCTTGGTCCCTTAATTATCATACTAATGGTTGACTTTAACGAAATGGAGTGAATTCAGGTGGAACATTTAGAACCCCGTAATTCAACAGAAGCAGCACTATACAACTATAAATCCGGACTTGGTGTTTTTACGCAAAAGATGCCTGCGCTTGCTCAATACTATAATGCTTTTACTGAGGAATGTTTTAAAGAAGGCGCCTTATCGCAAAAAGAAAAACAGCTTATCGCTTTAGGGATCAGCTTATATTCTCAGGATGAGTACTGCACAATTTATCATGTAAAGGGCTGCCTTGATCAAGGGGCATCAGAACAGGAAATTTTAGAAGCTGTCGGGGTAACGGCTGCATTCGGAGGAGGAGCGGCGATGAGCCAGGCAGTAACGCTCGTCCAGGAATGCATACAAGAGTTAAATCAGTTAAAGCAATAGGATATTGTTTTTGTCAAAGCAGGTGGTGGATTCGCCTGCTTTTTTTTTAAAATATGAAGGCACATGGAATCCTTCTTCCATGGGAAAAATAGGACAAAATGCAAAATCAGTTTAACTTGAGAAAATAAAAAGATAGGGGTATCATTTTAAAGTATTCTATATTCGGGATCGATTTGACAGCGCTTTAATACAGGGGATAAATGAACGGATTTCATCCCAATGATTCTCATTCTCTTCACTTCTACTGAAAAAAGAAATCAAGTTTTTTTCTGTAAGATTACAATATTTAAGAGTTGCTAACGCATTTCATTTGTTATAAGATTGTAATGAGAATAGATTGAGAATGAAATTCATGGGGGATTTCCCCTTTGTTTTTTTACTTTTTCAAATATTAAAATTAACTTTTTTTATTTTGCGGAGGTATATATATGGCTGGATCAACTTTAACGATCAAGGATCTTCATGTTTCCATTGAAGGCAAAGAAATTTTAAAAGGTGTTAACCTTGAAATAAAGGGCGGAGAAATTCATGCGATCATGGGGCCTAACGGTACAGGTAAATCTACTTTATCTTCAGCGATTATGGGGCACCCAAAATACGAAGTAACAAGCGGCAGCATTACATTGGACGGACAAAACGTCCTTGAAATGGAAGTAGACGAACGTGCACGCGCAGGTCTGTTCCTGGCAATGCAATACCCAAGTGAAATTAACGGAGTCACAAATGCAGACTTCCTGCGTTCAGCTCTTAACGCCCGCCGCGGCGAAGGCAATGAAATTTCATTAATGAAATTCATTCGTCAAATGGACAAAAAAATGGAATTCCTCGAAATGGATGTTAATATGGCTCAGCGTTATCTAAACGAAGGATTTTCCGGCGGTGAGAAAAAACGGAATGAAATTCTCCAATTAATGATGCTTCAGCCGAAAATGGCCATCCTGGATGAAATTGACTCCGGTCTTGATATTGATGCCTTGAAAATCGTTTCAAAGGGAATCAACGAGATGCGCGGCGAAGATTTTGGCTGTTTACTGATCACTCACTATCAACGTCTTTTAAATTATATTACTCCTGACCATGTGCATGTCATGATGCAGGGCCGAGTTGTGAAATCAGGCGGAGCAGAGCTTGCACAGCGCTTGGAAGCAGAAGGATATGACTGGATCAAGAAAGAACTGGGCATTGAAGATGAAACAGTTGGGCAAGAAGCGTAAGCGTTAGGAGGATCACAATGACAATCGAAACGAAATTACCATTTGATACAGATTTTGTCAGCTCCTTTTCCAAGGAAAACGGAGAACCTGCCTGGCTTGGCGAGTTTCGCCAAAAAGCAATCAGCCTGGCTGACGAGCTGCCAATGCCTAGGCCTGACAAAACGAAAATAGATAAATGGAACTTTTTCCAATTTAATAATGTAAAAAGCGAATCATTTTCTTCTCTCAATGAATTGCCTGAAGATGTAAAGGCACTCATTGATCTCGAAAACGCAAAAAATTTATATATTCAGCGAAACCAAACAGCAGCCTATTTATCACTGTCTGAGGATTTGAAAAATAAAGGGGTTATTTTTACCGATATTTTTACAGCAGCACGTGACCATGGCGAGCTTTTGCAAAAGTACCTTATGACAAATGGAGTTAAAGCCGACGAACACCGGTTAACTGCTCTTCATGCAGCATTATTGAATGGCGGAGCATTCCTCTACGTTCCGAAAAATGTAGAAGTGAACGAACCGATTCAAGCTGTTTACCTGATCGACAATGCCGAAGCAGACTTGTTTAACCATGTAATTGTAGCTGTAGAGGATAACAGCTCTGTCACATATGTAGAGAACTATATTTCTACGGTTGAGTCCAATCGTGTTGTCAATATTATTACGGAGGTTCTGGCCGGGTCAAATGCGAGAGTCCAATATGGCGCTGTCGACACGCTGGCAAAAGGGATCACCACTTATGTCAACCGCCGCGGAATTGCCGGACGGGATGCAAGAATCGAGTGGGCTCTGGGACTAATGAATGATGGAAATACCATTTCTGAAAATACAACGAACCTTGTCGGAGACGGTGCGTTTGGAGATACCAAAACGGTCGTTGTCGGACGCGGCGAGCAGATCCAGAATTTCACAACAAAAGTTGTGCATTTTGGCAAAAACACCGAAGGGTTTATCTTGAAGCACGGTGTCATGAAAGACAGTGCAACCTCCATTTTTAACGGAATCGGAAAAATCGAGCATGGCGCTTCCAAATCAAACGCAGAGCAGGAATCACGTGTTCTGATGCTGAGCGAAAAAGCACGCGGAGACGCTAATCCAATGCTATTAATTGACGAAGATGATGTCATGGCAGGACACGCAGCCTCTGTCGGACGTGTTGACCCAGTGCAGCTTTACTATTTAATGAGCAGAGGAATCTCCAAAGCGGAAGCTGAGCGGCTCATTATCCATGGCTTCCTTGCACCAGTTGTAAACCAGCTGCCAATCGAAGGGGTTAAAAAACAATTATCAGAAGTCATCGAAAGGAAAGTTCGCTAATGAATATCCAAGATATTCGCAACCAATTCCCGATTTTAAACCAAGAAGTCAATGGACATCCGCTCGTATACCTTGACAGCTCGGCAACATCGCAAAAACCGATTCAAGTCATTGAAGCGATCGAAAATTACTACCGCTGGGATAATTCCAATGTCCATCGCGGCGTTCATACACTGGGAACAAGAGCAACCGATGCCTACGAAGGGGCTCGTGAAAAGGTTCGGAAATTTATCAATGCGAAAACGACCCAAGAGGTTATTTTTACAAGAGGAACAACGACTTCCTTAAACTGGGTTGCCAAAAGCTATGCCGATGCAAACCTGAAGGAAGGCGATGAAATCGTCATTACGTATATGGAGCATCACAGCAATATCATTCCTTGGCAGCAGGCTGCCAAACGAACAGGTGCCACTTTAAAATATATTCCGCTTCAAGCGGACGGTACCCTTTCACTTGATGATGTGCGGGCAACAGTTACGGCCAATACAAAAATTGTTTCTGTTACAATGGTTTCAAACGTTCTTGGCGTCATTAACCCAATCAAAGAAATTGCGGAAATTGCCCATAAAAACGGCGCCGTCATGGTTGTCGACGCGGCTCAGGGTGCCCCTCATTTGAATATTGATGTCCAGGATTTGGACTGCGATTTTCTCGGCTTTTCGGGCCATAAGATGTGCGGGCCAACAGGGATCGGCATATTATATGGGAAAAAGGCGCTTTTAGAAAAAATGGAGCCGGTTGAATTTGGCGGGGAAATGATTGATTTTGTGGAATTATACGATTCAACTTGGAAGGAGCTTCCTTGGAAATTTGAAGGAGGTACGCCAATTATTGCAGGAGCGATTGGTCTTGGAGCAGCGATTGACTTTTTAACAGAAGTCGGTCTTGATAATATCGCTGAGCATGAGCATAAGCTTTCTGCCTATGCGCTTGAAAAGCTTTCAGCGGTCGAAGGTATGACGATTTACGGCCCATTGGATCCGGCAAAACGTTCCGGGCTTGTGACCTTTAATATTCAGGATGTTCATCCGCATGATGTTGCTACTGTTCTTGATGCGGAAGGAATTGCAGTCCGCGCCGGCCACCATTGCGCACAGCCGCTGATGAAATGGCTGAAGGCATCGGCCACTGCACGGGCAAGCTACTATTTATATAACACGGAAGAGGATATTGATAAGCTTGTTGAAGGGCTTGTCAAAACGAAGGAGTATTTTAGCGATGTCTTCTAATCATTTAGATACGCTCTACCGTCAGGTTATTATGGATCATTATAAAAAACCCCGTAACCGCGGTGTTTTAGCGGAAAATAACCTGACGATTAATATGAATAACCCAACCTGCGGTGACCGAATTCAGCTCACCTTGAAGGTTGATGACGGTATTGTAACGGATGTTAAATTTGAAGGGGAAGGCTGCTCGATTTCCATGTCGTCTGCTTCGATGATGACGCAGGCAATCAAAGGAAAAAAAGTAGAGGATGCCCTGAAATTAGCGAAAATTTTCTCGGATATGATGCAAGGCAAAGACTTCGATGATGAAGATGTAGACCTTGGCGATATCGAAGCACTTCAAGGTGTTTCCAAATTTCCGGCCCGCATTAAATGTGCAACCTTAGCTTGGAAAGCAATGGAGAAGGGTTTAACGGAGGATAAATAAGGATCGAAAATTAAGGGGTGTCAAAACCCGTAATCTGCAATGAATGGGAGGAACTCGACGATGGCAAAAAAAATGCCGGAAATCGGTGATTATAAATATGGTTTTGCCGATAAAGACGTTTCCAT
>CAZAEW010000046.1:0-29084 GCA_964484065.1 uncultured Bacillus sp.
AAAAGGAAGCTTAAGAAGCAGATATAAGCGGAGATATTCCGATTAACTGCTCTAAATAAGACAAAATCCAAAGATTTGGATGAAATAAACGGAAAAGCTTCCTTTATTTTTAAGGAAATATGGGTATTTCCCAATTTAAACGGAAATTTACCGTTTATTTTTCAAACACAGTTAAATCAACATTCAGTTATAACAGAGTTTAGTAAAAAATGCACAAAAACTATATTCGTAACCGTTCAATCGGATTGCTGCTTAGTGATTTAATCGTTACATTTCCTTGTTTCTTTTCGTATAACGGGGGCTATTTCTGTTGCCAACCGTTCAATGTTTTCGGCAACATTTTTAAATGGCATACCTCCTATATCCATTTGTGCAATAAATCGCTGGTGGCCAAACAGCTCGTATTGGCGCATAATTTTTTCGATGATCTGCTGTGAGCTTCCAACAAAAAGGGATGTTTCTTTACCTGATGCCCGTTCAAAATCTGCTCTTGTTAAAGAAACAGGTATCCCATGGTGACGATTGATGTGATTCCAATAATTTGAATGGTAGGGATAAAATTCTTCTATTGCCTGCTGATTCGTTTTTGAAATATATGCGTGCCCGGTAACTGCAACCTTCAAATTTTCCAGAGAATAACCGGTTTGAGCAGCTTTTTCTCGGTATCGGTCAACAAGCGGTTTATAAAAGTTTGGATCACCGCCAAGTATCGCTAATGCTAAGCCAGTACCTAAGCTGCCGGCTCGTTCTGCGCTCGCTAGAGTCTTCGAAACACCTAACCATACCGGGATTTCTTGTTGAACAGGACGGGGTGAAATTTCTGCATCCTTAAATGATGGGCGATAACGTCCATTCCAGGTAACCAATTCCTTGGTATTTAACTTTTGAAAGAGCTCGAAGTGTTCTTCAAACAATTCTTCATCATTCTTTAGATCATATCCAAAAAGAGGGAATGAGTCTAAAAAAGCCCCACGTCCCACCATGATTTCAGCCCGTCCATTTGATAGTAGATCAAGGGTTGCAAAATCCTCGAATAAACGAACAGGGTCTACAGTGGTTAATACAGTCGTTGCGCTTGTCAGCTTAATTCTCTTGGTAATTTGTGAAATGGCTGATAAGATGACCGGGGGTGAGGAGACTGCGTAATCTAAACGGTGATGCTCACCTACACCAAACACATCGAGACCAGCTTCATCAGCCATTTTTGCAGCTTTGATTATCTCTTCTATCCGTTGCTTTGCGCTGATTGTTTTCCCTGTTTGTGGATCTGGGTATAAATCCGCTAATGAATAAATTCCAATTTCCATGCCATTTTGCCCATCAGCCCTCAAGTTTCTCTCCTCCAGTAATGATGTAAAAGGCTCTTGTTTAAAACTATTCAATCCTTCGGAAAAATAAATTATGACTCTTTCATTTTTAGATTTAAGAATTTGCTTATTTCTCCAACATGTTGTTCATTTTGATAATTTTTGTATAACATAGTGGATAAGCGAATGGGATCACCAAAAAAGTATCTTTCATATTGGGTTTGCCTTGTACCAAAAGAACTCATCGTAAGATCCCATGCTAGCCTGAATAATTTCACTCGGTCATCGGCATTCATCTCATACGCCTGAAGATATTGGTCCAATTCTACCTTGATTTCAGAATCAAAAGCTTTTTCAGTTGGCAAGGAAACCATGCCACTTGCTCCAATCAATTGGATAATTTCACTGAAGCGAGGGTAAATTTTGGGGAAAATGTTACTCGCTACTTGTAATGGGATCATACTGGGACGCATATATCCCCATTCATCTAATTTGGCATCATTTTCCGACTTCTCGATTAATGCTTTCATGGTTTCAAGACCGATGATGATTTCGGAAAGCTTTTCCTGTATATGTTGATACTCACCCACATTAATTGTCTCGACAAGCAGCCCCGCCACTCCAAGAATAAATTCTGTTTTCACTATTTGCCTGGTCACAACTTGATGGTAGGCGAATGGGGAAAAAGAGCTTTGAAACAGGAAGTCAGCAGCTGCATCAACATTATCGTAATAAAATACACGCTCCCATGGAACCAAAACATTGTCAAAGACAACGATTGAATCCATTTCTTCATATCTTGAACTTAAGGGATAGTTAAAAAAAGATTCTCCCCCCACAAAAGACTCCCTGCAAATAAATTTTAATCCTTTTGTATTAGCAGGAATGGAAAAGGCAAAAGCCTCATTTGGATCGAAAAACAATTTGGGAGGAGAAAAAACTAAAACTTCATCCGTTAAGCCTCCTTGAGTAGCAAGCAACCGAGCACCTTTAATGACCAAGCCTTTTTCATTTCGATCGATCACCTTAGCGGAGATTGGTTCATTCGAAAATTCCAAATAGTTTTGGGAACGATTCACCTGGGGAGTAATAAAGGTATGAGTAAATGAGAGGTCATGTTCCATAGCCCTCTCATAAAGGGATTGAATATTTTCAGGAAAACAATTTTTTCTGCCTTTTAGAAGGGCGGCGGAGGAGGCAAAGCTCATCACTGCAGTATTCATATAGTCAGGACTTCTTCCCATCATTCCATGAGTATGTTTTGCCCAATACTCGAACATTTTTCTCCTTCTCTTTAAATCTTCTTTCGTTTTGGGTTGTAAAAAGGAAAGTCCAATCGGGTTTTCTTTTTCTGGCAAAAAGAATGTCATCTCATTTTTTATATCTTGATGATTTTGCAAATCATAAAGGGAAGCCTTTGTCATAACAATTCCTTTAAAGGCGGGATGCTCAGAAATTTTCCCTTTCATTTTTTCACCGTCAAACCAAATTTCATTTTCCAGCTTATTTAAACGTTCAATAAAAGTTTTTCCGTTAATGGTTCCCATTTTCGCGTTCTCCTTGTTGAAATCTCCCAACGTATTAAGCTAGTATCATTTTATGGATAACCTGGCTGCTTGTTCCTAATGGAAAAGCCTTGTTTTAAATTGGGGAAAGTGCCAATATAAAAAGGATTTTTACTGGCTGCATTGGCTTTCTCACACTTGAGTTAATTTCAAAAAGTTAAGTCATCTATGTGTAAGAAAAGTAAGACTGTGAAAAAAGGTACTGAAGGTAAAGTTTAGTTTACTAACAGTTAATGGTAAAATGTTTTTAAAGGGGTTGTCATCGATCAATAATGCGAAAACTTGAGATGAAAAGGTGTTTAAATGACTATAAACGTTGCTTTCTTAAGGGGTATAAACGTAGGCGGACATAATAAAATTAAGATGGCAGAATTAAAGGGTATGTTTGAATCAATGGGCTTCCAAAGGGTGCAAACATACATTCAAAGCGGCAATGTGCTGTTTGCATCAGAGAATGATGCGGAAACACTACGCATACAAATTGAACAAGAAATAGAAAAAGTTTTCTCTATTTCGATAACCGTTATAATACGAACGGCATTAGATCTGGAAGGCATTATTAAAAATTGCCCATTCTCTGAGGAAAAACTTTTGAAAGCAGCATCTTCCAAAGTAGAAACATTTTACGTGTCCCTTTTACTTGATTCGCCAACACAGGAAGCTGTCGAACAACTGGCTGCTTTCCAAAGTGAGAGTGATGAACTTCGGATTCAACATCGGGAAGTTTATTTACTGCTTCGTGATGGCATAAGGAATTCCAGGCTTGCCAACAATCTTAATAAACTGAACGTTTCGTCCACGATACGTAACTGGAAAACACTTAACAAAATCAACGCTTTAGCAAAAGCTATAGAAGACTAATATTACTTAAAATTATGGGTAGTTGATAAGACAGAATAAAAAGACCAACGAATGGTCTTTTTATTTATGAAAATCAACAATATTTTTTAAAAAAGCAAATAAAAAAATAACCATCGAGTATCTCTTCGATGGCATCCAGTAATATTTTAAGTAGGGGGGCTACTTTGAAAAAGATTGTCTTTATAATAGCTTATTAACCTTAATAAAATATTAACTTTATCAAACAAAGCACTTTATAGGATATAGTCGGTGTAATTACTCCGTATCTGAATAATGTTCATAATTCAAAAAATCCCAAATGGGTTGACGATGATCGGGTCATTTATTACGCTTTTTAATTTGTAAAGAATAGAATAATTCCTTCATTTTACAAAATTGAAAGTATAGGTTTTTGTGTCACTTGTTTCTTGTTGTTCAAGAACATGAAAGACTTGCCATATCTTTTAGCTGCCCGCATTACGATTGTAAGTTTTATACTCAATTACTGTTTAATAATGAAAAAACCTTGATTTCTATATTTTTTTTCAGTTGAACTAATATTGATTTTACTAGAAAGTTTAAAATCTTTAAGATCATATACATAAATATTTTTTTCATCAGAAATATACATTTTGTTTTTATATATTTCCATTTGATTAAGATTATGTTTAAAAGATATAGATTTTACCTTTTGAGAATTTACATCAATTAATGAGAGAACATTACCCTCTCTAGAAATAGGATCGAAATGAGATACTAAAATGCTATCATTATATTGTTTTACTTGCCAAGGATCGTTTTTATTTAAATTAATACTAGAAATTTCCCCACTATTTAGACTTAATTTGGACAAATTTGTAGAAGGGGTAGAATCATCATTCTTCTTTCCAGTTGTAAAGAATACATCATTTCCTATAGCCATGCTGTCCCATACGAAAGTATCTCCATTAGATTTTATCTTTTTCTTTATTTTAAGAGTTTTTGGATTAACAATGTTAACCTCTAGACTAAATTTTTTATCTGGCGTTACGATTGTACTAAAGACATAGAGTAAACCATTGGTAATATTAATATGTGTTACTTGTCCTGGCAACTTTAAAGTATTTTCAATTGACATAGTCTTTTTATTATATTTGGTTATTATTGAAGTGCCTACGGGACTATGAGAAGTAAAGATATAATCATTATTAGCTGTTACAGACCATATACCATATGCAATGTCATAAGTTTTATAATTATTTTCATTTAAGTTAACTTCTACTACCTTTTTGCTAGGATTACTATAACCTCCTAAAGAATTCATATATATTTTGTCGCCATCTATTATTGGACGGACAAACCCAGAATTAATATCTGGTACAGCTATTTTTTTATTCCCTAAATATTTTCCATTCATATTATATAGTTTTAAATAGCTAGTATTGTTGAAGGTGGATGTTTGAATTACTGAAATATCAGCATTTGATAGTTTAACTTCATTATCTTTAATATTACAACCAGTTAGTGATAGAGCTAATAGTATAAATATGATAATTAGGTAGTGTTTGATTAGAACTCACCTCTTAATCTATTTTTTTAAACCACACAATGATCTTACATTTATTTACCAAATACTACAAGTTACAAAAATGTTAAAATTATACAGATAATTAAATTTCATTTGAAATGATTTGCTAGTTATGAATGTATATACAGGAGGCGTAAAAAAATGAGTTATATTAGTCCAAATTGGCAAAGTACAGTTTTGTTTACGATTGATATACAAAATGATTTTACATTGCCAAATGCACCAGCAGAAATAAAGGGAACTTTTGAAGTTATTCCAAAAATGAAAGAGCTATTAACCACTTTTAGGCGAAATCATTTACCAGTCATACATATTATTCGCTACTATAAAGACGATGGCTCAAATGTTGATATCTGCCGCAGGGAAGCTGTTGAAAATGGTTTGAGAATAGCAGTGCCCAACACGATTGGAGCTGATTTAGTTAAGGAAATTCAACCAAATAACAAAATCAGATTGAATTCAGATTTATTATTAAATGGTCATTTTCAACAAATTGATACTAATGAATGGGTAATGTACAAATCTCGTTGGGGAGCTTTTTATAACACAGAGCTCGAAACTTTTTTACGTAATAAATCTTTGGATACCATTCTTTTTTCTGGCTGTAATTTCCCGAATTGCCCGAGAACAACAATTTACGAAGCAAGTGAAAGAGATTTTCGTATTGTTATAGCATCTGATGCCATTTCTCAAGTATACGAGAAGGGAATAGAGGAAATGAGAAACATTGGGGTACACGTTATGAGCACTGATGAAATTTTGGAGGTTTTAAATAAAAACTTAAATAACATGGAACATACGAAATAATAGATTTCAAAATAATGTTAATTTAGGGGTGCTTTAATTAGGATCAAAGCTGTCATTATCGGCAGCTTTTTTTGATTGGAAATTCTGTATGAATATATGATTCTATCTTTAAAAGCTAAAGGAAACCTTTGTGTATGTGAAATCTTGTTTTTTTATTGATTTTATAAATTGAATGATTTGTGAACATTTTCCATAAATAGTTAATCAATCGCATTTGATACTTTATAATGAATGTAAGCGTTTCATATATAGAAGGAGATGGAATAATGGATTTCTATGAACAGTTACCAGCTGATTCTTTAATTTCTCTTTATCATGAAATGACAAAAGATATCGAAAATGGGCAATTCACGAAGAATATGTATTATGAATTAGGTTTAATGATCTCAGCTGCCAGTAAAAAAGGAATTACATTAGGATTATAAAAAGTACAACTACTAACTAAATAGCAGCTGTACTTTTTTCTTTTATGAATTTATTTCGTGTTATTTAATATGAAATAAAAAAAGAAATCCTATAATGATAGATAACAATTCCGAATACGATTTTAATATTGGTTTATTTTTGGGTATTAGAGAGACTTTCCCTGATTTTAATACAAAGTTTTTAGTCATTTAATATAGAATCCTTTCTAGCAAAGTTCCCAATTTTTTTGCTATTGACTGAGCGGAAAAAGCATTCCATCCTTTATCCACTTTTGACATAGTTTGATTACCAAACTCTCCTAAATATAATCAACATTTTATACTGAAATGTTGAATAAACAACAAATTGCGTTTATTTAACTATTGAAAGCAAATCGTTTCTATTTAAAAATATAAACAGATGTTGATTAAAAATTCTATATCAAATTTTTACTTAGAAAAAGGAAATGAAATCAAACAGGGAGAATTCTTTTCCAAAGAAAAAGAAAAAATTATCTAGGAGGTTTTTTGAATGATAACTGCAAAAGCACGGGCAGTCGATGGCCCGGACAAGCCGTTTCGAGCTGCTGAAATTAAAAGACGCGATCTTG
Organism: uncultured Bacillus sp.; assembly: GCA_964484065.1. GTDB lineage: Bacteria > Bacillota > Bacilli > Bacillales > Cytobacillaceae > JAEVLT01. Next base: position 7,102 of record CAZAEW010000046.1, read on the forward strand.
ATTCGCATGATGTTCTGATTGAAATTAAATATGCTGGGATATGCCATTCTGATATTCATACTGCTCACGGAGAATGGGGTCCCGTGAACTATCCTCTCGTACCTGGACACGAGATTGCGGGAATTGTCACGGATGTAGGAGCAGAGGTCACAAAGTACAAGGTCGGTGACCGTGTAGGGGTTGGATGTATGGTTGACTCCTGCGGCGAATGTGAAAACTGCCGTAAGGGAGAAGAACAATACTGTCTCAAAGGAAATGTCCCTACCTACGCTGGTGTTGACAAATATGGTGAGCCTACTCAAGGCGGCTATTCAACCCATATTGTCGTAACAGAGGACTTCGTAGTCAGAATTCCTGATAGCATTGAGCTTGACGCTGCAGCACCATTACTTTGTGCGGGAATTACAACATTTTCGCCACTAAACCATTGGAGTGCTGGTCCAGGCAAGAAGGTAGCAGTTATTGGTATGGGCGGTCTGGGGCATATGGCTGTTCAAATTGCACATGCCATGGGGGCCGAGGTTACCGTTCTGTCACAATCATTGAAGAAAAAAGAAGATGGTTTGCAACTTGGCGCAAATCATTACTACGCTACAAGTGACCCAGAAACATTTGAGAAACTTGCTGGATACTTTGATTTAATGATTAACACGGTAAGTGCAAAGATTGATATTACTGCCTACCTTTCGTTGCTGACGCTGGATGGTACACTGGTCAACGTCGGTGCGCCAGCTGAGCCGTTGTCAGTTAATGTATTTTCGCTAATCGGTCATCGCCGTTCCTTTGCGGGTTCAATGATAGGGGGCATCCGTGAAACTCAGGAGATGTTAGATTTCTGTGCTGAACATAATATTGTTCCTAAGATTGAAGTCATTTCAGCAGACCAAATTGACGAAGCCTACAAACGTGTATTAGCTTCAGATGTGAAGTATCGATTCGTAATTGACATCAGCACAATGTAAATGAAAGGTAACTTAGAGGGTGTCCAAAAAGTATGTCTTTTGGGCATCCTTTTATATAAGTAGTTTCAAAGAGGAATGAAGATCCAGATGAAATCCGTACTTAGGAGTTTCCGGTTATTTCAGTACTGAAATAAGAGTGAATGGAATTTTGTATGTTTCCGTTACTCTTTTTTTTTAAAAGATTTTATTCAAAAAAAAAGTTGGGTCCAGCCCAAGATTTGGATCCGGAAATTGGAGGATTTTTAAATGTTAAAGTTGCACTTGTTACCGGAGGAAATCGAGGAATTGGTTATGAGTTGGTCAAACAATTGGCTTTAAAAGGTTTTAAAGTCATTTTGACAAGAAGAAATCCAAAAAAGGGACATGAAGCTGCTCAAAAACTTAAAGAGTCAAATTTGGAAGTTTTGTATGTAATCATGGATGTTGAAAATCAAGAAAGCATCCATCAAGCTGCGATGTCAGTAAATGAACGGTATGGAAGATTAGATGTATAAAATAATAATGCGGGCGTTTATTTGGATGAGAATAAAGGGTTAATGGCTATGGATCCTTCCATTTTAGAGAGAACAATGGCAACGAATTTCTTCGGCGCATACTATTGTCTCCGTCCCTTTATTCCCATCATGGAAAAACAAGGTTATGGAAGAATTATTAATGTTTCTTCGGAATATGGGGCGTTAAGCGCAATGTCTTATCCAGGTGTTGGCGCTTATAAGTTGTCTAAGCTTGCCTTGAATGGATTAACACAATTGGTTGCTAGAGAGATCAAAGGGGATATTAAAATAAACGCAGTCGATCCGGGTTGGGTTAGCTCAGATATGGGTGGACCATCGGCGCCCAGAACTCCTGAGCAAGCTGCCGAGTCAATCCTTTGGTTAGCGACTATTGGACCTGAAGGACCGAACGGGGGATTCTTTAAAGATGGTAAACGTATCGATTGGTAAAAATATATGGGAAATTAGCTCACAGTAGTAATTCCTGTTGGCGATATACAGTCATCAGTTTTTTTAGGATTAGTAACAAAAACAATAGGAAAGGAATTAACAAGTTCAGTTCAAATCGACTGAACTATTTTTTTCTTCAAAGTTTTTAGTGAAAATTTTTTGCATTTATTAAGGTAAATATTATTATTTAATATGTGATGAGTTTCGAGTTTCATTAATATGTTTAATCTTAAAAAAATTGAAGAATACAGGTTAGGATGAAAATTTATGAATCAAGTGCCGGATTATTTGGCTAATAATTTAGATATTTTATTCGTAGGATTTAACCCAAGCGTTCTGTCCGGAGAAACTGGGCATCATTTTGCAAACCCGAACAATCGTTTCTGGAAAATTCTATACGGAGCAGGTCTAACACCTCGAATTTATCAACCAGTCGAAGACCAAAAGTTGTTAAACTTAGGCTACGGTCTTACAAATATTGTAGATCGTCCAACAAAAGCAGCCGATGAAATAACGAAAGAAGAATATAAAAAAGGGGGAGAGATATTAAAAGAGAAAATTCGTCAGTATAAGCCAAGATTTGTATGCTATGTTGGAAAAGGAGTTTACCAAGAATTCAGCAAAAAAAAGGAAATTCCATGGGGACTTCAAAATGAATCAGTCGTTCCGAGTGCACGTGATTTTGTTGCGCCTTCTTCAAGCGGTCTTGTACGGATGAAGGTTGCTGAAATTATTGCCATCTATCGAAAATTGTCTGAACTGCTAAATATAGAAAAAAATAGATAATAAAAGAAGCTAACATAAATTGCAGTTTGTTAGCTTCTTTTTCTCTTTTCGAACATTCTTACTGGAATGAGGGAGCAATTACATTTTTAATACCGTTTTATATTTATGGAATGGATGGTTCACATTTAGATACCAGCTTTTTCTGTATCTGGCGTCAAAGTCTTAGCCTCTTTTTATATTTTTATAAACAAGGTTCTTAGCAGCTGCATACTATAATGTTGAAAAACGATTAAAGGGGGTGCAATTTAATGCATCATGGTCATTCTTCCAGTGGGATTTTTGGCATTTTTCTAGGATTTTGAACAGGTGCGATCTGGTTGCTGCTAGCAGTATGTGGGGTGATTTCTAAATTTTTTGGATTACTGGGACTAGAGGGGAATTTTGTTAATATTATGAACATCCTCATCGCGTTAATTGGCTTCCTTGCTTTTTTTCTCTTTGGACTATGCCTATTCAAAAAAGTATCACACCTTTGCCGCTAATAATTAGCTAAGCAGTATCAAATTTTAAAACTCGCTTACACTTTCCTTGAAAATAGGTGCCTGTCCCTCAATACATTAAAGTAGTGAGGGACAGGCACCTTTCTCCTTTTTTCACAAATTCACTCATATAGAGTCTTTTGTCCTATCGAACAATCTGGAAATTAGTAGTAATTTCATATATAGTTCTTTCTAATTTTAAACCTATAATATAAATTGTGGAAAAACTAATAATATATTCCTGGAGGCAAGTATATCAAATGAGCTTTTCAGTTACATTAGCAAGCATTTCCTCATACATAACTAATCAATCTGCAAATTTGGATCATCAAATAGACAGGCTTGAAAAAGCAAAACAGGCAATTTTAAGAGAACAGAATTATGCTTTACTTGAGTGGAATAGGGATCTTATCCCCACCCACGAAAACTATTGGGAAGGCATTCGCGACATTTCTTTTCAAGATTATCAAAAAAGAGCTTATAAGGGTATGCAGAGGATTTTCCATGATGAATATGATGAATACATTCAAAGGATTAACTCAAGCATTAATTGTTTAGGACGAGAAAAAAATGTTTTATCCTTTGCAAGAAGCTTGACACAAGATGCTGAACGGTTATTGAAAAAAGGAAAAGTGTCAGCAGAAGAATTGCAAAAGAAAATTAATCAAATCAGGAGGCACATATAAGCATGAGCACAATTCAAGTTAAACATGCCGAGATCATGGGAAAATTGTCTAAAGTAAAAACTGTTTTAAGTTCGCTCGACCTTCCTCATCAAAACGATCAAACTCTTGGAAAAAACAAACTTGATTTTTCGGAACAATGGAAAAATCGAGAGGCAGCTATTACAGCTAATTTTGCCGAATATATAAAGAATGTCTCAAAAAATATTGAAGACACTCTTTTAGCAGTGGAATCGATCAAAAAACAAGATGAAGAGATTGGAAAAATTCCAGTTTATTAAAAAGGGACTGTGAAAAATGTCAGATTTAAAAATTTATGAATCAAAGACCTTGATTTTAGCCATGAATGAACGAGTCAAGGACTACCAATGCTTAATAGAACAATTGGATTCTTTAAGTGCAGCTTTTCATGAAATCGTGCAGCTATCGGATTTTAAAGGAAAAACTGCTGATGCCATTAAAGGATTTTATCTTGCACAGATTGATGTGATTAATGCATGGAAAGCTTTTATTGAACAGCATATTTCCTTCATAAAAAAGGTTGAGAATATGTTATCAGAACGAAATTTATCTGGGAATACGCTGGTCTACGTTCCTTTTTTAGAAGAGACCTTAAAAAATACGACTCAAAAAGCAAACCAGATCGTTTACGAAAAAGAACAAGAACTCAAGCGGATTTTCCACGGCATTGATGATATTATTTCCCTGACTGCGTTTTCAAGTCAGGATTATTTCGAACAAATGCATAATGCGGAAAAAGAGCGGAAGGACACACTTGATAAAGTTTACGAACTGGATTATCAATTAGCAAAGGAATATAAGGAATCCGAATCTGCAGAGTCCTACGTGAATCAGCTATATCAACAGATTTTGAGATCCTCGAACAAAGATGGAATCACTTCACCGATTTATTTCAACAGTAAAGCGTATCATAACAGCGAAATATTTCTGCTGAAAAAAGAACAACTTGAGAAATGGGCGAAGGAAACAAACGGTATAGCATCAAAAGGAAAATCTGATAAAGAAGATATAACGGTATTTAGTATTTTGGGGGGTGTTGGAAAGTATGCAATTACTGCTCAAAGTTTGACGAACATTGCTTTGGTATGGGGAAAGCAAGTACAATTTTTGAAAAAGGAGGACAATGAAGCTCGTGCGGTAATTCATACAGCTAAATGGATTAAGGGAAAAGGGATCAATCCTTTTTTTAAAAAGCTTGCTAGAACGATGGATAAATCAATTAGAAACCCAGGTCCCTATATGAAAGGACTAATGAAGGTAGATGGATACATTGAGCAAATTGCTAAAGCACAAATATTTGGAATTTCAAAGGCAAAAAGTTTTGACCATTTCGTAAAAACAGTAGTGGCAGGAGTCAAGGAGGATACCCATGGGATTGAAACGTCTAAAATCCCCAAGATGATAACAAAACGTATTTACCCACTTGATTTCGCATTAAATGTAGCAGAAGAGGGATGGAATCTTCAAAACGAGTATAAAAAGGGAAAATTGGACGGAAAAGATTGGGCAGTATCAGGTTCGAATATTGTTATAAAAACGGGTGCAACCACCGCAGGGGCGTTAATTGGAGGAACAATAGGAGCTCTTGGAGGACCTGCCGGAGCTGCGGTTGGTACATATCTTGGTGGAATGGCTGGAGCTTGGCTTGGAGATTCATTAGCGAGTATTGCTGAGGATGCGATCCGGAAGGGCCCTAAGGCTGCTATGAAAAATGCTGGTTCTGAAATGGAAAAGAGTGCAAACAAAGGATTTAACTGGGTAAAAGGGGTTTTTAAATAAGAAGAGAAAAGAGTGTTAATAAATGGAAAAACAATATATCCTGTCAATGGAAGAGTTATGTTTTTCGTTAGCTTACCGCGGATATGATGAAATGGCGGCAGGGATGTTAAAGGGGAATTTAGGTGATATTTCTGAAGAATCCATGGAATTGGTTTTTCAGACGGCTGCAAGAAGCTTACATACCAAGGGTATACTAATGCATTTAAATGAAGAAGATTTAGAGAATTCGTTTGTTGATGGATTTAAAGAAATTTTAGATGATCTCGCAAATTCACTTTATTTTCTGCGCTGCTTTAATGAGACAGAATACGGCCAGTTTGTGTTAACCATTCATAAAGGGAAAAAGGGTTTTGTCTATCATCTCGTGTCCAATGAGATCGTCCATGTTTTAAATTACATTGAAAGAGATCTATTAGTTAACGAAATTATTGGCTTTTTTAAACCAGCATTTAATAATAGAAATGAAATGCAATTCACATTGTCTGAATCTCAATTTCAAAAATTAATGGAAGAGATCCAGAGTACAAATGATCATCGCCAATTGTTAGATGAGACTGTTAATGAAAAGTTAATCCTTGAGTATTTTATTCATGATTACCACAAAAATAATGGAAAAATTGTAAATATGTCCTTAATTGGTACAGAGGAAAACTCACTTCCTGCATTTAGTGACGTTTATCTACTTTTAATTACAGATGAGAGAGTCTGGATGATGCATAATAGTAATAAAGATAATGAACAAGAGCCTATAATAACAATCAAATCCATTAATGAGCAGGAATGGGGAGAGATTGTTAATAGTCTAATTGATTCAGTTAAGGAGTTCTAATGGAAACGATCAAATATCGAAAAATAGTTGTTTTGGGACGTTATTTGGCTTTTGGGGGATTTGTATTAACATCAATTCTTCTTATATTGGCAAGTATTTTTTTAGAGGCACCTCTCTATCGAAAAATTCTTTCAGTTGGTGCTGCTATAGCAGGTCTGGGGTATTTTGGAAGATTATTTGTTTTAATGCATTACTTATTATTGAAAAACCCAACGATGGTGAGTTTTAATTCTGAAAATATGTATGTAAAAGGCAGGGTAATCAGCCGGAAAAATATCCAAAAGATTGATATGACAGGGAATGCACCTATTGGGTTCCTTGGAATAAAAACCCCTGCATATGTAATTCATTGCTTCGATCATGAAAAAATAATCATTCCAACGTACTATGTCTTAACCAAAAAAGATGAAATAAAAATCACGAAAGCTTTAAGAAAATATACTAGTCAAAGAGAGACGCAGGTGTGAGTGTAGGTACAAAAAGAAGGTTCGCAACCGAAAAGGACAAATGTCTTCTGGGGGCTACTTTTTCTTATCAAATATTGATACCACTGTTAAACAGGAATGTACAATTATTGTTAATTGCTTGATTGATTCAGTTAAGGAGTTCTAAATGGAAACGATCAAATATCGAAAAATTGTTGTTTTGGGACGTATTTTTTTTGCTTGGACCTTCGTTTTGGGTTCTATTTTCCTTATATTAGCAAGTATATTTTTAGAGGCACCCCTATATCGTAAGATCCTATCAGTTGTTGCTGCTGCGGCGGGATTCTGGCTTTTTGGAAGAATATTTATTCTTTTGCATTTTTTATTTTTTAAAAACCCGACTATGTTAAGATATGACTCTGAAAATGTTTATGTTAAAGACAGGGTAATCAGCCGAAAAAACATCAGAAAGATTGATATGACAGGGAATGCACCTACTGGATTTCTGGGATTAAAATCTCCCGCATATGTAATTCATTGTTTCGATCAAGAAAAAATAATCATTCCAACGTATTATGTCTTAACCAAAAAGGATGAAACAAGAATTACCAAATCTTTAAAAAAATATACTAGTCAAAAAGTGAAATAGCTAATATATTTTGGGGATTTTTAGTGGGGGAATAGTATGAAAATATCAATGCACCAGGAGATTAGAGCATTGGAGAAAACTTATCAAATAGAATCGGAGAATCATCATTTTAAAGCGGTTGCCAATAGACAAGCTTTTTTTTATAAAAGAAAGATTAGCCTCTATGATCGTAATCAAAAGGTGATTGTCAATATTAATGAAAACAGCCCCTTTACTCCGATTCTTGAAAAAATTCCGATTGTTAATTCGTTATTGACCGTTCCATACGAGATTCATGGGCAGGTATCCGGTAAGATTATAGTGAAACACAGTTTTATTCAGTCTCATTTTTTTATATACATTGATGGGATTCAATATTGCTGCTATCAACATACCGGCGGGCTTATTGGTGAAATGTACTCCATTTTTAGACAGAATCATCAAATTGGAATGATCAAAAAGAATAAAAAACTACAATGGAATACACGTTCTTATGAAGCAGAATTTGACGATGATACTGAAGTCTTAATGAATTCACACTTTTTAGTCCTTGTGGAAGTATTTTGGGGATTGACTGACAGCAATATAAATGGGACAGTGTATCAAACTTCAACTGAGTTTTCTTGGGGGCTGGATATGAAATTCGGAAAACAGCCGGATTTAAAGTGGAAACCTAAAAAACTGGAACCATTCGACGGGGTGCGCCAAGTTTAAAAGGCGAACAGTGCTTGGCACTTGTTCGCTATCAAAATATATACAAGGAAAGGGCAGTCCTTTACAGGATTGCTCTTTTTCTTATATGTAAAATTGGGGTCTCACCACTACTTCGGTATTACTTTACAGTATTGAGGGACAGGCACCTTTTTGTTTTGACATATACAGTTTAACTGTATATAATTAAATTATAAAGTTATACTGTATAGTTTATCTGTATACAGATAGATCGGAGGAACATATGAACAGAGATAAAAATTTACCATTAACCGAAACAACCTACTACATCCTTTTATCATTATTAGAGCCTGCTCACGGTTATTTTATTATGCAAAAGGTGGAGGAACTCAGTAATTTCCAAGTGAAAATAGCTGCCGGAACATTATATGGTGCAATTGAGAATTTATTAAAACAGCATTTGATAACTTCTGTAAAAAGTGAGGATAAGAGAAGAAAAACATATGTCATTACAGACAAAGGGATAGAGATCTTAAAATTAGATTTTGACAGAATGGAATCCATGATCAGCAAAACGAAAGAATTATTAAATCTGTAAAATGGGGGGAGATTTTTTTGAGAAAATTTAAGTACTTCATTGACTTCGAAAAGGAAGAGGCATGGTTAAATCAGATGGCTAAACAAGGCTATCAGCTGGTAAATAAATCTTTTGGTTATGAATTTCGTTTAGCGGAACCGGAAGATACAACTATTAAGATCGATTATCGGAAGTTTAAAAAACAGGAGGATTTCATCGACTATTGTACTTTGTTTGAGGACAGCGGCTGGGAACACATTGCTGGTAATAAACGATCAGGAACTCAATATTTTAAAAATATGGATGGAAATGTTGAAGACGATATTTTCTCCGATAAGCTTTCAAAAGCCGGGAAATATGACAGATTATCAAAAATGTTTATCGAAATGGCGTGTTGCTTTTTACCGATATTAGTCATTTTGATTGATAACAACTTATCTGTAATCGGTAATCCCCAAAAATTATATTTAACACCGGGATTATGGGATATGAACGGCGTTGACTTCTGGAGAGCTTTTTTATTTGAAACTCCATTTGCGTTATTAAGAGGATTCTCGGGAGCGTTTTTCCTTGTGTTTGTGCTTTCCTATTTTTTCTTCGCATTAAAAGCGAAAAAACTATATGAGAAACATAAATAATAAAGGCTTTCTCTTATTTTATTAAACTAGGAAAAGAAACTGCTTGTTTCAAGTCGTTTGCTTTTTATAAAAATTCATCATCTATTTCCTCGCACTTTCTCCAAATTTAAGAAAATCGGGAAAATCGGTGCCTGACCCCCACTGCGGTAATACTTTACAGCATTGGGGGACAGGCACCTTTCTTTGGCACCTTTCTTAGAGGAACATCCAAAGCTTGATTCACTCCTGGATCTCTTTAATACTTTTTCCACCTAAAAAAGCATGTCCCACTTTCAGTTTTGCTACGGTTTTAAATCCATATTTTTGATAGACTTTTTCTATTTTTTCGTTAATCGGAAAAACCCAAAGGTTTTCTAGGCCCTTTTTGGCAACCTCCGCTTGAATATAATGAATTAGTTCACCAATTAAACCTCTGCCCCTGTATTCCTCAAGAGTTGCAACGCTTTCCATCCGCGCTTGATTATTACTGACAAAAATACAAGCTGTTGCACAGGAAACACCATTATAGCGGAGTAAATAATGTACAAAACCAGGATGATTAAATTCTACGTCAAAAGCCTTTTCCCTAATTTCTTTGCCCCCAAATTCTTTAATACTGCATTCAATATGTAATGCTTCGGAATAATTCTCTTTGGTAACCAATTCAATTGAAGTTCCCAGGTTTTTTTGTTTTTTCAAAACCTTTTGATCCCACAATTGAACAGGGCTAATTAATTCTTCAAATCCGAATTGATTCGATGTTAGTTGGTCAACCAAAGCTTGTTGGGCTTCTAAATTATAAATATAAAACCTCGGAATAATATTTCTAGATAGATAGAAATGATTTACTTCATCAATGATTAATTGAGGGTCTTCACAAACTTGATTAATATGAGCATGATTTGCATCGTAATACATAGGCTGAGATTCATTGCAAAACAACGCCCCCCAGGTGGTACTTAAACGGGTACTAAAAGTTTCCAGGTAGGCAAAATCCAACTTTAAAATATCTTGTAAGCTTGTCATATAGTGACTCCTATAGTTTTTTTAAAATAGATTTATTAATAACTAAATAATAACACATTTGCTAAACTTCGGTTTCTTCATAACAATCACTAAACTCGTCGGCCTATATCCCTTATGGTATAATATTCCAATAAGTACATTTAGAGTTTTGCATAAGTAGTATATAACCAAATTAACTATTAATAGAAAAAGATGGTGGTGTATATGAACAAAGCAATAACTTTTAAATATCTAATAGGAACATTTTTAACAACTTACATAATGTGGGGAATCATTATTGTTGCAAATCAAATGGGTCATTTCAAATTTGGAACACCTATTTCGATGATTTTATTCGTAATAGGAGGAAATGCCCCTCCAATTGTGGCATACATTGTTTTGAAAAAACAAAAAATCATAGCTGGAATGAAGCAACTTGCAAAAGAGGCATTTGCTATTAAACAGAATTATCTTCATTATGTTATTTTGATTGCGTTTTTGGGACTGTATTTTGGAGTTCCTGCTTTAATGCGGGGCATTTCCAACGGAGTAAAACCTTATATCGGTTTCCTTAACATTCCTTTAATGATTCCGTTAGGAGGGTTAGAGGAAATTGGATGGCGATATGTTCTCCAAGCTAATTTGGAAAAGCGATTTTCTTTTGGAGTTGCCACCTCAATTACCGCCATTATTTGGGCAGTATGGCATCTGCCTTTATTTTTCATTGAAGGTACGGTAAACCATAAGTTGAATTTTGGATTATTCGTCATAATGGTATTCGGTATGTCGTTTGCATTGGCGACATTATATTACGTGAGCAAAAACATTTGGTTATGCATTCTGTTCCATAGTACGATAAATGCACTATCTTCATCGTGGGTTATTCAAGATAGTATAAAGATAAAAATTTTCACTGCTGTAACAATGATTATTTTATCTTTTACAATTACGGCGTATCAAAATAAGAAAAATGGTTTAGATACAAAAAATAACAATATTTTTCGAATGTAATTTATAAGAAAGAAAAGAGGTAAATGACTGTGTCACCACTGCTTATATTTGCTATCCTTTTTGTCCTCATTGCTTTGGTGTTTGTAGTTATTGGAAAAAAATAAAAACCCTTCAATTGTTACTCTTTTTGACATTCATACCTTCCATTGAAGGATTGGAGGTTTGGAATTGAAACAATATATTAAAATACCATAAAATTCCTACACAAGTAATGTTTCAAAGTTTTAATATTGACATCAGGCAAATTGTTATCTAAACTGTTGATAATTATTAAACAAAGGCATGGAAGAGAAAAAGTAGAATGACTATGTTTTTTACAGAGAGCTTCGGCAGCTGAAAAGAAGCAAAAACATTCATTTGAACAATGGTCTCTGAGCTTCGTACTGAACGTACTTAGGTATTAGTAGGCTGCGACGAGTTTTGGCTCTCGTTATCAAAGTCACAGTATAAGAGTAGTATTTATTACTCCGTACTTGTTGAGGCAGATGGTGTGAACCATTTGCAAATTAAGGTGGTACCGTGTGGAAATTCAAACCTCGCCCTTAACTATTACAGTTAAGGCGAGGTTTTTTTGTATTTAAAATAATAAGGAGGTTATTATTTATGAGTATTTTTATAGGTGGTGCTTGGGCTTATGCCAACGGATCCTTGCATTTAGGCCATATTTCAAGCTTGTTGCCTGGGGATATCCTTGCAAGATATTATCGCTTAAAAGGAGAAAAAGTTTTGTATGTATCCGGAAGCGATTGTAATGGCACACCGATTACAGTCAGAGCAAGACAAGAGGGAGTATCTCCTAAAGTGATTGCGGACCGTTATCATAAAGAATTTACAGATTGTTTTTCAAGATTAGGATTTTCATATGATACTTATACAAGAACTGACACAGAACATCATCATAAAATCGTTAAAGAGATATTCTTGGAGTTACTTGAAAAAGGGCTGATTTACAAAAAAGAAATCGAACAAACGTATTGTGAACATTGTCAGCAGTTTTTGCCTGACCGTTATGTGGAAGGAATTTGTCCTGTTTGTAAAGAGCCTTCTCGTGGGGACCAATGCGATCATTGTTCATCCATATTGGAGCCGCTTGATCTCCTAGAAAGAAAATGCAAAATTTGCGGGCAAGAACCGGATACAAGATTCACAGAACATTTTTATTTTGCTTTAAGCTCTTTCCAAAAAGTTTTGGAAAACTACACTCAAGAAGCGTCAGACAAGAATCTTTGGAGGGAAAATGCCATTTCTCTTACCAAGCGTTATTTAAAGGAAGGATTACAGGACCGAGCCGTTTCAAGAGATTTACCTATTGGAGTAAGTGTACCGGTTCCTGGATATGAAGATAAGAAAATCTACGTTTGGATTGAGGCGGTTTCAGGTTACTACACAGCAAGTAAGCTTTGGGCAAAGGAAACGAAACAGGATGATTCAACATTTTGGAATTCTTCTGTTCAATCTTATTACGTTCACGGGAAGGATAATATACCATTCCACTCGATTATATGGGCTGGAATTCTTAAAGGACTTGGAAAGGAGCCCTTGCCAACTCATATTGTTTCGAACGAGTACCTGACATTGGAAAAAAAGAAATTGTCCACAAGTAAAAATTGGGCTGTTTGGGTTCCGGATATTTTAGAAAGATATGATCAAGATTCGATACGTTATTTTTTAACGATCAATGCACCAGAGAACCGAGATGCTGATTTTTCTTGGAAGGAATTCATTTATAGCCATAATAGCGAGTTGTTAGGGGCATATGGAAACTTCGTACATCGGACATTGAAATTTATTGAAAAGTCATATGGCGGCGTTATTCCAGAAAAGGTCATTACTTCGAATGTTCAAGTTAAAGTTAATCATTTATACAATGAGGCAGGGCATTGCATTGAAACGGCTTCATTCAAACAAGGATTGGAAAAAGTATTTGAGCTTGTAAGATTTTCAAATAAATACTTTGATGAACAACAGCCTTGGAAACAAATTAAGTATGATCCAGAATCCTGCAAGCAAACTTTGGCAGATTGTGTTTATCTTATTGCAAACCTGGCGCATACCCTAACCCCGTTCCTTCCTTTTTCAAGCAAAAAGGTAGAGAAAATGATAAACATATCTGAAACTGAGTGGAGACCGTTCTTTGTCAAATCGGTGCATTTATCTAATGTAGAGCCGTTATTCGAACGAATAGATCCAGTAAGAATAGAAGAAGAACTTGAAAGATTAAACAAACAAACTGTTTAAAATAAAAGGATTAAAATGAAAAGAAATATACAAAAAAAGCAATGGCACACGTTTAAATTCATTTTTATAAAAAAAGTTAACTGGTTCCGATACGAGGTGCAAAAAGGTAAATGACAATAAGTTTTTAGCGTGAAATCACATCGATATTCACGCTTTAATTTTTGTTGATATATTAACGGGTAATTGAGTTTTTTCTAAAATACTACTTAAAAATTCATATAATGCTTTTAGGGTGTGACAATACCTGTTGTATAGCTGAATGTGTGTGTAAAAATAGGTGCTAAATATAAACTATGAATTGGGGTATGGAAATTGAAGATAACCCGACTTCGGACACAAGCATGATTATTTTACTTTCCGTTGTCCGAAGATGACTCGACTTCGGACACAAGTATGGTTATTTTGCTATCCGTTGTCCGAAGATTTTCTGATTGCATTACTCAACAGCGTTTTTGAATATGATTTTTATTGTGATTTGAACTTAGAAATCATATGCGCTTTGATATGATAATTGATCTGCTTGCACCTCAAAACGGAAACCGATAGCATTTTCTATATCCTCGACTTTTTCTTTTTAAGCACAAAAAAACACCAGTAAATTTACGGTGTTATTTTATTGCGATTAAATTTGGATATTACCAACTTTTTTATTTTTAATCTGGAGCCTGTTATGCTAAACATCCTTTAATAAACTGCTTTACACTCTGGAGGTTAGAAGATGAAACCATTCTTCATCCTTTGTCGCTAATGCCAATTCAATTAAAGGAGAAAGGTCGTATTCAATCCATTGTTTTGGTTTTTCTTCGATCTTTTCTTCACGTTCCTCTGGATGAGTTGCCCAATAAATCATTTCTGTGATTTCCGCACATTTATTTAAATTTCCCATGCTATTTATCCTCCATGTTGATTTCCAATAAATACTTTCTCGATTGTTGTCATTGAGTTGTCTTTAGCTCTGAAAGTCAGGAATCCTTACCTTTCGGAAAGTTCCCTAACATCATCGAGTTTTCAATATGGATGGTAGCACTAAGTAGGACAGAAGTCTACTTTTTTCGACAAAATCTTCAGTTACTTTTTTTGACAAAGAACAAGAAAATAAGCACATAGCCGTGAAGCCATTAGAATATATTCCATTATTAAAACAAAAACATCAATTCTAATGAAGAAGCAGTCCATTCAATTTTTTTAAAAATGGGAAAGCATCAGAACATGATCTTATTGAATTGATGATGATAAGTATGATATGAAATGCAATAGCACAAAAGAACGGATGATGACAATAAAGATCAGATATCAGGATTTACATCTAAGTAAAAGGTTTCGGATGTCGGGGCAACAAGTACAATCCAAGGGGCTCATAATAAACCAATTCAAAAGAGCCAAAAGCGGGGAGGGGAGTTAAAGAAGTGGATAATGGCAGAATAATTTATATGGAGGAGGTTAAAAATAGATTTAAAAAATGGGGGTATCACAGCAACATGACGGAAAATGCACAAGAGACAGAACATAATCCCAGATTAACCTCAGTAGAATTAGGAAATCTTTGGATTACATACATGGACGATAATATGTTCAAATGTGTTCTTCAATATTTTATTGAAAAAAACGAGGATAAGAACATTAAGCCAATTTTTCAATATGCTTTAGATTTAACTCAAAAACATTTGAACACGATCTCAGAATTTTTAAAAATGGATAATCGTCCCGTTCCACAGGGTTTTACAGAAGAAGATGTTACTAAAACCGCCCCACGATTGTTTTCTGATATCTTTATGTTGATTTACGTTAATCTCTCGGCAAGGTATCGATTGACTATTGATGCACTTTCCTTGGGTGATAGTTCTCGAGCGGATATTCGAAATTTTTATTCCGAACTTACTGCCTCTATTACTGAACTTTTCCAAAAATCTACAGAGTTAATGTTAGAAAAAGGTATTTATGTAAGACCTCCTCAAATGCCAACAAAAGGAAAAATTGAATTTGTTAAAAAGCAAAGCTATTTTAACGATTGGATTGGGGAACATAGACCATTGAATGCACTTGAAATTTCACAAATATTCTTTAATTTCACAAGAAATGTAATTGGTTCTTCTTTGTTAACTGGATTTAGTCAGGTCTCTAGTTCTCCTAAAGTTCGTGATTATATGATCAGAGGAGCAGAAATAGCTAAAAAACACGTAAGTATTTTCAGTGACTTACTCCAAGAAAATGATCTTCCTTCACCAACGTTTTCGGATTTGGAAATCACAGATTCAACGGTTTCACCATTTTCAGATAAATTGATGATGTTTCATACTACCGCACTTACTCAAGGCGGAATTCAATTTTATGGTATCGGTCTAAGCAGGAGTTCCAGGGGTGACTTAACTGCGACATATATCCGTTTAATGGCGGAAACTGGACTATATGCAGCGGACGGTGCAAAGATCATGATTAAAAATAAATGGATGGAACAACCACCTTCATTACCTAGCAGAAAAAATTCCTCCTAACAAAATGAACGAAGGAAAAGGTAAAACATATAATGATATCTTATTGTGGTTATGTTCAAGGCTCCGATTGGGTACGAAAACGATTCTGGATTTCAGGAACAAATTATCCATAATTTAATTAACAAAATGGTGCTTAGGAGGGGAGAGCGCGGGTTCGAACCCCTAACTATTTATTGATTTGAAAGAAAAGGTTAGAAAAGGTGATTTTTAGAAGGGGAAACATGGGGACGGTTCCAGCGTTCCGCTCTGCTTTAAAAAAAATCTCAAATTCTTCTAAAAAAAAGTTGGTAAAATAGGTAAACACACGAACCGTCCCTATGTTTTAATCACACATTAAACAATGCAAAAATAGCTGAACAGACGTCTTCATTTCCGTAACCAAGCAATATTCTCCTTTATGTACGCACCAATCATAGATAATTCCCCTTGCATACCTTAAAAGCTGATTGGTGATGTAATCAGCACTAAGATCATTTAGAATTTGATGGTTCCGCTGACCCTCTTCAAC
Organism: uncultured Bacillus sp.; assembly: GCA_964484065.1. Lineage (GTDB taxonomy): Bacteria > Bacillota > Bacilli > Bacillales > Cytobacillaceae > JAEVLT01. Next base: position 23,758 of record CAZAEW010000046.1, read on the forward strand.
GATCTCCTTAAGTCCTTGAGGCAATGCCCGCTCAGGAGAAATAAAAAACGAACTCCCGCTGAAAATTTGGCTTTTGTATAACTGGGAAATCAGTTCAAAACCTTTATCAGAAGCATATTTTGCCTGCCAGCCAATAAACTCAATGATTCTCTCTTTGACTTCCAAATCCTTTAATGACGGGATAACATGAAGGACAAAGAATTCATCCACCTCTTTATAGGCTTCAACAATAATATCCTCTTTCGAAGAAAAATGGTGATAGAAAGCGCCAACAGAAATCCCGGCTAACTTACAAATTTGACTGACCTGCATTTGGTCAAAGCCTTTTTCACCAAGTAATTTTAAAGCAATGTCAAGGATTTTTTGCTTTGTGGATTTGGATTTTAATTCTTGCTTTGACTGCCTCATTGTCCATTTCTCCCTAAAAAATTTTTTACTGTTCATTTTATCATAAGAGAAGTAATGAAAAAACTTTTTTCAATACGCAACATCTACATTGTGAAATAGTGAACAATGTGAAGCTTATATGAACAATTGCCTATATGTATTGTTGCCCCAATTTTTTCGCCATACAATAATACCGAACAGATTCGGTTTTAAAATTTTTTTAACTGATTAGGAGATGTTTTAAATGACAAAAAGATTTTCCAAACTGTTTGAACCAATCAAAATTAAAAATGTCGAAATTAAAAACCGCTACTCCATGGCTCCAATGGGACCAATTGGTTTTACTGATAGCAATGGGGCCTTTACACAAGAAGGAATTGATTATTATGTAGAACGGGCAAAAGGTGGTACCGGGCTTATTATTACCGGTATCTGCAATGCGGATTCGGAAATTGAAGAGACGTTTCGCCCGACAATACCTTGCCCAACCATCAACCCATCGGCTTTTGTCATGTCTGGCTCCATCATGACAGAAAGAGTCCATGCTTATAATACAAAAATCTTTTTACAATTGACAGCAGGATTTGGAAGAGTTGGACTGCCAAAAATCATTAAAACAGCGATAGCACCTTCACCAATCGATAATAGATGGAATCCAAGCCTTAACCATCGTGCAATGACAGTTGAAGAAATCACCAAGATGATTCAACGATTTGCTGAATCGGCAGCCATTGCCAAACAAGCAGGTTTTGACGGAGTTGAAATCCATGCTGTCCATGAAGGATACTTGTTGGATCAATTTACCATGTCCCTTTACAACAAACGGACAGATCAATATGGTGGCAATCTTGAAAACCGTTTGCGATTTGCTATTGAAATTGTTCAAGCCATTAAAGCAGCATGCGGCGAAGATTTTCCTGTTTCATTACGCTATAGTTTAAAAGGTTTTGTAAAGGGAATTCGCCAGGGTGCATTACCTGGAGAAGAGTTTGAAGAAATGGGCCGGGATATTGAAGAAGGGCTTGAAGCAGCTAAAATGTTGGTGGCAGCGGGTTACGATGCCCTCAACGTGGATGTAGGTACTTATGACTCCTGGTACTGGAACCATCCGCCAATGTATTTTGAAGATGGCATGTATCTGCCTTTTTCCAAACTGGTTAAAGACGCGGTCGATGTACCGGTTATTGTTGCCGGACGAATGGACAACCCTGAATTGGCAGCCAGAGCGCTGGAAGAAGGGTTAACAGATATCATTGGTCTAGGCAGACCGTTGTTGGCGGATCCATTTTTGCCAAACAAAGTTCGTACGGGAAAAGTCGAAACCATTCGCCCATGTTTATCCTGCCATGATGGCTGTATGGGAAGAATCGCCCAGGCACTGCCTCTTTCTTGTGCAGTAAATCCAGCCTGCGGCCGAGAAGTGAAATACGCAGTAGAACCAGCCCATAAAAAGAAAAAAGTGATGGTAATCGGCGGAGGCGTCGCCGGTATGGAAGTTGCCAGGGTTTCCGCATTGCGCGGGCATGAAGTAACCATTTATGAAAAAGGGAATCGGCTTGGCGGAGTAGTGATTCCAGGAGGAATGCCATCCTTTAAAAAGGACGATCATGCACTAATCCGGTGGTACGAACAGGAATTAGCTCAACAACAAGTTAAAATCAATTTTAATACAGAAGTAACAAAGCAATTAGTCCTTGCAGAAAAGGCTGATACAGTGATTGTGGCAACTGGGTCAAAACCAATTTTATTGAATTTGCCTGGGAAAGAACAAAATCAAGTTGTTACCGCTGAAGAAGTATTATTAAATCAAGTACAGGCCGGTGAATCCATTGTCGTGATTGGCGGAGGGCTTGTTGGTTGTGAAGCAGCTCTTTGGTTAGCTCAAAAAGGAAAGCAGGTAACTGTTGTTGAGGCTTTATCAGATATTTGCGGCGGCCCTCATGGAATTCCATTTATGAACTACGATATGTTAAAAGATTTACTAGCTTATCACAACGTGGAAGTCATGAAGAATACCCTTGTTTCAGAAGTAACAGCTGATGGTGTCATTGTAAAAACGAAAGATGGAATTGAAAGGATCAACGCAGATACAATCATTCTTTCTGTGGGCTATACCTCCGTTAACAGCTTATACAAAGAGCTTGAATCTGATGTAGAGGAGTTATATCTTCTCGGAGATGCAAAACGAGTAAAAAATATCATGTATGCCATTTGGGATGCATATGAAGTTGCAAGACAGATATAATCGTCAAAAGGACAATATTGGTTTTGAAATAAGTTGCATATGAAATAGGGGCTCCGTAAAAAATTCATTTTTACGGAGCCTTTTTAAAACAATTAATTATATAAATGGAGCTGGTTTCATTATTATATGAATATCTAACTGATATCCTCTGTCTCTAAAGTATTTACAAAACTGATATTGGTTGGGCAAAATAGGAATATTTTGTATACCTTCTTTTGCCATATTGGTTTTAAATACTATTAATTCTCCATTTTTTAGGCGATGTTTATTAAATTCCTTCATTCTTTTCTCACCGTTCTTGTCTTATTGATTCCTTCTTTATCGTACATAATATTTTGAATACATAAAGTATTAACTATTGATTTAGGAAAGAGGGTTCAATAAAAACTTTATATATCTTTTTCAAGTACTGTATGCAATAGCTGAAGATTTATCTCACATTGGCAGCCTTTTAATTTTATTCAAAACCGTTAGGTAAAATAATACAACAAATAAGGTCTGTAGGGAATTATGGCTAACTATACTAATAACTTTGTTTAAGAAGAAAGTTTTGAAAGACAATTAAATATGGGAAAAAGAACAGATAACTAATTACATATGATTTACAATAGAAATAACAGTATTTTGCTATGAGGTGATTTTATGTCTAAAGTTATGAATGAAGAAATCGTTAAAAGACTCGATGAAGATCGGATAAAGAAAGCCTTAGAGGACGGAAACTACTGCGATGCTTTTGTACTTTTTAAATATTCTTCTTTATCCAAAGAGGAATTTGGCATACTGCAGCAAAGGCACCCTAATGACGATGTTTTTAAGGTGCAAATGAAGGAATATTTTAAACAAAAAAATAAGGAAAGGATTGAAAAAGCATTTTTAGATCATCAGGACAAAGCGGCTGAATACATTTATAAAACTTCAGAACTAACTGAAAAGGAATTCAATGAGATCAAAACCCGTTTTAGTGTTCCAGAGAAAAACGATTCTGTTAGAAAACCCAAAACAGAGGAGGAAATAAATCCGAAAGAAGATAGTTGGGGAAAAATATTAGATTTTATTTCAAAAAAAATTTCTAAACCATCTTTCGATACTTGGATTAAGGAGACTGAAGCAATTATCGAAGAAAACAAAATTACAGTTTATGCTAAAAATGAATTTCAAAGAGATTGGTTAGAAGAAAGGTATCATAATCTTATTTCAGCTACAGTAGAAGAATTGCTCGGAAAGGAATACAAAGTTGTTTTTAAAGTGGGATGAAAAAGTATAACCAGTTAATTTACTTACTTTTAATGTGTGTTAATATTAGCTGGTTAAACTTTGAGTATTTTTAATAAATAAATTTTACGAGAGCATTACTGAAAGAGCGGTAATGACTTTTTAAATAAGGTTAGTATAAATGATTTTATAAATTTGAATAAATTGGAAATAAACATCAGAGGCAAAAAAGATGAACTTTTTTGACTGGCAAATTGAATTAACTGAGAATTTAAAACCCTACACAGATAGAGAAAATATAAGAATGGCAATTCTCACTCAAGGGGATGATGATATTCATATTGCCTTAGAATTTGATGAATATGACAACTTAGTAATGCATCCAAGATGGAATATCAATATTACCATTCTAGGTGAAAAACATTTAAAATTCTCTACTAATTCCTAATTTGAAAAAAATCCAACGGATAACATTTCTTAGATAGCCGGCACCATTGCCGGCTATTTTCGTTACTCAACGTTTCAGATTAATGTAATAACGAGACATCAAAAAAGACCAATAATTTGTCATGAATGATCGTACGCTGTTTCTAGTTTATAAGTTCTTTTCTTTCTGTACCAACTGAGGTGTTATGAATTTTTTTATCCAAAAAACGAATTCCCTCAATGCAACCTTTAACAAGCAAAAAGGTAAACGAAAGTACACCAAATGTAATATAGCTATTCCAACCCTTATGATATTTCACCAATTTGGTATTCTTTTCAAGCCAATTCTCAAAAAGTGTCATGGGACCGCTAAAAAGGAAGACACTCAAGATTGATTTTACCGGCTTCATTTTATAAGTAAATTGATTATACATGACACAGGATAAAGGAAATAATATGTATAAAAACACAATATTTGAATTAAATAATTTAGGGAAATAGCGATGTGGATATTGCAAATATTTATTCTTTATTACGGGTCCATCAAATATAGTTGAAACTAAAGTTTTAATAAAATAGATCAGAAACCAGTCCTTCAAATCACCTTTTCTTCGCAATAAAAAGAATATGCTTCCACCTATTCCAAACATAGTCAATAAATTCAATATTGTCCTGTCTTTCATATATACACCTCCCATAAATAATATTTCCTTTTTCAAAAATATTATTAGGGAAACCAAACTATTTCTTCACTAGCAGGGGCGTTTCTTAAAAAATGAAACTCGCATTTGTAAAATATTGCACTTAAGCGAACGGGAGCTGTACTAGACCAAAGAAACCGTTTTTTTCTTTGACTGTTATCATATTCTTTGTGGTTTTTATGTATAACTGTCCACCTATAAGACAATTCGGACAGAAATGCTAAAACCAAAGGGGTTTGAGTCTGAATCAAGGGTTCATTCTTTCAGACAGGATTACTAAATCCAAATGGTTTTGAGTCCGAATAAAGGGTTCATTCAGACAGAATTACTAAAACCAAACGGTTTTGTGTCCGAAT
>CAZAEW010000046.1:29184-31388 GCA_964484065.1 uncultured Bacillus sp.
AATAAAGGGTTCATTCAGACAGAATTACTAAAACCAAACGGTTTTGTGTCCGAATCAGAAGCCTTAGTTGAAAAGTCGAATATTAAATCAGAACAAAGAAATAACATTCTTTGCAAATACAGCCATTTCTTATAACTGTATAGTCCTAAGGATATTATTGGAGATTAAGGAATTAATAAGTTTCCTCAATTAATGGGAAGACAGCCTCCAAAACGTACAAGAAGTAAGCACACAGTCTTCGAAAGAGGCAAAAAAAGAATGAATACTCATTGAAGAATACCGTTTGATTTTATGGGACATTTTAATAATGAAGAGAAAGTGTCTATTAAAAAGGATGTTGTTACTATGTCCATAAAAATTCAAAGATTTCTTAATGTTGTTATAGTCCTAATATCATGGTTGACTCTTCCTTTTTTAGGTAAACAATATTTAAAAAGATTTCTTCCTGCAGCAATCCTTATATGTGTCATAGAAGGTATAAGTGTACAGATTGGGAAAAAACGGAGATGGTGGTTTTTTTATAATAAGCCAAACTCTTATTTATTTAATGAATTTCCTTTAAATATCGGCCCTTTTTTTGTTGGATCAATGTGGATTTCTAAGTGGGCTAATGGAAGGTTTTTACCGTTTATATTACTCAACGCTGCTGTAAACGCGCTATTCGCCTTTCCATTCTCAATCCTTGCAAAAAAAGTAAGATATTATACATTGGTTCGTTTCAATCATTTACAACTTTTCATTTATTTCTTTTCTAAGGCATTTTTACTTTATTGGTTTCAACACCTTTTTGAAAAAAACAAAGTAATGTCTAAATAGAAGAGCAAACATTTTAAGCAGCGGCAGCAAGTTAATAAGTTTTCCCTAAGTTTACGAAAAAAAGGAGTAACTGGCCACTGCTTATAAGCTGAATAAGCTTAACCTCTCTTGGATACCTTCTAAAACTTCCTCTGGAACTTCCCTGACTTTGATATCCTTACCTAGAAAAAGAAGCCAATTTGTTATTTCGGTTAATTCCGCAAGATTATTCACATTGATAAAAGTCTTTAAAATAGCTGTGGTCTGGTAAGGATTTGTATAGGAAAGTGAAACTTTTAAAGGATGAAATTTTTTGAACTGGGCAATCGCTTTTGGACCAAGTTCAAGGACAAGGTTGATTCCTTCATCCTGATTACTTAGTTTTTCAAAAATTTTTTTCTTACTTAATCTTTTTTTCGACGGGTAAGGATTGACATTGGTGAGTTGGTCAACAGGAAAAATCCGCTTCTTTTCTTCCTTTAAGTCAAAGCCTTCAATCAGCCAAAGTCCTTTTTCTTGATAAAGGTGCAAGAGATAAATGGGATAAGACTTTATTTCCTTATCCTCATTAATGGTAATGAATAAATAGCGATCCAAAAGAAGGATCTGGATGAGTTTTTCTAACATCGGATGGGGGAGATCTGAGAGCTCAAGCAGGTCGGGATTATTGGGATTGGTCCCTTCAAAAAGCAAAATTTGGTTTAAAAGAACGAGGTCGTCTTGCTGGTTTCCTGAAATGAGGCCCAGTAATTTTTCAGCTAAAGACTGGCGGCTCCTTAGAAAGGGGAGTTGTTGATTTCTTGTGGCCATAAAGGCAATAAAAAGAGCTTTGACCTCATTTTCGGTAAAGCGAACAACGGGCAGGACAGAATTGTGCATGACAAAATAACCCCCATCCCTTCCAACTTCAGCGACAAGCGGCATCCCCATGGCTTCTACTTCTCTGATATCTCTAATAGCTGTCGATCGAGAGATGTTAAATTCACGCATGATTTCAGAAATCGTAAAATGGGAGCGGTTGTTAATATACCTCATGATGATATTAATCCGTTCAACTTTTTTCATAGGGGCTCCTAAACAGTATCATTTTTTGACATGATTTAAGGATAACATAAATCTATCAAGTGAAGAAGACAAGTCATTTGATTAATAAAAAAGAGGAAGGTTTTGAATATGGCCGATTACACCCTAGAAGAAAAAGACAGCTTTACCGTTATAGGTTTGGGAACTGAGCTTAAGAGCCATTACACAGACTTTGCTGGCTTAAACAAGGAAAAATCAGACTTTTGGCAGGCCGCAAGCCAAGATGGAAGGCTTGATTCATTAAAGACAATTGCCACAAATGACTACATTTTTGCCGTGAACGAAGCGGTGAATAACAAGATGATGCATTATGCTGGCGTCATGAC
>CAZAEW010000047.1:0-16078 GCA_964484065.1 uncultured Bacillus sp.
TCCTCTGTCCGAAGATGCTCTAACTTCGGACATCCATCATGCAATTTTGCTTTCCCCTGTCCGAAGATGCTCTAACTTCGGACATCCATCATCTGATTTTGCTTTCCTCTGTCCGAAGGTGCTCAAACTTCGGACATCACTCATGCGATTTTGCTTTCCCCTGTCCGAAGATGCTCTAACTTCGGACATCACTCATGCAATTTTGCTTTTCCCTGTCTGAAGATGCTCAAACTTCAGACATCCATCATGTGATTTTGCCTTCCTCTGTCCGAAGATGCTCTAACTTCGGACATCCATCATTTGATTTTGCTTTCCCCTGTCCGAAGATGCTCAAACTTCGGACATCCATCATTTGATTTTGCCTTCCCCTGTCCGAAGGTGCTCAAAGTTCGGACAGACAATCATGCAATTTTGCTTTCCCCTGTCCGAAGAAGATGCCTTGGCTTCAGACAACAATAACAATTGTCCACTAGCTAAGTTATATTTCATTTTCAATGCTATTTTAAGCATTTATCCATATAAACCTCGAAGTACCAACAAAGGAAAATAGTCCAATTCATTTGCGAATTGGACTAAAAAATAGATTGATAATTTATAATTTTTACTTCAAAACGGAACATCTTAAGATATCTCCACTGTTTTTCTTTTCACTATGCGGGTACCCCAAATGAATGGGATCTATTATTTCCTCTCATTTTTCGCAGATCAAATAACTGATGATTAATGGCCACTGTGTGCGGATACACATCCTTATACACCTGATAATATTCCTTATAGCGTTGCACGTTTTCCGGTTTCGGTTCATACACCAGTTATGAACTGTTACTATCATCTTTAGGAAAAAATACAACCGCACTAGGAGCATCCTCGCTTGTAATTGAAAACTTTTCAGAAAACATTAGTGCTTGATATGGAGCGATGGGATTAACTTAAAAAAGGCACATAAAATAGCATGTGATTTGACCACACGCTATTTTTTTGTTTTTGATTCGGAAAGTAGCAGTTATTGTTTGTAATCAGCTTCCAAATTTGCATTTAATAAACAATAGGATATTTTTTACTAGGAGCTGAACAATGAAAAATTTAGCGGCTGACATGGAACAAATCACGGCAAAGTATCAAATTAAGCCTGAGCACTTTCGGATTTACCTTTATATCGCCCAGGATAAAACGGTTATTATTATTGCAAAGAAAGATAACAATTTTACTGAATGGTTGTCAATCGGGAAATTAAGTAAACACAACAATAAGATTGGTGAGTGTGTTAAGTATTTATTTGAATTTTCACCCCTTCCGACCTCCACCTCTTTGTATTGGAAACCCAATGAGGAACACACAAAAATGAAATTAAACGAGCTTTATGTCTTTTATAAACAAATAACTTTTGCAAAAAATGGCAAAGACCTAATATCAGTAAACGGTCATGACTTATCAAAAGACATCTCAGGAGAAGAGATTCAACAATTAATCTGGCAATTTTACAGTAAAGATTTAGAAAAACTATCTTCTTTTACTGAGGAAGAACTGGAAGATATCATTCATGCAATAAAAAAAGACATTACGGATATAAAGCATCTGCAAGAGAAATGTCCTCCTGCTTCTGTTTTAGGTTTAGAGTATATTTCCAATGAAGCAAACGGGAAATTTAACTCTAAAAAATCCAAGTATCTATTTTGCCAAAACAACACTATTAAACATTTGTTATTTGAACTCTATCAATTAGCATGCGACAGTTACAATGAATATATGACAATGGCTAGATAAGTGAAGGTGGAGTGGAGTGAGATATATGGAATTAAATTTAATAAAAACGAAATTAATCAAAGAATATAATGAACATAGAGAAAAAGGATATAGCTATAGAGAATCGTATAATAGGGTATTAAAAAGTATTAATCATTGGATTAGCGAACTCTCTATTTCCAGAATAAAGAAGGAAAGTTCTCTAACATTAGATGCGATTAATAAACTCAGCTCATTTGTACTTGAGAATGTGAATGAATGGGTGGGGGCTCCCAAAGTTATTTGCAGTGATGCGTTGCCGGAGGTTATTTATCATTTTCCTAAAGAAAATGGCAATCATCCCTTTAACATTGAATGTAATGATAAGTATTTCATATATGCAAATGGTTTATCTTATTCATATTCAAAATATATTCCAGATAGTAAGATATTTGGAAGCAACGATATTTGTAGAAAAATTCCCATGGGGTATAAAGTTTTATATTCCTATGAAAAAAAGGTGTTTATTAAGAATGGAGAGATGGTAAAAGGGTTCGAGGAAATTCCGGAACAAACTGAAGGAGAAGAATATACGATCATTACAACATCAGAATATCTGGGTGAACGCGGGTATAAAAACTACCCATAAATAAACTTAGTTGATAAAACCGATTATTTAAAAATAAAACAGTTGGCCGTTTCTTTGTCAAAACAGGATAAATTAGGAATTTACCTTATTTGCAAAAATAACGCCAGTATTAATTGGCATTAAAGCTTTTCTTTTTAAATAAGAGATAATAATTTTGAATATTAAACCTTAGAAGAAATAGGCAAACCAAAATAATTATTATAAACTCAGAAAAAAGATTGATGTTCTAAACTTAGTAATAGATGGGGTTTTATAACGATAGAAAGGGATTAGTGATGGAAAAATCAATACCAAGTGGATTCATTGGAGTGTTTACATATAATGAGCTTTGCAAAATATATGAACAAAATGAAGGAAAAATACATTGGTCGTTGGATGTTAGAAATGAATCCGTTGATGTTAGTGAGATGATAAAAAGAGCAGAAAAACTTTATTTATGTATTGAAGAATTTGAAAAAATGGCGAGAGCAGCCATCGCGGAGAAATTAATTACTTACAAAAATAATTTTTGCCCTGAGTACGATGAGAATGATGAAAATTTAAATTGGGATGCAGTAGATGCAGGGGAATATGATGTAACTAAAGAACAATTTGCAGTGGCAATTACTCTTTATGACATTGAAATCAAAGCAAATGGTATTTACTGTGAATTTGATGATGGAGATTTATTCGGCGGGCACAGAATACATTCTTACTTTGATGATAGTTATCAGTTATTAAGCGCTTCTGTATAAATTAAAAAATGGCCTGTAAACACGGTTGTCCGTTTACACACCGGATTAATGAATTTCCTGAACCGCGTTTTCTGAAAATAATCCCCTCATGTGCCATCTTTGTCAGAGCCCGTTTAGGAGCCACCCACAACCCAAAAACGCATAAGGAATCGAGCCTTCCCATGCGTTTTTTTACCCATACTTGTATCTATACCAGAATTAATCAGAGTTTAGGTATCCTACTCAATTCCTTTTTCGTTTAGGTATGGGCCGTACTGCTTGTCTATGTTTGGAATGTGCTGATACAGCCAATCGCGGACGAAAGCGGTAATTTCTTTCGTAATTTCAGCTTCTCCTGCGTTGAATTTTTCTTGGATGCCTCCTACTTGTTCCACTAAAGTGTCATGCGCTTTTTTGTGTGCTTCATAGTCTGGATAATTGGTTTCCAGCATATATTTTTCTTCGGTAGCAAAGTGCTCCACCACATACACTACTAAAGCGTTTAATTTTTCTGCGATTACATCCCGGCCTGATTCCAGTACTTCATCCAGATCATTCACCAGCCGAAAAATTTCCTGATGCTGCCCGTCCACCTCGTTGATGTTAACAGAATATTTGTCCTCCCAAACCATTAATGCCATCTTTACCATCCTCCAATTTATGTAATAAGTTGTAACAATTAACATTTTAACACGCAATAAAACGCTTACAATCGTAAATTGTAAGAAAATATCGAACATTCAGTGAACAGTTTTTTTCAATAACAATGTGATTATAGAAAAATAACAAATCCGCTGCGGCAATTACCTGGTCCACGATTCCTTTTCTTTGCTTTTTCCTTTTAAGTTCGGGCATCAGAGCCCTCTTCTGATTACCCTCCTCCGCTTTTTCACGGGAACAAGGGCATCAGATATCCATTCTGATTACCCTCCCCCGTTTTTTCTTAGAAGCAAGAACGTCAGAGCCCCATTCTGATTATCCTCCTCCGTTTTTTCTTAGAAGCAAGAACGTCAGAGCCCCATTCTGATTATCCTCCTCCGCCTTTTCTTGGGAGCACGGACGTCAGATTCGCATTCTGCATATCTTTAAAACTTTTTAATAAAAATAAGGATAGTGCGTCATATGCGTGCCCCAGTGAGGAGCCCAGTAATGGCTTTGAGTTGCCATTGGCTGCTGAATATAAGGGGATTGCTGGTAATGAGCAGGGTTGTAATGGCCAGAGTAGTGATAGCCAGGATTGTAATGGCCGGGATTATGATAGCCTGTATTGTGATGACCAGGATTGTGATGGCCGGGATTATGATGACCAGGGCTGTGATGGCCGGCGTGGTTAAGGACATAGTGATTATACTGGGCAACACACCCTCCAGGATGACCAGGCGCTTTTCCCGTTGTAATTGTCTTAGTCAATTTTCACACCTCATTTAATAATTATAATTCATTCTATTTATCTCCTTTCATTTCGTTCAAGGCGAGTAACCAGAAAGCAAGCAGTTGAGGAAAAAATAATATTTGAACACATCCGCAAAATAAAAAAGGACCTGAGACAGCCCTTTGATGTTTAGTGCAGGATTATTTTATATTTTTCTTTAGCGTTAGCGGCTTTGTAGGTTTTTCCGGTAAATCAAAAATTATTCGGATTGTACACGTTTTTATCCCGGATTTTCACTGCCATTTTGCACATTGTTGGGATAAAACAATTGGAACAGTTCTGCCGGGCTGCAGACCGTGTGATCTGGCCTGACTGCTGAAATAGGGGCGGTTTTTCGGCGGTGATTCAGCCAAATCGCCTTCCAGCCGGCTTGCTTCGCACCAACGGTATCATTTTGAAAGGAATCTCCAATGTACACCGTATTCCGCTTCGATAGCTTCAGCTTTTTTTCGATAAAAAGAAACGCCTGTAGATTGGGCTTTGCAGCGCCGATTGCCTCCGAAATAAAAAAGTTCTCCTTCGGAATCCATCTGGTTAATCCCAATTGGTTCATTTTCATCAGCTGGTGTTCATAAGGTCCGTTCGTCAAAACCGCAAGCTGGGCTTGTCCTTGAAGCTTGTCTAAAAGCACTTTTATATCTGAAAAAAGAGCAATCTTCTGTTGCTCTTTTTGATAGATTTCTTGAAATTTTAACGCTTCGGCGCGGCTGATCGTGATTTCGAATTCTTGAAAGGCAGCCGTAATCCGGTAGCAATGAAGTTCTTCTAAGGAAATCATTCCGGCCTCGCTCTTATCAAACATGGCGTCGCTGTGTTTTCGGCTCGAAACATACAGCTTTTCCACAGGAACACCAAGCAAATGGGGGAAGCTCATTTCAAACGCCTTTTTAAATGGCTCCAGTTGATCATATAAAGTATCATCTAAATCAAATATGATGGTTTCCATTGCCCGCTCCCTTACCAATGGTACGTTTCGATAAATTGACAGGTTTTGCTGTGAGAGCTTGCGACAAATGAATGAGAAATCGTGATACCGCTATTGTTTTCTTTAATTCCTTTCAAAAGAACCCCATCGGTAATTCCCGAGGCCGCGAAAAGACAATCGTCTGATTTTACTAGATCCTCGAGGCGGAGTACCTGATTCGGATCAATGATTCCCATTTTTTTGCAGCGGTTAAATTCTTCTTTATTTTGCGGGCGCAGTCTCGCTTGAAAGTCACCGCCCAAGCATTTGATTCCCGCTGCCGCCAAAACTCCCTCCGGAGCTCCGCCGATTCCTACAAAAATATCAGCACCAGATCCTTCAATTCCCACAGAGATGGCAACAGGAACATCCCCATCTGAAAACAGGCTTACACTCGCACCCACATCAATGACCATATCGATAATTTCTTGATGGCGCGGCCGGTCCTGGATCATCACGGTTAAATCTTTTATTTTTTTCCCGGAAGCCTTTGCGACTGCTTTCATATTTTCCAAGAATGGCGCTTCAATATCAATGGAACCTTTCGCTCTTGGGCCGACTGCAATTTTTTCCATATACATATCAGGTGCATGCAGCAAACTGCCTTTTGGCGCGGCAGCAATAACCGCAATGGCATTGGGCTGCCCTTTGGCCATTAGGTTGGTGCCTTCCACAGGGTCAACAGCAATATCAATTTCGCGTCCAAGGCCTGTGCCAACTTTTTCACCGATATAGAGCATCGGAGCTTCATCCAGTTCTCCTTCACCAATTACAATCGTCCCGTTGATGTTCATACTATTTAAATAGTTTCGCATCGCTTCCGTCCCGGCACCGTCAGCTTCCATTTTGTTAATTTTGCCGATCCAAGGATACGAGGCAAGAGCGGCTTTTTGTGTGACCGCTAAAAAATCGGGTATATACAAAGACAAATCTTCCTTATATTGAACGAATCCAGTTTTCATGTTGATTCCACCTGTCAGAAGTTTTTTTAAAAGCAATAACTATCATTATACTAAAATATCATCCTGAAAGGCATAGGCGATTCCATTTCAAAAATAAAAAAACAGAGCTGGTTCTCCGTCAAAAAACAGAAGAACCTACTCTGCATTTTCCTTTGCTTATTTTACTGCAACTTTTTCCTCTTTGATGCTTGTTAAGCTCCGGCGCCCGTCGACACTGAACGGGGGTGCACCGGCAATTGTGACGCGGCGGACAACGCGGTGCTGCTCCCCGTAATCATTGATGGCATAGTGCTGTGTAGCATGATTATCCCAAATCGCCACATCTCCCTCCTGCCAATGCCAGCGTACCGTGTTTTCCAGTCTCGTAATATAATCTTGAAAAAGCGATATCAAATGCTGTGAATCGGAGCTTGATAAACCAACAATATTTTTCGCAAAGCCGCCCAATAGCAGATGACGCTCGCTCGTTTCCGGATGAACATGGACTACCGGATGCTCCGTTTCATAAACCGTCGAGGCAAATGTTTCCCGATGCTTTTTGGCCGTATCCTGATCAGCATGGTTTTCTTCCGACCGATAGGTTGCGGCGTAATCAAACTCATTCGTGTGAACCGCCCACAGTTTATCGGCCAGGTCACGGAGTTCCGGAGAAAGATCCTGATAGGCACTTGCCGTGTTCGCCCACACCGTATCTCCACCTGCTTCCGGAATCACAACTCCGCTCAAAACGGAATAGCGGGGATAATTGGCGATAAAAGTAATGTCAGTATGCCAGACATCGGCTCGTCCGCCGGACTTCGAGTCCAGTTCAAACGTGTAATTCGTTCCATCTTTTGCCGAAATCGTCGGATGGACAATCGGCTCGCCGAGCAGTTTGGCGAACGCTTCCTGCCCGGCATTATCAAGATGGTCTTGATTTCGGAAGAAGACAACCTTATGCTTCAAGATCTCCTCATGAATCGCGTTCAGGGTTTCGGCATCCAAATCCGCTGATAAACGCACCCCTTCAATAATTGCTCCGATTCTGCCTGCCACTGGAATCACATTGAATTTTTTCGTCATTTTTCATTCCTCCATCTTTTAAAAAAAGTTATTTATTATCACAGCACACTCTTCGTCGAGAAGCACCGCTCAAATCCCAAACAGGGATAAAAAAAGGCACCGATATCGCGGAGCAGGCTCAGCGAGTATGGGTGCCTCCAGTTGACTGGTTGGTTTTAAAAACCTATTTATCCATATTGATTTACTTGGTTATTGATTAAAAATATTATCAGCCTGCACTTACAAAGTCAACCATTATTTGAAATATTTTGATTCCGATTATCATGCTCTGCTTTTTCACGGGAGCACGGTCGGCAGACGAGGCCGTTCATGTGTTGAGCAGGAGCAAAATAGATTAAATGCATAAATACTAGCATTCCATCAAAAAAACATAAAGGCACAACCAGCAAATCACCCCGCCAGTTGTGCCTTTCTATCGGTCACACTCCCAAGTATCCATCAAAAGTACCAATTCCTAACTGATTATTTTTTTCACCTTTTCAACCATCCCCATGCAGCTAAATGGTTTAACTACATAGTCGGTTGCCCCTGATTTCAGGAAAAAATCAATCACATTTCCATCATCTTGGGTCGAGAGCATAATAACCGGGGTCGATTTTAGCTGCCTCAGATTTTTTAAAACATGGAACCCATCCATGCCAGGAAGCAGGACATTTAAAATGATTAAGTCGTAACTGATATTCAGCGCCTTCATTAATCCTGTTCTTCCATCCCCAGCAACATCAGCTGACATGTAGTTTTTTTCCAAATACGTTTTTAATAGTCTTCCCATTCTCATCTCATCATCAATAATAAGGACTTTTTTTCTCATCTTTCTCCCCCCTGGCATGTTTTTTCGACAAGCTGAACATGTTATCTATCTTTTTTACTTTTAAAAGAGTAAATTCTAACTACTTTTATTATTCAAAATTCGACTTCAATTGCCTATCCTCTACTATTCTTATTTTGCGAAAATAATTAAGATAGGAATACATTCCTATTGCTATCCTCAATTAGTTATTTTTCGCAAAAACCCCCTATTAACCTACCAAAATATAATCACTATCTTGACATACAAAATACCCTTAATAGATATAGGCGCATCGATTTAACCATTTTGTTACTTTTCACCTATATTTCCTATTTTTTACGAATAAGGAAAAATAGGAAACAAAAGTGAAAAAATCAGTGTTACATTAAAATTAATAAAAAAGCAGAGGTGATCTGGATGGATAAACAAAACCTTCTATTAAACGAAATCAATACCCTCAAACAATCCCTATCCCTTGAATATCTTAAACATCAATCGCTGCAGCACCCTGCCTTAATCGAAATCAGCCAAATGTTAGATGATAAAATCAATGAATACTTACAATTAAAGGAGGTTCATTATCCACGGTCATAAACGGGCAACAGCCATTCTACAAAAATAGGTCCTTTTTCTCAAACAAAATAGAATGGCAACAAAGTATAATTATTTTAAAATTCAGCTTTTCCTCTTCTCCAACAGAGATATTTTTACAAATCAAACTTCTGGCATAATATAATAGAAATGGTTACTATTCTTAAGAAGAATGAGAAAAACTTTACTTATATATCGTTTGTGAACTGGAGGGTTGCTGATGACGGGCAGAAGCAGTGTAGAGGAAGATTATTTAAAAACAGGGATCCGCGGACTGGATATTATTTTGAATAAAGGAATGCCGAGGAAATCAATCGTGTCACTGGAAGGCGAGCCGGGGACCGGAAAAACGATTATCGGGATGCAATTTTTAGTAAATGGGATCCGCAACAGCGGAGAATCCGGCGCCTATATCACGTTTGAAGAACTTCCCGAGCAAATCTATAAAGACATGCTGAGCTTTGGCTGGGACTTAAAAGAGCTCGAAAGGCAAAATAAGTTTAGGCTCATCTGTGTTTCTCCGGAGGTTCTCCTAAACGGTCTGCTTCATCAAAACGGATTCATCGAAATGATCCTGAAGGAAATCGATTGCAAGCGTCTCGTCATCGATAGCATCAGTTTATTCCGATTTCATTTTGCTGAAGATCTAAAGCATTACCGGAGTACACTATACAGCTTGCGGAACATTTTTCGAAAAATGGGAATCACCGCTCTGTTTATAAAAGAAACCTCGCCTGCCGTACATAGGGTTGATTTTGAAAACTATGTCGTTGACGGAGTCATTCAGCTGGCATTGAAAGAACACTTTGAAAACTTCCGTAAGCGGACATTAGAAGTGTTAAAAATGAGAGGAACCAGAATCGTTGAAGGAGAGCACCTATTTGCTTTTGAAAAGGATGGAATCAATGTCATTCCCGCTCTTTCTGCCGTCCAGGACAAAATCGGAAACAACCGCGAAGTCATTAAAACAGGGATACATGTTTTAGATGAATTCTTAGGAGGCGGGATCCATAAAAGGGCAATAAAAATGATTGATGTAAGCAGCAAGGCAAACTATCAATATTTAACGGTTGCCATTTTTGCCGGCATGATCAAAATGGGGGGAAAAGCGATTTTAATTCTCTCCGCAGCCACTAATGTGAAAGAACTCGCCGATCTGTTTGCATACTTCGGCATTGACCTGATTGAAGAAGTTCTAAAAGACAATATCATCATCATTGAATGCATGAACCGGCCGATTCCGAAAGAAATTGAAACAAAAATCGTCAAAGCGGACGCGTTAAATGAAAACAACTTCCTGGACTTCTGGGAAACGAAACTTAAGGAAACTTTCCATCAGTGCAGCGATTACCTATTATACTTTGATCTTGATTCATTGCTTTTGAAATACAGCCGTGAATTAATTTGGTCATTCCTTTCAGATTTTCTGCCGGTCATGCGCGAAAGAGGAATGACAACCCTTATTTTAAGCAATTCTCAGCAAAATTCCGAACAGGATAATACCTTTCTGGAAAGAATCTGCAATTGCGTGGTCAAAACATGGATTGATGGTAATTATCAGTACCTTCAAATTACAAAATCAACATTAGGAAAAATGTCGAAACCTTACATTGTCCAAAATATTGAGCAAGTGCCTTTCATCCATTTAGTCTAAGGTAGGTGCAAAATGGGCCAACATCCGGAAACTTATCAAATCGAACTCGAGTGCATTTCTTTCTTTGAAGAAAACCTGTACACATTTGAAACATTAGAAGGGCTAGCTGTGCGCATCGGCCGAAAAAAAGAGGATATCCAAATGGTTTTAAACAAATTAGTAGAGCTGGCGATTGTTGAAAGGATCGGCAATCAGGGCCAGCACTCTGTTTACCGCTATATAAAACCAATGGAAAGTGTTCTTTAAGGGGGTGGGGAAGCTATGGAGATTTCCGGAAAAATCGCGCAGGAGCTGCAGCTGCTTCAAGATGCATTTGCGGGGCTCGTCAAGCTGTCTTTAGTCATTACCAATTCAGATGGCAGCAAGATAACGAACCCGTCATCCCCTCCTGATCATCATCCAGTTTTCGAAAAAGAAATTCTCGGTTCATTTGTTTCCAGATCTTCTGAAATAACCAAAACAGATTCAGCTTTTATCGTCGACGCCCCCTATTCTCCGATCCAGGGGGTAAAATGCATTTTAGCTCCAATCAGGTTAGCTGCCGGATTTTATTTCCTATGGGCCGGTCCTTTTTTGACAAAGGGATCGATTGTGCAATTACCTCCGGAGCAAAACCATTTTAAAGAAGATCTAAATAGAATGGCAGAAACCTCTTCTGATGAAATAGCCCGCCGGCTGCAAAAGGTTGAAGAAGCAGCAAGCTTTATCCAAAAAACATTTGCAACGGATGCCAAACAGAAGAAAATGCAGCAGCAGTATCGTCTCATCGAAAGACTGGTTTCACAGTTTGAAAGAAAAGATTTCTTTCGGGAAGCAGCAGAACATTTATTGAAAGATGACCAGGATATGAGTTTTTTGGGCTGCGCCAAACGAACCGGGTCCTATCAATATCAAATAACGGAACTTTACGGCGACTACAATGAGCACCTTTTGCAAAGCACCTTTCTATCTGGAGAAGGGTTTCTCGGACAGGCAGCGTCTTCGGGGCAATTTTTGGTTTGGAATCATCTGAAGGATGATTCACGAGCAGCTATTTTTTCAAAAAACACCAGGCAGCTGCGTTCCCTATTCTGTTTTCAACTCAATCAAGAGGATGCCGTTGTTTTCGGAGGAAGCTTTTTCAAGAGTGTGGATGAAGAACTGACGCAATTCCTGCGAATCATTTGCTCCTTGTTTCTTCATCATCAATCTCAGAGTCAGCTGAGGCAGGAAATAACGGTTTCTCAAACAAGGCTGAATATCCTAAAAGATATTTCGATGATTCTTTCCGAAATAAAAGATATAAACCGGGTTTTATATATTTTAATGGATATGAGTATCAACCTGGTTAAGGGGCGGTTTACTTGTGTTTATCTTCATCAGAACGAATATGTTGAGCAATCGAAAATGGTTTCAAGAGGACTGAGACAGGAGCAAATTTCTGCCTATGGCAGCTCTTTGAAGAAAAAGTTTTTCGAAAAAGAATCATTCATCCGAAAGGAAGCGGACTTCATCCATATGCCGTGGCAGGAAGCCGCTTTCGAATATCCCCTATTACAGGATGACGAGGTCATCGGGGTATTTTGTGTTGGAATGGCAGATGAACAGGAATTTGAAGAATTTTCTCCACTCTTAACCAGTTTTGCCCAGCTTGCCGGTTTTTCGCTGCGGCTGCTCCTCCCGAAAAAAGGAAAGGCAGCCGATGATGAGAAAATCCGGATGCTGTACGAGGCTGCCGGGCAGTTCAACAAACCCGCTTATCAGCGGATTTCCGAAGTGAGTAAGGTGCTGCAGGATTTCTGCACCTATTTGGAAGCAGATGAGAAAACGCGTCAGCTCTGTGAAGAGGCCTTGCTGTTAACACCATACCGGGCTGAATTTTTGGAGAAACAAGGAATTTCAAAAAAAATTGCCCGCGTAGTGGATGAATATTATTTATTGCAGGAAGGCGGGCAAAAAGAACCTGTTTCACTGCAAAGCCAAATGATCTATTTAGGGTTAACGCATTTTCATGATGACCAAAATGACTATCCAGAAACGATTGATCCGGAGTTAACTCGCCAATTTGATGCATTTTTACTAAAAACAGAAGCAAAAGAAACGATTATTCCCGATACAGATAGGTATGAAAGCCGGGCAGGACAGCCGAATTTGAAAGGAATCAAAAGTCAATTTTCTTTATCAGAGCGCGAGGAAGAAGTTCTCGATTTGATGATCAAAGGAAGCAATAATAAGGAAATCGGCGATCAATTATTCATCAGTGAACACACGGTAAAGAACCACCTGACCAATATCTTCCGCAAACTAAACGTCAAAGACCGGGCACAAGCTATCGCAAAATACTACTCCTATCAGTACAAATAACAAGGGACGGCTCTTGCGCTAAGCGCAAGGATCGTCCCTCTTTTTTCTCTCCCCCATTCTTACTTTCGGAGGAGGAGTTTCTTCATTCTTGAAAGCAGTTTGTCGATATAGAAAGGCTTGGCCATGTAGTCATCCGCCCCCAGCTTGATCGCTCTGACAATATCCGCTTTGCTGTTTCTTCCCGTTAACATCATGACAAGAACCTTATGAAGATACTTGGTTTGCTTCACCTTTTCTAAAATTTCAAGACCATCCATCTCCGGCAAAATCCCGTCTAAAATCAGAAAATGATCGCCGCGCTGTCGGAGGCGGTTTGAGCGAAAGAATGCCGGGCCATCCTCGAATACTTGTACATCAATATCATAATGGTCCAGCTTTAACATTTGTAAGTTCCTCAACAAAATAGCTCGTATAAATGAAAGCCACACCCTTATTTAGTAAAAAATTCACCCGCACAAACTTAGTTCTTTATTCCTAGTAAAATCCCCCTATCATATCACAAAACTTTAAACTGAATTTTTACAAAGTAGAAACGAATTCGCACTTACTTTTTACATCCAGTACCTTGCAATGAATAATACCTGGTGTTATAGTATAGCTGAAGTGAATAACCATTAGTTAAAAGAGGTGATAATGCCTTGAATGTGCAGTTTAAAAAGGGTGTCTTAGAGCTTTGTGTGCTTGCGCTGCTGGATAAGCAGGACCGTTACGGCTATGAGCTTGTCCAAAAAATATCCGATCAAATTGAAATATCGGAAGGCTCTGTGTATCCGCTTTTACGGAGATTAACGAAAGAAGAATACTTCACAACCTACTTAAAAGAATCAACCGAGGGTCCCTCCCGTAAATATTACAAGATAACCGATAGAGGCAGAAATTATCTTTATGAACTTGTGAAAGAATGGCAGGATTTCTCGAACGGAGTTAATCAATTAATCCGAGAAGGTGTGAGGGACGAAAATCTCACAGACAACGACAGGCCGCCTGCAGATAACCAATTTATTAAAGAAGGTGAGAACATTGACTAAAGATCAATTTTTAAAACAATTAGATTCTGCCTTGCATAAACTCTCCCGTTCTGAACGGCAGGATATTTTGCATGATTATGAAGAACATTTTGAGGTTGGTTTAGAAGAAGGAAAAACGGAAGAGCAAATTGCCGCTTCCCTTGGATCGCCTAATCAAATCGCCAATGAGCTCCTCACTTCGTATCATCTTGAGAAAACAGAAACCGGAGCAGGGGCCGGGAATATCATTCGTGCTGTTTGGGCGGCAATCGGACTGGTTTTTTTCAATTTAGTGATCGTTCTTGGGCCTTTTATCGGTTTAGCGGGAGTCATCATCGGCGCCTGGGCTGCCGCTGCCGGGTTTGTTCTGTCACCATTGCTCGTCCTGGCAAATGCCTTTATCAATTTCGGAACCTTTCAATTATATGATCTGTTCGTTTCGCTTGCCCTGTGCGGCCTTGGTTTGTTCATTATGATTGGAATGTTTTTTGCAACAAAAGCCCTCACGAAAGGGCTGGTACGCTATTTGAAATTTAACGTTTCACTTGTGAAAGGAGGTTTGAAGCATGAGTAAAATCAAGGGAATAGCCATTGCTGCTTTGCTCCTTTTGATTGTGGGCATCTTTGGAGCAATGCTAACCTATCATACTAATGCGAAATCCGTTTCTTTTGAAAAAACACTTTCAGACAGCTTCACCAAATTGGATATCAACGCCGATAACGAGAATATAAAAATCATTCCAACAAAAGACACGGAAACGAAAGTGAAATTATCCGGAAAAGCGGTTTCTGATTATAAGCAGGACTATTCTGTAAAGGTTGAAGATAGCACACTAAGAATTCAGCTGAGAGAACAGCAGGTTAAGTTTTTCAGTTTTGATTTTTCTTCTATATTCACTCCTTTAACATTAAAAATATATGTGCCTGAAAAACTATATAATTCATTTGTAATAGATAATGATAATGGCGAGATTCAGACAGGGAATCTAAAAATTCATAATCTGAAGCTATCAACAAATAACGGAAGGATCATTATCAAGAATACGACTGCCGGGAACGTGGATGTCCAATCCGATAACGGATCCATCTCCTTTGAAGGCAATATTTCCGGAAAAATTGCCGGGAAAACCAATAACGGAAAAATCTCGATTTCTGTGCCAAGCATCGATCACCCGATTCAACTGGAGTCTGACAACGGCAGCATTATCGTGCAGACCAATCAGGAACCAGACGATGTCACGTACGACCTCCATTCAGACAACGGCAGCATCAATATCTTTGACAAATACAAAAGCGGATCTGTTGTCGGAAACGGCAGCAACTTAATCCGTCTCACAACCAACAACGGAAAAATAACGATTACAAAGTAATCATGGAGAACCGGTATAAATGCAAATGATGAGAAAGAACTCAAAGAAAAAGTGGTTTATTATAATCGGGATTCTTATCCTGCTTTACATTGGATGTTTACAATGGAAAATGGTTCAATACGGCCACATGAAAGCTCCAAGCCATGCGGATTATGTCATTGTTCTGGGGGCGAATGTGAAGGGCACCGTCCCTTCTTCTGTTCTTCAGAGCCGGATTGAAGCAGCGGCGAATTACTTAAAGAAGAACCCAAAGACGGTTGCGATTGCATCCGGCGGAAAAGGGTCCGGGGAAAAAATTTCGGAGGCGCTAGCAATTAAGAGAGGGCTAATCAAGCTGGGAATCAATAGAGACCGGATTCTCCTAGAGGATCGGTCCACGAATACCTACGAAAATATTAAATTCTCGAAAAAAAAGTTGACCGAGAATGCTAAGACCGGGATCATCGTCACCAACGAATTTCATCTATACCGGGCATTATCGCTCGCAAGAGACCAGCACCTCTCTTTATACGGCATCCCTGCAGATACTCCAATCATTGCCATTCCAAAATCCTACATTCGGGAATATTTGGCCATTACAAAATATTATCTGCTTAAGTTTTAAAAAATCTGGGAGTGCCCGGAACCGCCAATTCTTTTATTCAAAAATAAACCCGGGCACATAAGTTTTATTGGACAGTTTGAGCGCGTTTCTTTGCTGAACTGTCCTTATTATTTTTTTATGGATATTTCACTTGAGTTGCCTGCCCATTTTGTCCTTATTATTGGTTTTTCTGACATTTCACTCGGGCTGCCTGCCCGTTTTGTCCTTATTTTTGG
>CAZAEW010000047.1:16178-23145 GCA_964484065.1 uncultured Bacillus sp.
TGCCTGCCCGTTTTGTCCTTATTTTTGGTTTTTCTGACATTTCACTCGGGCTGCCTGCCCGTTTTGTCCTTATTTTTGGTTTTTAACAGGTTTTCCGTTCCGTTAATTTGGATATGATGGGCTCGCCATCCCATAAGATTTTGGTTTCTGCTTTTCTTTGCATGACTGACGGCTGATTTAATAGAGTGAAGAAGTTTTCGATAGGCAGAGTCCCAAGGTTATGTTTTTCAGACAATTTTTCTAAATAGAATTTTCTTGAAGAGGAAAGATCTTTGGACTGATTGCTGTTGAAATCGGAAAAATCATAAAGGGCGCCTGCGGCCGGAACTCGATTCACACGGCCGGCATCCGATACGCGAAGAAAGAAATCCCAGTCCCAGTAATTATGCATCTCCGTATCAAACAGCCCAATTTTTTCATGCAAATCCCTTCGATATAAACACCCTGATGAAACAAAAGTGGAAAAGCTTCTCATCGCCTTTAAATCTAAATGATAGGCAAAAATAAATCTGTCCACCGGCACTCTGACGCCGTTCTCCAGTTGAAACTTAACAATCTCCACGTCCGAATATACCAAATCATAGCCAGGAATTTCGTTAACCATCCTCTCAATATGGTCCGGGACAATTAAATCATCATCATCAATCAGCATGATATACTCGCCTTTCGCCTCTAGTACCCCTTGATTTCTGGCAAAAATATGCCTCGAATTCTTCTCCAAATCAACAATAACAATAGATAAATTTGGATATAGCTCCCTGATAACCTCTACCTTTTCCCCGCCATCATTTACAATAATGACCTCAAAATCCCGGAAAGTCTGTCTGTTTAACATTTCTGCCAGCTCGGCAAGCAGCAATAATCGATTGTAAGTTGGAATAACAACTGAAACGAGCGGTTTTTTCATCATTTCCTCCCCTGTAAAAAACGGACAGGGTCCCCTGTCCAATTCAATCTTTTTTCAATTAATGAGAATGCGATCCTCTATGGTGATGAAAGAATATGTGGTTTTCCCCCATTTCATCATGCATGAGAAATCCTAAAGCCATTTCAACAACACCAATTGCCAAAAAAGTCGGCTGCAGCCAGCTGCTCCAGTCCATCCAATAGACTTGAGCACCAATCCAAATCATCATTGCAGCTCCAAGAACCATGGTGAAAATCCCCGAATAGTGATTTTTCATAAAGGCTAAAACCGCTCCAGCGATACTGGCAAGGCCGTTGACCGAGAAAAGGACAATCCCTGGAATCAAGAAGTCATCAAACGGTGAATTTTTCAAATACTCCAGCGGTATCCCCACTCCGCTGCCGTTTGGTTCCGATATAAATCCCCAGCCTGCGGCAACAGCACCAATTCCAATCAATGACAGCAGCACCCCTGTACCATAAAACAGCACATTGGCTTTTTTCATGTTTTCCAACTTCTTTCGATCAGATTTGTAAAAATCTTTAGGTCGAAACAAAGGAAGGAATTATATCTACCTATATTTTACAGCCAACTGTCGGAAATTTCAAAATATATCCAAAGAAACCACTTCGTTCGCCGTTCATTTTGGGGGTAATCAGGCAAAAAGGATTAAAAAAAACATAGGCCACAATGGTCTGCTCACAATCACTGCTCCCTCCGGAAAAAGGAATTCTACAAAATCGGGCCACAATTCCACAAAAGATTCACAAAAAAGAACGGTCCTTGCACCCCCACAAGAACCGTTCTTCAAACGCTAGTTCAGAACATAACTCTCCGACCCGGCACTACGCAAAAGTGGAGTCGGTGCACCGGCACTGTAAAGCTGCAGAAAATGCATCGCCCTAGTGCAGGCAGTGTAGAACAATC
Source organism: uncultured Bacillus sp. (assembly GCA_964484065.1). Taxonomy (GTDB): domain Bacteria; phylum Bacillota; class Bacilli; order Bacillales; family Cytobacillaceae; genus JAEVLT01. The sequence continues at coordinate 18,013 of CAZAEW010000047.1, forward strand.
GGCGCAGACTTTCATCGCCGTAAACCTGAGATGAAGCGTCATAAATAATTACCGCATCGAATTCAATTCCTTTTGCCAAATACGCCGGTATGACGACAACGCCCTGTTCAAATTCAATCGTGCCGCTTTTAACAAGCTTGATCCCTTCAACACTTTGAAGGGCATCGTATGCCATCCCGCTCTCCGCCGCAGACTTACAGATAATCGCGATCGTATGATACTGCCGCTCACGCAGCTCAGCGACTTTGGCTGCAATGTGGCGGTGCAATTCGTCCCGGCCGGAAACCAAAGTCAAAGCCGGTTTCTCGCCGCCGCGTTCAAACGGGACAATCCGGTCCCCGCCAGGCACAAGACCGCGGGTAAATTCGACGATCGGTTTGGTGGACCTATAGCTGCGGGTTAAAGTAATGGCACTCGTTTCATCCGCTCCGTACAAACCGGAAAGTTTCTCGAAATCCGTCATTTCCCCTGCATGAGCAAAGATTGCCTGGTTAAAATCTCCGAGCACGGTCATCTTCGCAGCAGGAAACAAACGCTTCAAAAACTCAAACTGAAAGGGAGAATAATCCTGGGCTTCGTCAACCAGCACATGCTTAATCGCAGTATTCGTCTGAAAGCCCTGAATCAGCTCTTTCAAAAACAAGAACGGAGTCGCATCTTCGTAAAACAACCTGCCTTCATCGAGCATTTTCACAGTCGACAAGCAAATATCCTCCCACTCCCCGGGAATTTCCCCCTCCATCCACTGCCGGATTCGAACAGGATCAGCAAAAAGCTGTTTGTACATTCCGGCAATATCAACGAACCCAAGCATCCGAATCCGCTTGCGCAGAGGTTTCAGCTTCCGGCGAACAATCATCCGGCTCAGCTCGTCGAGTTCAAGTTCATAATCATTAAATGATTCTTCATTAAAGCCATGTTTTTTACGTAAACGGGAATAAGCATTTTGATATTCCTCGTTGCTAAGCAGCTCGATTTCTTCCTGTACCCACGGCTTGCTTCGTTCATGCTTCTCAAAATCATTCATTTGTTTTTTCAGCCATTCTGTTAACTTCTCCAGCCGGTTTTGCAACCGAAGTGAGGAGTCAATGCTGTAAAATTTCTCGGAGATTTGTTGAGCCGTAACAATCGGCCGCCCCCTAAACACCAATCCTTTGAACAGCATGCCGGATAATTCCAATGACTTACAATAGGACTTAATCGTTTCGAAAAAAAACGTGGATGCCTTGAATCGAATTCCCGCCGTCCTCGACCGGTATGAAGGGCCACCGGCCGCCGTCAATACATATTCCAACTGCTCGTAAGGACCCTCAAATTGAAATTCGTTGCCAAGCCGATGGTCTAAGTATTCCTGGAAAGTCGCCTGCTGCATGTTCTCCTCACCGAGCTCAGGCAGGACATTGGACACGTAACTGTTAAACATGGAATTAGGTGAGAATAAAATGATTTGGTCCGCTTTCAGCCATTCCCTGTACTTGTAGAGCAGGTAAGCAATTCTTTGCATCGCCGCCGATGTTTTACCGCTGCCTGCAGCACCTTGAACAATAAGGAGACGCCCGCGATCATGCCGAATGATCAGATTCTGCTCCCGCTGAATGGTGGCAACGATGCTGTGCATATGTTTATCAGTGCCTTTTCCAAGCACCTCCTGTAATATCTCATCGCCAATTGTGAGACTCGTATCGAACATCGACTTGAGGACGCCGCCGCGAATCAGATATTGCCATTTTTTCTCGAGGCTGCCGCGGATTGCACCGCCGGGAGTAACGTAATCGGCGGGACCGGGCGGAAAATCATAATAAACACTCGAGATAGGCGCCCGCCAGTCATAAATAAGGAAGTTCTCGCCGCTGTCATCCGTCAGCGTGGAGATGCCTATATAGATTTGTTCCGTTTCAGCAGTTCCTTCTTCAGTAAAATCAATGCGTCCGAAATAAGGGATCTCCTGCATACGGCGCAGTGCGGACAGCCGATTGTAAGCCTGCCTGTGGGTGCTTTGGCTAACAGACAGGACTTGTGCCTGCTGTCTTAAGTGAAGGATCGTCTCCAAATAATCATCGAAGGTATCTGTATTCACTTTCAGGTCATCCCAAAAGTGTTTACGGATATCAACCACTTCTGTCCGGCGAAGGGCCGCTTCTTCTTCCAATTTGCCGATTTGCTCCGTGATTGTCTCCATAACGCTGTCTAAACGTACTTGTTCGCGAAAAAGTTCCGTGTTCATTTTTCAAGCACTCCTTTTAAAAAAATGAAAAAAGGGATTGACTTAAAACGGTTTTATGTTGTATAATTATAATAGGGATAATTTATACAAATTCATCCTTATTATGTGTTTCTATACAAATATATCACGATTTTTCATTTTTTTCAATGCCTTCAGACACGGCCTCTCATTCCCAACTGCCTATTTTCTCAAATATCCATTTCCACTTTCCTGCCCGGATAAAAAGCCATCGATGACTCTAATTGATTTTCTTTTGCGGTTCGAATATCAGGAGTTAGTTTAAACACGACTGTATGACTTCCTAAAGAGGAGCGGTATTTCTCTACATGAGATGGGGAAAGACTCTGGTCATAGTATCCCGGCACATACTTATCCAGCATACTTTGCATGACCGCTGTTGCTTCTTCCAGATCGGTTACTTTTTCAATTTTTCCAAAAAGCATTACGCTCATGTAAGCCGTATCGGTTTTAGCAGGGATCGGACTGGCCATAGTTCCGTAATCTTCTGCCACGGTAAAGCAGCCGTTGGGATTCGCATCAATTAACACGATTTTCTTCCCTTGCGCCGCACCGTGAAAGTAGACAGACCCATTTTCCCAGATAAAATTTAGAGGGACAACATACGGCAGCCCTCCGTCTGTTAATCCAAGATAACCTGTCCGGGCTTGCCTTAAAAACTGTTCAATCCTTTGTTCATCCGTACATTCTAATGCTTCCTGGCGAATCTTATGCATCATTATATTCCTTCTTTCTTTCAATAGGATAGTCTCATTTTAGGAAAAAATGGTACATAAGAAAAGGGATAGATTACTTATAACTTATCCAATTAAGGCTCTTTCTTGAAGTTCGGCTATTCTTCTGCTCCCAAGAAGCTCCTCAGCGCAAACGGATCCAAAAATTTCTTCAATCCATTCTCTCCCTGCCTTGGCGAAGTCGAGCTGTTCCGGAGTCTCTAATCTTTGCCCATGCATTCCTGTCAGCAAAAAGGACATTTCACTGCACAAAATAAGGGTTGATCTGGTTAGACTGGTTTCCCATTGCTTGCCGAACTTGGGCTGAGTAAAAGCCAATTCTGCTTCCTGAATCGGATTAAAGCTAGGTAACTTTTGGACAATGATATTGGACACAGGCGGCCTGGCGACCTGGTTCATCATAAATTCTGCAGCCGCTTCTGCCGCAGTTTCATGTGGAACTTCAAAGTAGTCGTCACTAAGTCCTTTTTCCCTTAAAGTTAATCCTTTAAGGAACCAATGGGTAAAAGCGGTATATCCCAAAACTTTCTCATAGGCAGAAAACTCCCACAGCGGCCAAGATTGCAAACCGTTCACTGCAGCTCTTTCCATTTCCCTTTTAACGATCATTAATTGGCTTGACATCAGCAATCCTCCCTTTTAAAAAAGACATAATTGAGCAAATTCCATCAAAGAATTAATATAGTACACAAGCAAATCCCCAAAAATGTAATGTAACAATTTGTCTTTGTTTCAAATTTTATCACAGCAAAAATATTGAAAGCGTATAACAATTTAGTATATTTTGAAAACTTTTCACAATCTGATTAATAAAATTTTTTCTTAATCAGAAGGAAAATCTATTGATTAATGAAGAACATAATGATTATCGAAAGACACTTAATATCTGATTGGAGGCTTGTGATGATGAACCAGCGGAAGATTGTATTGTTTATTGCACAGAGCTTGGATGGGTATATCGCAACGAAGGACGAATCTTTGGATTGGCTCTTCAAGGTTGAAGGTGAAGGTGATAACGGCTATTCGGAATTTTTGGCAACGATCGACACGATCCTTATCGGAAAAAGAACCTATGATTGGATTATGAAACACGAAAAAGGACAATTCCCCTATCCAAATCAAGACTGTTACGTTTTTTCCAGATCCCGGCAAAACGATACGAACGATGTAAAATTTATAAATGGAGACATCGTAGCCTTTGTTCAAAACTTGAAAAAGCAAGAAGGAAAAAATATTTGGATCGTTGGCGGGGGAGATCTATTACATACCTTTTTTAAAGAAAAATTAGTCGATGAACTGATTTTGACCATTGCCCCAACGATTATTGGAGAAGGAATTCCTTTATTTAAAGCAGGCAATTATCAGCTGGACCTCTCCCTAAAAGGGACCAGAACCTTTAATCAATTTGTTGAATTACATTACATCGTTCAAAAATGAACAAAAAATCACCGAAAGAGTGGAGGACTATAGTCCCACTGCCAGTGGATTTTGTTTACAATGAATTCTGCCTGAACCCAAAATAGGACTTCTTAATCGTTTACAAAAAATTCTATGGAATTATCGGAAAATGCTGTAAAATTAAAGTGGAATATGTCGTAAAAAGGAGCTAGGAAAGATGGGGTTTCAAAAATATAAAAAAATGATTTTATGGGGGATTGTCACAGTAGAAGCAGCGGCCACTTTTACAGTGTACTTAATAGGGAACAACACATTTGGAAATCATATTGAAGCGAAAAACTATAGCGTGAAAAGCAGCCAAACTACGAAAAAAGATAAAGAGAGCGTTATCGACTCTAAGAAAGAAAACAATATCGAGCCTGTGGTTTCAAAGGAATCCAAAGAATCTGATGCAGGTATTACTCAAGATAAACAAAACAAAGCAATTGAAACAACAAATCTGCCTAATACAACACAGCAAACAGCAGATACAAAAGCAGTTTCGAAGACGAAGCAAAAATCAAAAAGTTCAACTAAGCCACCTACGCAAACGGTATCGGCACAAGAGCCAGCAACTTCAACACCATCATCGCCTGCGGCACCAACCATTACACCGGCACCGGCACAAGAGCCAGCAACAACGACTCCTGTACCAGAACCTGCAGCACCTGGCGGAGAACAAACTACTCCTGCGACCGACCCTGCAACAACTCCAACTCC
>CAZAEW010000047.1:23245-30127 GCA_964484065.1 uncultured Bacillus sp.
CTCCTTGAAGATAAAGCTGTGAGAATACAAAAATAAAGTAAGAGTTGAGAGCAGCTCTTACTTTTTTGTATTCTATTTTTTGGAACAAAAATGGACACACGTATTGCTTTTTTCCTTTTCTGCTAAAAAAAACAAATCGGTGCTCTTTCCCCCCCTTTGAATTCATTTACAAGAATCATCTATTAATATGATTCTAAAGCCTCATTTCTCACCGTCAGAAAAATGGGAAAATAGAAATGTAGCAGGATTCTTTACTTATTTCTTTCATACTATTTTTTAAAAAGGCAAACTTGCTGAAAAGTGAGGACGCAAAGCCACAGGTCTAAGGGATGTACTATGACGGCTGGGTTGCAAAGAATGGGAATGATATGTCCTTTTATTGGATGACTTCTATTCTTGCAAATAGCCTATTTGCAAGATTTTTTATTTATTATTCTTTTTTACATAGGAGGAATTGGAATGAAGTTTACGTTAAATATTCGCAATGTTCTAGCAACTGGTGTTATTGCAGGCGCAATCGCTCTCAGCTTTGGATTTGGCGGAGGCAGCGCCTATGCGGAGGGTACAACAACCTCCGACCAAACAGCTGAATCTGTTCAAAGCACAGCAACGGCCGGAGATACACAAACAGCAACTCAAGATACCGGCACTGCTGCAGCTGACACTTCTGCCGATACACAAACATCGACAGATTCAACGCAGACTCAGGATACAACCAGCACAGACTCATCTGCTGGCACCGCTGATCAACCGACAGAGACTACAACAAGCGAGGGTACACCGAGTTTGCTGCCGGGAGACTTTTTCTACTTTTTCAAAACAATAGCAGAAAATATTAAACTAGCCTTAACCTTTAATGATACAGACAAAGCTCTGCAAATTGCACAATATGCTCAAGAACGCTTAGCAGAAGCCAATGCATTGATTCAAGAGGGAAAAACGGATTTGGCTCAAGAAACTCTCGAGAAAGCGATCGAACAACAGAAACAAGCGGAAGATGCAGCTGAGGAAGCAACGAAAACAGCAACTGCGGATAAAACCGCTGATGAATCCCAAACAAGTGAAAATCAATCTGTCGATAAAACGGATTTGAAATCACAGATTCAAGCTCAATTTGGACAAAATATCCTGGCATTGCAAACGGCTCTCGATAAAGTAGACAATCCAAAAGCCAAAGAAGCCCTTATGAAAAATATGGAAAAAGCCCAGAAACACGTCAGTGAAAAAATAGCAAAAAGGCTGGAAAAGCTGCAGAAGGAACAAAGCCCGAGTGAAGACCAAACGGCAGCAGGTGCTGGTGAGGACCAGCAGGCAACTACCTCAGACGATAATGCAGGAAATACAACAGACGGATTGGAAAACCAAACAACTGTAACCAAAGCGGAAGCAAACGTTGTATCTGCTCCCACCCAGCCAACGGCATCCGGACAAACAAAACAGCAAGCTGCAATTTCTGGAGAAAGCCATGAGCAAAAAGAAAAAAATGCTGCTCCAACTCAACCGGCAGCACCAGCTCAAGTTCAGCCAAAAACAGTTGAATCCGGTGTTGTAAGAGGTTCAGCCAGCCAGCAGCCGGCAACCGCGGAAAATCAACATAAGGGGCAGCAAGCTGAAGTGAAAAAGCAGGAATCCCAGAAAGAGGATCATGGCAAAGGTTCTCAAAATAAAAAAGAAGATAACCAAGATTGAATAGTGCAGTGATCATAATATACATTTGAAAAAGGAATGATCTCCATATTAGATTAGTAGTTCAGTTTTGAAGTAGAAATACTAAATTATCATTCTATTTTTTAGTCCAATTCGCAAATGAATTGGACTTTTTTACCTTTGTTGGTTTTTGGTCATATGTTATTTGGTGTAATGCTAATTTCCTGTGAAATTGTTTTGATAAATATGGGGGGCGATGTGACTCTAAATTATTTTAATTTCTGCTTGCCGTTCAAAACATCAGACGGACAGTTGTATCTGAAACCAGAACAGCAGAAGGCAAGATATCCTCCATGCTGTCCGAATCCAAGGTGTCTTTTAGGACAGAGAAAGGCAAAATTGCTTCTTGCTTGTCCGAAGTCCGGGCATCTTCGGACAGCGAAAAGCAAAATCGCTTCTTGCTTGTCCGAAGTCTGGGCATCTTCGGACAGAGAAAAGCAAAATCGCTTCTTGCTTGTCCGAAATCCGGGCATCTTCGGACAGTAAAAAGCAAAATCGCTTCTTGCTTGTCCGAAGTTTGGGCATCTTCGGACAGCGAAAAGCAAAATCGCTTCTTGCTTGTCCGAAGTCTGGGCATCTTAGAACCAAGCATTTTTATGCTAATTCAATTGCTGATTTTCGTAAAAGAGCAGTGTTAATTCTGATGATAATTCAGCTGTGTATATTAATTTTCTACTCGATAACTGAACTATTTAGATTTCCATAATCACTCCTTTCAATTTTTCTATTAAAATAAGAAATATTGAATTTCAGGCTGGCAGGAACCATTATTGAAAAAGCTTGCCGGTAACACGCAAAAAGCTCCCATCTTAAAGCAGATGAGAGCTTCTATTATCGGCAAAGATCAGAGAGTGACCGGCACCTCCAATGTTATTTGATGCATTTCGTTTTACAGACTTTTGCCAGTTCACAGCTGGCACATTTTCCTTCTCGGCTTTTTTTGATGGAATGGAAAAGAGCCCAGCCTGCATAGCCGAATATGATTACTCCTATAATGATGCTAAATATCATTATTACCCACGCACCCTCCTAAGCACCGATTCCGATCAATTGCCCTCCTTGGTAAATAACGAATGAAATGAGGTAGGCAACAACCAATCCATAAACGATCGAGAAATACATCCATTTCCGGGAACCGGTTTCTTTTTGAATCGTAGCCACTGTTGCCAGACAGGGCACGTACAATAAAATAAATGCCATAAAACTATAAGCTGATAATGGGGTAAATACCTGCGAAATCACGTGTTGCAGACTTCCGCCATCCGGTACAAAGTAAATGACATTCATAGATGACACCACGATTTCTTTGGCAAGAAACCCTGTAATCAGGCTTGCAGCAGCTTGCCAAGTGCCAAAGCCCAGCGGTGCAAAAACAGGTGCAATCCAGCGGCACGCAATGGACAAGAAGCTTTGATCAGCTGATACATGGAACCCGCCCGGGCCTGTATTGGAAAGCAGCCAAATGGCAATCGTACCTCCAAGGATAAAGGTGCCGGCCTTTTTCACAAAGCCCTTGCCCTTATCCCATGTGCTTCTCAATAATGTCCGAAGCTGCGGAATCCGGTAAGGCGGCAGCTCAACAACAAAGATCGATCCTTCACTTTTAATGAACAATGAAAAAATCTTAGCTAAAATGATCGCCACCACGATGCCAAGAACATAAAAGGACAGGACAATCAGCGCTTGGTGGCTCTTAAAAAATGCTGCCACAAACAAACTGTAGACGGTCAGCCGCGCCGAGCAGGACATAAGCGGTGTCAAAAGAATCGTCAGAAGCCTTTCTTTCGGCTGTTCAACGGTCCGGGCGCTCATGATCGCCGGAACATTGCAGCCGAACCCGATAATTAATGGAATAAACGCCTTCCCGTTTAAGCCGACCAGTTCCATGACTCGGTCCATGACCATTGCAATTCTTGCCATATAGCCTGAATCCTCAAGTAACGAAATGAAGAAAAACAGGATAAAGATTTGCGGAACAAAAACGAGCACTCCGCCGACGCCGCCAATAATTCCTTGAATAACCACATCCTTAATGAAGGACGATGCCCCCACGGCATTTAAACCCTGTTCAGTCCAGGCGGTTAACGGACCGGAAAAAAACGAGTCTAGTAAATCGGATAACGGTGTCCCAAGCCAGTCAAACGTTAATTTAAAAATAAAAAATAAAAAGGACAGGAAAATAATAACTCCTAAATATCGATTCGTAACAATGGGATCGATGTATTCTGTTAAGGTTTTACGATTGCCTTCCTTTGCTGTTAGGCAATCCTCTAAAATTGAATGGATGAATGCCTGCCGCTTCTTAAAAAGATAGTTTCGGATTGATTTTTCACGATATTGATCTTTGATAATGGATTCAAGATGGTTCTGCACTTTTTCCAGCTCTGCGTGCTTCTCCAACTCTGCTAATTTTTTTTGGACGACAAAGTTGCCTTCTAAAAATTGAATCGCCATCCAGCGGCGGTTTATTTGATTCTCATCTGGGATCATGCTGATGATTTCGCGGATGGATGCTTCCACCTCCGGTCCATAATCAATCATTAGAGGGGATTGATTCAAATGAGGGTTCATCAAGCGGTTTTCTAATTCACGGCACCCTTTCCCCTTTCTGGCGATAATGGGCTGAACAGGGATGGAAAGACGTTTTGATAGCTTCTCGTAATCAATATGTAAACCTTGAGAATTCGCGACATCCACCATGTTTAACCCCAAAACCATAGGAGCGCCAAATTCCAACAATTGAAAGGTCAGCTGCAGGTTTCGGGATAATTGTGAGGCATCCACAATATTCAAGATGATTTGGAATGAATGATCTAATAGGTATTCCGTTGCCACGGCTTCATCCTTGGAAAGCGGATTGAGTGTGTAAATGCCAGGCAAATCAATAAGCAAATCTCTCTTATTCTTCATTTCCCCAACCTTTTTCTCAACCGTAACACCGCTCCAGTTGCCGACATATTCATAGGAACCGGTCAGCATATTAAAAAGCGAGGTTTTCCCCGTGTTTGGATTGCCAAATAGTGCGACTTCCATTTTTGTCACTCCGCCTCCTCCACTTCAATAAAACGAACATCATTTTTTCTGGTCTGAGATATACCGTTCTTCTGCAATTTTAAATATCTACAATTGATATTGATAATCCTTCTCAATTACACTTTTAGTTTAGTGTGCTTTTCATTCTGAGTCAAGAGATTTATAGAATTGTAAAAAATCGTTCACTGACAAGAATTTTTAACGATGTTATGTGATTACTGCAATCCTTTTCGTATCATAGGGACGTCTCCTGCGCTAAACTTTTCGGCAAAAAAGAAACGCGGGAACCGTCCCCGCGTTTCAACGTGTATTTTTTAAAGTTTCGATATCAATTTTCTTCATTCCCAACAGAGCCTTCGCAACTCTTTGAGTTTCTTCTTTTGAGCCGCGGGACATGTATTCATTCATGTTTTCCGGAACAATCTGCCAGGACAGTCCAAATTTATCCTTTATCCATCCGCATTGCTCTGACTCGGGAACAGCAGAAAGCCGGTCCCAATAATAATCGATCTCCTGCTGATCTTTGCAGTTGATCATAAAAGAAAAAGCTTCATTAAAGCTGTAATCCCCATCAAACGCATTGTCCATGGCTGAAAAATCAACACCGCAAAGCTTGAAAGAAATATAATTCACTTTTGCCCTTGGTGACGGTGCTTCTCCAGCCCCATATCTGCTGATAAAACCTATTCCTGAGTCTTCAAAAACCTCAGTGTAGAAATGAACGGCTTCTTCAGCTTTTCCGCACGAATCTTTTGAGAAAAGCAAATTGGGGGTAATTTTTTGAACGGCCTGGCCGCTGTTTGTCAGCATCAATTGCCAGGACAGCCCGTATCGGTCCTGAACCCAGCCATACCGCTTGCTAAAAGGATATTCGCCAAGCGGCATTAATTCTGTCCCGCCTTCGCTTAATGCTTCCCATTTGGTATTTACTTCTTCTTCAGAGAAACAAGCGACCATCAAAGAAACAGATTGATTAAATTTGAAATAAGGGCCCGCACTAATGGCCATAAACGGCTGCCCGGCCAATTCAAAGCTTACCAGCTCTGCATCCCCGGAAGGTGTATTTTCAATAACCTTTATACTTGTTATTTTAGAACTCTCAAACAAGCTGCAATAAAACTCAGCAGCTTCTTTCGCTTCTTTGTCATACCATAAATGAGGAACTATTTTTTGCATAAGGGACCCTCCTCGAAAATGAATGATTTATTTAAACCTTTGAAAAAAGTATTACCGCAAAATTCCTATTGCTATTCTTGGGTTACCAAAATAAAGGTTACACCGAATTTGTCCCTGACGGTGCCAAATGCCGGGCTAAAAGGAACAACTTCCAATGGAGCAATTACCTTTCCCTCTTGCTGCAGTTCTTGAAAAATTTTCCGGGTTGTTTCGGCGCTGCCAATGGAGAGACTTAGCGTTACCTCAGCGTCCCCATTTTTTCGATGATTGCCTGTTTCCTTCGTATTTCCCTGAGGCCCAGGCTGAACTGGCGCATCAAACAACATCAGTTCACTGCTTCCTATTTTAAGGACTGCATTTGAAACACGGCTTTTTAGTGCATCAGGGCATGGCATCGGCATTTCTCCGTATGTTTGAAGATTAAGAACTTGAGCATTCAGGACTTCTTCATAAAAATGAACAGCTTCTTTTGCCATCCCATCCATCACTATGCAAGGGGTTGCGGTTCGTATCACGATTAATCGGCTCCTTCCGTTCCTTTTGTATTCCATTATATCAGTTTCTTTGGAAGCTATTCTTCCTTCGTTAAATGACTAATAAAGAGAATAACGCATCTGGAAAAAATACATAGATTCTCCAGCATACTCAACGTCGATCATCCCACTTATGAAAGACGTTTTTCGATTCCCCGCCGTTCATCTCGCTTATGAAAGACGATTTCCACTTCTCCAGTTCTTACAGCATTAGCACTTAACATCTAATTGCCCTCATGGGAATATCCTCCGCTTTTTTCTCTTACAAGAAGGGTTGGTTACAAGAAATCATTTTTAATTTAAAGTTCCCAAGATATATCGTGCCAACTAGCTTCATCATGCTGTACGATAAAAGGGAAACAAATTACTAGATCCCCTGATGAACACGTACATTCCCCAGTAAGAAGGAAGGAAGTGCAAAACGATGGATCTC
>CAZAEW010000048.1:0-7402 GCA_964484065.1 uncultured Bacillus sp.
ACTAAGAAAAAACGAGAAAATAAGAGATAGTGTCCAAACTTAGGGGGTTAAACCGAATGAGCCCTTGATTCGGACACCAAACCCTCAGAAAACACAATTTGAGTCTGAATGAGCCCTTGATTCGGACACCAAATCCTCAGAAAACACCATTAGAGTCTGAATGGGCTCCTGATTCGGACACCAAACTCTTAGGAAACACTATTTGAGTCTGAATGAGCCCTTGATTCGGACACGAAGCCCTTAGAATTCACCATTACTGTCCGAATTACCTTATAGTTGGGAAAACACGGGGAGAAAAAAGAGATTATGAAAACAGCCATAAAAAAATACACACGATCACAAGACGTGTGCATTTTTTCTAATTTTTTAAATCACGAAAAGAAACACTGATAAGAAATGGGCAAGGGTTCCGAGCAGAATAAAAATGTGGAAAATCTCGTGGAAGCCCATATATTTAAACTCTAGAAATTTTGGTTTCAGACCGTAAATCACACCGCCGATTGTATAGAAGATCCCACCGAGAATAAGCAGATACAGTCCCATCATGTTAAGAGAGCTGGAAAGCGGCGATGCTACAAAAATAATCATCCACCCCATCGCGATATAAATAATCGTTGAAAGCCATCTTGGGGCATGGAACCAAACCATTTTAAAGACCACACCGAGTACTGCAATAACCGCAATTATGGTAAATAGGGTAAAGCCTGTTTTCCCGCGCAGGCTGATTAAGCAGTAGGGGGTATAGGTGCCGGCAATTAAAATGAAAATCATCGAGTGGTCAAGGCGACGCAAAAAAGCAATAATATGATCCTTGGCAATCACAGAGTGGTACGTTGCCGAAGCAGAATAAAGGAGGATCATGCTTATTCCAAAAATAACTACCGCCGATACGGCCAAAGCCGAATTTGTTGTATTTTCAGCCTTCAAGATCATCGCCAATAATCCAAAAATCGATAGGATCGCTCCGCCTAAATGGGTTAGTGCATTCACGGGTTCCCGAAAAAAACTGGTCAAAATAATTCCCCCTATTACATCATGTGGTTTTTAATACTACATATAATAATACTAACAAATCGTCATGTAGTCAATTATTTACCGAATCTTTTTGTTTCGGTATAATGGACATGTAAAATACATATGAGGTAGTGGTCTTTGATGGAAAAAATAGAGCTGATGCTGGATGAGCTGGGACTGGACACGAAGCTTGCTTTAGAGGAAATTCCTAAACTTGATTTGTACATGGACCAGGTCATTCAATTATTTGAAAATAAATTTGCGGATGCAAAGCGGAGCAGCCAAGACAAAGTATTAACGAAAACAATGATTAATAACTACGCAAAAGGGAAACTTCTTTTTCCGATCAAAAACAAAAAGTATTCAAAGGAACACTTAATCTTAATAAGCTTAATTTACCAGCTTAAAGGAGCTTTGTCGATCAATGATATCAAAATAACACTTGATGGAATCAATGAAAAAGTTCCAACAGGCGATTTCCCTCTGGAACGATTCTATGAACGCTATCTTCATCTTATCACCAAGAATGCAAGGGATTTTAAAGAAGATATTCAAGCTCGGGTTCAAAAAGTGAGTGAGGAAGTAATGGCGTTCGAAGGAGAAGAAAATCCAGAAAATCTTGAGCAAATTCTGATGATCGCTTCGCTTGTCCATATGAGCAATCTCTATCGAAGAACCGCAGAAAAGCTGGTTGATGAACTGGGACATGGACATAAAAAAGAAGAAGAGTAATTGGAAGGTGCATCTGATGCCCGAGTTCCCGTGAGAAAGCGGAGCACGGTAATCAGAAAGCTCATCTGATGTTCGACTACAATGAAAAACTTATACTTTAATAGCCATTCATTTTTTGGAAAAAGACGTTTAAAATGATATATAGAAGATGTAAAGCAGAGGAGGAATCATAGATGAAAAAGGTTCGCTGGGGAGTATTAGGCACAGCAGATATTGCTCAAACACAGGTTATACCTGCGATGCTCAGATCGGAAAACGTGGAAATTATCGCCATCGCAAGCGGCACTGGAAAAGCGAGGGATGTGGCGGCAGCCTTTTCCATTCCATACTATTATGACAGCTATCAGGAACTGCTCGAAAACCAATCAATCGATGCGGTATATATCCCGCTTCCAAATCATTTACATAAACAATGGACAATTGAGGCAGCTAAACATGGAAAGCACGTTCTTTGCGAAAAACCAGCTTCGTTAACGGCTGAAGATGTTCAGGAAATGGCTGATTTTTGCCGGGAAAAAGGCGTAAAATTCATGGAAGGCTTTATGTATCAATTTCACCCGCAGCATCAGCGTGTTCGCGAAATCCTTGCCTCCGGTGAAATCGGTGAAATCAAATTTATGACCGGGTGTTTTTCCTTCTTTTTAGAAGATAAATCAACAAATATCCGCATGAAAAAAGAGATGGGCGGAGGCAGTCTTTACGATGTCGGCTCCTATTGCGTTCATGCGATCCGCAATTTGCTCAATACTGAGCCTGTTGAAGTCGAAGCCCATGCCGTGCTGGATCCGGAATCGGGGGTCGATATCACAACAATTGCTTATATGAAGCTGAAAAATGGAATTCATGCTACCTTTAACTGCAGCATGGATATGACGTCAAGACAGGAATATGAAATTGTCGGCACCAAGGGGCGGATCCTCGTTCCGCGGGCATACCGTCCGGATTTGTTCGGCGGCAAAGGCCTGATTCTTGTTCAAACTGAGAATTTTGACCGCAAGGAAAAAATCACTGCCGACCTGTACCGGCTGGAAGTAGAACATTTCTCTCAAGCAATATTGGATAACTTCAAACCGGCATATACACCGGAAAACACGATCAACAACATGCGTGCCATCGAGGCATGTTATCAATCAATAGAAACGAAGCAATTGGTAAATCTTGAACAATAAATTTGCGTGCATCGGAAAAAGAGCAGCGTTTAACATTTTTGTTGTCTATAGTTGAAAGATCAACCCGCCTCTATTTATAAGGGCGGGTTTCTATTTACCCTTTTTAAATTCCTGAACATTGTGTGAATTATCATCATATTATTACGTTTTCTGATTGCTTTGGTTTATAAAGAGGATAGGATGAGTAGTTTTTATTATTGGAGGGTTTTTTGATGAGAAAATCAATCCGCTTGCTTGTTTTCGTTATTGCGGGCCTATCCTTAATCGCATCGGCATACGGGATTTTTTCGCACCAAGGACAGGGGCAAAGCGAATTTAAGACGATATTTGGACAAACTGTTACTCTTTACGGAAAAGGATTGTATAAGCATGAATCCGTTTCGATGGCGGCTCAGGCAATTGCCCAGGATTATGTTACCTTATTTTTAGGGATCCCGCTTCTGCTTATATCCTGGTACTTAACAGAAAAAGGGCTTTTTAAAGGAAAACTCCTTCTTACTGGCACAATAGGGTATTTTTTATATACATACGCTTCTTATTCATTTCTTGCTATGTATAATTCCATGTTTCTTGTTTATGTTGCCTTGATGTCAACCAGCTTTTTTGCCTTTATATTGTTAATGATGTCATTTGATCTGCAAAAGGTAAGCTCCCGGTTTAAAGAAAAGCTGCCGGTAAAGTTTATTGGCGGATTTTTTCTCGTTGTCTCGTTCGTTTTTGCGATGATGTGGCTTGGGAAAATTGCCCCATCCTTGGCAGGCAGCAACCCTCCTCTTGGGTTGGAACAATATACAACCCTTGTCATTCAGGCAATGGATCTTGGTTTTGTAATCCCGGCAGGGGTTCTGGCCGGAATCCTGATCATGAAAAAAACACCGTTTGGTTATCTGCTTTCTTCTATTTTGATTATCAAGGACATCACCCTTATTACGGCTTTAACGATGATGGTGCTTCTGCAAATGCTGGCGGGGGTCAAAGTAGGTATGGAAGTTTTGGCAGTCATCATTTTGATTAATATAGTTGCCATTTATTGCATGCTGTTAATAATGAAAAATGTTAAAGAGGGGGAGAGGGTATGACAAACACTATCATGATCTATGCGACCAAGCATGGAAGTGTCGAAAACGCCGTGAACATTTTAAAGGAAAAAATGCCTGGGGAGATTGACATTGTCAATATTACGGGTGAAGAACCGCCGCCGCTGGCAGACTATGAAAATGTCATTATTGGTGGATCCATCTATGCTGGTAAAATTCAAAAGAAACTCTCAAAGTATATTGAAAAGCACCTGAAGGAATTGCTGGCAAAACGGGTGGGTATATTTATCTGTGCTGCTCAAGAAGAGAAGGTACGGGAAAAAGAACTGGAGGATGCCTTCCCTGCGGAATTGTTTCAAAGGGCTCTTTGCAAAGAAGTATTCGGCTACGAGATTCATTATGAAGACATGAATTTTATCGAAAAAAAATTAGTCAGCAAAATTCTCGGGCACAAAGAGAGCTATTCGGAGCTTTCAGATGAAAAAATGGACCATTTTGCACATGTAATGGCAGGAAATGAATAAATGATGCTGTAAACCATCTTCATAAAAAACATACATGAGTCTCAACTTCCAACCCATGTATGGAAATAAAACAAATATGAGCAATACACCCACATAATAAAGGCGGTGTCAGCGCAGCAAAGTTAAACTTTTTCAAAGAAAGAGATGCTGTTTCTAGCTTTGGCTGGTCAAAACAACATGACTTTTGCGCAGCTCCGCCTTTTCCACAAAAAAAGGGCAAAAAAAAGAAAAGGCAGCAAAGGGGCATCTGCTTGGGTAGGTGCCTTTTTAAATTAATCTATTTAAATGGAGGTTTTCATTCTTAAATTATTACCCCGGCAAGGAACAATACTAACGGAAAACAGGCCATTAACAAAACCCTCGAAGTGGTAACGCTTCCATATAAAACAACGGTATCACTTTTTAAATCCCAAATCGAGATTCCATGTTCCCGCAAATCCTTATAAGAAAACAAATAGCAAATAAAGTTGAGTACAGGCACACCGAAGCCCATTCCAGCTGTGATCACAAAAACACTGCGTTTAAAAGCAGTCATAAAATTAATATAGTCGCCATTCACATTTTTAATTTTGGTGTTTAGCAAGGATTTCCCCAAAGTGTTTCCAAAAATGGTCATGACAGCAGGTTCAAAAAAGAGCCAAAGGATAACATTAATAGAAAATAATTCCAATTTAGATGCCTTTAAAATGAGTTCTGGAGAGAAAATAGAAACAAGAGTAATAAAAAACAGTGTAAAAACAGAGAGGTCAAACATTCGCGCAATAAATCGAACCAATGGTCTTCCTTGTGGGAACGTCACTTCTTCCAGATTGGATTGAAACTGGGAAATGTCCTGAGATGAATTCTGGAGAGGATTTCTTGCTTTGAAGTTTTTAAACGGTTCAAGAGTCTTTGCCATTTGCCAGCATTTTGCGGATTTTGTCCACAGATAGGTGTTTTCATTTAAAACTCCCTGTTCAAAAAGCTTTTTTAACTCAAACACTCCAGCTGGTCCAAGCTGCTGACGGTCCTTGATGTAGAACCAAACCTTCTCTTCTTCATTTGGTATCATCAAACCACCCCCTAGATAATTAACCATGATAATTATATCACATATAAATTTGTCGAATTAATGAAAAATCGCCAAAATTTGATAAAATTTCGACACTTTTCCGCTCTTGATGTCGAGTTAAAGAAACCCTATTTTGGGGGAATTCATGCATGAATGATTAAAAGATGCTGACACTATATACATGTTGAGGAGGTGTGCTATGAAGGATTTTGAAGAAACTTACGAGCGATATAAACAGCAAGGAGAGCAGCAGACGATGAATGATGGTAACCGCTCTTCTTTAAACGGAAAGGAAGAGTTTGTCGCAGTCCGTAAAAAGGATGACGGGGATATTATCGCTTTTAAGACCAATACAGGAAGAGAGCTGGATTATCTTCAAGCATTAGAGGAGGCAAAAGCGGGGAAAATCGCCCACATTGATGTTTTCCATAAATACGGCAGAGATATTATCCGAAGTGAACCTGACGGGATAAAAGAAAACAATTTGGATCAGCTTCCTGAATTTTAGTGTGAAACCGAATGGGGGAAAGCCTGTTCGGTTTTTTATGTGAATAAGAAAATATGACTTTTGAGAATTGTCCAGCTGCAGCGCCTAGCCCCTCAGGGTCAAATAACCTTCGGCAAGAAAAGTCAAAGAGCGGACTTTTTTTGCCGAAGAACATTTGACCATCGGGGCTGAGAAAGGCGCTTCCGCCTTTCTGTTGAAAACGCTTCGAAAACCTTATTAAAAAGTTCACATTTCACAAGACGAAAATAGGATAAAATAAAACTGTTAACACTATTGTGAAATAATTCACATAAACTTTTACTTTAGTAAAGAACAAAAGTTTTTTATCCAATAAAAAAGGCGTGGTCAATAATGAGCGGGGTTACAGCAGGTTTGTTGATTCGATTCTTCTTAGGCGGAGCAGCGGTGGTAGTTTCAACAATTATTGCGAGAAAGTTAGGCGAAAAAGCAGGGGGAATATTTGCAGCATTTCCTGCAGTTTATCTTGCTGCCTTGTTAACCATTCGGCTTGATTTTAAAGGGAATGATTTAATATCTCATTCTATTTCGTTATCCAAGGGTGCCATTTTTGGAATGGCCATAAATATCCTCATTGCCATTCTGGCCGGATATCTTTTGAAAAAAGGCTGGAAAAGGGGATTGGTAAACTCTTTAGTCTGTTGGTTTATACTCTCATTTGTCGTTGTATTATTTACAACCCATTAACCAAAAGAGGTGCGCTTCAATGATTGATCTTTTCATTCGTTTTATAATGGGAGGAACAGCTGTAATGCTGAGCTACTTAATTACGGTTTTTTCTCCGTGGAAAATATTAGCGGGAATATTTGCAGCATTCCCTGCGGTCATGCTTACAGCAGTATTAATGGTCGGACTTGCTTCAGGTTCAAGTAAAGCTTCAAAAACGGCAAAAGGGTCTGTTTTTGGAATGATGGGCGGGGTTGTATGTGTGATTACTGTTTTGGCAACCTTACAATTAAGCCATAATTGGGTTTTAAGTATTATTCTTGGTTTATTTCTTTGGCTGGCAAGTTCTGTTGCGATCTCTTCAGTAAAGGAAAAGTTATTGAGTGAAGGTAACTCAAAATATTTCTTAAGGAAAATGCCGATTTTTATAAAAAAATAAATGCAGAAAGCTTATGCTGATAGGCCTTTCTATAGAGTTCATAAAATATAAAAGCTTGCGAAACAGTTTCTTGTTTTCGCAAGCTTTTTTTATCCATAATATTTTATTCCGGTATTGAGATCATGCGGATGATACGCAATTTTATGATATGTTGCGGAGAAAACGTCGCTCATCAAGGGAATGAACGACGATATTGGAGTATGTGGAGTGAAAAACGTCGTTCATTAGGGGAATGAACGACGAT
>CAZAEW010000048.1:7502-23729 GCA_964484065.1 uncultured Bacillus sp.
GGAGTGAAAAACATCGTTCATCAAGGGAATGAACGACGATATTAGGAAATGTACCTAGAAAACGTCTTTCATCGTGGGATGAAAAAAAGGTCGCAGTTTTTCTGCGCGAATTTAAGTCCTTCTTCTTTGCCCACCCCCAAATAAAAAAGGCTGATCCACGTTTGCCGTCAATCAACGACTAGAGGGTTCAGCCTTTTTCAATCAAACGAATATTAATTATGAGCTAGTTCATATTCCTTAATTTTATCTGCATAAGTCAAAGTTACACCGATTTCATCCCAGCCGTTAAGAAGCATTTGCTTTGGATATTCCGGAATATCAAAATGAAGCTCGAAGCCGTCATTATCCGTTACGACTTGTTTTTCAAGGTCGACGGTTAATTGATAACCTCCGGATTCTGCTTTCTTCACGATCTTCTGTACCTGTTCTTCTGAAGCAACAATAGCTAAGATTCCATTTTTCACGCAGTTATTTTTAAAAATATCGGCATAACTTGGGGCGATGATGATTTTGAATCCATAATCTTGTACAGCCCATGGAGCATGCTCGCGGGAAGAGCCGCAGCCGAAATTGTCTCCGGAAACTAAGATGGATGCATCTTTGAATTTAGGATCATTTAAGGAAAAATCCTTGCGCAGATTCCCGTCATCATCAAAACGCCAGTTATAAAATAAGAATTGTCCAAATCCACTGCGCTCAATGCGCTTTAGGAATTGCTTCGGAATGATTTGGTCTGTATCAATATTAGCCCGGTACAATGGGTAAACAAGGCCTGTATGAATGCGTAGCGGTTCCATTCTTCTAATACCTCCTAGGAATTAAAAACTTCAGCAGCGAATTTACGAACATCAACAAAGTGGCCAGAAATCGCAGCAGCAGCAGCCATTTCAGGGCTCACTAGATGTGTGCGGGAGCCGTTGCCTTGACGTCCCTCAAAGTTTCGGTTGGATGTAGACGCACATCGGTCTCCAGGAGCAAGAATATCATCATTCATCGCTAAACACATGCTGCATCCTGGTTCGCGCCATTCAAAACCGGCTTCTGTAAAGATTTTATCCAATCCTTCTTTTTCAGCTGCCAATTTGACAGTATAAGATCCAGGAACAACGATGGCTGATACAGAAGGACTAACTTTGCGGCCTTGGATGACACTTGCAGCTTTGCGGAGGTCGCTAAGCCGTGAGTTTGTGCAAGAGCCAATAAAGACATGGCTGATGTTGATGTCGGTAATTTGTTGGCCGGCTTCAAGACCCATGTATTCAAGGGCACGGCTGATTTCATCTTTATCACTGGCAGTTTCTGCATCTGCAGGGCTTGGAACTGAAGCTGAAATTGGAAGGCACATGCCTGGGTTTGTTCCCCAAGTAACTTGTGGTTCAATATCAGCAGCATCGATTTCAATAACTTTATCGTAAGTAGCACCTTCATCAGAAGCAAGTGCTTTCCATTTTTCAACCGCTTCTTCGAAAGCTTCACCTTGCGGAGCATAACGGCGGCCTCGCAAATATTCAAACGTTGTTTCGTCCGGAGTAATAAGTCCTGCTCGGGCTCCGGCTTCAATCGACATGTTACAAACTGTCATGCGCTCATCCATTGACAATGATTGGATGGCTTCTCCGGTATATTCCATTACATAGCCTGTCCCAAATTTAACACCGAATTTACCGATGATGTAGAGGATAATATCCTTTGCGGTTACACCTGCACCAAGCTTGCCGTTAACCTTTAAATTAAGGGTTTTAGGACGAGCCTGCCAAAGTGTTTGAGTGGCAAGAACATGTTCTACTTCACTTGTTCCAATTCCAAATGCCAGGGCGCCAAATGCTCCGTGAGTAGAGGTGTGGCTGTCACCGCAGACGATTGTTTTGCCCGGTTGGGTAAGTCCGAGTTCCGGTCCGATAACGTGGACGATTCCGTTGTCAGGGCTGTTAATATCAGCAAGGGTAATGCCAAATTCTTCACAGTTCTTTTTAAGCGTCTCAACCTGTGTTCTGGAGACAGGATCCTTAATTTCACTGCGGTCACGAGTAGGAATATTATGGTCCATTGTGGCATAAGTACGGTTAGGCTGGCGTACTTTGCGTCCATTTATTCGCAATCCCTCAAATGCCTGAGGAGATGTAACCTCGTGAACAAGGTGCAAATCAATATAAAGTAAATCAGGCTTGCCTTCTTCACGGTGAACAACATGCTGTTCCCAAATTTTTTCAATAATATTTTTTGGTGTTTGCATAATTTCCTACCTCACCTATTAGATTTATGACCGAAATTTTACATGTATGAAAAGGGACGTTTGCCGCAAAGTGCAGCAAACGTCTCATGGTTGATTAAGTAGTCTAGCTTAAGCGCCCAGCCCCTCGGGGTCAAATAACCTTCGGATAAAAAAGTCCAAAGAGCGGACTTTTTTGCCGAATAACATTTGCCAGTCAGACTTGCACAGGATGTGCTGACGTCGACATTCGCCACACGACGTGGCGGTATTTAGTCGTCGTTCCTTATCTGGGCGCTTTCACTTTCTTATGAATAACAGTCTTGTATGCATTTAGAAGGATGTTTTGTTTTGATATAGTCGACGATCAGCATTGTCATCTCTACGGTTCCAACTTTGCGTCCGTTTGCGATTTGCAGATCTCCTGTGTGATTTCCTGAATCAAGAACCGCTTGAACCGCTTCCTCAATGATTTTTGCTTCATTCTCCAACTGGAATGAATAGCGAAGCATCAGAGCTGCAGAAAGAATCATTGCAATTGGATTGGCAATCCCTTTGCCGGCAATATCAGGAGCAGAACCGTGTACAGGTTCATAAAGTCCGACGCCGTCTTCACGAAGACTTGCGGAAGGGAGCATTCCCAGCGAACCGGTTAAAACAGAAGCTTCATCGCTCAGGATATCACCGAACATGTTTTCCGTAACGATAACATCAAAGTGAGCCGGATTGGTAATCAGCTTCATCGCAGTAGAATCAACTAAAGCGTGTTCAACGGTAACATCAGGATATTTTGCTTTCATTTCTTCAACAATTTCACGCCATAATTTACTTGTTTCAAGCACATTGGCTTTATCAACAGAAGTAAGATGGCCGCGGCGCTGCTGAGCAGCCTGGAAAGCTTTTTCTACGATTCTTTCAATCTCTTTGCGAGTGTAAGAAAGGGTATCAACTGCCGAATTGCCGTTATCGCGGCGTTCACTTGGCGTACCGAAGTAGAGGCCGCCGGTTAATTCGCGGACAATTAAAAGGTCGCTTCCGGCAACAATATCTTCTTTAAGCGGTGAAGCATGAAGAAGATTTTTAAATCCGGTAATCGGGCGTAAGTTTGCAAATAAATCTAAAGCCTTGCGGATGCCAAGCAGTCCGCGCTCAGGGCGAAGGTGGGAAGGGTTGTTATCCCATTTTGGTCCGCCTACGGCACCAAGTAAAACAGCATCAGCCTTCCTGCAGGCTTCAACAGTTGATTCGGGAAGGGGAGTGCCATACTGGTCAATGGCAGTACCGCCGATTTCATGTGTTTCAAAGCTAAATGTATGATTAAATTCTTCGGCTACAGCTTGAAGAACCTCTTTTGCTGATTGAATAACTTCACGGCCAATACCATCACCGGGAAGTAAGACAATGTTTTTCTCCATTGAAGTAACCTCCTTTACAAGAATGCATTTTCATTTTGGTTTTGTCCCAGGTTAAAAAAGACCCGGTTGACAGCGTTCAAAAAGGCTTTCGCTGAAGCCTCCAGTACATCCTGTGCAGATGCGCGCCCGCTCATCTGTGTACCGTTTACGGTCATTTTCACGTGAGCCTCAGCCAATGCATCACGGCCTTGGCCAATTGAATTAAGGGTATAATTCGTCACATGAATTTCTTCTTTAACCAATGCTTCCAACGTATTAATTAAGGCTTCAACGCTCCCTTTGCCGGTGCAGGCAGTTTCAAGACGTTCTCCTTCTGGGCTGATTAACGCCACGGTTGCGGTAGGAAGGTTTGCTGAGCCATATTGAACTTGGAATGCGGCAAGCTCATATTTTTTAACGTCGGCAACAGTTGTTTGAATATCTGTTAAAATGGTAAATATATCCTCATCGGTGACTTCTTTTTTCTGATCGGTCAGCTTCTTAAACGCTTTAAAGGCCTCCAATAGCTGCTCGTCAGATAATTGAAAGCCCATCTGTTCAATTTTGTCTTTGAATGCATGACGCCCGGAATGTTTGCCGAGGAATAAATGATTGGATTTAACGCCAACCATTTCCGGTGTAATAATCTCATAAGTTGAGGCATTTTTTAACACGCCGTCCTGATGAATGCCGGACTCATGGGCAAAAGCATTTTTGCCGATAATGGCTTTATTGGGGGCGATAACCATGCCTGTAAATCGGCTCACAAGATCGCTTGTGCGCTTAATTTCATTCAAGACAAGATTGGTTGTGTAAGGAAATTTATCTTTGCGAATGGTTAAGGCAACGCCTAATTCTTCAAGTGCTGTGTTACCGGCACGTTCACCAATTCCATTGATTGTACCTTCAATTTGGGTAGCACCGTTTTCAATCGCTGCAAGAGCGTTTGCCACAGCCAAACCTAAATCATCATGGCAATGAGCTGACAATGAAGCTTTATGAATATTTCGAACGTTTTCTGAAATATAGCGGAACATGTATCCGTATTCCTCAGGTGAAGCATACCCTACGGTGTCAGGGAGGTTAATAACGGTTGCACCGGCATCAATCACTTTTTCAATGATGTTTACAAGAAAGTCGAGATCAGAACGGGAAGCATCTTCTGCGGACCATTCGATTTTCGGGAAAAATGTACGGGCATATTTTACCATTTCGACTGCCAGTTCCGTTACCTGTTCAGGAGACTTATTGAGCTTATATTGCATATGGATGGGGGAAGTGGCGATAAAAACATGCAGCCTTGGATCCTGCCCCTCTTTTAAAGCTTCCCACGCAACATCAATATCTCTTTTATTGGCTCTGGCAAGTCCTGTAACAGAAGCATTTTTGATTGAACGAGCAATCGCTCGTACAGATTCAAAATCGCCTTGGGAGGAAGCCGGAAACCCGGCCTCCATGATATCAACCCCAAAGCGTTCAAGCTGTTTGGCTATTTCAAGTTTTTCAAGCTGGTTCAGATTGACTCCAGGTGACTGCTCACCATCACGCAAAGTGGTGTCAAAGATGTTAATTTGAACCATTAACGGACTACTTCCTTTTTAGCAGTTACAGATTTTTTGATAAATGGCATTAATTGGCGAAGTTCGCGGCCTACTACTTCAATTTGATGTTGTTTTTCAGCATTATTGATTGCTGTAAATTGCGGACGGCCAACTTGGTTTTCCAAAATCCATCCTTTTGCGAATACACCTGTTTGAATATCAGTTAAAACATCTTTCATGCGTGCTTTTGTTTCAGATGTGATAACACGAGGTCCTGATACGAAATCTCCCCATTGAGCTGTATCAGAGATCGAATAGCGCATGTTTTCAAATCCGCCTTCGTAAATAAGGTCGATGATCAATTTGATTTCGTGCAAGCACTCGAAATAAGCAATTTCCGGCTGATATCCAGCTTCAACTAATGTTTCAAAACCTGCTTTGATAAGGCTTGTTAAACCGCCGCAAAGAACTGCTTGTTCACCGAATAGGTCAGTTTCAGTTTCTTCCTGGAATGTAGTTTGAAGGATACCCGCACGGCCTGCACCGATACCTTTAGCATAAGCTAGAGCGATATCTTTTGCTTTACCAGTGTAGTCTTGGAAAATACCGTATAATGAAGGTACTCCGCCGCCTTCAGTATAAGTTCTGCGAACAAGATGTCCTGGGCCTTTAGGGGCAATTAGGAATACATCAACGTCAGCTGGTGGAACAATTTGGTTAAAGTGAATGTTGAAACCATGTGCAAAAACAAGGGCATTGCCAGCTTGCAGGTTATCTTTAATGCTTTCATTGTAAACTTTTGGCTGCATTTCATCTGGAAGAAGGACCATGATGACATCTGCAGCAGCAGTTGCTTCAGCAACGGAAGTAACTTCAACACCATCTTCAACTGCTTTATCCCAAGATTTTCCTGGTCTTAAACCAACAACAACATCAAAACCGCTTTCTTTTAAGTTAAGTGCATGGGCATGGCCTTGTGAACCGTAGCCGATGATTGCGATTTTCTTTCCTTGTAAAACCTCTTCATTAATATCACTGTTATAAAGTACTTTTGCCATGATTAATTCATCCTCTCAGTATTGTTTATTTTAATATAGATAATGGCATATCGTTTGATTGCGGCTGCTGGCCGCGTAAAAAGGCTGTTAATCCTGTTCTGGAAATTTCTTTGATTCCATAAGGACGAAGCAATTCAATAGCTGCTTCAATTTTGTCAGGTCTGCCTGTAACCTCAATGGCGAGGCTGTCTTTACTTACATCGACGATGGAAGCACGGAATGGTTCAACGATTCCGATGATTTCACTGCGGATTTGCGGGCTGCTTGTTACTCTGATTAAGGCAAGCTCTCTGGCAACGACCGCTTTGTCAGTAATATCAGAGACTTTTAAAACATCAATTTGCTTATTTAATTGCTTTGTAACTTGTTCAAGCTTCTGCTCATCTTCTACCTCAACAACAAGGGTCATTTTAGAGATTCCATCTGCTTCAGTCGGGCCGACGGAAATACTCTCGATGTTAAATTGCCGTCTAAGTAAAAGTCCTGTGACACGGTTTAAAACTCCGCTGCGATTTTCTACTGTAAGTGTGATAATACGTTTCATGGTTTCACCCCGATCATTTCATGCAGCCCTTTACCAGGAGCAATCATAGGATAAACTTTTTCCAGCGGAAGCACGCGGCAATCAACGAGTACTGGGCCTTCATAAGCAAAGATTTCCGGAAGGGCAGCAATGAGTTCTTCTTGATTGTCAATTCTGTAGCCGCGTATCTGATAACTATCGGCAAGTTTTACAAAGTCAGGGTGTGACATGAGAATCGATTCGGAATAGCGTTTTTCGTAAAACTCTTCCTGCCATTGACGAACCATTCCAAGCGCCCCGTTATTGACGATAATAATTTTAACCGGCAAGTTTCTTTCTTGAATGACGGATAATTCCTGAAGCGTCATTTGAAAGCCTGCATCACCAACAATTGCTACAACCGTTTTGTCTGGTGCGGCAAATTGTGCTCCAATCGCAGCGGGGAATCCAAAGCCCATCGTTCCAAGTCCGCCTGATGTAACCCAGCGATTAGGTTCATTTAATGTATAATACTGGGCAGCCCACATTTGATGTTGACCAACATCAGTTGTAACAATTGCATCACCGTTTGTAACCTTATGAACCGCCTTAATCAACCACTGCGGACAGATTTGTCCGTCCTCGCTATCGCTGTACCAGAGAGGGAATTCTTCCTTGTTTTTATTCAGAGTATTCAGCCATTCAGAGTGATCAGGTGATTTAATATCCTGTTTGTTCAATTCCCTTAATGCTTCTTTTGCATCAGCAACAATCGGAATTTGTGTGATTATGACCTTGCCGATTTCAGCCGGATCAATGTCAATATGGGCAACCTTTGCATTTGGAGCAAAGGTTTTTAGATTTCCGGTTAAACGGTCATCAAAACGGGCCCCGATATTAATCAGCAGATCACACTCGTACAACGCCATGTTTGCAGTATAGGTGCCATGCATGCCGCCCATTCCTAAGAAAAGCGTGTGGCTGCCAGGGAAGCTGCCCAGTCCTAATAGTGTTGTAACAACTGGAAGATTGTGTGCGGCAGCGAATTCTTTTAAGTCCGCTGCTGCTTTGGCGTGAAGAACTCCGGCGCCGGCTAAAATAACAGGCTGTTTTGCGTTTGCGATCGCTTCCGCAAGCTTTTTAATTTGCATAGGATTTGGTTTTGTTGTTGGCTGATAACCAGGCAGTGTAAATTCTCCATTATAAGTTCCAGAAGGTAAAACACCTTGTGAAATATTTTTAGGAATATCTACAAGAACTGGACCTGGACGGCCGGTAGAAGCAATGTGAAAAGCTTCTTTTACGATTCTTGGCAGGTCTGCGATAGCTTGAACTTGGTAATTGTGCTTTGTAATCGGGGTTGTGATGCCGACAATGTCAGCTTCCTGAAATGCATCTGTTCCGATAACATTTTGCCCAACTTGCCCGGTAAAAATCACTAGCGGCAATGAGTCCATCATGGCATCGGTAATGCCCGTCACAAGATTGGTAGCCCCGGGACCGGAAGTTGCAATGACAACACCAGGTCTACCTGTAATCCGGGCATAGCCCTCAGCAGCATGAATAGAACCTTGTTCATGGCGGAAGAGAACGTGTTTAATGTCTCCTCTTGCTTTATAGATAGCATCATAAATTGGGAGAACTGCGCCCCCAGGATATCCAAATAACGTGTCTACCCCTTCATTTATCAATAATTCGATGAGAAGATCGGCACCCGTCTTTGGAGCAGTATTCGTCATGTTTTCCGGTTTTGCTTCTACTTTCACGAAGTGATCCCTCCTTAAAATATATTTAAATATTTAAAAAACTCAGCTGAGAGCTGTGTCCCTTTAACGATTTTCTTAACAATGCTGCAAGAAAAGGTTTTAAGTTTTCAATTAAAAAAGACCATTCCTCTTCCGAATATTCTGCCTTGCAGAGTAAGCGGGGAGAAAAGGTCTACACTTTTCACGGTACCACCCGATTTTGCAGCATTCTCACGAAAACTGCCTTATGAAGCGGAAACAATGATAATACCGCTTCGTTTTGTAACAGGTATTCCGATCAGAACACCCGATTGAACCTAATAGGAAAGGAAAGTCCATTCAGTCCAACACTCAGGGAGGATGTCAGAATAAGTTGTAATGCCGGGCTCCCAGCAACCCCGACTCTCTGAAAATACAAGCTCTTATTCCTTTATTCCCGTCATCGATTTGTTGAGTATTAAATTTTCAGTAAATTCTATCATAGCTTCCGAATAATGAAAAGCATTAAATACCCTAATTTCAACTATATTTTCATAACTCCGCCTGTATTAGCAGAAGTCACGAGTTTTGAATATTTGGCAAGCCAGCCTGTTTTAATTTTTGGTTCAGGCTTCACAAAAGACGCGCGGCGTTCGTTTAAGACCGCTTCATCAACAAGCAGTTCAATGGAACGGGTTTCTAAATCAACTACAATTGAATCACCGTTTTGGACAAAAGCGATAGGACCGCCTTCGGCTGCTTCCGGTGAAATGTGTCCAATTGATAATCCGCGGCTTGCACCAGAGAAACGTCCGTCAGTAATTAAGGCAACTTCTTTACCTAAACCACGCCCTGCGATGGCAGAGGTTGGAGCAAGCATTTCCGGCATTCCAGGACCGCCTTTAGGACCTTCATAGCGGATAACGACCACATGTCCTGAACGAACATCGCCGTTATTGATAGCCTCAAGCGCTTCATCCTGTGAATTAAAACAAATAGCTTCACCATGGAATTTCTTAATGGATGGATCAACTGCCCCAACTTTGATGACACCGCCGTCAGGAGCCAGATTTCCGAACAAAATGGATAATCCCCCTACAGGACTGTATGGATTGTCTTTGGTTCGAATCACTTTTTCATTTGTGATAACGGCATCTTTTACGTTTTCAGCAATGGTTTTGCCTGTTATCGTAATGCAGTCTTTATTAATTAATCCTTCGATTTTACATAATTCATTGATAATGGCGCTTACGCCCCCGGCATTATGGACATCCTGCATGGAAATGTCTGATGCAGGCATAATTTTTGCCAAGTATGGGACCTTTTCAGCTATTTTGTTAATTTCATGTAAATCGTAGTCAATTCCGGCTTCATGTGCAATTGCGAGAGTATGAAGAACGGTATTAGTTGAACCGCCCATCGCCATATCAAGAGCAAAGGCATTATCAAATGCTTCTCTTGTCATGATATCGCGCGGCTTAATATCGTTTTTGATGCATTCAATTAAATGTTTCGCAGCCTGTTTAATTAATTCGTACCGGTCTTCAGAAGTTGCTACAATCGTTCCGTTTCCAGGGACGGTCATCCCTAATACTTCTGTGAGACAGTTCATGGAGTTAGCTGTAAACATTCCGGAACAGGATCCACAAGTTGGACAAGCAGATGTTTCGAGCTCGAGCAGCTCAGCTTCGTTAATTGTACCTTTATGGAAGGCTCCTACTCCTTCAAAAACCGATGTGAGAGAGAGATTTTTGCCTGTGGTGGAAACTCCGGCTTCCATAGGACCTCCGGAAACAAAGACCGATGGAACATTTGTCCTTGCTGCAGCCATTAACATCCCAGGTGTTATTTTGTCGCAGTTTGGAATGTAAAATACACCGTCAAACCAATGTGCGTTAATAACTGTTTCCGCACTGTCCGCAATGATTTCACGGCTTGGAAGGGAATAACGCATTCCAATATGGCCCATGGCAATACCATCATCCACACCGATGGTATTAAATTCAAAAGGAACCCCGCCTGCTTCGCGAATAGCTTCTTTGACAATTTCCCCAAAATGATTTAGGTGTTTGTGTCCTGGAATAATATCGATATAGGAATTACAAACCCCTATAAATGGTTTTTCTAAATCACTTGCTTTTACCCCTGTGGCATATAATAGACTGCGATGCGGGGCCCGATCGAACCCTTTTTTAATCATATCGCTTCTCATTTTGCTGGTGCCTCCTATTTTAAACGGTGTTTGCATGTTACAAATGACAGCAAACCGATCCGCTGTAACTATACGTATTTCCTCATCATTCTTATTTTAACTTAACCCATATTAAATGAGAAAAGAAAAGTTTTGAAAAAATTCAATAAATAAAGGCTTTGTCGACGATAATCATACAACCATTCGAGAAAACGGTCAATATTAATATCTGACAATTCAAAACAATGCATTTTATTGATAGCGTTTACAATGTTGCTGTAATAAGGGGGAATGCAAATTTTAAAAAATTTAAAAATTTTTTAAAATCATTTATTTTTGTCTTTTGATTTTTAGGAAAGAAGGGGCTTGTCCTATATAAGATAAGAAAAAATCGAGGTTCTATTAATTGTATATTAAGTAAAATGATGTAAATAATATGTTTTTCGAATAATAATATAGAAATTATATCCAATTTTGTTCAACTGATTTTTGAGAGGTGCTCGTAGACATCCCGTAAGTTGGACAATCCCATTGTATGTGCTTTATTAAGGTAATATCCCCATATTTGTGCAGCCATCTTTGCATCGGCCAGGGCATGGTGGCGATTGTGGATTTCAACTCCACATTGAGTACAAAGCTCATCAAGTGTCTGCACCTCGTTTTTTTCGTGAAAAAGACGAAGCAAAAATGAAGTATCGATCAACCGATGCTCGAAACGTATCCCTAATGCATCTTGGGAAATTTTTTTCATAAATGCCCTTTCGTGATTGGAGTGATGGGCAACAAGGATTCGATCTTGAATAAACCGGTAGAAATCCAACAAAACATCTGAAGCGTTTGGCGCAGCTGCTAATTCTTCATCCGTTATTTTTGTCAAAGCCGAAATTTCTTCGGAAAGGGGCTGGTCGGTTTTGATAAGCGAATAAAAGGAGGAGGCTTCACTTTCTTCGATTGTTGTTCCGCACATCTTGACGGCGCCGATAGATATCACCTGATCTCCTTTTTCGGGGAAAAAACCTGTTGTTTCGATATCAAAAACGGCAACTTTTAAAGTATTAAGAGGTGCGTCCAAGCTATTTTTTTCCTTTAACTCTTTTTGCAGTCTTCTTAGGAAGGATATATTTTGAGGGCTGGGTTGTCCGTGGATACCTGCGTAAATATTAGAACCAACCTTGACTGACATTTCCTTGAAAAACTGAATAAAATCATTCATCCCCATGCTGACCTTCCTTTTCAATGACCTTTCTTACCCGATGGCTTAATCGTGCAGAGTACTTAATAATTTCTTTTAATTCCGTTTTTTGTGACTTGGTTAATTGATTAAGTAATAAAAAGTGACCGGATTCATAGTCCGTATGGTTTCCATATAATAGCCGATAGTTTAGCAATGATAAAAATTGCTGCCTATATGTCCTTTTTTCATTTGAGGAGAGATCATCTCCGGAAAGTCTTTCAATCCGTTTTAAAGTGGGGGTCTCCATAATGTTTTCTTTCAATGCCAGCAGCCGGATCATGTTTGCAAAAGGAAACAGCACTTTTTCTTTTATATTTAGGCTTCCGGCATGAGGGCCATGTGTTTCAACGAGAAACTGTCCGAGAATGCCTGTTCCTTTTTGATAGAACATTGTATTATCTAATAATCTTTGCAGCATTTTTTCTTGATGAATAGTTTGATAAAGGAAATTTTTAACGAATACCAGAAAATGGTCTTCACCGAATAAGGGCCTGCTGTCAGCAAAAATTAATAGATTACGGATGGATTCCCATGAAGATTCTTCAATCCAGACGGTCAGCTGCTTAGTCCATTCCTCG
This sequence comes from uncultured Bacillus sp., assembly GCA_964484065.1. Taxonomy (GTDB): domain Bacteria; phylum Bacillota; class Bacilli; order Bacillales; family Cytobacillaceae; genus JAEVLT01. The sequence goes on from CAZAEW010000048.1 coordinate 19,934, forward strand.
CGGGAACGGCACCAGGCTGGAGAACTTGCCATCACCCCGCCTTGACAGCGTGGGTAACCTGCCTGATGGAGCCCTTCGGAAATTTCTTTGCCAAGATTCAAAAAATATTTTTGGGCATTTTGATCAGTCTCTTCATATATAATTCCGTGATCTTGATCGCTCCAAATCGCCTGCTCCATACGCCCGGCGCTGCCCATGACAAAAAATAAAAAAGGCTGGGGTGCAGGTCCGAAATTTTCTGTTACATGACGGAAAGAAATTTTCAGAATCTCTTTCATGATATGGTCGTGGAACTGATTTAGCAGAAAAGGATCTGTTGAAAATTCCGTGATTTTCTTGTCACGAAATTTTTTTACATCTTGGTAGCTGAAATTCTCCATTTATTCACGTCCTTCGCGCTGCAAAGCATCAAGGCGGCCAAAGGGAAATGACCGCCGCTTTTTTAAATCGCTTTGCTGTTTACTTTCTATGAAACTATGCTTCTGTTTTTGCTCTTAAGTTTCCGCCGCTTGGAATACTGTTTTTTTGTTTTAATAATTCGGGGTATCCATAGCTGCCGTGTTCACTTATATCCAAGCCCATGATTTCCTCTTCTTCTGTGACGCGAAGCCCTCTCATTGCGGATTTCATGACGGATAAGAGGATAAAGGATACGACAAAGGCAAAGAGACCGCAGGCGACAACTCCCAGCAATTGAACCCAAAGTTGGTGGAATCCGCCGCCGTAGAATAATCCGGGCTTACCAACAGATGCTAAGGCTTTGGTTGCAAAAAATCCATTTGATAATGTTCCCCAAACCCCCGCCGTACCGTGAACGGATAATGCGGCTATTGGATCATCGATTTTTATTTTTTCAAAGAATCGAATGCTATAGAATACTAAAATTCCAGCTATGAATCCGATCACCACGGCTGCCCACGGTTCGACAAATCCGCATGATGCAGTAATGGCTACTAATCCTGCCAGTGCACCGTTTAGCATCATTGGCACGTCCGCTTTTCCCATTACGATCCAAGAAATCAGCATTGCAGCAATTGTTCCTGCTGCAGCCCCCAGGTTTGTATTAAGACCGACATATCCAAAGAAACCTTTATCTACACCTAAAGTGCTTCCTGCGTTAAACCCAAACCAGCCAACCCATAGTAATAATACGCTTAAAGCGGTGAATACTTGATTGTGGCCTTCAAGAATATTTGCAGAGCCATCTTTATTATATTTTCCAATCCGAGGTTTTAAAATAATCGTTGCAGCGAGGGCTGCCATGGCACCTGTTAAGTGGACAACCGTCGATCCGGCAAAATCTTGCTGTCCGGCTTCGGCGAGCCAGCCGCCGCCCCAAATCCAGTGTGCGATAGGCGGATAAACAAATACGGAAAATAATACGGAAAAGATAAGATAAGCTGCTAATTTTGCCCTTTCAGCAAATCCTCCAAAAGCAATAGTCAATGATATGCACGCGAATGCTAATTGAAATAAGAAGAAAACGGATCCGGAAAGCGGTAATCCTTTTAAATCGTAGCCGGAATAAAAGAAATGTTCTAAACCAATTATGCTGTTGCCTTTTCCAAAAGAAATTCCAAAGCCTAATGCCCAAAAAATGATCGACCCAATTGAGAAGGTTAAAAGGGTTTTTCCAGCGATATGACCGGCGTTTTTCATTCTTGTTGCCCCGGTTTCGAGTAAAATAAACCCTCCAATCATCAGAATAACGAGTACAGCACCAACCATTGTCCAAAGACTGTTCATCAGGAATGACGTATTCATTTATTCTCCCCCTTAAAAATCATTGTTAAATTTTATTACAATGTTGATATTTGTTATTTTTACATTTAATGTGCAGTGATTCCACAAGTGTGTTAGGAAATCTAACATAGATTTTCGGATGAAGACAAAAATGAACCTTCACTTCCTGGTAGAAGTGAAGGCTGGGTTTTAGAGGAGCTGCTATTTGTGGTCGTTGCGGATACCGAACTGAGCGTTGATCTGCCCTTGAATCATTTTCCGGCGAATTGCCTGCTCATCCCGTTTTTTCTGTTCGCGGATCATTTCACGTCTGATTTCGTGTGTCTGTACGCCATCTTCCATTTTGTTGGCGATATCCATTAATAATTCGACGTCGGAAAAAGAATATTTTCGGCTTCCTCCGGCAGATCTTTCAGGAAAAATGAGTTTTCTTTCTTCGTAATACCGAATTTGCCGTTCGGAAAGACCTGTTAGTTCTCTGACAATTCCGATGGTAATAACTTTTTTGTCCTTATACGATGAATCACTTCCCATTTTGTTTATCACCACCATACCTTTGGACTTTTTGTTAAATATTATAACATAGGATGTAAATTTATCTAACATCATTTGGTTTATTTTTGGAATTATTTTGCTTTGTTAGGAGTTTTGGATTCTGCGCAATAGCTCCGGAGCCCGCGATCCAAGTGTTTTTAATAGTTCTTCATACAATTCGTCCCTTAAAAGATCAAGACGAACAATTTTTTTGGCTAACTTTATCTCGTCTTTTCCAATCATAACAATCCGTCCTTTCAAATTTTATTATTTTTTTAAGATTAAGCGATTCATTCTTTAGCTGTCAGGATTCTTGTTAGAAAAACTAACATTTTTTCAATTGGGGAGACTAAATTGCTTTTTTCTCAAAAAAGGTTACAATTTTTCTAGACGAAATCTCAATTTGCTTGGAGAGAAAACAATCATGCTGCAAAAGATGAACAAGAAGCTGGAAAAAATAATGCCGCTCATTACACCTGTAAGCGTCATTACAGGTGTTTTGCTTACTTCATATCTAAAGGACTTTTCCTTTTTAATACCATGGGTATTTGCCTTTATGACTTTTGCGGGGAGTCTGGGGTCCGATTTTAGATCTTTTACAGATGCCGTAATCCATCCTGTGCCGATCATTGCAGCATTAGCGGTGCTGCATGTTATCATGCCGCTGTGGGCATTGGGGGTAGGCCATCTCACATTTAACGGTGACGCCTATACGATAACGGGTCTGGTAATGGCGATGGTCATCCCAACTGGTGTCACAAGCTTTATTTGGTCTTCAATCTATAAAGGGAATATTGCTTTGACACTATCGGTGATTTTGATTGATACGATGCTGTCGCCTTTTATTGTTCCACTGTCGTTATCATTAATTGTGGGTCATAAGGTAGATATGGATGTATGGGGAATAATGAAGGGGTTATTTGGAATGGTTGTAATTCCGTCATTAATTGGAATGTATTTAAACCATTTGACAAAGGGGAGAATTAAAGATGTTTTAGGAGCGCCGCTCGCCCCATTTTCAAAAATTTGTGTTGGGATAACAGTGATGCTAAATGGCGCAGTGGTTGCGCCGTATTTAATACACATCAGCCTTAAGTTGGTTGAAACTGTGTTGGTTGTCTTTTTGATTGCCGTTACCGGATATTTTCTCTCATTTTTTACTGGGAAATTGCTGCGGAAAGACAGGGGAACAGTGGTTGCTATTACGTTTACAGGCGGAATGAGGAATATCAGTGCCGGAGCGGTATTGGCGGTATCCTATTTTCCTCCTGCTGTGGCGGTTCCGGTTGTAGTCGGGATGCTGTTTCAGCAAGTGCTGGCTTCATTAAGCGGAGCGGCTATCGGAAGATATTATAATAGACAGGAACAAAAAGAGATGCGGACTGCATAAGCTTTTCCATCATAGTTTAGTTGAGATTTTAAAGGATGACCTACTTTAAGTCATCCTATTTCTATGTTTAGATTTTTGTTTCCAGAGTTTTTTAGATAGGGATGTTTGGAATTGATTAGAGAAATGTCC
>CAZAEW010000048.1:23829-30111 GCA_964484065.1 uncultured Bacillus sp.
ACGAAAATATCCCGCTGAATATGTCATTATTTCCCGGAAAATGTCCGAAAAATAGTTCTTAAAGCTTTACCAATGTTCTTCCGCGAACCTCGCCTTTTAAGATGGAAGCTAAATATTGAGGCAGCTCCTCTAAAGTAACTTCTTTGTTGATCGCTTTTTCTAACTCTTCTGATTTATACGAAGAAGCTAAAAGATTCCAGACTGTTTTTCTCGTCTCCATTGGACAATAAACAGAATCAATTCCAAGCAGATTTACACCGCGCAGGATAAAAGGAAAGACAGTGGTAGGGACATCTCCGCCTCCGGTCAAACCGCTGACAGCAACAGATCCGCCATAGGTAAGCTTACTGAGTATAGAAGCAAGTGTTTTGCCGCCGACAGGATCGACTGCACCGGCCCAGAGCTGTTTGTCCAGAGCTCGGACTTTTTCTTCCGTAACTTCTTCACGCGATAAAACCTCCGCAGCACCCAAATCTTTTAAATAGGAATGTTCTGATTGCTTTCCGGTGCTGGCAGCAACCTGATAGCCCCGTTTAGCAAGAATGGATACGGCAATACTTCCCACGCCGCCTGTTGCTCCGGTGACTAAAACTTTTCCTTTTTCCGGAGTTAAGCCAGCCTCTTCCAAACGGTAAACGGATAAGGCAGCGGTAAAACCGGCGGTTCCGTAGATCATTGCTTCTTTTAAGCTGAGTCCTTCAGGAAGCGGAACAATCCAATTGCCGGGAATGCGTGCATATTCGCTAAAACCGCCAAAATGAGAAACACCAATTTCATAGCTTGTCGCAATAACTTCGTCGCCTGCTTGAAAGCGAGGATCTTTTGATTCAACGACAGTCCCGGACATATCAATTCCTGGAATGAAAGGATAGGAACGGACAATTTTGCCTTCCGGAATGCTGGCTAGTCCATCTTTGAAGTTAACACTAGAATAGGCAACTTTAATTACTACATCGCCTTCAGGGAGATCATTGAGGGTTAATTCTTCAATATTTACTGTAAAATCTTCGGTTGTTTTGTTTACTACTAATGCCTTGAATGAGTTATTCATCATCAATCTCCTTTCATATGTATATAAGGATGAGTATAGGGAATAATTATTTTTTTGGCAAAAAAATATATCGACAAAAACCGGGCTTTTTTGCCCGGTTTTGTCATTGCTTTTTCAATTGTATTATTTCGGAGAACGGGCACAATTAGGGCTCATCATTCCTACCCTCACCCTGTTCTCTCATTTCCCTTGTTTCTTGCATAATCAGGACGCTCATTATTTAAAGACCAGCCGGCTTTTAAGCCGATAATAAACCAGGTAAGGGCTAAACCTCCCAAAGCAAATATAGAGTCTCCGATAATGCGGAGCCAGACAAATAAATGAACAACACTGCGGGACATAAATTCAGCAGACCGGGCATACCACATACCGTGTTCAACGCTTGCCCAAGTTTGCATTAAACCTATTGGCAAAAGACTGAGCAGGATTTGCAGGATTAGGCCGATATTAATAGCCCAAAAAGCAAATGATAAGGCACCTGTTTTCCATCCGTGTGTTACCGTCAAACCTCTTAAGCAAAAGAGCATCAGCCCAATTCCCAGCATTCCATAAACACCAAATAATGCCGCATGTCCATGGACGGGTGTTGTGTTAAGCCCTTGCATATAATAGAGGGAAACCGGCGGATTAATAAAAAATCCGAATAAACCTGCCCCGACTAAATTCCAAAAAGCAACACAAATAAAGAAATAAATCGGCCATTTATACGCTTTTACCCATGGCTTCGCACGGCTGCGAGTAAGATTTTCATATGCTTCAAAACCAATCAGCACAAGGGGAACAACTTCCAGTGCGCTAAATGTTGCCCCGTATGCAATGACCCCGGTAGCGGTACCGCTGAAATACAAATGGTGGAAGGTTCCGATAATTCCTCCGAATAAGAAGACGATCGTTGAAAACAGTACCGACGTAGTAGCGTTTCGCAGTCCCAATAAGCCCATTCTTGTAAACAAGAAGGCCATCACAACTGTGGCAAAGACTTCAAAGAAACCTTCAACCCAGAGATGAACAACCCACCATCGCCAATATTCTGCAATGGCGATATTGCTGTGCTGTCCCCACAATAAAGCAGGAATATAGAATACCGGGATAGCCGTTGATGCCAGGATAAACAAGCCTAGGAGGTGACGGCTTTCTTTCAGATTTGTGAAGGCAGGCCGAATGGCACGGACCATCAGGAACAGCCATAGAAATAGTCCAATTGTTAGAAAGATCTGCCAAAAGCGGCCGGTATCTGTATACTCGTAACCTTGATGTCCAAACCAGAAATTGGCGGTATGACCCAGCTTTTGCTGCACCGCAAACCACTGTCCAATCATGGATCCGGCAACAATTATGATCAAGCAAACAAATAAAAAGTTAACGCCAAAACGCTGGAATTTTGGTTCATAGCCGGAAACAGCAGGACCCATAAATAAACCTGTAGCCAGCCAGGCAGTGGCAATCCATAAAACCCCTAATTGGGTATGCCAAGATCTCGTTAGGGAATACGGAATCCATTTATCAATTGGAATACCGTAAAAACCGCTTCCTTCTACTTGATAGTGGCCAGTAATCGCCCCTAATAAAACCTGTACCAGCCATAAAGCAGCTACTACCCAGAAATATTTTTGGGTCGCCTTCATGGAAGGCGTTGGGGACAATGCCAGCAGCGGATCCCTTTCAGGAAATACTTCTTCGGCTTCGTGGTGTTTTTGGGTAGCATAGTACCATGCTAGTCCGCCTATTCCGGCAAGCAACAGCACAAAACTTACGACAGACCAAACAATCATTTCACCCGTTATACTATTTCCAATTAAATTTTCGCTTGGCCAGTTATTTGTATAGGTAACATCGTCTCCAGGCCGGTTTGTTTCAGCAGCCCATGTTGCCCACCACAAAAAGCTGATAAAGGAATGAAGCCGGCTAGAATCTTTGATGACATTCTTAGGCATCGCATAATCATCACGGATTTTATTCAGTGTTGGATCATCGGTAAATAAGGATGAATAATAATTGCTCATGCTGGCAATTGCAGCAGCCCTTATTGGAGAAACCGTGATTTCACCTGTTTTTTTATTGTAAGTATTTTTTCTAATTTCCTTTGCGAGTCTCGCCCGCAGTGCGGCTTTGGCTTCATCATTAATTTTTGCATATTTTTTTCCATGCTCTTTTATTGCCCAGCTGTCTAGGATCCACGTCGATTCACGATGAAGCCAGTCTGCTGTCCAATCGGGCGCGACATAGGCACCGTGACCCCAGATACTTCCGAGCTCTTGTCCGCCGATGGATTGCCACACATTTTGCCCGGTTTGGATGTCCTCTTTTGTAAAAAGGACGGTGCCATCTGATACAACAACCCGGTTTGGAATCGGCGGTTCAGTATATAGGAGACGTCCGCCATAATAGCCTAAAATTGCAAATGATACGACAAATACAATGCCAAGACTTACCCAAAGACGTGTATAGCGCATAAATATACCTCCTTTAAGAACTAGAATCAAACGTTGCCAGAATAGATTTACAACGTTTGAACCATATATTTCCCCATATACTATTGAATATACAAATCATGCAAAAACTAACAGCATTCGACCGATCGCCTAGGTTTTAGTGAATTACTTTTAATGGAATGCAATCATATTTTTACATAATAATATTTTTGTTTTCTGAGTTTTTAAATATTGAATAAAGAAACATAGGTGAGTATAATTATGTATAATTAAAAAATTAAAAAAATACTTTTTTAAGAGAATATTGGAGGAGAAAAAGTGAAAAAAATCAATTTGTTTTTGACGGTTTTGGTTCTATCATTTGCATTTATTTTGTCAGCATGCGGGACGAGTAAAACAAGCAGTGAGAATAGCAGTGCAACGGCGGAGAAAGGCAAAACTCTTCGAGTGGTAACGGATGCTGCATACGCGCCATTTGAGTACCAGGATAAAGGAAAAGTAGTTGGATTTGATGTCGATTTTGTAACAGCTGTTGCCAAGGAAGCTGGTTATAAGGTAAACGTAGAGCATGTTGGCTGGGATCCATTATTTGTTGAAATTAAAGGGAAAACAGCTGACTTGGCAGTTTCCGCTATTACGATCAATGATGAGCGTAAACAAACCTATGATTTTTCTAAACCGTACTTCTTATCTACCAATATGATTCTGGTTCCAAAAGGAAGCTCGATTAAAAGTGCTGAGGATCTAAAAGGTAAAGTAGTAGCTGTTCAAAACGGAACAACCGGACAAGAAGTTACTGAAAAAATTCTTGGTAAAAACAGCCCGAATGTTAAAAAGTTTGAAAATAACAACTTGGCCATTATGGAATTGAAAAACGGCGGGGCACAGGCCGTTGTAGCTGATAATACAGTTGTTGAAGCATATGCAAAAAATAATCCGCAGGATAAATTGGTTACCATTAAAGACTCTAAAGCTTTTTCAAATGAATTTTATGGCCTGATGTTTCCAAAAGGAAGCAAGTTAAAAGCAGAATTTGATAAAGCGATCACGAAAGTAATTGACAATGGAACCTATACAAAATTGTATAAACAATGGTTTAACACAGAGCCTGATTTAAAAACATTAAAAGCACAGCAATAATTAATGACCAAAAATTGCGTAACTGATCAGCACAGAAGTTACGCAATTTTTGGTTATAGTGAGGGGACAGTTGATGGATTTTCGTTGGGATATTATCGGAGAGTATGCTCCCTTTTTTCTAAAAGGGACGCTGCTAACAATTGGGCTTTCAATCGGCAGCATTTTGATTGGAACGGTTCTGGGATTGTTAATCGGACTTGGAAAAATCATGAGAAATAAGGCCTTAGCTTTCCCGTTTACATGCTATATTGCCTTTTTTCGCGGAACACCAATGCTTGTGCAAATACTGTTGATTCACTTTGCAGTTGTGCCATTATTTCTGGGGCAGACAAATGGAATTCTGGCGGCAGTCATTACCCTTTCCATGAACTCGGCTGCATACATCGCTGAAATCTTCCGTGCAGGGATCCAGTCCATTGACAAAGGACAAATGGAAGCAGCCCGTTCATTGGGAATGAATCATGTTGAGGCAATGAGATATGTTATTTTGCCGCAGGCGTTCAAACGAATGATTCCGCCGCTCGGCAATGAATTTGTTGTCTTAATAAAAGAGTCCTCTTTGGCCTCATTAATTGCCGCCCCGGAGCTGATGTATTGGGGACGAGCCATGCAAGGCCAGTACTTCCGCGTTTGGGAGCCGTACCTGACAGCGGCATTTATCTATTTAATTTTGACTTTAACATTAAGCTTCCTGTTAAGTCGCCTTGAAAGAAGGTTGTCAACCGAATGATCGAAGTGAAAAATTTAAAGAAAACGTTTGGCGCCAATGAAGTGTTAAAAGATATCAATGTGACAATAAAACCGCAGGAGGTAGTGGTGGTGATCGGTCCGTCCGGGTCGGGAAAATCTACCTTTCTGCGCTGCATCAATATGCTGGATTCAATAACCGGGGGAAATGTTTTTATCGAGGGGGTCGACATCACCGATAAAAGAACGGATATTAATAAAATTCGTGAAGAAGTAGGAATGGTATTCCAGCAATTTAATTTGTTCCCGCATAAGACGGTAATCGAAAATATCATGCTCGCGCCGACAAAGGTAAAAAAGATTCCGAAGGAAAAAGCAAGGGAGAAAGGCTTGGCTCTATTAAGGAAAGTAGGGTTGGAGGATAAAGCCAATGCTTACCCGGATTCGCTGTCAGGCGGGCAAAAGCAGCGTGTAGCGATCGCCAGAGCACTCGCGATGGAACCAAAGGCCATGTTATTTGACGAACCAACATCAGCGCTTGATCCGGAAATGGTCGGGGAAGTGCTCGAGGTCATGAAACAGCTTGCAAAAGAAGGAATGACTATGGTTGTCGTTACCCACGAAATGGGATTTGCCAAAGAAGTCGGAGACAGGGTTCTGTTCATGGATGGCGGGTACATTGTCGAAGAAAATGTGCCGATTCAATTGTTTGAGAATCCAAAAGAAGGCCGGACAAAAGCATTCTTAAGTAAAGTACTTTAAAAATAAGAGGCATGACCTCTTATTTTTTTTTTAGCTATTACCAGGAAAGTATAAATTTTTTACAAATTTATACTTTCCTAATACGCACGACGGATAGGACAAGGAAAGCTTCGGCAGCACAAACATCGCACGAAGGAAAAGCGATAGCTTTTTCGAGGATGTCCTAGTCAGGCGAGTGCCACAGGACGTGGCACTCTACGAGCCTGGAAA
>CAZAEW010000049.1:0-15076 GCA_964484065.1 uncultured Bacillus sp.
TTTGCTAACGCAATGAAGTAAAAACCGTAAATTTTCGTTAAAGATGTTACAGTTAGAAAATGTAAAAACCTACGTGTAAGATATTAAACCCTCTCACCTTGTGGGCGACATGATGTGATAACGCTTTATCAAAAAAAGAAGCTTTTCATGAGTCATTGGATTATTGAAAAGCTTCTTTTTGGCTATTAATCAAATGTTTAAATCCAATCCTTATTAACTCTTACCAGAAAGAGGGGGCCCAACGGCGATAGAGTCTTCACAAAAAGGTCCCTTTGAAGCTCATGTCTTTATAAAAAGTGAAACATTACAGTGAAACAAGATTACTAGGGGAGTGACAGGCTCCGGTTCCAAAACTTAACTACGAAGGTTGAGTTATTTACAAAAATATAATTTATATTTCTTTCAATTTCTTACATAGTGCCAATTCACTTTCAATTATATAACCTCTATGTAATGCCTCTATTTACTTTTCGTTATGTTTTTTAATTTTTTTAAATGTTAACTCCAATATTTAAAGCTACAATCCCACCTATTAAAATAAAAGTAGAAAAAATAATCTTACCTTTGAGATCAAAGGGGGGAGAATAAACTGAAAATAAATAATGCAGAGAAAAAAACGATATCAATAATTTTTGCTGCTTTAAATGGATTAGTCAAACTATTTCTCTTCCTCCTTTGTAAATTTTATAGAAAATTCCGCTGCCATATTCATCAACACCAACATACCCACCATTTTCTTTACCTGTATGGAATTTGTAACCATATGTTTCTAAACCGTATTCTCATCCTATTTCAGGGTCAGATAAAGGATAGAATCAGGAAAGTCAATTCTAACTAATTTTGCTTCATACTTTTTTATTGTTACTTCTGCCTCTCCTTTAAATGTTTATTCATCTATTCCAAGTGCGACTGATGAATCTAAATACTTTTGTGTTGCTGATATTTCTTTAACAAAAGGGACTTTATATGCAAGATTCCTTTAAATCCAATTATGTTTCCTTCAACAATGTCATTTCCAATTTTATCAGATTTGCATGGAAGATTTTCCTCCAATTTTCCATATCCTGCTTTAAAGTCTAATTTACTTCCCTTTGAAAGTTTATATCCTCCTTCTATTAATGAACCTTCTAAATTCCCGCGATATCGGCCGTTTTGGCTCCATTCGGGAAGAGACAGGCATTGTACTTTGTAGCAAAGAAAAGATCAAAGTAAGCTTTTATATTTTGTTTTTCCGTTGGCCTTGAACTGGTTAAAGTATTAACTATAAGTCAATGACCCCATCTAAATTTGAAGATGAGGTCATTGACTTTTTTTTATTACTAGTACAAAAAATACAGAATCCAAATTCTAAATAATATCTTGACATTTTCTTCAAAGAATCTGGAATGCTAATCCCTAAACTTAAAGTGCAAGTTAGAAAAATATTATTTTGGGAGTATTGTAATGGAAATATCTCCATGAACTTGGTTAAACAGATATTTCCGTTAGTTTGTACATCACAATCAAATGTCAAATATTCATTCAAGGAGGAATTATGAAAAAAGGACAAAGGAAATATATTCGAAGCATTGTACAAGTATTCTTTTTTATGCTTATCGCGATGATTGCAGTAAATAAAACATTAGCTGAATCCGGAATAGGTATACCTTTTCTTTCAGAAGCTTCATTACATTCGCTATGTCCATTTGGTGGGGTTGTCACTCTTTATAATCTTGCCACGCTTGGTGAATTTGTCCAGAAAATTCATATATCAGCTTTTATATTGATGTCAATTGTAATCATATTGACCATACTTTTTGGACCAGTATTTTGTGGATGGGTCTGTCCGCTCGGAACAATCCAGGAATGGGTTGGGAAATTGGGTCGAAAGATATTTAAGAGAAAATATAACCAAATGATACCTGTAAGATTAGACAAGGTACTGCGTTACATGAGATTTGGTGTTTTAATTTGGGTTGTTTATGTTACTGCCAAATCAGGTTATCTAATATTTGAAAGTTACGATCCCTACTATGCACTTTTTACCTTTTGGTCTGAAAAAGCTGCATTGACTGCTGTGTTGATTTTAGTATTTACGTTAATACTTTCATTGTTTGTAGAAAGACCTTGGTGCAAATATGCATGTCCATATGGTGCATTACTTGGACTATCAAATAAAATTCGGATTTTTAAAATATACAGAGCACCAAGTACTTGTATCAGCTGTAACAAATGTAAAAACAATTGTCCAATGAACATCCCTGTTTCACAAAAAGAAAAAATCACTTCTACACATTGTATAAGTTGCTACGAATGTACATCTGAAAGGAATTGTCCGATACCGAATACGGTAAACATTTCAACCTCAGCACAAAATAAGCCATATTTAAATAAACAACGAAATCAGATTAAAACTGAGGAGGTTCGCCGATGAAAATTAATATTTTAACAATTGGAATCATCATTATGCTTGCTATATTCGGCGGCATTGGATCAACTTTGGCGATGGACTTATGGTCGACTACCTCAGATAAAACTCCTGCAAAAATCAAAGACGGTAAAGCCGCAGGAAGCTACAATCCAGCAGATATTAGAGGATCATACACATTTAAAGATGTTTCGGAATTATTTAAAATCGATTTAAAGGTTCTTTACCAAGCATTTAACATACCTGAAAATACGGACGGAACTAAGATAAAAACGAAAGATTTGGAAATGTTGTTTGATACATCTGAGGTTGAAATTGGCAACCAATCCGTGCAAGTATTTGTGGCTTTATATCGTAATTTACCGATTGAATTAAATGACACATATATCCCTAAGCAGGCGGCCATGCTGATCACACAGGAAAATAGTCAATTAACATCAGACCAAAAAAACTATTTAAATACACATACAATTGATTTATCAAGTAAGAAAAAAGCAGATTCAGTTATTTCGAATCGAGTTGCCACAGAAGAATCAGAAAATGTGGTTAATGGTTCAGCAACGTTCCAAAAAGTATTAGATTCTGGAGTCACAAAAAAACAGATTGAAAGAATTATTGAAGCTGACATGCCGCCAACCAACCAAACCGTCAGAGACTACTGTATCAAAAACGGACTTTCCTTTCCGGACATTAAAGATCAACTAAATGCACTCATAGAGTAAAAAGCAAAAGCCAGAAAATGAATGGTATTAGAAATGCTATAATGATGATGCTCCAATGAAGTTTCGTCTTCGGGAGAACATTTTTCCATTGCAACATCATTATCTGAAGCTGTCTCAAACTATATTTAATAAATGATCTTCCATAAAAGGGATATTTAATTGAACATATCTTGAGGAAATTGTTATAACTACTTTATTGAGGGGAATTTTAATTATATACCAAATGGGTATATTATAAATAGCTATTGAGAGCTATAGAAATGAAAGAGACGTTCCTTGTATATTAATAACAAGGTAAGTATGGGATAGCCCTTTTTGGTCTGCCTTGCTTATTTCTAAAATAACCTCTATATTTGCATGGATATTTTCCATGCCTTTTTTTTTCGCAAATATTCATACTTCCAGCTAATTTAAAAAATTAGAATAGGGTTGTTAATAGTAGAATTTATACTACTGGAGTCAGAGACCTTAGCACGTTACCCATTGATATAATACGGCAACTCGGGAGACCCATCGGTCTTTTCATTTGTAGAAGAGTATGGTGTACAATGCATAAAAAAGTAAGGAAACCAAATGCCGATGTTTAGGAAGGCGGGTAGCAGCGTAGTACCAATGAAGTTGGGTAATCCCCAAGACGTTCAATTGTTGGGAGGCCTTTTCTTTTTTATTGGCTGTTCAAGTAATTTCATGGATCATCTAAGTGCCCTTAGCCGATCCAATAATAGTGTAGGGGAAAAACCTTATTATATTAACGTTTTAGTAGACGAATTGTTTAGATTGTCCGCATAGATGACATAAATAGTATTTAAGAGAGAAGGTTTTTCCTTTAGTTTTTATAAACTGTTGGAAGGCCTTTTTCTGTTTTGGTTGCAAGGTGATAGTTCTCGTGTATATTTTTGATTCAAAAAAACATCTCTGCGTCATTCTCCCTATTTGGAGGTATAAAAAATAGTTGGTGGGGAATAAACAGATTTAAAAGGGTAGATATACGGGGGAAGCTGTTCAGGTTTTACGTAGTCCTTCTAAGGGAAGTGATAATGAAAGACTGACTGTAAATAGGAAAAATGCGGACACTTTATAGAAAGACATACTGGGAAAACAAATGAAGAGTTATTTAAAGGACTGAGGATGAATCCAAACTATCAAGTAACGGGTCGGTTTACTATTATTAGTAGGAAGTTTTTTAATTGTGGTTAAAAAGAAAATACGGACGGATAGAATTTTCGAAGATTGTCGAGCTACATAAGAATATGGAAAATAAACCCCCACTTAAAATTATATTGGTAAAATATCAAAAAGAACTATAATTATAATGACATAAAAAAATTTAGGATGGAATTTAACATGTTAAGAATAAGCAATATTAAGCTTCGTGCTGATTTTGAACCAAGTAAGGAAAATGAACTTTTAGCTCAGAAAATCCAGAAAATACTAAAGGTCAAACAGGACAAAATATTGTCTTTTAGTATTTCTAAGAAGTCGATCGACGCAAGGGAAAAAAATAATGTCCATCTGGTTTATTCTGTTGATGTTGAAATTAAAAACGAGAGATCGTATTTAGGAATCAAAAACGTTTCTTTCTATGAACCATTAGAATATGTGTGCAAGGAAACCAAAAAAACCACCCGTCCTGTAGTAGTAGGCAGTGGACCTGCTGGACTTTTTTGTGCCCTGGTATTAGCAGAACATGGTCTAAATCCAGTTGTTGTTGAGCAGGGAATGGATGTTGATCAAAGAAAAATGGCTGTTGAAAAGTTTTGGAAATACGGCGTACTTGAAACGGATAGTAATGTCCAATTTGGTGAAGGCGGAGCAGGAACATTTTCAGATGGTAAATTAACAACAGGCATCAAAAATATCAGAATACCGAAAGTATTAAAGGAATTCGTAGAAGCGGGTGCTCCAAAGGAAATATCTTATTTATCAAAACCTCATATTGGAACTGACATTTTGATTACGGTTGTTAGAAATATTCGAAAAAAAATCGAACGACTTGGCGGGGAAGTGCGTTTCGAAACGAAAATGAAGGAACTTATAATTGAAAATGGCGCAGTTAGAGGCGTGCTGCTAGAAAGTCAGGGGAAAGCAGAGGCAATAGAAACCGATGCTGTAGTATTGGCGATTGGGCATAGTGCTCGGGATACTTTTTATATGCTAAAGGATTTAGGGGTGGACATGATACCGAAGCCTTTTGCAGTCGGAGTGCGAATTGAACATCACCAAAAAGACATCGATTTACAGCAGTTCGGCAGCTTTGCAAATAATCCGCTGCTTGGTGCGTCTGATTATAAGCTGAATGCACATCTTCCTAATGGAAGAGGTGTTTACACGTTTTGTATGTGCCCTGGTGGTCATGTTGTTGCTGCCGCATCAGAAAAGAATTCTGTAGTTACAAATGGTATGAGCTATAGCGCAAGAAGCGGTGAAAATGCTAACAGTGCATTGCTTGTTTCTGTCACCCCAAATGATTTTAATGGAGAGATTTTGGCGGCTATCGAGTTTCAAAGAAAACTTGAGCGAAAAGCGTTTGAACTTGGCGGCAGAAATTATTTTGCACCCGTACAATTAGTCGGCGATTTCTTAGCAAATAAGGGCAGTAAACAACTTGGCGATATAACCCCAACTTACACCCCAGGTGTTACACCAACGGACTTAAGAGAATGCCTTGATGATTTTATCGTTGATAGCTTAAAAGACGGGTTACGGGTTATGGATAAAAAACTTGCGGGCTTTATCAAACATGATGCCGTTTTATCAGCTGTAGAAAGCCGAAGTTCATCACCCGTTACAATAAAGCGAGATCCACTGACATTTGAGTCGAACATCAAAGGGTTATACCCTTGTGGTGAAGGTGCAGGTTATGCTGGAGGTATCACATCTAGTGCTGTTGACGGTATAAAATGTGCAGAAGCGTTAATGGAGATTGAGGTTTAGTTTTTGATACACACATTGACCTTCTGTGATGCCAATACAACACAGGTGGAGTGTGTTTCGCAGATAGCTTTATAAAGAAGAAGCAGGTTCCGGATAAGGGGAAATCCTGCTTCTATTCAGATGTCGGGCGGCAAAAAGATAATGAAAAATCGATGTGGGGTGTTTTTTTGTAAATTGCTATATGAAAATAGCTTATATTACTACTCCATAACTTTTTTCACTAATGGATAAATCATGTCTTTATAGTTACTCCAGCCGGTAGCAGCCTTATATAAATCTACGCTTTGAGGCGGAACATTGATTGATATAGGAGTGTCGATCCATATACCCATTAGTACAGGAGGAACGACTGCAAGTATATTAAATATACTAAGCTTAATAGGGGCATTGGGTGTATAAAACGTCAAAGGTGCTATATTTTTAATTTGACTTCCGAGGGTAATCTCTATTACGTTGTAGCACAAAGAAAATGCCCCGGAACCAATGATTTCAATTGACATAAGTTCTATTTTCTTAATTGAACTGCATTCAAAGAATGTTCCAGCCCCTATGCTTTTTATATTATCTTCTGCATCAATATTAGTTAATTCTCTAAGATTACGACATCTATAAAAAGCGTTAGCTTCAATTACTTCCAATGATTTGTGAGTCTTTATCCGAATTAAGTTTTGACAGCCTAAAAAGGAGGCAAAACCTACTATATTAACATCTTCCGGAATTTCATATTCTTCTTCAGTTCTTGCGGGAGGAAAACAAATTAGTCTTGTTAAGTCAGCAGTGAATAGAACTCCGTTGAAGGATTTGAAATTTGTGTTGTTTTGCGCTACATAAATATTTTTAAGATTAACACAAGAGGTTAATGCGTAGTTCTTTATCTCAGAAATATTCTCCGGAATAGTTATTTCAGTTTCATCTCCAACATATTGGATTAAGGTGTTATTTTCTATTGCAAAACCATTTTTAATAATATTGTCTGGATAAATCCTGCTTTGAACCTCACTCCTACTCCATCCGGGTGCATTTTTATATTCCTCATATGCATCCGCGGGAACATATATTTTAAAGGCTGATAAAGCAGTATCAAATGTAGAGTACAAAGATGGAGATTGCGGTGAATTCAAATATAATATTCGGATGTTGACACATCCCCAAAGTTGATAATAACCCGATATACTTTTTACGGTATCCGGAATACTGTAGATGGCATCTTCTTTGGCGAGGGGATACCATACTAATTCAGTATCATCCTTGTTGTACAAAACACCATCTATGTCTTTATAATACCTATTGTTCCTATTAACTTTTATGTCTTTTAAATATACGCATTGAGCGAAAGGATCAATCCCTATTGTTTCAACACTTTTAGGAATATAAATATGAGAGAGACCAGTGCTCCCAAATGAAAGGCGGCCTATATATTTTACACTTTTAGGAATAAAAAATTCCTTTAGAAGCATATTACCCCAAAATGCCGTTTCTCCAATATACTGTAATTTACTGTTTTCTCCAAAGATAACCCTTTTCAAAATAGAATTGCTCCAAACGAAATCTGGTTTCATTCGAGTAACTGAAACACCAAATGCAAACTGTTCTATCCGTTCGACACTGTCTGGAATTTTTAATTCTTTTAATTGGTGTCGCCAGCCAAACGCTTCTATACCAATGATTACAAGTCTTTTAGGTAAAATTAGAGTTTGAATAGGAGCCCTGACGAATGCACTTGCACCAATAATTGTAATAGGTTTTCTACTATAATCGGAGGGTATGATTAAATTGCTTGGCACTACTTTCGGGTCTTTTGCATATACCGTGTAACTTCTGCCATCATCATTTAAGACAAAGCGAAAGAAACCCAGGTTTGAAGGTATATTACATGGTAGTGAAAAGATGTATTTTTTATAATCCTCCCAGCTCTCACAGTCCCCATACAACTTAACAGATTTTGAAGGGACATAAAAGCTTAGATAAGGTGAGGTTTTATAGAAGGATGTTTCATCCAACTCGGGAGGAATTTTGGAATGCAGAAAAACTTGTTGAAGTTTTGAACAGGCATGAAATGCACCATGCTTTATACTTTTTATGCTTCTCGGAAATTCAATGCTTTCCAATTCGGAACATCCATAAAATGCAAAAGAGCCTATTGCTTTGATGCTGCTTTTATTCTCAAACATAACAATAGAAAGATTAATACATTCTGAGAAACCATTATCTTTAATTTTTGTAACGGGAAGTCCTTCATATTCCTTTGGCAAAGAAATCATCGAAGGAAGCTCATTCTTATTTTTGGCTGAAATCATATAGCTTTTCTTATCAGGATTCAACTCAAATTGAAAGTAACTAGGATCTGTTATTATATTTTCATTTGAAACTGGAATGATTGAGCTCGGTAATTCATGCGTATATGGGTTAATATTATCTAATAATATATCTATATTTTCATTAGAAGACTCAATATCATCCATAGTTAAACCTCCTTTTGAAATAAAATTATTTAGGATATTCCTCCACAACCTTTTCCACTCCAATGGATAAATCATATCTTTATAGTTACTCCAGACGACAGCGAATTTATATAGGTCCACACTTTGAGGCGGAACATAAATTGATATTGGAGTGTTGAGCTCAACAATTGGAATAAAGTGAAATCACATCCCTGCAATTTGGATCGATACCTACCCAGAAAAAATGATTCACGTAGAATGTAGCAAATGAAATAAGCCGTATTTTTGATTGAAAAATCATGATATACGCTATTTGAGACGAATATCAGAAAGGTGCTCTTATTTTTTATAGAAGAAGCTTTACTTCTGCATTGTCTGATGTTGCAATATAGACTACATGTCCATCGCTTAATTTGCGTTCCCAGTTTCTATCGAATTCAGCTAATAAAACTCGATTGGAAACGGTATTATATGTTGGAACATCTGATATGTTTATTTCCACCTTTTTTGTTTGTTGGTAATAAACTATGTGAAAAGAAAAAAAGTGTAAGGGGGTTTGTCCAATAGAATGAAAATTTAAAAACCAAAATCACAGTACAGGAAGAATATTTTAATTTTGTCTCCTAATGCATTAATAAATATTATTAAGAAATGAAGCAATTTTAAAAAAGCAGTTCTAAATTATACGAGGAGGTTTTGGTGTGAAAGTTGTCACCATAACAAAGTAAAGATATTCTGATTGTTCAGCGTAAAGTTCTAAAGGCCGCAGAAGTGTTTGTTACTACCTTGAAGAGCAAGGGTCAAAGAAACAGCACAAACCACAAAACAGCGCTATTGATGTGGCTGCTGACATGAGTATTTAGCATTTGAGACTAAATGATACTCAACACCAATCCGTAGGTTGAACAAGTAAAGCGATGCTATATTTTAGGCATCGCTTTTTGTAATAATGAAAAAATTTTTTGTAGTTTGCTGCACTGTTGGGAGGGCTTTTCTTTTTTTTATTGGCTGTTCAAGGAATTTAATGGCCTAAAACAAGATCTTCCAATATACATTTTGAAAAATAGGAAAGACTCTTGCTGCACGAGGATTTAATATGTCTCATAAATAATATTTCCGGTCTGAGATACATCATAATCGCCCAGAGAATTAACCTCTGCCTGGAACTTAGGAGAAGATAAAATATTCATTACTGTGCGTACCAGATGTTCCGACTCAGGGGCTTTTAATATAACCAAGTCATAACGCTCTGTTATTAATGGAACAAAATCGATTCCAACAATTTTGGCTGCTTTTTCAATACCTACTCCCACATCGGCTGTTCCAACTGCGACAGCAGAAGCCACACTTAAATGGGTAGATTCCTCGGACTCGTATCCTTTAATGTCTCTTGAAGGAATCTTGTTGATTCTGAGTTGTTCATCAAGGAGAATCCGTGCTCCTGAGCCTTTTTCTCTATTAATGATCTTTATATCTTTACGATTTAAATCCGTCCAAGAGGTGAGATTCAAAGGGTTTCCCTTTTTAACATAAAAACCCGCTTTTCTTGAAAGTAGGTTTAGTAAGATATAAGGATAGCCCACAAGAATTTTTTTTATGTAAGGCAGATTGTATTCCCCAGTATCACCATCAAACATATGCAAACTGACGATGTCACATTCTCCATTGTACATGGATATAAGACTATTTAAACTGCCCGTATAAGAACGTAAGGGTTTATAGGGTGAGTTTTTCTCAATGTGTTTACCAAGAATGTCCAGGACCAGGTCTTGTCCGCTAATGATAATGTTATAAGGATCCTTTGTCCTTTGGTGGTCCGCCTCAGGTGCTTGAAATTTTGGACTCTGATTCGTCTTTTGACTGCTAATGTAGATTTCCAAGTCTTTTGCATCAATTCTCATCTGCCTTCCAACACGGAATACAGGCAGTTCCCCTTTTTTTACAAGATCATAAAGGGTTAATTTTGATACTTTTAAAAGCTGAGATACCTCTTCAATCGTATAGGAAAGCTCTTTTGACATTTGCATCCCTCCATCTTGTATTTTAACGTAATGGTGAAAAAAAAGGATGTTTTTCATTAAAAATGGAAAAAGTGATATTCCTTACATTTTTCAATATTATAAATAGTTATAATTAGTTATAATTGATTAAAACTAATTAGAAAGAGAGATGGGTAATGAAGAAATTATATCTGTTATTTTTCACTTTAATGATGCTGGTACTCGTCATTTCTGGGTGTTCGAATCATGAGCAAACTAAGACATCCAGTGGACAGGAGAAAGTGGATTTGACGGTTTCTGCCGCCGCAAGTTTACAGGATGCTTTGACTGATATTAAAGCAGACTTTGAGAAAGAACATCCAAATGTAAAAATAAATTTTAACTTTGGAGCTTCTGGAGCTTTGCAGCAACAAATTTCTCAGGGAGCACCGGTTGACCTTTTCTTCTCAGCAGCAGAGGATAAGTTTCAAAAATTAGTGCAGGACGGGCTTATTGAAAAGAAAAACGGAACAGACTTGGTAGGAAACGATCTTGTTTTGGTCGTTCCAAAAGATTCAAATAAAGGAATCAAAACATTCGAGGACCTCACAAAAGCTGATAAAATTGCACTTGGTACTCCTGAGTCTGTGCCTGCAGGACAATATGGAAAAGAGACATTAGAAAAGTTAAATATCTGGACTAACGTTGCAGGAAAAACAGTATACGCCAAGGATGTCCGTCAAGTGCTTACATATGTTGAGACGAACAATGTTGACGCAGGAATTGTCTACAAAACGGATGCCATGACTTCTCAAAAGGTTAAAATAGTTTCGACAGCAAAGGAAACTACACACGATCCGATTATTTATCCGGTTGGTGTGATTAAGAACAGTACCCATCTAAAAGAAGTACAGCTATTCTACCGTTATCTTCAAAATGATCATTCTATGAAGATATTCAAAAAGTACGGTTTTAAAGGTCTGAAATAATTTATCATGGCAGCCAGCTTTTGGTCTCCAGTTCGATTATCGATTGAAATAGCATCTGTTTCTGCGATATTGGTATTTATTTTGGGGCTGTTTTTTGGAAAGGTCATGGCTAAACGAAATTTTAAAGGGAAAGTCCTGGTTGATACTATTTTTCTTCTGCCGCTAGTCTTACCTCCTACAGTTGTTGGCTTCTTGTTAATTATTTTTTTTGGAAGGAACAGCCCAGCAGGACAATGGATTGAGTGGATTTTTAAGCAGCCTTTAATGTTTACGTGGTGGGCAGCTGTGATTGCTTCCACTGTTGTAGCCTTTCCGCTTATGTATCAAACCGCAAAGGCAGGATTTGAAGCGATTGACGAGGATATTGAGAATGCAGCTCGTATGGACGGAGCAAATGAATTCAAGGTATTCCTGTTTGTCTCTATTCCGCTCGCATATAAAGCAATCATTTCTGGTGCAGTACTGAGTTTTGCAAGAGCCTTAGGAGAATTCGGAGCTACTTTAATGTTCGCAGGGAATATCCCGGATAAAACGCAAACCATTCCAACCGCCATTTATGTTGCTATTGATTCAGGCAATATGGAATTAGCTTGGTTATGGGTTACAAGTATGATAGGTATTTCATTTATAATGTTAATAGGCGTACATTTAATGAAAAACTGAATGTTTATTTTATGCAATAACGGAGGCATCCTTTAAAAGGGATGTCTTTATATTCATTTTTTGTTTGAAATTTCCCGATTTGGAGACTAAAAATAAACGAATGTTAGAGGAGGCTTGATTGTTTGAAGATACAAACAGAAGTACATACTCATGCGAAACCATTTATTTTTCAGATTGCAGGATATCAAAATAGCGGAAAAACAACGTTGATCACAAAAATAATTAAGTTATTATCATTAGAAAATTGGCAAGTAGGCACTCTAAAACATCATGGACATGGAGGTATGTTGGAAAGCCCAAGTGAAAAAGATTCCAGCCGTCATATTGGTGCCGGGGCAATTGCTTCCTTAGTGGAAGGCAATGGAAGCATGATTCTTCAAGTAGAGAAGCAAAATTTGTCGCTTGAAGAGCAAATCAAGCTTTTGGGTATTTTTAATCTTGACTTCATTCTTATTGAGGGACATAAGAAGGCAGAATTTCCAAAGGCCGTTTTATTAAGAGATATAAGGGATATAGAACTGCTGGAGGAATTAACGAATGTGGTTGCCTTTTTCTATTGGGACGATGAATTATGTTCTTCGATAGAATCTAAGAACATCCCTCGTTTTCATATTAATGATGAAAAAGGTCCATTGTGGTTAAAACAATATTTAACCAATGCTTTTACTGACATGGGAAAAAATGATGAAAAGTAACCTGTACCCGGGAAGGCCCCGCTCGTTCTGAAACAATTTGTAGATTTTCTCCAAATGCCATAAGAACAGTGGCATTCGGAGAAAATCATGGAAGGGAAAAACATCAGTGCCTTTTGCTGCCTGAATATTAAAAAGGATTTGAACCGTTTTTTTGCCAAATATAATGGTTTTTTCTACAATATTGTTGTTGTTTTAAAAAATATTAGCAAAAAGCCAAATAATAAAACTATAAAACTAGAAAAATAGTTGTATAATGGATCTGTAAGGAGGTATTAAAATGGTTGAAAAAACGGTTTGGAATATCAAGTCTAATGAAGAGATGTTTAAAATTCGCAAGGCTGCTGAAAATAAATTCCCTAAAATGGCGGGAAATGAAGAGTTAGAAAAAATATCTGCTTTCTTTAAAGGGTTGGGAGATGAGACGCGATTAAAGATTATTGCTTTGCTTTGGATGGAGGACATGTGTATGTGTGAGATTATTGCAGCATTGGATGCCGCTTCATCAACAATTAGTCATCATCTAAAAATTATGGAAAAAGGGGAGGTTATTAGTTCGAGAAGAGAAGGGAAATTTACGATTTACAGGTTAAACAAAGAAAAAATCAAGCCTGTCATGTCAATTTTATATGAATAATCAAAATCTGCGGCCTTGTGATTTGATTGTAATTATGATCTAAAGAGGAGGAAATAATCATGATTATTAAAATTTTAGGAACTGGGTGTTCAAACTGTAAAAAGCTTGAGGCAAATGCAAAAGATGCGGTAAAAAAATTAGGAGTTAATGCTGAAATAGTTAAGGTGGAAGATATTAAGGATATCATGTCATACGGAATTATGAGAACTCCAGCTTTAGTTATAGATGAAAAAGTTAAGAGCTATGGTAAAGTTGCATCTGTAGATGATATTGCAGCAATGATCAAGGAATAAAATTAGGCTCAATGCCTATATATTTTTAATAAGCATATAAGCATTTAATAATATTCCTATGATAAATACTTTTGATTTGAGAAAGGAGTGACCTTAGTGTTTACCCCGATTCAAATGTTAGCGGATTGGCTTATCTATGACTTGTTAGGTGTTTCAAGCGATAGCAGATTAGGCAGTGCTTTAAACTTTTTTGTGTTTGATAGTATCAAAATATTTATCCTTTTAATAATCATCATTTATGGAATAACTTTTATCAGAAGTTTCTTTCCACCTGAAAAAACCAGAAAAATATTGGCTAAAAATAAGGGCAGTGCCTTTCTGGGGCATATACTCGCAGCACTTCTAGGAATCGTAACTCCGTTTTGTTCTTGTTCAGCGGTACCATTATTTATTGGTTTTGTTGAAGCCGGTGTACCACTCGGGGTTACTTTTTCCTACTTAATTGCAGCACCTATGGTGAATGAAGTAGCATTGGGACTTTTATATGGACTATTTGGTTGGAAAATAGCTCTTATATATGTTGTTTCAGGTGAAATAATAGCTATAGTAAGTGGGATTATTTTAGGGAAGATGAAGCTTGAGAAATATGTTGAATCCTATGTTTATGAAATGAACGTAAATGTGGAAATAGATATACCGAATCCAACATTTAGGGAGAGATTAAAAGAATCTTGGACTTTTACAAGAGATCTCATTAAGAAAATATGGATATATGTAATAATTGGTATTGCAATAGGAGGATTTATGCATGGTTGGATACCTACCGGAGCACTTGCGACATATGCAGGTAAAAACAATCCTTTTGCTGTTTTTGTTGCCGTATTATTTGGGATACCTCTTTACTCAAATGCTGCAGGGGTCTTACCACTCGTTAGTGAACTTACAAGAGCTGGAGTGGCAACAGGGACTGCACTTTCTTTTATGATGGCTGTAACAGCACTAAGTTTACCAGAGATGATCCTTTTAAAAAGAGTATTAAAACCTAGGCTCCTAGGAATATTTATTACTATAGTAGGGCTTGGAATTATATTTATGGGATATTTGTTTAATTTTATTATTGCTTAATTTGATGTGATATAAGCAAACTTAAACAATATTCATTTTAAAGACTGATGTTTTCATTAGCATCAGTCTTTTTCTTTACAAAAAGTTTACATTAAAGGTGATTGAATTCAAGAAATCCTTAAGATAATATATAAGCAAATAGTTATATGTGAATTTAAACCTTGAAAAATGGTTATGATTTTTTTAAAAAGTAAAATTAAAAAAGGAAGAGGTGTTCAAATGTCAAAATCATTGCTGGAACTAGAGCAAGCTGC
>CAZAEW010000049.1:15176-24247 GCA_964484065.1 uncultured Bacillus sp.
AAAAAGGAAGAGGTGTTCAAATGTCAAAATCATTGCTGGAACTAGAGCAAGCTGCCAAAGTTTTAAAACTGTTGGGGGATAAAACGCGGTTATCCATTATTTCTATTTTAAAAATACGGGAATGCTGCGTCTGTGAACTACTTGAAGTTTTTGATATGAGTCAACCTTCTATCAGTCAGCATCTCCGAAAGTTAAAGGATGCAGGACTTGTCAAAGAAGAACGGAAAGGTCAGTGGGTATATTATTCTTTGAATTCACAGAATTACATATATGGAATGATCGAAGAAATATTGAAGCATATACCGGAACAATCAGAGCAAGTAAAAGTAATTGAAAAAAGCAATCCTACACTTCGATGTGGCTGTTAAGAAACACAATATATATGGGGAGTGAGAAAATGAGTAATTCAGAAAAAAAACGTTTATCGTTCCTGGACCGATATCTAACTTTGTGGATTTTTCTAGCGATGGCAGTTGGAATTGGTTTGGGATTTGTCGTTCCGGGATTTGCAGACGGCATGAATAAATTACAGATAGGAACCACATCTATTCCACTCGCAATTGGCTTAATCTTGATGATGTACCCTCCATTAGCAAAGGTTCGCTATGAAGAGATTGGCCGGGTTTTTAAAGATGTAAAGGTTCTTTCTTTATCGCTGGTGCAAAACTGGATAATAGGACCGGTTCTTATGTTTGTGTTAGCTATTATTTTTCTGCCGGATAAGCCAGAGTATATGGTTGGTCTTATCATGATTGGTTTAGCCCGATGCATTGCAATGGTGATTGTTTGGAATGACCTTGCAAAAGGGGATACTGAATATGCTGCCGGGTTAGTAGCATTCAACTCGATTTTCCAAGTGCTATTTTATTCTGTGTATGCTTACCTTTTTGTGACGGTCATCCCAAAATGGATAGGAATCCATGGTGCGATTGTCAATATTACGATGGCAGAAGTAGCAAAATCTGTTTTCATCTATCTGGGAATACCGTTTATCGCGGGAATGATTACACGTTTTACATTTGTGAAAGCAAAAGGCAGACAATGGTATGAAAAGGTGTTTATTCCGAAAATCAGTCCTATTACATTAATTGCCTTGTTATTTACGATTATTCTAATGTTTTCATTAAAAGGAGATGTCATTGTCAGCCTGCCGTTAGATGTTGTTCGTGTTGCCATTCCATTATTGATTTACTTTGTGGTCATGTTTTTCGTTTCTTTCTTCATGGGGAGAAAAGTTGGAGCAAACTATCAAGTAACGACTACCCTTTCTTTTACAGCCGGCAGTAATAACTTTGAATTAGCCATTGCCGTAGCTGTTGGAGTCTTTGGAATTCATTCTGGTGCAGCATTTGCAGCAGTAATTGGTCCTTTAGTAGAAGTACCTGTCATGATTGCATTAGTTAACGTGGCCTTATGGTTTAAGCGAAAATATTTTAAATCAGAAGCAGCATAATCTGATAGAGAAAAGGTGGAATATAGATGTCTCAAAAAACCATTTACTTTTTATGTACAGGTAACTCTTGCCGCAGCCAAATGGCAGAAGGTTGGGCTAAAAAATATTTAAATGATGAGTGGGTTGTAAAAAGTGCCGGGATAGAAGCACATGGTTTGAACCCAAATGCGGTGAAAGCAATGAAGGAAGCGGGAATTGATATTTCAAATCAAACATCAGATATTATCGATCCTGAAATCTTAAATAATGCTGGTTTAGTTGTGACACTTTGCGGGCACGCTGCAGATCATTGCCCTGTTACCCCTTCACATGTAAAACGCGTTCACTGGGGCTTTGATGATCCTGCTAAGGCAGAAGGGACAGACGAAGAAAAGTGGGCCTTCTTTCAGCGAGTTCGTGATGAAATTGGAGATCGTATTAAACGTTTTGCTGAAACTGGTGAATAGAAAAGAATATCATAGCCAAAAGTTTACATGCTTTGGGCTTTACCAAAAGTAAATACTTAAGAAAGGCTTCAGGCACCGTAAATGGATAAATGTCTTTTTGCGGTGCCTATTTTTAAACTAGCTTCTTTTTTTCCAAATACATAGGAATTTCTTTTTCCTCCAATTCCTCAATGGTTTTCTTATCATTCCGACTTCAAACCGCTTGGCGCTTTCCCTCTGCATATCATTACTAATCAATGATTCAAATCTGATATAACAAGAATCCGATTTGAATCATTGGTTTTTACATCTTTTAACATCAATTCACTGCTTTTTGTCAGAGTCAGGCCCCGTTGAACATGACTGATACCATCATCAAAATCACATTTAAAAATTATTTTATATTCTTAACTTAAAAACGGTATTTACATTCACAAAACTCTCATTTTTTCAAACCTTATTTCCTCAACTACCTTCACAAAACCTTCACATATCAGCAAAAAGTTGTGATAGCCATCACAAGACTAGCCCCTTCTAGCTATTAGGATTTAATTGTGATTTTTGAATAAAAAGGAGGGGGAAAATGGTTAAAGCTATCAATCTTTTCATTATTAGTGCAGCTTTAGGTCTTGGCATTGGCGCTGTCTTTTTTGTCATAATTCATAGTCACCAAGATAAACCGGTTCAAGTAAATGATTCTGCCGAAACTTCTGCAGCAGCTGCAGCCAAAGATAAAGCCAAAGATATTGAAAAATCCAGCGATCACAGTACTAGTACTAGCGCTCAAGACTCTGCAACAAATGTTTCTGCGAACCAAGACAACATTATTGCAACACGTGGATGTACCCAGTGCCATTCTGTCGCTTCATTAAATATCAAAGGCGGTCAAGTTGGTCCAGACTTATCACAAGCCTATACAACAGTTGAAAGTAAACATGGCAAACCAATTGAAGAATTCCTGAAGCAGCCAACTTCAGCCGTTATGTCGGGCGTTTTAGGTAAAGATCCATTAACAGACGACCAACGGCAGCAGGTTTTAGATCTATTGAAAAAAGCATCTGAGGTAAATCAATAATAAAGGTGGTATAAACGATATGAAAAAGTGGATTCCCATTACTTCCGGTCTTGCTGCAGGTTTTATAGCAGCGGCCATTGCTTGGGGAGGGAATTTTACATCGGACTCGAAAGCAGAATCTGCTGCTGGCGGAAACAAGACCGATGCTGAAAAAGTTTATGTTCCATTAGGACAAAAAGATCAATATTACTTAATGGCTTCCGGCGGGCACTCCGGGCAGTTATTTGTATATGGTATTCCATCCATGCGTGAAATTCGGACCGTACCTGTGTTTGCTCCTGATCCTGCAACCGGTTACGGTTTTGACTCTGAAACGAAAAAAATGTTGGGCGGCCTGCAATTAGGTGACTTTCACCATCCAGCCCTTTCGGAAACAAACGGAGATTATGACGGAAAGTTTTTATTTGCGACCGATGTAGAAAACAGCCGCGCTGCTGTTGTCGATTTGAAAACCTTTACAACAAAAGACATTATTAAGGTGCCAAACACCAGCGGCCCGCACTGTGCGGCCTTCGTTACTCAAAACTCCGAATATGTATTTTTGCCGACACGCTTTGCTGTACCTCTGGGACAAGAATATCAGCCGCTTGATCAATACAGCCAAAAGTACCGCGGTGTCATGAGTGCCGTAACGCTGGATCAGAAATCCGAAAAGCTGAATCTTGCTTATCAAGTAGCCCTTCCGCCATGGTCCTATGACTTATCTGATGCCGGCAAAAAGGAATCCGGTGACTGGGCTGTTATGACCACTTACAATACGGAAGAAGCAACATCAACACTTGAAATCAATGCATCAAAGGCGGACCGTGACTACATTGTGCTTTTTAATTGGAAAGAGCTTGCGCAGATGGTGAAGGATGGTAAGTACGAAAATGTAAATGGCCAGAAAATGATATTCCCTGAAAAGGAAAGAGGCGGAATCTATTTGGTGCCAACTGCTAAGTCACCACATGGTGTTGACGTTACGCCAGATGGAAAATTCTTTATTGCCTCCGGTAAACTGGCGCCTGCTATGACAGTTTTCTCTTTTGAAAAAGCATTTGAAGCGATCAAAAATAAGGAATTCTCCGGTGAAAAAAATGGAATTCCTGTTCTTCAATATAAGAAAGTCATGGTTCGTGAAGTAAACCCTGAAAATGCTCTTGGACCGCTTCACACAACATTTGATGACAAAGGAAATGCCTACACTTCGATGTTTATTTCTTCTGAAATTGTGAAATGGAAATATTCAACAGGAAAAGTGTTAGACCGCATCCCTGTGCAGTATTCGCCAGGACACGTAACTGCTGCAGAAGGCGATACCGTATCACCAGATGGAAAGTATTTGGTATCTCTGAACAAACTTGCAAAAGATAACTTTTTATCTGTAGGCCCTTCTCACCCTGAGACGATGCAATTAATTGATATCAGCGGCGACAAAATGCACTTGCTGGATACTGTCCCATCAAATCCTGAGCCGCACTATGCACAAATTATTAAAGCGGATAAAATTCATCCAATCAATGTTTATCCGAAGGATGCAAAAAACAAAGATGCGGTTTATAAACAAGAAGATACGAAAATTGTCCGCAATGGTAACCGCGTAGATGTATACGGTGTCGCACTGCGCTCAAGATTTATTTTTGACCATACGCAAAAACGTCCGGATGAGATTGATGTTAAACAAGGTGACCATGTTTATATCCATTTAACCAATATCGACTTTGATGAGGATATTACCCATGGCTTTGCTATTAACGGCTATGATCTGAATATGGAGATTCAGCCTGGACAAACCAATACACTTGATTTCGTTGCCGATAAAGCCGGCACCTTCCCGCTTTACTGCACAAACTTCTGTTCAGCATTGCACCAAGAAATGACAGGCTATCTGCTTGTTCAACCAAAATAAAATAATTTTAGGGCAGGGTGCCAATACATCTGTGTTTGGTACCCCCTTATTCACTTGAATCTACACCATTTTTACCATATATAAGGTAATTACCATTGTACTAGGTTATATGTGACGGATACTATTTTGGGATTGTTAGAAAGAGATGTACATAACTTCTAAATATACAGAAATGACTATAGCCAAATGAATAGTATTCAATGTCATACATAGTACGTATATCGCTTAAAGGAATCTGAATCATGCACATGATTGCGGCCAGACTTGCTAATATCTATTAAATGTAAAAACAATCCTTAAAACAGGAGGAATATTGAAGTGGAAGATGGGCAAAATAAACCAAAGCACCGCATCAATTCAAGGTTAAAGTTGTATAAAATCCTAGCAATTTCACTAGGTATTCTGGTAATTGTGGGCTTTGCCATATATGGCACTGCCGAAGCAACCTCAAGTTCGGGTTTCTGTAACAGCTGTCACGAAATGAACCCGGAAACAGAGACATGGAAGGTATCATCCCATAGTCAAGTAGCTTGTAAAGAATGTCATATACAACCTGGGTTCATTAATTACGCCGAAGCAAAGATGAACGGGCTTGGTCAAGTCTATCAAAAGGTTACAGACAGCTATACAGCTCCAATTAAAATAAAAGACCCAATTCCAAACTCGACATGTGAAAAATGTCACAATGTGAAGAATAAAACAAAGGCCCAAACCGTCGAAGGCATAGTCATCATCCCGCATGAAAAGCACTTAGAAAAAGGCATCCTATGCGTGCAGTGCCATTATAGTGTGGTTCATGGCGGCATTTCAGAAGGTAAGGAAACATCAAAAACAGAGTATGATAAATGGAACTCGGCAAAGGCCAAACAGGTTAGATATAATGATAAATTTATTAAGCCGAAGATGGAAGATTGTATTAAATGCCACAAGGCACGGAAGGTTTCGACAGCATGTAACACCTGTCACATAACCGGCAGCAAATAAGGTGTATTCTTTGAAATGTCCGTTCCTAATGCTGCCTCTACTATCAGTTGCATAAATAGGTGTGTTTAGCGGTAGTGAAAACGATCTATTTATTTTTTGCAAGAAACAGCTCCCTTTGATTTTTGGAGGTGACCCTTCTGTGTGGCAACAAGAGAAAATTGCAAAGTGGTTAGCGGCCATTCCTTTATTTAAAGACTTGACTAAAGAAGAGCTTTCCTTATTTGCAGATGTTGCTCAAATCCGTCCCTATAAGCGAAAAAAACATATTTTTATGGAAGGCGACCAACTTGACCATATCTTCTTTATTTGTTACGGAAAGGTAAAAATATATAAAAAGAATCTCACCGGCAAGGAGTATATTATTTATGTCCTGGAACCCGGTGAAATGTTTCCATATATCGGACTTAAGAGAACAGGATACCACGTTTCTTATGCTAAAGCTCTGGAGGATGCTCATTTAATATCCATTCCTATTAAGTATTTTGTAGAAATCCTTGTTTTATTTCCTAAACTTTGTATGAAAATTTTCCATTTCCTAGGCGAAAGAATTACTGATTTGGATAGAAGATTAGAGGTACACCTTTTTCATGATACTTATGAAAAAATTATTTTGCTTCTTATCAGACTTTGTCAATCAAATGGCGAACAAGCAGAAAAAGGTTATAAATTGAAGACCAAGTTTACGGATAGTGATCTAGCGAAGATGATTGGCACCTCACGAGAAACAGTATGTCGAACAATGAACGAATTAAAACAGAATAACTATGTTTTTTTAAATCATGATGGCTATTATTTTATTGACAAGGATTTATTAAAACAAAAGCTGTTCTCAGAGAACGAACAGTATCAAAATCAATAATTCATATGTATTTGGCTGTGTTCTCAAAGATTGTTGTTTCTTCGTTCAGATTTAATGTTAGACTTTTTACCTGTCGGAAAGAATAAGGAGTTTTATCCAATAAGGACCGACTTAGAATAAATTATCTAGATGCTTTTTTTCTAAAGAAAGGCTGCTTCCTTCAAAAAGGACGCAGCTTTTTATGTTTAAAAAATTTTTGTTCAGGATAATGGACAAGTACACTTCCGATTTTTAGTATTATGAATAATTTATTGTTAAAGAAAGGAAGTGAAATGAATGTTCAGCACGAATTTAAGATTAACGGTCCGAATAAGACAGCAATTTACTTTCACTGCGAATGATTATACCCTTGACCATATCATAGAAGATGTATCCGAAAGAGGAGTGAGTTTTACTGCTTTCACGATCACTAAGCTGCAAAATACCAACCTTGTCAGAACAGTTGTTGGTCCCGCGGGTTCGAACGACCCAGCCTCTAATCGTGTTGTGCGGGAGGTTCTTCGCTCAGCAGGCGTAAGATTTCTTGAAGAGCGAGTCATCCAGCTTCTTGGTTTGGCTGCTGGAGCTAGAGGTGTCTTAACCCGAATTTATAGAGCTTTGTTCCGCGATGTAAAAGTGAAAGCAATATATCAAGGGGAAGAAAATGCAATCATTATTAACGTTTCAGATGTAAACAAAGCTCTTCGATTATTAGAACAAAACAATATTATTGATTAGTCATCCATATCGGACGGGCTAGTAATAGCCCGTTTTTTACATATCTATTATCTTTTCCTGCTTTTTTAAACAGAATAAATGGATTACAGGCAGGTCATAATGATACGGAATTATGTCCTTTACATAGCCTTAATTAAGCCGAGAGTTATAGGGAATTGAGTCAAAAGAAAAAAGTTTAAATAAGGAGGCTGCCATGCATTATATTTGGGAAACATTGGCCATTCTATTAACAGGTTTTTGCTTATTGCGGATTGCTGGTAAAAAAACTGTGGCTGAAATGTCAGGATTAGAAATTATAACCATTGTAGCTATAGGATCAACGACGGGTCACGCCATTTCGGAAAAAGGTTTATTAAAAACCATCTTTTCCTTATGTACATTGGTAGCATTTCTTATATTTACTCAGTTTTTATCGATTAAATTTAAGATGGTCGAAAGGCTGTTCATTGGGAAATCTACTCCGGTAATCAAGGATGGAACGATTTTAACTCAAAATCTAAAAAAGCTGCGGTTAACGACTGATCAATTAGAAGCGAGATTACGGGAAAAAGGGATATCTTCTCCTGCTGATGTAAAAACTGCTTCCATTGAGATCACGGGAGAACTTGGATATGAGTTAATGAAAGATGCAAAACCTTTAACATTTGGGGAGTTTGAAAAACTGATAGGCCAACTGCAAATAAGGGTTCCTCAAGAACCCCCGTTTACTGCCACTGTTAATCAACCAGGCAATAATCTTTATAAGGAACTTGTTCAAGACGAACAAAGGGGCCCGGTTCCCATGTTCGAATAAAAAATGATCAACTGTCACTCATTTTCCTGATAAAATCCTTACTCTTTTATGGAATACAAAATATGGGGATGATTCACGGTTTGACTGCTGAATAATGAACGGTGACATTAGGAAAAATAATCTGGAAAGCTTTAAATAAGGGGGATTATGATGCCGAATGTTGAGGTCAGCTGTACAGTTTCGAATTGTGCCTTTCATGCGAAAGGAAATCTTTGTGGAGCCAATAAAATTTCCATTGATATGGACCACCAATCCAAATACGATACAGAGTTCGCCGGGGAACTTGGTATTGAGAGCCGAAAAGAAGAAGCGGATCATTCCGCTGCTACATGCTGTAAAACATTTAAACCTAAGTTTTAAATAAATGATAAAAGGTAAGAATGCTGCTGAAAGATCACCTTCCGGCAGCATTCTTTTCATTTTTAAAGGCTGTTTTCGTATATTTTGTTGTTTTTGTATATAATTTTCCACTTATAAGATATTTCAGACAGAAAAGCAGAATCCAAAGGGTGCTGAGTCCGAATTAGGGGATCGTTCGGACAGAAAAGCTGGATCCCAAGGGTGCTGAGTCCGAATCAGAAGTTCATTCAGACAGAAAAGCTAAAACCAAAGGGAACAGTGTCCGAATCAGGGGTTCATTCAGACAGAAAAGCTGAATCCCAAGGGAGCAGTGTCCGAATCAGGGGTTCATTCGGACAGAAAAGCTAAAACCAAAGGGAGCAGTGTCCGAATCAAGGGTTCATTCAGACAGAAAAGCTAAAACCAAAGGGTGCAGTGTCCGAATCAAGGGTTCATTCAGACAGAAAAGCTAAAACCAAAGGGAGCAGTGTCCGAATCAGGGGTTCATTCAGACAGAAAAGCTAAAACCAAAGGG
>CAZAEW010000049.1:24347-29853 GCA_964484065.1 uncultured Bacillus sp.
CCAAAGGGTGCTGAGTCCGAATCAGGGGTTCATTCAGACAGAAAAGCTAAAACCAAAGGGTGCAGTGTCCGAATCAAGGGTTCATTCGGACAGAAATACTGAATCCAAAGGGAGCAGTGTCCGAATCAGAAGCCTCAGGTGAAAAGTCAAATCTTAAATCAGACGAAGAAACAACAATCGTTGCGAATACAGCAAAAAAAAAGAATGATTTGCTAAAAAGGATTGTAGATAGAGGGAGTGTAAAGGTGAGAAAAAAGAAGCAGAGGTCATAATGCGGTCAAGATGATGGTTAAAATCGTAATTCGAGTCAGCCATTCTAACATCATAATCACTCCTTCCCTTGGGGAGCTTAACCTTTCTTATCTTTATCTTAAAAGTACTTTATTAAATACGTATGTAACGATCGTAAAGTAATTGTTAATTCTTCTTATTTTTTGGCAGAAGGACCGCCCTCCATGCATAATTTGGAGTGGTCTTCACATACTACATGTGAAAATATGTTAGGAGTGAAGAGAATGAAGAAGTTTTTTGTTGTGGCAGCTTTGTTTGTATCGTTTCATTTCATTGGGATGGCCCCTGCCAATGCCCAGGACGTTGGTCCTCTTGAAGGAATTACCCTTGAAAAGGCGAAACAAATCGCTTTAAAGCAAGTGAAAGGGAAAATTATCAGAACAAGAGTTGAAAAGGATGATGGCAAGCAAAAATACGAAATCATTATCCAAGCAAAAGATGGGAAATATGAGGTGGAAATTGATAAAGCTACTGGCAAGGTTTTAGAGGTGGAGAAAGAAGGCTCTCATAAGGGAAATCCGCATGATGGAAGAAAACATGATGACCATGATGATAATGGAGATCACGACGATCACGATGATTATGATGACCACGATGACAGCAACGATGACTAATCGGCGGGTTCTAATTAAAATTCCTTGTTAAAGAGGTTTTAAACGAATGGCCAAACGCCCACTATTAATTCCTTTTTTGTGCAGTTTCTTTTTCCTTTCAGCTGGTGCAGAGGCGAAGGAAGTAAACCATGCGAAACAGCCGGCGGCAAAGCAAGCCTACGACCCGGAGATGGACTGCACGAGACAAATGAAATTAGATTCATTCCAAAGGAAACAGCTGGATGTCATCTATCAACGTATCTATCATGATTACAGTGATCTAATTAAAGTTTATTCGAGCGCAGGGGCATTAACTCCGTATCAGACAAAGGTTCGATTTAATATGTTGAATAACTATATCATCACTTTTTACAAAAGAGACTATCGCTGGTGCTCGGAACACGAAGCGGATGAATGGGAAGAAGAATGGTTTAATAGTGATAATGATTAACATGGAAAAAAGAATCTGAGCCAGTCTCTGATTCTTTTTTTACCTGTTTTGCACGACTTTAAATTTGCCAAAGGAAAGGTTGAATCCGCTGAAAATCTCAATACGATAATCTTCCCCGCAAGGAATTTGATCAAAAGACAGCTGAAATGGATCCGGACTTTTATATTCGCCGCAAATAAATCCTGTGCTATAAACAGTCCTTTTCCCAAATGGGTTTATTTTCACAACCGAATAATGAACCGCTTTATTCTTGTCTAAAACTTCCTGAAAGCCAATAATTTTAATAGATGGATGTTTTACGGTAAAAGGAGGGCTGAAATAATAACAAAAATCTGCACCGATCCCCCAGTGGATGAACCGTCGGCTTGTTTCACGATTGAACATTTGGTTCAGGAAAAATAAACAAATAAGCGCACAAGGAATCAGAATTAATATACTCATCTTTAGCTGTCACACCTTTCTTGTCCTCCTTATAATATTTGTTGTTCCGACTAACGGAAACGGCGAATACACAAGCTTCTCTCTTATTATTGGAAAATAGGTTGCAGACCAGAAAAAAAGAGCTGAAAACTCAGCTTTCAGGATGTATATACAGATGAAAGAATTATTAGAAAATTTGGTAAAAAAACAATTGCTTGACCAGAAAATCATCCTATTGTTACAATATGGTGGAAATTTATATGGACGTTATCCTTCATATATCCTCGAAAATATGGTTCGAGAGTCTCTACCGGGTTGCCTTAAATAACCTGACTATGAAGGCAGAAATGACTACTGGGATTTTTTACGAGAAAACTAGATTTCTGCCTTCTTATTTTATTTGCAATAAAGAAGGAACGGAGTCTAGTTTTTTTGTTAGTTTTAAACATAAAGGCGGAAACTAAAGTTAAGAAATTTTTGAAAGAGGTGCTGACCTTGACGGGTACGCAAGAAATGATTGTTGTTTTAGATTTCGGCAGTCAGTATAACCAGTTAATTACGCGCAGAATCCGTGAATTCGGCGTGTACAGCGAGCTTCATCCCCATACCATTACGGCGGATGAAATCAAGAAAATGAATCCAAAAGGAATTATCTTCTCCGGCGGACCAAACAGTGTATATGATGAAAATTCATTTCGCTGCGACGAACAGATTTTTGAGATGGGCCTGCCGATCCTTGGGATCTGCTACGGAATGCAGCTAATGACGCTTCATTTTGGCGGGAAAGTCGAAAAAGCAAAAAATCGTGAGTATGGAAAAGCAACCTTAAATGTTCAAAATGAAACAAAATTGTTCCAAGATCTTCCGAATGAGCAAACTGTTTGGATGAGCCATGGGGATTTGGTTGTCGAAGCACCTGCCGGGTTTACGGTGGATGGAACAAACCCATCATGCCCGATTGCCGCAATGAGTGACGAGAGCCGTAATCTTTATGCTGTTCAATTCCACCCTGAGGTTCGTCATTCTGTATACGGAAATGAACTTCTGAAAAATTTCGTTTTTAATGCCTGCGGATGTAAAGGCGATTGGTCGATGGAAAACTTCATTGAAATGGAAATGGAAAAAATCCGTAAGACCGTTGGGGATAAAAAAGTCCTTTGCGCATTAAGTGGCGGAGTAGATTCCTCTGTTGTTGCCGTCCTCATTCATAAAGCAATTGGCGACCAATTAACATGTATTTTCGTCGATCATGGTCTGCTTCGAAAAAATGAAGCGGATAGTGTCATGAAGACTTTTGCAGAAGGCTTCCATATGAATGTCATTAAAGTAGATGCTAAAGAACGCTTCTTAAGCAAGCTCGAAGGTGTTTCCGATCCTGAGAAAAAGCGGAAAATCATTGGAAACGAATTTATTTATGTATTTGATGATGAAGCAAGCAAGCTCGAAGGAATCGATTATTTAGCACAAGGAACACTTTATACCGATATTATTGAATCAGGAACGGCTACTGCACAAACGATTAAATCGCACCACAATGTAGGCGGACTTCCTGAAGATATGCAGTTCCAATTGATCGAGCCGTTAAATACACTGTTCAAGGATGAAGTCCGTGCCCTTGGAACGGAACTCGGCATTCCGGATGAAATTGTTTGGCGCCAGCCATTCCCGGGACCAGGACTTGGAATTCGTGTTCTTGGCGCCCTTTCAGATGATAAAATAGAAATTGTTCGGGAATCCGATTTTATTTTACGGGAAGAAATTAAGAAGGCAGGATTAGATCGGGATATATGGCAATATTTCACTGTGCTTCCTGATATCCGCAGTGTTGGGGTTATGGGCGATGCCAGAACGTATGATTACACAATTGGAATCAGAGCGGTAACCTCCATTGATGGGATGACATCAGACTGGGCAAGAATTCCTTGGGAAGTGCTTGAAGTAATCTCAACGAGAATTGTTAACGAAGTGCCTCATGTCAATCGGGTCGTGTATGACATT
Source organism: uncultured Bacillus sp. (assembly GCA_964484065.1). Taxonomy (GTDB): domain Bacteria; phylum Bacillota; class Bacilli; order Bacillales; family Cytobacillaceae; genus JAEVLT01. Next base: position 28,101 of record CAZAEW010000049.1, read on the forward strand.
ACCAGCAAACCGCCGGCAACGATTGAATGGGAATAGTCTTTTAATAGGAATAATGGAAAAATACGAACATATTTATTTAAATGATAAATATTGTTCGTATTTTTTGTTGACAGAAAAACGGTGCGCTGATATGATACAAAAGTACTTATTATTTTAATATAGTGTGTCGTATAATCTTGGGAATATGGCCCAAAAGTTTCTACCGAGCTACCGTAAATAGCTTGACTACGAGGCAAGTATTGAATCGCGAAATATCCTTATTTTCGCATTTTATACATAGCCTGTATGTCAACGCTTTGGTGGGATGGATACCGAAGCGTTTTTTTTGTCATCATAATAGAGAAAGATTTGTAGGAGGGTATAAGGATGAAAAAGTATTTTCAGTTCGAAGAACTGGGAACTAGTTACCGACAGGAATTTTTAGGTGGTTTGACAACGTTTTTGGCAATGGCTTATATTTTAGCAGTCAACCCGATCACGCTATCACTTTCCAGCATTAAAGGTCTTCCGGATGCAATGCGGATGGATTATGGTTCCGTGTTTGTGGCAACGGCGATTGCATCGGCAATTGGCTCAATCGTAATGGGTCTCCTTGGTAAATATCCGCTTGCTTTAGCTCCTGGAATGGGACTAAATGCATTCTTTGCTTATACAGTTGTTTTAGGAAGCAAGATTCCATGGCAGCATGCACTCGGTGCGGTTTTAATCTCCGGTGTGTTCTTCTTTTTACTAACTCTGACAGGACTTCGTGAAAAACTAATCAATGCCATTCCTGTTCAATTAAAACATGCAGTGGGTGCCGGGATCGGTTTGTTTATTACTTTTATCGGCTTCCAGGATGCAGGAATCATTGTTAATAATGATGCAACGTTAGTCGGCCTAGGGGATTTAACAAAAGGTACAACATTGCTGGCTATCTTCGGAATTTTCATTACCGTTATTTTAATGGCAAGAAAGGTTAAAGGAGCCGTTTTTTACGGAATGATTATTTCAACAATCGTTGGAATGATTTTCCATCTAATCAAAGTTCCTACGGCGATAGTAAGCTCAGTTCCAAGTATTAAACCAACATTTGGCGCTGTTTTCTCTTCTTTTGGTGACCATTCTTTCTGGTCTACAAGTATGATCGGTATCATTTTAACTTTCTTATTTGTTGATTTCTTTGATAATGCGGGTACTCTGGTTGCGGTTGCGAACCAGGCTGGCTTAATGAAAGATAATAAGCTTCCGAATGCAGGAAGAGCGCTTGTTTCAGACTCCATTGCAACAATGGTTGGAGCTGTGCTGGGTACTTCAACAACCACTTCTTATATTGAATCATCTGCAGGGGTTGCTGCCGGTGCTAAAACAGGTTTTGCTTCATTGGTTACAGCGGGATTCTTTATTCTGTCATTATTCTTCTTCCCGTTATTATCGGTTATTACTTCAGCCGTAACGGCACCAGCGCTTATTATTGTCGGGGTATTGATGGTTTCATCATTGCGCCATATTGAATGGGATAAATTTGAAATTGCTGTACCGGCATTCTTAACAATGGTAACGATGCCTTTATCTTACAGCATCTCAACTGGTATTGCCTTAGGCTTTATCTTTTATCCGATTACGATGATCGTAGCAGGACGCAAAAAAGAAATTAACCCGATTATGTATTTCTTCTTTGTTATCTTCTTGTGCTACTTTATTTTCTTAGTATAAGGTGAATTCCTTCTGTAAATGGGAATATAAATGATTAAAAAGAACCGTGGTTTAAAAC
>CAZAEW010000050.1:0-29491 GCA_964484065.1 uncultured Bacillus sp.
GTAAGCCCACACATCCAGGTGGTTCATTTTTTTGCAAAAACAAAGTTTTTGCAGAAATATCTATCTACAAAAACAGTTTTTAACGGATAATTGCTACAGCTGCTGCACCCACTTCAATTCCGCATGATTTTCCGAGTTTTTTCATCGAATCAACATGTGCAATTGGAACATTCAGATCATGAGCTTGCTGAATCAGCTTGGCTGTTACATGCGGATCGGCATCCAGCGCAACAACCAGCTCAAGAACTTTCCCGTCCTTTAGTGCTTTGACTGTTTGTTTTGTTCCTATAATGACTTTATTAGCCTGTAATACTTTATCATAAGACAATTTTCATATCCTCCAAAGTATCAGGTGAATGAAGCACCTTTAGTATATTATCACTTTCGGTTGACCGTGTCAACAAAACTTTCAGTTTTAAAAATGATTTTCTTTAATATGCGGTGCCTGCATATAGTCAGGCACCGCATGGATTAATCATTATTCGACTGGAAGTGTTTCTTCGGATGTTGTGTCACGTAATACAGGTTCTGCTTTGCGGTAACGCTGCATTCCTGTACCAGCCGGTACAAGCTTTCCGATGATAACATTTTCTTTTAAGCCGAGAAGCTCATCGCGTTTTCCTTTAATCGCGGCATCAGTAAGAACTCTTGTCGTTTCTTGGAAGGATGCTGCAGATAAGAATGAATCTGTTTCAAGCGATGCTTTGGTAATACCAAGCAATACCGGACGGCCGGTAGCCGGCATTTTTCCGGACAACAATGCTTTTTCGTTCGCATCGGTAAATTGGTGAATATCCAAGAGTGTACCAGGAAGTACATCTGTCTCACCTGCATCAATCACGCGAACTTTGCGAAGCATTTGCCGTACCATTACTTCGATATGTTTATCGCCAATTTCAACCCCTTGCATACGGTAAACCTTTTGAACTTCACGCAGCAAGTATTCTTGAACGGCGTTTACATCTTTGACTTTGATCAATTCTTTCGGGTCAATCGAACCTTCTGTTAATTCCTGGCCGCGTTCAACTTGAGAATTCACAGCTACTTTCAGCCTTGATGTATAAGGCGCAGTATAGGTGCGTGACTCCACTTCGCCTTGAACAACGATTTCATGCTGACGGTCACGTCCTTCATTAATACCAACTACAACTCCATCAATTTCAGAAATAACAGCGACACCTTTCGGATTACGTGCTTCAAAAATTTCCTGAATACGCGGAAGACCTTGGGTGATATCAGCTCCGGCAACCCCTCCGGTGTGGAACGTACGCATTGTTAACTGTGTTCCAGGCTCACCGATTGATTGAGCAGCAATGATACCAACTGCTTCGCCCACTTCAACTTCCTGGCCGGTTGCAAGGTTTCGGCCATAACATTTCTTACAAACCCCGTGACGGGTATTACATGTAAAGGCAGTACGAATGGAAACCTCTTCAATTCCGAGACCCACAATCTCATTTGCTAAATCCTCGGTAATCAAGCCATTTTCGGGAACCATCACTGCGTTTGTTTCCGGATGCTTGATTGCACGGCGTGCATAACGGCCAATTAAGCGTTCTTCCAATGGCTCGATAATTTCAGTTCCATCTTTTAAAGCTTTAATCACAAGGCCGCGGTCTGTTCCGCAATCATCTTCACGGACGATAACGTCTTGGGCAACGTCTACGAGACGGCGGGTTAAGTAACCCGAGTCAGCTGTTTTAAGAGCGGTATCGGCAAGACCTTTACGGGCACCGTGTGTAGAAATGAAGTACTCTAATACGGTTAAGCCTTCCCGGAAACTTGATTTAATCGGTAATTCGATAATCCGTCCGGCCGGGTTCGCCATAAGCCCGCGCATACCCGCAAGCTGAGTAAAGTTTGATGCGTTACCACGGGCTCCAGAGTCACTCATCATGAAAATTGGGTTTGTTTTATTCAAGGATTTCATCAATTTACCTTGAATCGTATCCTTTGCTTGGCTCCAGATGGAGATAACACGGTCATAACGCTCATCTTCTGTAATCAAACCGCGTCTGAATTGCTTCATAACGTTATCTACTTTGTTTTGAGCTTCATGAAGAATTTCTTGTTTTTCGCCTAATACGACGATATCCGCTACCCCGACAGTGATACCTGCCTTAGTGGAATAAGCAAAACCAAGATCTTTCATGCGGTCAAGCATTTTGGATGTTTCTGTAATTTTGAAACGTTTAAATACTTCCGCAATGATATTTCCCAAAATTTTCTTTTTGAACGGGTCCACAAGCGGCATTTCTTTAATGCGCGCCTTGATGTCTTCCCCTTTTTCAACAAAGTATTTTTCAGGAGTTTTCACTTCTAAGTTATCTTTTGTCGGCTCATTGATATATGGGAACGATTTTGGCAAAATCTCATTGAAAATCAACTTACCAACCGTAGTAATAAGCAATTTATTGTTTTGTTCTTCCGTAAACGTTTCATTATTTAATGAACCGGCATGAACAGCAATCCGAGTATGGAAATGGGCATAGCCGTTTTGATACGCAAGCAACGCTTCATTCGTATCTTTAAAGACCATTCCTTCACCAACGGCTCCTTCTCTTTCAAGGGTCAGATAATAGTTACCAAGCACCATATCCTGTGAAGGGGTTACAACCGGTTTACCATCTTTAGGGTTCAAGATGTTTTGTGCTGCAAGCATAAGCAAACGAGCTTCCGCTTGTGCCTCTGCTGAAAGCGGAACGTGAACAGCCATTTGGTCACCGTCAAAGTCAGCATTGTATGCAGTACATACAAGCGGATGGAGACGAATCGCACGGCCTTCTACGATTGTCGGTTCAAATGCCTGAATACCCAATCTGTGAAGAGTTGGGGCACGGTTTAATAGAACCGGATGTTCTTTAATGACATCTTCAAGCACATCCCAAACTTCGGGAGAAACTCTTTCGATTTTCCGCTTAGCCGATTTAATATTGTGTGCTAAGCCTTTTTCAACTAATTCCTTCATTACAAACGGCTTGAATAATTCAAGTGCCATTTCTTTTGGCAGACCGCATTGGTACATTTTTAGGTTTGGACCAACGACAATAACGGAACGGCCGGAATAGTCAACCCGTTTTCCGAGCAAGTTTTGACGGAAACGGCCTTGCTTTCCCTTTAACATATGGGACAGTGATTTTAATGGACGGTTACCAGGGCCTGTAACAGGACGGCCTCGGCGTCCATTGTCAATTAGCGCATCGACAGCTTCCTGAAGCATACGCTTTTCGTTTTGGACAATAATGCTTGGCGCGCCTAAATCTAACAGACGCTTCAAGCGGTTGTTACGGTTGATAACGCGGCGATAAAGGTCATTCAAATCAGATGTCGCAAATCGGCCGCCATCCAATTGAACCATTGGACGAAGTTCTGGCGGAATAACCGGAAGTACATCAAGAATCATCCAAGAAGGCTCATTTCCTGAATTACGGAAAGCTTCAATTACTTCAAGGCGTTTGATCGCGCGTGTACGGCGCTGGCCTTGAGCCGTTTTTAACTCTTCCTTCAAGAAATCAGCTTCTTTATTTAAATCGATATCAGAAAGCAGCTTTTTAATCGCTTCCGCACCCATTGAAGCCTGGAATTTGTTTCCGTACTTTTCACGGTATGCACGATACTCTTTTTCAGACAAAAGCTGTTTCTTTTCAAGGGCAGTATCTCCGGATTCTGTTACAACATAGGATGCAAAATAAATGACTTCTTCCAATGCACGCGGTGACATGTCCAGGACGAGTCCCATTCGGCTTGGAATTCCTTTGAAATACCAAATATGAGAAACAGGCGCAGCAAGTTCAATGTGACCCATGCGCTCACGGCGTACTTTCGCCCGGGTTACTTCAACACCACAGCGGTCACAGACTACACCTTTGTAACGAACGCGCTTATATTTTCCGCAATGACATTCCCAGTCTTTTGTTGGACCAAAAATTCTTTCACAGAATAAGCCGTCCTTCTCAGGTTTTAATGTACGGTAGTTAATGGTTTCCGGCTTTTTTACTTCACCGAAAGACCATGAACGGATTTTATCCGGTGATGCAAGACCAATTTTCATATACTCAAAATTATTAACATCCAGCAAGGGGCCTACCTCCCTTTTAATATCCAGGTTTTACCCTAACGCTTAAAAGCTTTAGCGCACCTTAAATTAAGAGGTGCGCTTTCTGCTATAAAATTACTCTTTTGAACCGACTTTTTCTGATTCAAAGTTCTGCTGTTCCGGCGCGATACTTAGTGTATCGACTTGTTGCAGTTCCTCTTCGTCATCCAAGTCACGCATTTCAATTTCTTCTTCGTCTCCGGACAGGATTTTAACATCCATCCCTAAACTTTGAAGTTCTTTGATTAATACTTTAAATGACTCTGGAACACCAGGTTCCGGAACATTTTCGCCTTTAACAATGGCTTCATATGTTTTCACACGGCCGACAACATCATCCGATTTAACAGTCAGGATTTCTTGAAGCGTATAAGCTGCGCCATAGGCTTCAAGCGCCCAAACCTCCATCTCACCAAAACGCTGACCGCCAAATTGTGCTTTACCGCCAAGAGGCTGCTGCGTAACAAGTGAGTATGGTCCTGTTGAACGGGCATGAAGTTTGTCATCAACCATGTGAGCAAGTTTAATCATGTACATGACACCAACAGATATCCGGTTATCAAAAGGTTCACCAGTTCGGCCGTCATAAAGAATTGTTTTCGCATCACGGGCCATACCAGCTTCTTCAATTGTTGACCAAACATCTTCTTCACGCGCTCCATCAAATACCGGGGTTGCTACATGAATGCCAAGATATCTTGCAGCCATTCCAAGATGAAGCTCCAACACCTGACCAATGTTCATCCGGGATGGTACCCCTAATGGGTTTAACATGATATCAACAGGTGTACCGTCCGGTAAAAATGGCATATCTTCTTCTGGGAGGATTCGGGAAATAACCCCTTTATTCCCATGTCGTCCCGCCATTTTATCACCTTGATGGATTTTACGCTTTTGAACAATATATACGCGGACTAATTGGTTTACACCCGGTGGCAGTTCATCGCCATCTTCACGAGTAAATACTTTTACATCATGAACAATTCCGCCGCCGCCATGTGGTACTCGCAATGACGTATCGCGTACTTCTCTTGCCTTTTCACCAAAGATCGCATGAAGCAGACGCTCTTCAGCAGTTAATTCGGTTACACCTTTAGGAGTAACTTTACCAACCAGCAGATCTCCGTCTTTTACTTCTGCACCAATACGGATTATTCCGCGCTCATCCAAGTTGCGAAGGGCATCTTCCCCTACGTTTGGAATATCACGGGTAATTTCTTCAGGTCCAAGCTTCGTATCACGGGATTCTGATTCATATTCTTCAATATGAATAGAAGTGTAAACATCATCTTTTACAAGGCGCTCACTCATGATAATGGCGTCCTCGTAGTTATAACCATTCCATGTCATGAAGGCAACGAGAACGTTTCTTCCAAGAGCAAGTTCACCTTTCTCCATAGAAGGTCCGTCTCCAAGTACTTCGCCTTTAACAACCCGGTCGCCCACACTTACGATTGGACGCTGATTGTAACATGTCCCTTGGTTGGAACGAACAAATTTCAACATTTTATATTTATCAAGATCGCCTTTTACTTCCTGGCCATCCACTTCAACGATTCTGCGAACCCATACTTCACGGGACTCAACATGTTCAACAATACCAGGATGTTTACAAATAACAGCTGCTCCTGAGTCTTTTGCAGATACATATTCCATTCCTGTACCTACTCGAGGTGCTTCAGGTTCCATTAACGGAACTGCCTGCCGCTGCATGTTTGCTCCCATTAGGGCACGGTTGGAGTCATCATTTTCCAAGAACGGAATACAAGCAGTTGCAGCAGATACAACCTGCTTCGGTGAAACGTCCATATAGTCAATACGATCACGGTTTACAACGGTGTTTTCACCGCGGAAACGAGCAACGATATCCTCATCAAGGAATGAACCATCATCACCAAGACGGGAGTTTGCCTGCGCTACAACATAATTATCTTCTTCGTCTGCAGTTAAGTAATCTATACGCTCTGTTACTTTTCCGGTTTCCGGATCAATACGGCGATATGGTGTTTCGATAAAACCGAAACGGTTCACTTTTGCATAAGAAGATAATGAGTTGATCAACCCAATGTTCGGACCCTCAGGTGTTTCAATTGGACACATCCGGCCATAGTGGGAATAGTGTACGTCACGTACTTCCATTCCGGCACGTTCACGTGTCAATCCGCCTGGTCCCAGTGCAGATAAACGGCGTTTGTGCGTTAACTCTGCAAGCGGGTTTGTTTGGTCCATGAACTGTGATAACTGAGAGCTTCCAAAGAATTCTTTAATTGAAGCAATTACAGGACGGATATTGATTAATTGCTGCGGTGTAATCGTCGCTGTATCTTGAATTGACATTCTTTCACGAACCACACGTTCCATCCGGGACAAACCAATACGGAACTGATTCTGCAGCAATTCGCCGACAGAACGGAGCCGTCTGTTTCCAAGATGGTCGATATCGTCCGTATCCCCTACACCATGAAGCAAGTTAAAGAAATAACTGATCGAAGCAATAATATCCGCATGAGTAATATTTTTAATTGGCTCAGCAACATAAGCATTGCTGATGACATTAATGACTTTTTCATTCTCATCATTCGGAGCGACAATCTTGATGTTTTGCAGAACAATATCTTCATCAACGACGCCGCCTGCAGGATGATAGCTGCTGAAATTAATATTTTTTTCAAGAGCAGGAATAATCTTATCCAAATGACGGCGGTCAAGCAATGTTCCTTTTTCAGCAATAATTTCTCCTGTTTCAGGATCTATAAGCGTTTCAGCTAAGCGCTGATTAAACAACCGGTTTTTAATGTGAAGCTTTTTGTTGATTTTATAACGTCCAACATTTGCCAAATCATAGCGTTTTGGATCAAAAAATCTTGAAACCAATAAACTCTTGGCATTTTCAACTGTCGGCGGCTCACCTGGACGGAGGCGCTCATAAATTTCTAGGAGTGCTTTTTCAACACTTTCCGTGTTATCCTTTTCCAGTGTATTGCGAAGATATTCGTTATCCCCAATCAATTCAAGTATTTCTTGATCAGAGCCGAACCCAAGCGCACGCAAAAGAACCGTAACGGGCAGCTTCCGAGTACGATCGATTCTGACATATACGACATCTTTGGCATCTGTTTCATATTCAAGCCAAGCGCCGCGGTTCGGAATCACAGTAGCTGTAAATCCTCTCTTACCGTTTTTATCGACTTTTCCGCTAAAATAAACGCTCGGGGAACGTACTAACTGTGAAACGATAACACGTTCTGCCCCATTTATGACAAATGTACCTGTTTCTGTCATAAGCGGAAAATCGCCCATAAATACATCTTGGTCCTTTACTTCACCTGTTTCTTTGTTCACAAGACGTACTTTTACTCTTAACGGTGCCGAATATGTAACGTCCCGTTCTTTCGATTCCTCAACTGAATACTTTGGTTCGCCAAGGCTGTAATCAATAAATTCTAGTGAAAGATTACCAGTAAAGTCTTCAATCGGTGAAATATCCTGGAACATTTCACGCAATCCCTCATCAAGAAACCATTGATATGAAGAGGTTTGGATCTCAATTAAATTTGGTAATTCTAAAACTTCACTGATTCGTGCGTAACTCCTACGTTGGCGGTGTCGTCCATACTGAACAAGTTGACCTGTCAACTGATTCACCCCTCAAATCAAGCGTATTAAGTAAATCTATGGCGTCTATTGAAAGGAAAAATAATCCGTTTCAACAGACAAAAAAGAAAAAGGGTTTTTAAACTAAAAAACCGCATTTTCACATTTTTTGACTATTATTTTGTCATGATTTCCAACTTAGTCCATTTTTATACCTTATAGTAGGTATTTAGGAATAATTCGGAAATTAGTATCTTGGCATTTTATAATAATAACACAGTGAGAATTTCGAGTCAAATTATTTTACTGCTTTTATAATAAAATATCCTTTTTCTTTATCAACGGTTTCCACATCAGTAAAAATTTCCGTTAATTTTTCAATGGCCGACGGTGCCCCCTGCTTCTTTTGGATCACAATCCATAATTCGCCGCCGTCTTGAAGATGTTCATAGCTTTGCTCAAAAATGGAATAAACCACTTTTTTCCCTGCACGAATAGGGGGATTTGTTAAGATGGCTGCAAATCCAGCTTCGGTTACATTCGACAGACCATCACTTTCGTATATTTTCACATTTGTTATTTGGTTAAGCACCGCATTTTCTTTTGCCAGAAGAAGAGCCCGCTCATTTACATCAATCATATGCACAATCCGGTGTGGATCCAGCTTAGCAACGGAAAGACCAATCGGCCCATATCCGCAGCCAGCATCAAGCAATTGGCCGGGCGCTTCCGGCAGCTTAAAAGCTTCTATTAACAGCCTGGAACCGAAATCAACTTCTCGTTTTGAAAATACACCATTATCAGTTTTGAAACGAAAGCGGAAATCTCTCAGGGTGAAGTCCCAATACCTTGGGTCACTTTCAACTTTTTGAGTACGGGAATAATAGTGCTCGGACATCAAGTCACCTCCGGAAGAAAGAAATGAATTTGAAGAAACTTTTGAGGTCAATCTTTTTTGAAATGATGCACTGCTGCGGTTGTTTTTGACTAGCCAAAAAAAGCCCGCTTATACAGCGAGCTTTTTTACAGTAAAATTACTTAACTTCAACGCTAGCTCCAACTTCTTCAAGTTTAGCTTTGATTTCTTCAGCTTCTTCTTTAGATGCGCCTTCTTTAACAGCTTTTGGAGTGTTGTCAACAAGGTCTTTTGCTTCTTTAAGTCCAAGACCAGTGATTTCACGAACAACTTTAATAACTTTAATTTTTTGGTCTCCAGCGCCAGCTAGGATAACATCAAATTCAGTTTTCTCTTCAACAGCAGCAGCGCCAGCACCGCCAACTACAGCTACAGGAGCAGCAGCAGTTACGCCGAATTCTTCTTCAATTGCTTTTACTAAATCGTTAAGTTCTAAAACAGTCATATTTTTAACTGCTTCAATGATTTGTTCTTTAGTCATGATAAATTTCCTCCTTAAATTGGGTTTTAGTTTATTAATAAACGAATTCTAACTTACGCGCCTTGTTCTTCTTTTTGATCTGCAACAGCTTTTGCAGCAAGAGCAAGATTGCGAATTGGTGCTTGAAGTACGGAAAGTAGCATAGAAAGCAAGCCTTCGCGGGATGGCAGTTCAGCAAGAGCTTTAACATCTTCAACGGAAGCGATATTGCCTTCAATGACACCTGCTTTTAATTCAAGCGCTTCGTGTGCTTTAGCAAAATCATTTAAGATTTTAGCTGGTGCTACAACATCCTCAGTACTGAATGCAATTGCATTCGGTCCTGTTAATGCTTCGTTTAAGCCTGAAAGTTCAGCTGCATCTGCTGCACGGCGAACCATAGAGTTTTTGTAAACCTTGAATTCAACCCCTGCTTCACGAAGAGTTTTACGAAGTTCAGTAACTTCAGCAACTGTAAGTCCGCGGTAGTCAACTACGATTGTAGATTTACTAGCTTTCAACTTGTCAGCAATTTCTGCAACGATTTGTTGCTTTTGTTCGATAACGCTGCTCATTCTTTACACCTCCTGTAGATTGTCTACATTTATACCAGGTAAGTAAAAACCTCCATGTCCGTACAGACATGGAGGTAGCATACAATAGCTGTTAAACGTTCAGCTTTTCTATCGTATAACCTCGGCAGGATATTAAGCGACATGAGCGCACCTGCTGTCTACGGTACAAATGAGTATTTATTTAAACAACGAAATATATTATAACCAATATATTTGCATATGTCAATAACTAATTATTTTGCTGTTACAGTTGAAGGATCTACCTTTACGCCAGGTCCCATTGTTGAAGCAACAGTAACGTTCTTCATGTAAGTACCTTTTGCAGCTGCAGGTTTTACCTTTTGAAGCGTATCAAAAATAGTGTTGAAGTTTTCAACAAGTTTTTGTTCTTCAAAAGAAGCTTTACCGATAGGAACATGGATATTACCAGCTTTATCTACACGGTATTCAACTTTACCAGCTTTAATTTCATTTACTGCTCTTGTTACATCAAATGTAACAGTACCAGTTTTAGGGTTTGGCATTAAACCTTTAGGTCCTAATACACGACCAAGTTTACCAACTTCACCCATCATATCAGGTGTTGCAACGATAACATCAAATTCAAACCAACCTTGCTGGATTTTGTTGATGTATTCTGCATCTCCTACATAATCAGCACCGGCAGCTTCTGCTTCTTTCACTTTTTCACCTTTAGCGAAAACGAGTACGCGCTGAGTTTTACCAGTACCGTTTGGAAGTACAACAGCACCGCGGATTTGCTGATCTGCTTTCTTAGGGTCTACCCCAAGACGGAAAGCTGCTTCAATTGTTGCATCAAACTTTGCAGTGTTTGTTTTTTTCGCTAACTCAATTGCTTCTGCAATCGGATAAGCTTTTGTACGGTCGATAAGCTTTACAGCTTCAACATACTTTTTGCCCTTTTTAGCCATTTTTATTTTCCTCCTAAATTGTGGTTTTAGCGAATTAATCTCCCACGACAACGAAAAGCGGAGGCGCCTGCTCTCAGCCCCGACAAGCAAATGTTCTCAGGCCTATGAAGTCGCCTTTTGACTTCATGGGCCTGAGGTTATTTGACCTCGAGGGGCTAGGCGCCACAGCCAGACAAAGCAAAGGTTGCGAGTGTTATAGCAACGTCGCAACCCTTCACTTACAAAAAAAACAGTTTTTACATGGATTAGTCTTCGATAACGATTCCCATGCTGCGTGCAGTACCTTCAACCATACGCATAGCAGCTTCTACGCTTGCTGCGTTAAGGTCAGGCATCTTTTGTTCCGCAATCTCGCGTACTTTATCACGCTTTACTGTTGCTACTTTATTACGGTTAGGTTCACCTGAACCAGACTGAATTCCAGCTGCTACTTTCAAAAGAACGGCAGCAGGAGGAGTTTTCGTAATAAATGTAAATGAACGGTCTTCAAAAACCGTAATTTCAACAGGGATAATTAAACCAGCTTGATCTGCTGTACGTGCGTTAAATTCTTTACAGAATCCCATGATGTTAACCCCAGCTTGACCTAGTGCAGGACCAACCGGCGGTGCTGGATTTGCTTTACCAGCAGGAATTTGTAATTTAACAACCTTTATTACTTTTTTAGCCACGAGACACACCTCCTTAAAGTCCGTGATGTGGTAATAGGGTTAAACCCTCCCACTCATCATTTGTCTTTATATCAAAAATAAAGAACTTGACAAAATGTCTTGTCTCTTATGGAGACATATTGACCTATGAAATATTATCATTTTTTATGATTGATTTCAAGTTTTTTCGTTTTATCAAAAAATATTTCTTTGAAAATGCAGGCGATTCAGTTAAATTTTCTCGATTTGCGTGAAATCAAGTTCAACCGGAGTATCACGTCCGAACATATTAACAAGCACTTTAAGCTTCGCTTTATCTTTATCCATCTCTTCAATCGTTCCGGTAAAGTCAGCAAATGGACCGGCTTTCACTTTAACGGTTTCACCAATTTCAAAATTGACATCCACGCGTTTTTCCTCAACGCCCATGCGTTTTAAAATCACGCCTACTTCTTCAGGAAGCAGCGGTGTCGGTTTTGAACCGGATCCCGCTGAACCGACGAAACCTGTTACACCTGGTGTATTCCGAACAACATACCAGGAATCATCGGTCATGACTAATTCTACAAGCACATAGCCAGGAAACACTTTTCTTTTGACCACTTTTTTCTTGCCGTTTTTGATATCGGTTTCTTCTTCTTCCGGAACAATGACACGAAAAATCTTATCCGCCATCCCCATTGATTCCACACGTTTTTCAAGGTTTGCCTTCACCTTATTCTCATAACCCGAGTAAGTATGGACCACATACCAATTCTTTTCCATTCAATAGGACTTAAAGTCCGTCCCTCCCTATTACTAAAAAATTCTTTTTCCGCAATTACTTTTTTAAACAAATTAAAAAACCCGGTGACCGGGCTTTTAGTTAAAATTTCCTCTGATATGAACATTATACCATGAAACACGTATGGTTATTCAATAATTAACCGAATCAATTTTGAAATGCCAAAATCAATAACCTCAAAGAATAGAGCAAAAAAGATAACTGTTGTTAATACGGTAATTGTATATCGAGTCATTTCACCGCGTTTCGGCCAGCTGACCTTTCTCATCTCACGGGCAATATCACTAAAAAATTTCATAATCCACTGCATGTTGTAACCTCCAACAGTAAGAAAATCTCTATCTGCATTTTTCATTATTTTGTTTCGCGGTGATCCGTTTGCGTACCACAAGTTTTACAATACTTTTTTAATTCCAATCGCTTTGTTTGCGATTGACTGGAAGGATACGAATAATTCCTTGATCCGCATCGAGCACATGCTAGAATAGTCTTTTTCACCAAGCTTTACACCTACTATGGGTAATCTTACATATAGTTAAAAATGTATCAGATGCATGATTTTATGTCAATAACCATTGGGAGCGGATTCATACAATATACACAAGTCCCTTAAGCTCGGGACATCCGTTACAAGGAAAATTCGCGGAGTTCCAAATACCGTTCCAATTTCCTTTTTACACGCTGGAGAGCATTGTCAATTGATTTTACATGACGATTCAGCTCTTCAGAAATCTCTTGATAGGATTGCCCCTCTAAATAGAGCGACAATACTTTCCGTTCAAGATCGCTTAACAGCTCCGACATTTTTACTTCAATATGATCAAATTCTTCTTGATTGATAATCAATTCCTCAGGGTCCAGAACCTTTGCTCCAGATAAAACATCCATTAACGTCCGGTCTGATTCTTCGTCGTAAATAGGCTTGTCCAATGAAACATACGAATTCAACGGTATATGCTTCTGTCTTGTTGCCGTTTTTATCGCAGTAATAATCTGTCTCGTAATACATAATTCTGCAAAAGCTTTAAAACTTGTCAGTTTATCTTCACGGAAATCACGAATCGCTTTATATAAACCGATCATGCCCTCTTGAACGATGTCTTCTTTATCCGCGCCAATTAAAAAGTAAGTTCTGGCTTTTGCACGTACAAAATTGCGATATTTATGAATCAAGTAATCTAATGCTTCACTTTCCCCTTTGTGCACCAAATCCACAATTTCTTCATCTTCAAGAGACATAAACCGTGTACTGTTTATCGTTCCGAAGTCCATTGATTCAGGGTCCCCTCCCACTGAACAGCCATAGTTAGAAATATTATACAGCAGCTTTTTTTATAAGGTCAACGCTTACTTCTCGCCTCTGCGCCATTTTTCGAAAATTTCTGCCACTTCTTCACTTATTGGTATTTTCGTAACTGGTTTGTCTTCCTGGATTTTTTTTACTCTTTTTTCGATTCTTCTTTCAATTTCTTTCATTTCTGTAAGCAGTTCCCTTGCGGAAATTCGCAGTGCCCCTTGTCCAAATATTGCCCACTGTTCGGTAAAATCGGATGTTGCGACATGAATTTGTGTTTTTCGATTGCTTAAAGCAATCGCCATCTTTTCAATCCGCTCATCAGCCGTCTCATTTTCTTTTGTAAAAATAACGTCTAACTTGTGGTTTTTATACTTCTTTTCGATTCCCTGCACCTCATATGCGTCAAATACGACAATCACCTTATATCCGGAATAAGCCTGATATTCTGCCATTTTTTCTATTAAAAGATCCCTTGCTGCCGCCAAATCCTTATCCTTCAAAACTTTTAAATCGGGCCATGCACCAATAATGTTATAGCCATCAACAATTAAAATGTTGTCCATGTTTATTCCCCAAGCGGATGCCGTTTTCGGTATACCTCATACATGAGCAGTGAAGCCGCAACCGATGCATTTAACGATGTTACCCTTCCTGCCATTGGAAGCTTAATTAAAAAATCGCATTTGTCCCGAATCAGGCGTCCCATTCCTTTTCCTTCGTTTCCAATTACAAGTCCTAACGGAAGAGATGCATCAAGCCGCCGGTAATCTTCTGCTCCCTTCGCATCTGTACCGGCAATCCATACACCTCGTTCTTTCAATTCATCGATGGTTCGTGCCATATTGGTAACGCGGACAACTGGTATATATTCAATTGCTCCAGTGGAGGCTTTTGCAACCGTTGCGGTTAAACCCACTGCCCTTCTTTTTGGAATAATAATTCCATGGGCACCTACCGCATCCGCCGTCCTCATAATCGAGCCCAGATTATGAGGGTCCTCAATTTCATCCAATAAAAGAAAGAAAGGCGGTTCATTGCTTTTTTCTGCAGCGGCAAAAAGATCATCCAGCTCCGCATACTGATAGGCTGCCACATAGGCCAGCACTCCTTGATGATTTCCATCCGTAATTTGGTCGAGCTTTTTTTTAGGGACAAACTGAACAAGTACGCCCCCTTCTTTTGCAAGCTGGGTAATTTGCTGCATCTGCCCGCGCTGTGATCCTTCCGCAATCAAAATTTTGTTGATATCCCGATTCGATTTTAGCGCCTCAATGACTGGATTTTTCCCAATGATGTACTCAATCTCCTGGTTCATCCCTTTCCACCTTCCTGCTTTTCCTCAACAAACGAAAAAGCCTGCTCGATTAGTTCTTCTAATCGGTCCTTTTGACCGATCAAATACAAGTAACCCATTAATGCTTCGAATGCGGTGCTGTAGCGGTAAGTCTGGACATCCGTATTTTTGGGAACAGTTCCGGATTTTGCATTTCTGCCGCGCATCACAACCGCTTCTTCCTCGCTCGTCAGCATCCCCTTATCGAGCATTTGAAACAGAATTTTGCATTGGGCCTTTGCTGAAACATATCTTGTTCCTTCCCGATGGAGGCGATGCGGTCTCACTTTCCCCAACTGGAGGAGATGCTGTCTGACATATGTTTCAAATACAGCATCTCCCATATAGGCCAGTGCAAGGCTGTTTAATTGTTTGGGGTCCACAATGTTTTCATCATGAAGCATCACTCTAGCCTCTTTTCCATCTCGTGCCTTGCGGTGTATCTTCCAAAATAATATTCATATCTTTTAATTGATCCCGAATTTGGTCTGATAGTTGGAAATTGCGATCCTTCCGGGCTTGATTGCGTTTTTCGATCAAGGCATCAATTTCCTCATCTAACAGCTCTTCTTTGCCAAACGATAATCCCAGCACCCCAAAAAGTTCTTCAAATTCCTTTAGAAATGCATCAATGACCTCAGGAGATGTATTTTTTTCAAGGAGATAATAATTTGCCTGCTTCGATAGTTCAAATAAAACGGAAACCGCATTTGCTGTGTTAAAATCATCATCCATTTCTTTAATAAATTGTTCTCTTAAACCATCCATTTTTTCAAGCCATTCCTGATTATTTTCTGTTAAACCTGTGCTTGCATCTTTGCGATGTTTTAAGTTTTGATAAGATGTTGTCAGCCTGTCAAATGCCGCTTTTGAGCTTTCCAGCAATTCCTCGCTGTAGTTTACCGGATTTCGGTAATGAACAGACAGCATGAAGAAGCGAAGAACTTGCGGGTCGTGCCTTTTAATGATGTCATGGACGAGAACAAAGTTCCCCAGTGATTTCGACATTTTTTCATTATCGATATTAATGTAACCATTATGCATCCAATAGTTTGCAAACGATTTACCGGAAAGTGCCTCAGACTGGGCAATTTCATTTTCATGGTGCGGGAAGGTTAAATCCTGCCCCCCGGCATGAATATCAATCGTTTCACCGAGATAATTTTTGGCCATGGCTGAGCATTCAATATGCCAGCCCGGGCGTCCGATCCCCCATGGGCTCTCCCAGAATATTTCCCCTTCTTTCGCTGCTTTCCATAATGCAAAATCGAGGTCATCCTGCTTTTTCTCGCCAACTTCAATCCGGGCTCCAATCTGCAAGTCATCGATCGATTGATGAGAGAGCTTTCCGTATTCAGCAAATTTTCTTGTCCGGAAATAAACATCACCCTCAGATTCATACGCGTAGCCTTTTTCAATCAGCTTTGCAATAAAGTCAATGATTAATTCCATGTTTTCCATTACCCGGGGATGAACATTCGCCTTTTTGCACCCTAATGCTGCTACATCTTCAAAATAAGCGTTGATAAAACGGTCGGCAATAGTTGGAACATCTTCACCTAATTGTTTTGCAGCACGAATCAATTTATCGTCTACATCCGTAAAGTTTGAAACATATTTCACTTCATAGCCGCGGTATTCCAAATAACGGCGGACCGTATCAAAGACAATCGCCGGGCGGGCATTCCCGATGTGTATATAGTTGTAAACGGTAGGACCGCAAACATACATTTTAACCTTACCTTCTTCTAGCGGAACAAACGTTTCTTTTTTGCGGGTTAATGTATTATACAGTTGAATCGTCATTTACTAGACACCCTCTTTTTTCACCATTTCCAGCGCTTCTTTCAGCTGGTTAATTTGCATTTCTAAGTCTTTAAAACGATCTGCAACCGGATCGGGCAAATCACTGTGGTTTAAATCCCGGCTTATTTTTCTTCCATCTTGAACAACCACTTTTCCAGGAACGCCGACAACGGTTGAGTTTGGCGGAACATCTTTAAGGACAACAGAGCCTCCGCCTATTTTTGAGTTTTCACCAATGGTAATTGAACCTAAGACCTTTGCACCGGTAGAAATGAGCACGTTATTCTTAATTGTCGGATGCCGTTTTCCTTTCTCCTTGCCGGTACCTCCAAGGGTAACCCCCTGATAGATGGTAACGTCATCCCCTATTTCACAGGTTTCTCCAATGACTACCCCCATCCCGTGGTCAATAAAGAAGCGGCGGCCGATGACGGCTCCCGGATGGATTTCGATACCGGTAAAAAACCGGCTTACCTGCGAAATAACTCTGGCTATAAAATAAAATTTCCGTTTATAAAAAGCATGGGCAATTCGATGCCACCAGATAGCATGCAGGCCGGAGTATGTTAAAATGACCTCTAAATAGCTGCGTGCTGCCGGATCCTGCTCAAATACCACAGCAACATCTTCCTTCATCAACTTGAACATTTTCTTTCCCCCACTTTTAGAATGGCTATGTTAAACTTGCCTGTTGATTTCCACTCTAGGCGCTCCCTTTCCGCGGACGGTCCAGGACTCTCCTCGGCGCTGCCGCTCAAGCGGGGTCCCCTTTGAACCCTTCTCCCCGCAGGACGTTGATACAGCTTCCTTAAAAAATAAAAGCCAAAAGGAAAATGCAAAAGCATTTCCGAGGAGTCCAGCGTCTCCTCCCCCGATCAACAAATTCGCAAAATCAACAATCAATTTTAAAAAAACTTTTGAATAAAAAAGCGTCTCTGTCCATCGACAGAGACGCTTCAGCGTGGTTCCACTCTGTTTAGACCGTTTTTATATAACCTATAGTTAGTAATCGGGTCTCAACTTTCCCCTCGTAACGGCAGGTACCGCTCAAGTCTAGTTTGGCAGGACCATTTCGACATGAGACTCTGAGGGGCACTTCTAAAAATGAGGGGCTTAAACCACTTCCAGCCGCTGATGGTTCTCTCTAAAAAAGCATCATTTTTATACTTTTCCTCTTCTACGCTTTTGCATATATACATTTGCTACACTTACTATATTATATTTTTGCAATAATGTTAACTAGTAATTTTCAGAATTCTCGCTTGAACTTTTTTCCTTCCCAGGAGTTCGATCGCCTGCGGCAGGTCGGGGCCATGTGTTTGGCCGGTTACAGCTACACGGATTGGCATGAACAAATTCTTCCCTTTTTGACCCGTTGACTTCTGTACAGCTTTCATCGCAGCTTTAATGCCATCTGCTTTGAATTCTTCAAGCTGATCAAGCTCATGCGAAAAGGCCTTTAATACTTCCGGAACTGTTTCACCTGCCAAAACCTCTTTAGCTTCCTGGTCATATTCCGCTTCATCCTTAAAGAACATGTCCGTAAGTTCAACGATTTCAGCACCATAGCTCATTTTTTCCTGGAATAAAGCAATAAGCTGATGCACCCAATCCCTTTCTTCCGCATTCATATTCTCATGGAGCCGTCCCGCTTTCATTAAATGCGGAAGAGAGATTTCAACCACTTTTTCAAGATCAGCCTTTTTAACATATTGGTTATTCATCCATGTTAATTTTTGCTTATCAAATAATGCAGGTGATTTCGACAGCCGGTTGGCATCAAAAATTTGAATGAATTGTTCTTTTGAAAAAATTTCCTCTTCCCCGGAAGGTGACCAGCCTAAGAGAGCAATAAAATTGAATAGTGCTTCCGGCAGATAGCCAAGCTCTTCATATTGCTCGATAAATTGAATAATCGATTCATCCCGTTTACTGAGTTTTTTACGGCTTTCATTGACAATTAAGGTCATATGGCCGAAAATTGGCGGTTCCCAGCCTAATGATTCATAGACCATCAGCTGCTTTGGTGTATTGGAGATATGATCATCTCCGCGCAGGACGTGAGTAATTTTCATCAGATAATCATCAATTGCTACAGCAAAGTTATAAGTAGGTGTTCCGTCTTTTTTGATCA
The DNA here is from genome assembly GCA_964484065.1 of uncultured Bacillus sp. Lineage (GTDB taxonomy): Bacteria > Bacillota > Bacilli > Bacillales > Cytobacillaceae > JAEVLT01. The sequence goes on from CAZAEW010000050.1 coordinate 18,578, forward strand.
TGACCCAGTCGCCCATGCCTTCTGACTCGAATGAGACCTGCCCTTTAACCATATCATCAAAGGTATACACCTTGCCTTCAGGAACCTTGATCCGAATACTCGGTTTACGGCCTTCCTGTTCAAGCCTTTCCTGCTCTTCGGCAGTCAAATGCCGGCATTTTCCTGAATAATGCGGTGTTTCTCCTTTTGCCAGCTGAGCTTCACGTTCTGCTTCGATTTCTTCTTCCGTACAATAGCATTTATATGCATGTCCCTCTTTCAGCAGTTGCGTATAATATTTTTGATAAATATCATTCCGCTCCGATTGACGGTATGGACCGTATTCACCACCGACATCTACACTTTCATCCCAATCCATGCCAAGCCATTTTAAATACTTTAATTGGCTTTGTTCTCCGCCTTCAATATTCCTTTTTTTATCGGTATCTTCAATCCGAACGATAAATTTACCCCCTTGGCTGCGGGCAAATAAATAGTTGAATAGTGCGGTGCGGGCATTTCCAATATGTAAATGACCGGTTGGACTTGGAGCATATCTTACTCGTACTTCACTTGACATTCCCATTTCCTCCTCATTTTTTTGAAACGCAAAAAGCCCCCGCCTGAACCGGTTCTGAACCTCAGGCACTGGTGCTAAACAGCTTTCTGATTATATTTTGTTAGATTTCCCTGAATCATTTTACCATTGTGTAAAAAAGCTTTAAAGGTTTGTTTTCTTTAACAGAACAATGGCTTGCGCCGCTATTCCTTCTCCTCTGCCGGTAAATCCCAACTTTTCGGTTGTCGTTGCTTTAACATTTACCTGCTCCGGTTCTCCTTCCAGAAGCTCAGCAATCCGTGCTTTCATTTGCTCAATATAAGGTGCCATCTTTGGTTTTTGCGCAATAATCGTGCAATCGGCATTGACGAGTTCATACCCTTTTTCTTTAACCAAATTCCAGACATGCTCCAAAAGTTTGGCAGAGTCTGCATTTTTAAAAGCAGGGTCATTATCCGGAAAATGCTTACCAATATCCCCGGCCCCGATTGCTCCTAGACAGGCATCGGCAACAGTATGCAATAAAACGTCAGCATCCGAATGCCCCAGCAGGCCCAGATCATACGGGATCGTAATTCCCCCGATAATAAGCGGCCGCCCTTCTGTCAACTGGTGTACATCAAAACCTTGCCCAATCCGAAACATGCTCTCACTTCCTTTGTTCGATATTATTTTTTAGCATTTACTGCTTCTCTTTTCCTTAAAATGGCATCGGCAAAATATAAATCCTCTGGTGTCGTAAGTTTGATATTATCATAATCGCCTTCCACCATTGTAATGGCTGCACCAAGCCGTTCTACTAAACTCGCATCATCCGTCCCGGTAAACAAGGCCGCCTCCGCTTTTTTGTATGCCTCTTTCAACAGCGAAATGCGAAAAGCTTGTGGAGTCTGCACAACCCACAAGCTGGACCTATCAATTGTTTCCAATACTGCTCCATTGGAAACTTTTTTCATCGTATCTTTTGCCGGTACACCAATAATAGCTGCTCCGGACTTTTTCGCCGCTTCAGCCAGACGGTGAATATCGGCTATTTTAATAAAAGGCCGTGCGGCATCATGCACCATAATAATTCCTTCGCCGTGAACGGTTTTTAGAGCATTATAGATACTATCCTGCCGTTCTTTTCCTCCAGGGATCAAACCTTTTACCTTGGATATTTTATATTTTTCGAGCAAAGCGGTAAATTCTGCTTCATCTTGAGGGTGAATCGCTAAAATAATCCCTGAACATTTGTCGTCTTTTTCAAATACTAATAATGTATGAATAAGTACAGGAATTGCATTTAGCTCGATTAAAAGCTTATTTTTCCCCGCTCCCATTCTTTTCCCTTGTCCTGCTGCCGGGATGATGACTTGGTAGCACATAACTGACCCCTCTATTTTTCAGGATTTTAACGCCCCAGCCGAGGCGGGGCGCATTCCCTTTTTCTATAATGCTTTTTCTAATAGTTTGGGTTTTGCAAAAATCATTCTGCCTGCCGAAGTCTGCAGAACACTGGTAACGAGCACGTCAATCCGTTTACCGATATATTCTCTTCCTTCTTCAACAACAATCATCGTTCCGTCATCTAAATAAGCTACGCCTTGATGATACTCTTTTCCATCTTTAATAACCTGAACAGTTAATTCTTCGCCCGGCAAAACAACCGGCTTCACAGCATTTGCCAGATCATTAATATTCAAGACAGACACTTTCTGCAATTCACAAACTTTATTTAAATTGAAATCGTTTGTTACTAAAATACCGTTTGTTAATTTTGCCAGCTTGACCAGCTTGCTGTCGACTTCGCTAATTTCTTCAAAATCGCCCTCATAAATTTCAACTTTAATGGAGAGCTCTTTTTGAATTCTGTTCAATATATCAAGGCCTCTTCGGCCGCGATTACGTTTAAGGACATCAGAAGAATCAGCAATATGCTGTAACTCCTCCAAAACAAATTGCGGTATCACAATCGTTCCTTCTAGAAAGCCGGTCTGGCAGATATCAGCAATTCGGCCGTCAATAATGACGCTCGTGTCCAATATTTTTAAAGAACGGCTGGCTTTATCGCTTTCTTCTTCACCTGATTTTTTCTTACTCATTCTATTTGTAAATAGATTTAAGAGTTCATCACGCTTTTTAAAACCAACCTGAAACCCAAGGTATCCAAACAATAACGTCAGTAAGATAGGGGCAGCTGTGTTTAAGAGCGGAACTTTAACGGCATTTAAAGCAAAGCTGATTAAAAATGCAGTCAATAGTCCAAAAATCAACCCGATACTTCCAAAAAGAACATCTGTCACAGGGATTTTGACAAGTGAATCTTCAGCCCACTTAATAAAATTAATCACATAATCCGCTGCCCAAAAAGTAATAAGATAAAAAATAATTGCTCCTAAAATAAACGAAACATACGAGTTGTTAATGACCGGAATGTCACTGGCATTTACTAAAGTTAATAAAATAGGAATTAAAAATATTCCAAGCGTTCCCCCTGTAATAAGGAAGCAAGCTTGAACAATACGTTTTAACATTCCTTCACCTCCTTCTACTCATTATAAACATAAACACAAAATTGAAACCTGATTTCGAGATTATTTTTTCTATTTGTAACACGATTGAAATGAAATCCTTTTCAACCGGGCGGTATAGCTTGATATAGCCCCTTTTTTTAAGGGTAGCATCGGAAAAATAAAGTGTCAAACATATAGGAAATCAACTATTTCTCATCAAATTATCCATTCTTCGTGCTGCTGGTTCTTTTTGCTTAATGGGCAGGTAAATGGACAGGAGACGGTACTTCTATTCTCCCAAAGCCGCCCGCAAAGCTTCACCCACCGATGAAACGCCAATCAGTTCAATTCCGTTCGGTCCTTTCCAGCCTCCCAGATTATTCGCAGGCAAAATTACCCGTTCAAAGCCAAGCTTTGCCGCTTCCTGAACACGCTGCTCAATCCTGGAAACCCTTCTTACTTCCCCTGTCAATCCCACTTCACCGATAATACAGTCCGTCGGTCTTGTCGGTTTATCCCGGAAGCTTGAGGCAATACTGACCGCAACGGCAAGATCAATTGCCGGCTCATCCAGCTTCACACCTCCGGCCACTTTTAAATAGGCATCCTGATTTTGCAAAAGCATTCCAACCCGTTTTTCCAAAACAGCCATTAATAACGGTACCCGGTTATAATCAATTCCTGTTGCCATCCTTCTTGGATTTCCAAAGCTTGTTGGAGCAATCAACGCCTGAATCTCAACCAGAACCGGACGCGTTCCCTCCATCGATGCACAAACAGTCGACCCTGCCGCACCCCGTGATCTCTCTTCAAGAAAAATTTCCGATGGGTTTTCGACTTCTTCTAATCCCATTTCTTTCATTTCAAAAATCCCCATCTCATTAGTCGAGCCAAAGCGATTTTTGACTGCACGTAAAATACGGTACGTATGATGCCTTTCACCTTCAAAATAAAGAACGGTGTCCACCATATGTTCGAGCAGCCTCGGCCCGGCAATTGAGCCCTCTTTTGTTACATGCCCGACGATAAAGACGGCGATGCCCTTTGTTTTTCCAATTCTCATTAATTCTGCTGTACATTCCCGAACCTGTGAAACGCTTCCCGGTGCGGAAGTTACTTCAGGATGATAGATCGTTTGAATGGAATCAATGATCACGAAATCCGGATTGGTATTGTCGATCGTCCGGTTCATTTCTTCAAGGTTTGTCTCCGCATAGACAAGAAGGTTCTCTGATGAAATCCCCAACCGGTCCGCCCGGAGCTTTGTCTGTCTCAATGATTCCTCACCCGAAATATATAAAACTTTATTCCCTTTATTAGCAAGCTGTGAAGATACCTGCAATAGAAGCGTTGATTTCCCGATCCCCGGGTCGCCGCCGATCAATACTAATGATCCCTTCACGACTCCTCCGCCAAGGACCCGGTTTAATTCATTTAAGTCCGTGAGGATTCTCGGCTCAGCAGCCGTTTCAATGGTCGTGATTGGGCTCGGTTTTGAAGCAATCACAGAACCTCCCTGTGAGTGGGCAAAAGCTCCCCTTCTGCCTGTTCCGGTTATCTCGACTTCCTCAACCATCTTGTTCCATTCGCCGCACCCAGGACATTTGCCCATCCACTTCGGAGACTCATAACCGCATTCCTGGCACATAAATTTGGTTTTTCTTTTTGCCGCCACGAACATACCTGCTTTCTGCAATTAATAAAAAAGAGGTACACGATAAGCCATATTTACGTGTACCTCTCTTTGTGATTTCGAATCAATGATTTTACTTGGCTAGACTTGTTTTTTCTGCAGTTCTGACAATAAATTCATTGTTATCGACATCAATAATGACTTTTTGCCCTGTCAGCACGGTTCCTTTCAGAAGTTCCTCAGAAAGACGGTCCTCAATATGTTTTTGGATCGCACGACGGAGAGGACGGGCGCCATACTCTGGATCATAACCTTCCTGCGTAATCTTTTCTTTCGCTTTTTCCGTTAATTCCAAAGTAATATTTTGTTCTTTTAGACGCTTCACTAATTGATCGGACAGTAAAGTAACGATCTCTTTAAGATGTTTTTTCTCGAGCGCATGGAAGACAATGATTTCATCGATACGGTTTAGGAATTCCGGACGGAAGGCCTTTTTCAATTCATCCATCACTTTGCCTTTCATATCCTTGTAATCCTGATCCGAATTGTCTTGAATATTAAAGCCCACGTATTTGTTGCGTTTTAAGGCTTGGGCGCCGACATTTGAGGTCATGATTAAAACGGTATTGCGGAAATCAACCGTTCTTCCTTTGGAATCCGTTAGTCGGCCATCCTCAAGAACCTGCAATAATATATTGAATACATCCGGATGTGCTTTTTCAATTTCATCAAGCAGAATAACAGAATATGGCTTTCTGCGCACTTTTTCTGTTAATTGGCCGCCTTCTTCATAGCCGACATATCCCGGAGGGGAACCGACTAGACGCGAAGTGGAGTGTTTCTCCATATATTCTGACATATCAATCCGGATCATCGCATCTTCATCGCCAAACATTGCCTCTGCTAAAGCACGGGCTAATTCAGTTTTCCCTACTCCTGTAGGTCCAAGGAAAACGAATGAACCAATCGGCCGTTTTGGATCCTTTAGTCCTGCGCGGGCGCGGCGCACAGCTTTTGAAACCGCCTTAACCGCTTCTTCCTGGCCAATTACACGGGAATGAAGGATTTCCTCCAGATTCAACAGCCTTTCTGTTTCCGTTTCCGCAAGCTTGGAAACCGGGATGCCGGTCCAGCTGGAAACAACACTGGCAATGTCCTCAACTGTAACCTCACTGTTTTCCTGCCCTTGCTTTTCCTTCCAGTTCTTTTTCGTTTCTTCAAGCTGTTCACGGAGGCGCTGCTCTGTATCCCGAAGTGATGCAGCTTTCTCAAATTCCTGGCTTTGGACAGCCGCATCCTTTTCTTTCCGTACTTCTTCAAGCTTAATTTCTAATTCTTTCAGATTAGGAGGGGTTGTATAAGAACGAAGGCGTACTTTTGACCCTGCCTCGTCAATGAGATCAATCGCTTTATCCGGCAAGAAACGGTCGGAAATATAGCGGTCAGATAATTTAACTGCTGCTTCAATCGCATCATCTTTAATCGAAACACGGTGATGGGCTTCGTAGCGGTCACGCAAGCCTTGTAAAATTTGAATCGACTCTTCAATGGTCGGCTCATCTACACGGATTGGCTGGAAGCGGCGCTCAAGTGCAGCGTCTTTTTCAATGTATTTACGGTATTCATCCAATGTCGTTGCCCCAATGCATTGCAGCTCCCCGCGGGCTAATGAAGGTTTTAAGATATTCGAAGCATCGATTGCTCCTTCAGCTCCGCCTGCACCTATTAACGTATGCAATTCATCTATGAAAAGAATAATATTGCCTGCTTGGCGGATTTCATCCATCACTTTCTTTAAGCGGTCTTCAAACTCGCCGCGATATTTCGTTCCGGCAACAACCGTCCCCATATCAAGGGTCATTACACGCTTGTCACGGAGAATTTCAGGCACTTCATTGTGAACAATTTGCTGAGCAAGTCCCTCCGCAATCGCTGTTTTCCCGACACCCGGTTCACCGATTAACACCGGATTATTTTTTGTCCGGCGGCTGAGCACTTCAATAACACGCTGGATTTCTTTACTTCTTCCAATGACAGGGTCTAAGCTTCCTTCTCTGGCAATTACGGTTAAATCTCTTGCAAGACTGTCTAATGTAGGCGTATTGGCACTTGCCGATGCCCCGCTTTGATGACCGCTTGTTTCATTGCTGCCTAATAATTGCAGGACTTGCTGGCGGGCCTTGTTTAAGCTGACTCCAAGATTATTTAATACTCTTGCAGCAACCCCCTCACCTTCGCGGATCAGTCCAAGCAAAATATGTTCTGTACCAACATATGAATGTCCGAGCTTTCGGGCTTCATCCATCGATAGTTCAATGACCTTTTTGGCTCTTGGAGTATAATGAATCGTTTGTGATGCCTCCTGGCCTTTTCCAATTAAGTTTTCAACTTCTTTTTGAATCTTTTCTGCTCCTAACCCAAGTCCATAGAGGGCTTTTGCTGCAATTCCCTCGCCTTCACGGACAAGACCGAGCAAAATATGCTCTGTCCCAATATTATTATGCCCGAGGCGGATTGCTTCCTCTTGAGCTAAAGCCAATACCTTTTGTGCTCTTTCAGTAAAACGGCCAAACATCATCGTTTATTCCTCCTCACCTTTTTTCTTTTCCATTTTTAAACGTTCCCTTATCAGGGCTGCTCTTCTAATATCCCGTTCATTCGGCCGTAATTGGCCTCCGGCATACTGTTGGAGAAAACCCGGTTGGGTAACAATCATAAATTCATTTAAAATATTTTTTGAGATATTTTTGATATATCCCATATCTATTCCAAGCCTTATATCTGATAAACATCTGGCTGCTTCTTTCGTTTCAATAATGCGGCTGTTGGCTAAAACTCCATAAGAACGAAAAACTCTATCTTCTAATTGTATGTTGGAAGTTTTCCGCAATGCTTCGCGGGCTGACCTTTCTTGTGATATCAGCTGGCCGACAACGCTTTTTAAATCCTCAACGATATCCATTTCTGATTTCCCAAGTGTAATTTGGTTCGATATTTGAAAGATATTACCGAGCGCCTCGCTCCCTTCGCCATATATTCCTCTGACAACTAACCCCAATTGATTAATTGCCGGAATGATTCGATTCATCTGCTGCGTTAAAATTAACCCCGGCAGGTGCATCATGACTGAAGCCCGAAGACCCGTTCCCACATTCGTGGGACAGCTGGTCAGGTATCCATGTGTTTCATCAAATGCATACTCGACATTGTTTTCAAGCCAATCATCGATTTCGTTTGCGGCTTCAAGGGCCTCTGACAGCTGCATGCCTGGGAATAAGCACTGAATTCGAATATGGTCTTCCTCATTAATCATAATACTAACTTCTTCGTTTTCTGTTAACAGACAAGCTCCATAAGGCGAGTCTTCAGCAAGAAGCGGGCTGATTAAATGCTTTTCAACTAAAACCTTTTTTTGAAGAGGCTGCAATTCATCCATTTTTAATAGTTCCATTTGACCAAACTGATTAAAATGGGATGTCCCGTTGATGTCCTCCAATATAAAAATAATCCTTCGGGCTTCTTCAGGCGAAAACAATGAAGGAAATCGAAATTCAGCAAAATTTCGGGCTAAACGGATACGTGTACTTAAGACAATGTCCGAATCCGGCCCTTCTTCGCTCATCCAGGCACTGATTGCTTTGTTCATAAATCGTTCAAGTGACACGTTATTTCCCTCCCTCTTGGTTTTCTATTGATTCCTTTTCAAGGGAACGAATCTCATCACGTATATTTGCAGCTCTTTCAAACTCTTCTTGACCGATTGCATCTCTTAGTTCAATTTTAAGTTCTTCCATTCTTTTACGTAAATGAATTCCCCCGCCCATTCGCTTTGGAATCTTACCATTATGGGCCCAGTTTCCGCTGTGCAGACGTCTCAAAACTGGTTTTAACTGGTCGTGAAAAGTTTCATAGCAATGGGAACAGCCAAATCGCCCTATTTTCACAAATTGCTGAAATGTCATCCCGCATCTGTCGCATTGAAGAATCTCTTCTTGTTTGAATGTGTTTTTGCTTGGTTTTTGAAAGGATGAATCAATATTTAAAAGGCCGGCTAATAAATTATTAAAGGTAAAACCTGATCCTCCATTTAACATAAACATATCGCCTTTTTCATGTGCACATTTCTCGCATAAATGGACTTCCGTCTTTTCTCCATTAATAATTTTCGTGAAATGCAGCGTGGCAGGTTTTTGGTTACATTCCTGACAGATCATATTCTCACCCCTCCAGCTCGCTTATTATTTATACCGTAACGAGGTCAGCATCGCCTTCAGCATTCTCGATCGCAGTTCATCCCGGTATGGCAAATCAATATACAGGACCGAACGATCAATAACGCTTAGCATAATTTTTGCTTCCCGGCTTGTAATAATTTCCTCCTGAACAAGCCTATATATTATATCTTCTGCACTGGCTTGGCTTATCCTGTCTTGCAACAATGATAATAAATGGTCAATTAGATGTGCAGCATCATGCGATTCCACTTTCATAATACGGATATAACCGCCTCCGCCACGCTTGCTTTCGACGATATACCCTCTTTCGATTGTAAATCGAGTGTTGATAACGTAATTTATCTGCGATGGGACACATTGAAATTTATCGGCAACTTCACTGCGCTTTATTTCAACCAGATCCTCATCACTCATTTCTAATACTTTTTTTAAGTAACTTTCTATTATATCGGAGATGTTTCTCATCTAACCACCCCCTATCTGACTTTGACTATATTTGACATAAATTATACATGAAAAACTTATCTAGTTGCAATGAAATGACTCGATAATATTTTCTCCAAATTTCGTCACCTCAAAACATATTCCCCCTTGTTCATTAGAATAAAATACCAAGTGCACTGTTAAAGTGACTTCAGCGTTCATAGGCAAACCATTTTGGAAAAAATAAAGCAGCCATATTCAATGGCTGCCGTAAGTGAGGTTGTATCAAATTTAATAAGGTCCATTAGGTAACATGGGCAGGCCCATGGATATTAACAGGTCTTCCTCCGCCATTCCTTGACTTTGGGAATTTCCCATTCCTGCCGCCGGCATTGTTCTCAATACTCTCTTGGCTCCGATATAATATTTTTGCGTCCAGCTTCCCCAAGAGCTTAAAACTTCAACACTTTCTCGTTTGTTTAAGTTGGATATCCAATAATGGTTGCCAAGGTATATGCCAACATGGGTTATTACTTTGTCACCCCTTGTGCTAAAAAACATTAAATCCCCTTTTTTCAGATAATGAAGACTAACAGGAGTGCCTATCCTTGCTTGGTCACGGCTTGTCCTTGGCAAATTCACGCCAAACTTTCTATAAATATGCTGGACCCAGCCGCTGCAATCGGTTCTGTAAGGGGCTTCCTGTCCTCCAAAAACATATTTTGTTACATCCTGTAAGCTTCGTGCATAGTCGATGATATCCTGAGCCCTGTTCGTACTGCGAATGACAAGAAACTGGTTCGGGTAAATCAAATTTGGGTTTTGAATATGCGGATTGAGCGATAGCAATTCAGGATATGGTATCCTCAGTTTTTTTGCTATTTTTGTGAGCGAGTCCCCCCTTTTAACATAATATTCTGCGGAACTAATGTTTGGCGAGAAAAACAAAGGCATCGCCACGATGAAGACGATCAAAAGTTTTTTCATTGCTGTCAAACTCCTTTTTTATTAATCACCTTCTTTAGTTTCACTAAAAATGAAAAAGTTATTTATATATTTTTCTAAGATTTTTTTGCGCGATAACATGAGCTTTGTCTGGGGGCCTGCGAAGGGGGCTGTCTATTGGCTGCATTAATAGTTGGGTTTATGCGCTTCTAGGGCGAGGTTTTCGAGGATTTTGTGGTGTTCTGGGATTTCGGGGCGTTTGTTGACGGTTTTTTGGCTACCGTCACTTTGGTATTAAAGTCATTTTAGCATTGGTAATTGCGGGTTTTGTATTTAAAACATTATTAAAGACAGTTTGCTTTTGCATTTCTCCGGTTTTGTCTTTAAAAACTTTATTAAGGACTGTTCATCTTTGCTATTCTCCGGTTTTGTCTTTAAAAACCTTATTAAGGACTGTTCATCTTTGCTATTCTCAAGTTTAGTCTTTAAAAACCTTATTAAGGACTGTTCATCTTTGCTATTCTCCAGTTTTGTCCTTCAAAACTTTATTAAGGACATTCCGCCTTTGCATTTCTCCAGTTTTGTCCTTCAAAACTTTATTAAGGACAGTCCGCCTTTGCATTTCTCCGGTTTTGTCTTTAAAAA
>CAZAEW010000051.1:0-29491 GCA_964484065.1 uncultured Bacillus sp.
GAAAACCTTCGTAACACAATTAACCGTTTTTTACCTCTTAATGATGTAACGGAGGAGATACTCCACCATTTTGTTGAGCGTATTGATGTAGACAAAAACAGTATCCCTACAATTACTTATCGGTTTTCAATTTAACCTGATTAATTTTCCTTCAAAACAATCTGCGACACGCATTCAACGTGTGCGGTTTGCGGGAACATGTCGACAGGCTGAATGTATTCAATCTCGTATTTTGAACCTAGTGTTTGGATGTCTTTTGCTAAAGTTGACGGATTACAGGAAACATAAACAATTTTTTTCGGCTTAACCTTAAGGATCGTCTGCAATAACTGTTGATCACAGCCGGTTCTTGGCGGGTCGACGACAACTACATCCGGTTTCCACCCTTCTTTCACCCATTTCGGCAGCCATTCCTCTGCTTTGCCGGTTACATAATGAGCATGTTTGATCTCGTGGCGGCTTGCGTTTTTCTTGGCATCCTCAATGGACTCCGGAATCACATCCATTCCCCTGACTTCTCCGGCTTGCCCGGCAAGCCAAAGACCAATCGTGCCGACACCGCAGTAAGCATCCACCACTTTCTCTTTTCCCGTCAAGGCAGCTGCTTTTTTTACTTCATCGTAAAGCTTCACCGTTTGCACCGGATTTAACTGAAAGAATGTCCTAGCTGACAATTCGAATTGAAGGTCACCAAGCGTTTCCTGGATAAATTCCCTTCCGGCCAGCGCCCGTGTTTCTTTTCCAAAAATAAGCGATGTTCTTTCACCATTGATATTTTGCATAGTTGATTTGGCGTTGGGAAGCCTTTTTTGAATTTCTTGGATCAATAATTCCTTTTTAGGAAGCTCTTTTTGCGATGTGATCAAAACAATCTGCAATTCCCCGGTTTGGACACCGACGCGGGAAACAATCGTCCTGACAATTCCCTTTCTTGTCCGTTCATTATAAATCGGAATATGCAAATCCTCGAGAATTCTTTTTATCACAGCAGTCGCTTCGTTCGTTTGCATATGCTGAACAGCGCATTGATCAATATCGATTAATTGATGCGAGTTCAGTCCATATAACCCGGCAAGCACTTTTCCGCTTTTTTCAGCTGTCTGGAAGCTGCTCTTATTCCGGTATCCCCATGGCTCATCCATGCCGATCGTTTCTCGGATATCGAGTGTCTCAATCGGCATTTTTGTATGCCGTTCCAACGATTGAATGACAATATCGCGCTTTTCCTTAAGTTGCTGGCCATATTGCAAATGCTGGAGCTGACATCCTCCGCATTGCTCATAAACGGGACAAACCGGTTTCACGCGATGCGGCGATTGAATCCGGATTTTTTTTACCTTCGCTTCTGCATATTTGGGATGAATTTTGGTTGCTTCTACGACCACTTCTTCTCCAGGCAGTGCTCCAGGTACAAATACCACTTGTTTTTTAAAATAGCCGACCCCTTCACCATTAATGCCGAGACGCTTAATCGTCAGCGGAAACGTTTGCTTCGGCTGTATTTTTATTATTTGTTCATTTTTCATTATGTTCACTCCATATTATTCAACGCTTCTCCACAAATACAGTGCAGCATAGCTTAAATAGGGCTCCCAGCCCTGCTTATACTTTTCGATCTGCTCCAAATCAGGCTTTTGCTCTAGCTTATACAATTTTTTCAAAGCATTTTGAATTCCAATATCTGCTATCGGAAAAAGATTCGGTCTGCCGAGGCCAAATAATAAGAAATTTTGAATCGTCCAGCCCCCGATTCCGCGAATTTTGATTAATGTTTGAAAAATCTCTTCGTCACTGGAGTTTTTGATCTGGCCGAAATCCAGGGAACCTTCCGCAGCGGCTTGGGCAATTCCAATCACATACTCCGCTTTGCGTCCGCTGAACTGGAGGCTGCGAAGCTGTTCCACCGTTAAGCCTGCAATCTTATCTGGGGATGGATAAAACCACACACCATCCATTTCAAACCCAAAGGTTTTAACAAACCGCTCTGTCAGCGTATAAGCAAATTTTAAATTTAATTGCTGGTGAATAATGCACTTAATTAAACACGAGAATGGATCAAAATCAAGAATAAGGGGCGTTCCGCGGTGTTCTTGAAAAAGCCCGTGTAAATCGGTATTTTCAAAATGCTGGTTGATCTTTTTCAATGGGACATTCCATTGAAAAATGGCCGCGGTCCGGTTCATCAACTCGACTTGATTGCTTTTTCCTGTTAATTGAAAGACAGGCTCATCGACTGTCCCACTGGCCGTGACTTCCACCGTATATGGTTTACCTTCTAAACAAACAGGGACAATAATCGACCGATTTTCCCTGTTGATCTTACTGAGCGGATCAAGTGAGTGTCTTTCAAGAACTCTGTCGAAATTATAGGGTCCTTCTATCTGGATGGTTTCCTGCCACACGAAAAAATCTCCGTTCTTATTGTATTTCCCGTATTATAGCAGATTTGGGCCTGAGGGAACAGGAAAAGCCGAATTCCCATGGAAATCGGCTTACTTGCAGCTCTATTTATAATCATCAAGGTTTTTGAATTTATACCCCTTCTTTTTTAGATCTTTTATCGCTTTTTCAAGAGCATCGGCGTTGTCCTTTGAGACGGTATGCAAGAGGATCACCGCGCCAGGATGTGCTTGTTTCATGATATTGTCATAGGAATATTGCCAGCCCCGCTGCTGATTGACGTTCCAATCGACAAATGCTAGGGACCATAAAACATGTGTATAGCCTTCTTCCTTGGCAAGGGCCAGCGTCCTTTCGCTCAGAATGCCGCGCGGCGGGCGTACATATTTCATTTCTTTTTGTCCGGTGAGTTCTTTTGTTTTAACGCGCACCTTTTCTAGTTCTTCCTTTAATCTCTCGTCGCTTACGGCGGTAAAATCGGGATGATGCCAGGAGTGATTGCCGACAATATGTCCATCTTTGACCATTTGCTTGACAAGGTCTGAAGCTGACTCTAAGTAATGGCCGGTAACAAAGAACGTGGCAGGTACTTTTTCTTTTTTTAATACAGCTAGAATCTTTGAGGTATAACCATTTTCGTAGCCGTTATCAAAGGTTAAGTACAATGTTTTTGATTTTGGGTTTCCTTTGTAAAAGCCGCCGTATTTTTCAAGAAGTCCGTCCAGCTGTGATCCAGCCTCTGCAGGCTGTTCATTTACAGCCTTTTTGAAACCCCAATGAATCGGCATATTGGATACTGCCGCTTTTGATATGGTTGGTTCAGTTACTAACATCAGCATGATCATCACAAATTTTAAAGCCTTCATTGTCCATGTTCCCCCTCGTTTGTTTTTATTAGTTTTTGAAAAAAAAGAGGGAACATGATTGGTATCAGTAACCAATTTACCCGCAGTTATTTTTGCGGGGATGTGGGCATATGTTATTGAAGAAAAAGAAATGCTGCCGGTCAGACCAAGTCAAATTCCTTGGAAGGAGCGGATGCTGATGATTGTAAGTGCGTGTTTACTATTGATTTACTTAGCCTTTTATCTTTTTCGGGTTTATCGGCGGAAGGAAATAGTTGAACCGATGAAAGCCAATATGGTCAGTATGATTGTTGGTATGGTGAACGGCTTGCTGATCGGGCTGGTAATTGGATTTTATCTTCAAGGGCATTTGGCCTTGTCGACAATTTGGAGCATTTTGATTAGTCTTGTGCTTGCTTTTGTGATAGGAAAACCATTCGGAGAAATGGCGGTCATCGAGGCTTCAGGAGCCGGATTGATGGGAGGCCTGATGGGGGCGATGCTTGGTGAAATGCTGCCAGGCAGCGAATGGCGGCAGCTGTTGATGTTTATGAACATTCTTTACATTCTAAGCATGTCTTTTATGATGCAGTGGCTCTGGATAAAAGGGAGCGGTCTAAACCTAAAGAAAACATCGGCTGTTCTATTGTCTGCACTTCTTCCCATTGTAATTGTATCTTCCTTTACCTTTATTGACGAAAGTGTGCCCAAAGACACAAAAATGCAAAATCATCAAATGCAGCATGAAATCCAGACGAATGGTTTTGGAGGGCCGCTTTGCACACCATGATTATTTTTGTGGTGAGTGGTATACACGGCCTTTTGTTGTTCCAGTAAAAGGAAGATCAAGATGGGACATTAAATAGGTTGCGGTTCTAGGTGAGGAAAGTTGAAGAAATTCCCGGAGCTCAGCGTTGGTAATGAATGTTTTATGGATCAGAAAAAAATCTTGAATGGCTTTAAGATGTGCATCGGCTGAAATACAGCCGCAATTTGTGCATCCCCAGCGCCCCCGTTGGTATAACATTGGACTATGTTTGCAAATGGGGCACTGTACACCGGGCTCTATTTCTTGTTTTGAAATATCGTACGTCTTTAAAATATCCGTTCTGTTTGGGGCATGTTTGGACAATAACAGTCTCTTTATTTTTAGAATTGTTTTTTGGTCAATAATATCCTTCTTATAAAATTTTTCATACCCATCAATGATCTTGATCAGTGCCGCTGCTTTGCACACTCTTTTTTCCGCTTCAATATATCCCGGGCTGATATTGATAATGGAGGAAGAATGGGTGAAGCAAGCCAGATGTTCGATGGGCGGAAAAGGAATTTGGTGTTTTTCAAACAGGTATTTGAGAAGAATTTTGTGGCGGTTGACCTGCGTCAGCGGATTTTGGTAAATGTTTTTGGTATCTTTGGTGGTTTGCGTGAGTTGATGTTTTTCAATCAGTAAGTTATCAGCATAATATTTGCTTTCAATGGTGAAAGAAAGTTTGGGAGAAAGAAGATAGGCATCAATTTGGAAAAAGGATTTGCCAATAGGGAGCCTGAGTCCATGAAAGATGTGGTAATTTTTTGCGGGGAGCAATCCGAGAAAGTAGTTAAGTGTTTTTTCACCGTTGTAACCAGCATTCAAAGCACCTTTTTTCCTGTCAATTTCCGCCCATTTGGGGTGATCTGGTGATAATCTTTCCAAAAGTGCTTCGTGCTGCTGCAAAATTATTGGTTTTGTAAGGTCTAAATCAAACAAATGAATCCCTCCTTTGTGATTTGCTAATAATTTCTTGAAAAAGGCCTGGATTCCTCTCAAAAAAAAGGTCTTTTTTATGTCATTTTTGCCGGGGGATAATTTATTCTGCAAAGTTCACAAGTAATTCTACAAAAATCAAGGTGAATTCTACAAAGTTCACAAGCAATTCTACGAAGTTCACAAGACATTCTACAAAGTACACAAACCCGACACATTTAAACGGTCAAAATTACCTTTTTTCAACAAAAAAACAGGCCCCGCAACCAAAATGCGAGGCCTGCCCCTTAAAGAATCTTAGTTAAAAACCCGATCCTTGAATTGTGCTAATTTTTCCAATGAAGATTTTTCAACATCGGCATGAAGGCTGTTACCATGAGAGTCCATTGTCACAACAGCTCTGAAACCTTCCACTTTCAAGTGCCACATTGCTTCAGGAATACCGAATTCCATTAAATCAACGCCTTCAACTGCTTTGAAGCAGTCAGCATAATACTGAGCAGCACCGCCGATAGCGTTTAAGTATACACCGCCATGCTCTTGAAGCGCAGCCAATGTCTTAGGTCCCATTCCGCCTTTACCGATAACAGCGCGGATACCGAATTTTTTCATGATATCGCCTTGGTAAGGCTCCTCACGAATACTTGTAGTCGGGCCAGCTGCACGAACATGCCATACGCCCTCTGCATCTTTTTGCATAACCGGACCGCAATGGTAAATGATTTGGCCGTTTAAGTCAATTGGTGCATCATGGCTCATTAAGTGGTGATGGATAGCGTCACGGCCAGTATGCATAATGCCGTTAATTTCAACAACATCGCCCACTTTTAATGCACGGATTTGCTCTTCGGTCACCGGTGCTTGAAGTTTAATGACTTCAGCTTCTGGAGCTGCTTGTTGTTCAGCTTCCGGTTGAGCAAAATCTGTATCTGCTCCCTCTTGGTACATCCATTCTTGGATTTCAGCAGTTTCAGCGTTTAGCTTAATCCCTTGACGGCGGTATGCCCAGCAGTTATAGGCAACTGATACATAGAAGCTTGCTGGAATCCGGTTCATCACACCGACTTTACATCCTAAAAGCGTTGCTTCCCCGCCAAAGCCCATAGTACCAATTCCAAGCTTATTGGCATTTTCCATTACATATTCTTCGAGTTTGCGAAGATCTTCATTTGGATTCACATCATCCACAGGACGGAATAACTGTTCTTTTGCTAAATCATAACCAGAAGAACGGTCCCCGCCAATGCCGACTCCAATGAAACCGGCGCTGCAGCCTTGTCCCTGTGCTTGATACACGGAATGCATAACACATTTACGGATACCGTCAAGATCACGGCCCGCACGGCCTAGTCCCTCTACTTCACAAGGAAGACTGTATTGGATATTTTTATTTTCACAGCCGCCTCCTTTTAAAATAAGGCGGACATCAATATAATCTTTTTCATGCTGTTCAAACTTAACAACCGGAGTACCTGCCCCAAGGTTATTTCCGCTGTTTTCGCCTGTTAAAGAGTCAACAGAGTTTGGACGTAATTTTGCTTCTTTTGTTGCACGAACAACCGCATTATAAATAGCTTCTTTAATTTGTAATTGGTTTACGCCAACGGGTGTTTTAATTTTAAAAGTTGGCAGACCTGTATCTTGGCAAATCGGTGATACATTTTCATCAGCCATTTGGATGTTGGTGGTGATTGTAGCGAGGCTCAATGCTGCTCTTGTGCCGGCATTTTCTTTTTCCTTTGCTGCTTTAACTGCGCGGCGTACATCTTTTGGAAGTTTTGTTGAAGTTTCAACAACTAACTTGTACATGCTTTCTTCAAGTTTTTCTAAATTCATTCTGTACCCCTCTCCCTTTGTTCCATAGATTTCATCCCAGAGGATTTGTGCTAATTTTACAACTATTTCCGCTATCATTATACTCTAATCGACCTGAGATTTAAAGAAGAAGGTCGAAACCGGTTACATTTCCCTTGTTGCTTTCTGAAAATTTATAAAAAAAGAACCTGCTTTATACAGATTCTTTTGTTTCGCGGTTATGAAATTCGCGGCATTTTGATTCGAGTTCATCAATGATCTCAATTAAGCGGTCGACATCGTCGAGATCAGCTTCCTCCGGATCAATGGCATCGAGAACTTCCATAAACATATTCAGCCGCTGCTTTAAAAAGGTTACTTGTGTATTTTTATCATTAATTGGACTGCCCAAATTCTTCGCTCCTTCCTGTTTCCGTTTCCATCCTACCCTAAAAACGACAGCTTTCGCAACGTTTCTTTAAAAAAAACTGACTTCCGCTTACCGCAGAAGTCAGTTTGTCTTTTCATTCCCTTATCTCGGGCGCTCTGATGACATAAAACCAAAGGAAACATAATCCTGTAATGGGATCCAAGCCCCAATCCCCTGCGATGTAACATTTTTGACGACAATGAATTTCTTGTTTCCTTTTAACATCAAATAAACTTCTCCGTAGGTAACCTTGCCTTTTTCATTCACCGCCGGAGCATAAGCATATAAATAACCTAACCGGCTTGGGGGTATATTGTACACCTGATCATTTTTCGTTCCGCCTCCGATAACCGTTTCAAACGCAAGCGGAAACTTGGTTTTTTCCGCCGCCTTCAAAAGCATCATTTTTTTCACATCTTCCGCATTCGGTACTTTTGCGGTTAACCCGCCTTTAATGATCTTTTGAGACTCCTGCACATAATGAATTTGGTAAGGAGAATTCCCGCCGCGGTTATCATAATAGTTGGTATTGATTTTTTGGAATTCCCAGTTGGGCGAGGTTTCTGATGACTGGTAGTTAAGCGGCCATTGCCCAAGATATACAATCGCCCGGTACCCCAAAGCAAATGGGGTACTGTTAATACTTGATTCATTTAACATTCGAATCAAATCAGGGTTTTCAATTTTAATCTTTGCAGAATCAAGCAATTTTTTTGTGAGCTCGCTCGGCTGCAGCTGCGGGACATCTTGTGTTGGGTTTGGATATGTGTTTTCCTTGGTAATATTTTTTACGGATGCGGGAACCTGATATTTGACCATTTCAGCATTCTTGACATTTTTTTCTGCAAAAACGGCCGGCAATAAGAAGAACGTTAAAATAAGTGTCATTAGGACAGAGGAATATCTTTTCACTTAAACAATCTCCCTTCATACGTGTCTTTTTTCATCTTCTTATAGTTTTTTCGTAGTTCCGCAATATTATCCATTTCAAAAAAAGTTTTCCGTTTTTTCGTAATTTAAATGTAATAGTCAAAATATTTACATTATTATCGATTGGGTTTATAATAAAAGTAACCTTTAATAAAGGGGGAATGTAATCAATTCGCTAACATTACTACTATTTATAAGGAGGCTGGGATATCCTACTTTATGAGATGCAACACTCGTGTTTGTCAATGTTCTCATTAAACATGAAGGTTGGTGGTAAATGGTCCCATTCAAAAAGCGATTGATTTTTTCCAATTAATACTTATATTTAACGTTTAACGTTTATGTTTTTATTTAGATGAAGAAGACTCTGAACCGTCACGGTCCAGAGTCTTCTTTTTTTAACCTCCTGCCTTTTATCAAAGCAAGAAAAATCCCATTCCCATCACAGCATAAGCTGCGATTAATGTCAGTCCTTCAAACCAGTTCGTTTCTCCATCATTGGAGATGACAACCATTAGAAGAACCGATGCGACCATTGCCATTAACTCCGGCCAGCTGAACAAAAGAGGCATTGACTTCTCAAAGAATAGCGAAATAATGACGAGGACCGGTGCGACAAACATCGCGACCTGCAAGGTGGACCCAATGGCAATTTCAACGGCCACATCGAGTTTATTTTTAAATGCCATTAATACAGCGGATGCATGCTCAGCCGCATTACCGACAATTGCCACGATAATGACCCCGATAAACAGCTCCGTCCAGCCGAATGATTTCGCGACAAACTCAAAAGTATGGACAAGATTCTCCGAAATATAGGCAACAGCAAGTGTAGCAGCAAACAATACAGTAACTGCTTTTCCTGTTCCCCATTCCGGCTCTTCTTCATTATGTCCCTCCGTTTCAGTGTCATGCTGGTAAACACCTCGATGGGTAACAAGCTTGAAAAATAACGCGGAAAGATAAAGAAGAATCAAAATGACCGAAATCCCTGTGCTTAACGACAACGTCTCACCAAAATCCAGCTTCATGGAAAAAACTTCAGGGATTAAAAAAGCGACGATCACGGCAAACATAAGCAGCACGGTATTATGTCTGGCATCATAAACATTAAATTGCTGACGTTTATATTTTAATCCCCCGACAAAAAAGGATAGACCGGCAACAAGCAATAAGTTTCCCAGAACAGAACCCGTTAACGATGCTAACACCACTCCGACAAGTCCTGCCTTCAGGGCAAAAATGGAAATAATCAGCTCGACGGCATTTCCAAAGGTGGCATTGAGCAGTCCACCGATCCGCGGACCTGCTACAATAGCCAGGCTCTCAGTTGCTCTTCCCATAAAGCTTGCTAAGGCAATGATGCTCAAGCAGTAAATGATAAACATAATTAAACTGGACCAATGCAGCAACGTACCAATAATCGATAACGGCACGCCAATGACCATCAACAACATAAATATCTTATTGACCAATATATTCCCTCCATTTATGTATCAAATCTTTTTTGCCCATATAAATTCCATTCCGCTCCTAACCCATCCTCTATTTTCCTTTAAACATTCCTCTAACGCAAGGAATCTCCCGTTTTGTTCCGTCCATCTAGATACGGACCTGGCTGCGGCAAATCTGCAGCTTTATTATTTGTACGGCAAAGAGCAGAATTTGTTTCATTTTTAGCTTTTCCTATATAAACAAATGGTTTATATTAAAAATATCATAAATAAAGAGCGTTTTATTTTTTTATTATTAACACTTGTGTTAATATTGAGAAAAATAATATAAATGATGTTTTTGGCTGCTGTCATCTTCGGATGGCAGCTTTCGTGCTTTTTAGGGGTAGTGAATTTGATTATATTTCTCAATTAATGGGGGAGGTACTCTTTTTCCTGGATGAGGGTGCACGAGAAACGAAACACGTAATTAAAGGGGAGGAATTTTTTATGAGCTCAAATGCTCAAGTTATTCAAAAAAGTAAGGTGGAGCCTGTCAGTTTTTTTGAGAAAGCAAAGCCGCATGCCGAACTGATTGCCGCTATCACGAGCGGTGTACTGATTGCCGCAGGATGGCTGCTGGAAAAAGCACATATTAGTGAGATTTCGATGATTTCATATATATTGGCTTTTCTTATCGGCGGCTTTGCCAAGGCAAAAGAAGGAATTGCAGATACCATTGAGCAAAAAGATTTAAACGTGGAAATGCTGATGATTTTTGCAGCAATTGGTTCTGCCATTATTGGTTATTGGACAGAGGGCGCAATCTTAATCTTTATCTTCTCACTTAGCGGCGCTCTGGAAACTTACACGATGAACAAAAGCCATAAGGAAATTTCATCCTTGATGGAGCTTCAGCCGGAAGAGGCCCTTCTGGTCACAAACGGTTTGGAAAAAAAGGTTCCTGTTGCCGAGCTGCAGGTGGGAGATCATATTCTTGTTAAACCCGGTGAGAGAATTCCGTCAGACGGCATGATCATCAAAGGACAGACAAATATTGATGAGGCGGCGATTACGGGTGAATCGATGCCTGTTTCCAAAAGCATTCAGGAAGAAGTTTTTGCCGGTACCGTTAATATGACCGGTACGGTGACAATTGAAGTGACAAAAAGAAACGATGAAACTTTATTCCATAAAATCATTGATCTTGTTCAATCAGCGCAAAGCGAAAAATCACCGTCACAACTGTTTATCGAACGCTTTGAAGGAAGATACGTTAAAGTCGTCTTAATGGTAGTTGTCTTAATGATGTTCCTTCCGCACTTCTTATTGGGATGGAGCTGGCACGAAGCATTTTACCGCGCGATGATTTTGCTGGTTGTTGCTTCACCGTGTGCTTTAGTTGCTTCCATTATGCCTGCTACCCTGTCGGCGATTTCAAACGGGGCACGCCACGGCATTTTATTTAAAGGCGGAGTCCACCTAGAAAATCTCGGCCATTTAGAAGCGATTGCCCTTGATAAAACCGGCACACTAACAAAAGGAAAACCAGAAGTAACAGAAGTGATCGTCAAAGACGGCATCAACAAAGAAGAACTCATCTGGAAAGCGGCATCCATCGAAAATTACTCGAACCATCCGCTTGCACAGGCTATTGTCAAATACGCAAAAGCGGCTGTTAACAAAGACCTGCATAAACCTGAAGGCCTTGAAGACGTTCCGGGCTGGGGCGTAAAAGCGGATTTTGACGGAGATCAATGGAAAATTGGCAAGGCTGATTTTATTGGCAGAGAAGAAGCGGAAAGTTTTGCCGGCGGAAAACCGCAAGACTTGGCAACACAGGGAAACACGCTTGTTTACGTCCAAAAAAATGGTGAGTTAATTGCCGTGATTGCCTTGAAAGATGTGGTCCGTGAAGAAGCGAAACTTGCTATTAACAGGCTGCAAAAAGAGGGAATCTACACGATCATGTTAACCGGAGACAGTAAAAAAACGGCAAAAGCGATCGCAGCGGAAAGCCATGTGGACCACTATATTGCGGAGTGCCTGCCGGAACACAAAGTAGAGCACGTTAAAGATCTTAAAACGAAGTTCGCCACGGTTGCCATGGTTGGAGACGGTATCAATGATGCTCCTGCCCTTGCAACGGCCAATGTCGGCATTGCCATGGGTGAAGGAACAGATGTCGCTCTTGAGACGGCTGACGTTGTGTTAATGAAAAATGATTTACCGAGAATCGCTGAAGCCGTTAAGCTTTCCCGAAGAATGAACAGAATCATTAAACAAAATGTCGTCTTTTCGATTGCAGTGATTATGGTACTGATTTCTTCGAACTTCTTCCAAGCGCTCGATCTTCCATTCGGAGTCATCGGCCATGAAGGAAGCACCATCCTTGTTATTCTAAACAGCCTGAGACTTCTTAAATAGCCAAAAAGGGACCGGAGATGATCCGGTCCTTTCCCTTTTTCATATGCCGCAAAGCGGATGCTTACGCTTTTCTTAGTGATATCCGTTCGATCCGTTTGCGGATCCTGAAGTTTTATGTTTAGGTCTGCTTTTTCCCTTTTGTTTCGTCCCGCCGTCTTTTTTGGTATGTTTCGTCATTTTGAGAAACCTCCCTGTATGATTTGGGTTTGCTGCCCCATCATAGTTTGGGCAAATCAGCAAATTTCATAAAGGAAAGTTGTGGACAAATTAACAGCTTTTTTTCGCCTTTTCACTGTAAAAAGCATTAATTTCTCCGCCAAGGACGATGATAAACGCAGTAATATAAAGCCAGATCATTAAAACGATGATCGCCCCGATGCTTCCGTACGTCAAAGAATAGTTGTTAAAATGATCAACGTAATAGGACAGAGCCACTGAGGAGATAATCCAGCCCACCGTTGAGAAAGCAGCACCAGGAAATGCGCTTCTGCACCGCATCTTCACATTTGGCGCAATCCAGTACAGACCCGTAAAAATCAGAAATAAGACCAATGCACTGATCACCCAGCGCAGGGCTTCCCAGACCAACAGAAACTGATCCATAAAACCAAATTGAGAAAATACGAATGCCCCGATTTCCTGTCCAAAAACGGGAAGAATAACTGCAGTGATAAAGACAAAAATCATCCCAAACGTAAGCATGACCGCCATCCCGCTGGATACAAGAAATGACCGGCTTTCTTTGACATCGTATGCCTTGTTAAAGGCAACGACGATTGCGTTGATTCCATTTGAAGCCGACCAAATGGTCCCGATAACCCCTAATGAAAGGAGTTTGCCGTTGCGCTGGCTCATTATATCCATCAGATTGACCTCAATTAAGTCCATCGCCTCTGTCGGTGCAAACCCTCTGATGACGCTGAGCAAATCCTCGTGCGGAATCGGCAGAAAGGGGAGCAGCGTAAACATACAAATTAACAGCGGAAACAGTGAAAGAAGGAAATAATAAGCTAATTGTGCTGACAATCCGGGCAGGTCATCCTCTTTGATCCGATGCCACAGCTTCTTTACTAAAGAAGAATTGATGTCTCTGATGTCTCCGAGTGCTTCCACTCTTTCACCTCTTTTTCGTCAGTCACATTTCTTCCATTTCGATAGGATCTGCCTCATCTTTTTTTGAAAGGGTATCTTTCGTTTCTTTCAGCATTTTTGCTACTTGAGGTGTCGTCTCCTTTAATTCCTCGACTTTACCGGCAATATAGGAAAGATCTTCCCCCACTTCTTCAACGGTTGTTTTAAATCTTAAAGCCTTTTCTTTGAGTTGATCCGTGATTTCTCCGGGATTTTTGATCACATACTTGACGCTGTCAGCTGCTTTTTGGCAGTTTTGCTTCATCGCCTGCCGTGTCTGCCTGTCTAATAAACTGATCGCGCCGCCGGCCAGCGCCCCCAAAAGCATTCCTTTCCAGAACTTATTTGAATTCGGCATGATGAACCTCTCCTTAAACAATATGGATAATTGCGCGCAATTTTATGCTTCTTTTTCTTCCGCTTTTTCCCGGCCATCCAACCTTTTTTCGTTGACTTTTGGTTTAGAACATGGAAAGATGATGGTACATTAGCGGAAAGGGTGACATGAGTGAATTTATCTCAGAAATCAGCTGAAAATGTTGAATTTATGATTGAAAAAATAAAAGAAAAATTAAAAGTACTCAACTTAGGCGCGATCAAACCTACTCATTTTGATGAAGAAATGTACGAAGAGCTAAAAGATATTTATGATCTCGTTATGAAAAAGAATTCCTTCAGTCCCAATGAGATGCAGGCACTCGTCGAGGAACTTGGAAATTTAAGAAAGCAATAATTAAGAAAAGCACAAGCGCCTTCAGAACAAGCACAGCTTGTTCTTGCGATGCATATTCATAGAAGCATCCCTTAGTGCTCAGCCCCGATGGTCAAATGTTCTTCGGCCCAAAAAGTCCGCACTTTGACTTTTTGGGCCGAAGGTTATTTGACCCTGAGGGGCTAGGCGCTCCTCGAAAAAGCTAAAGCTTTTCCTTCGTGCGATGCTTCGCTTCCGAAGCTTATTCTTGTGAAGCTGGACAATTCTCAAAGTCCAAACTTTTATACTTTACTTACAAAAAGCAGGCTGACTGATAATGGTCAGCCTTTTAAATTTCATCTTGTTCCGTTAAGATCAAGGTTCCTTCGTTTGTGATCGCAAGAGTGTGTTCATATTGGGCTGAATTTTTTCCATCAATGGTTCGGGCTGTCCAGCCGTTGTTGTCCATCTTGGTTTGGTATCTTCCAATGTTCACCATTGGCTCAATCGTAAAGACCATTCCCTCTTTAATTCTTGGCCCTTTTCCTGCCAATCCATAATGCGGAACATCCGGTTTCTCATGGATCACTGCCCCAATGCCATGGCCAATAAAGTCGCGAACAACGGATAAGCCTTCACTTTCCACATATTTCTGGATGGCGTAACCGATGTCCCCGATTCGATTGCCGGGAACGGCTGCCTCAATTCCCTTGTACAGGGCCTCCTTTGTCACTTTTAATAGATGCTCGTTTTCCTCTGAAATATTTCCAACGGCATAGCTCCAAGCCGAATCAGCTAAAGCACCATTATATCTAACGACCATATCAACAGTGACAATATCGCCTTCTTTTAAAGGCTCTTTCCTCGGAAAACCGTGGCAGATTTCATCATTAATACTGGCACAAGTAGCATATTCATACCCCTTGTATCCTTTTTGTTCTGGTGTAGCATTATTTTTTTTCAAAAAGGCCTCAACAAATTGATCAATTTCCCATGTAGTGATTCCCGGTTTAATCAGCTTTGCGATTTCTTTATGGCATGCAGCGAGTATTTTACCCGCATCTTTCATTTTTTCAATTTCTCGGATCGATTTTAGTACAATCATGTTCTTCCCGCCCCTTATATTCATTTCTTTATCTGCTCCCTCTATATTATCGTTTACCTTCACTTTTTTCAAAGGCAGAGATAAGAATTGGCTTTTCCTGATGAAATAATTTCAATTATAAAAAAGTTCATACGATTGTAAGATATAAACGTTCTTAATATGGAACCTGCCGGTTTTCTTTGATAAAATAAGATAAAATCGAATTTAAGGTGTGTGAACAGCATGATTGGTGATCGCGTAAAAAAACTTCGTACCGAAAAGAAAATGTCATTATCTGAACTTGCTGATCTAGCTGGGGTAGCGAAATCTTACTTAAGTTCCTTGGAAAGGAATTTACAGCGCAATCCTTCCATTCAATTCTTGGAAAAAATTGCTGCAGTACTCAATGTACCCGTTGATCATTTAATTCACGAACAAATAAATAAAGAAGAGCTTGATAGCGATTGGATGGCTCTTGTCCAAGAAGCGATGAATTCAGGGGTCTCGAAGGAACAATTCCGGGACTTTCTTGAATTTAACAAATGGCGGAATGACCAAACAAAAAAATGAGGCACAGTTGCTGTCTCATTTTTTTATTGCCATCCCGTTCGACAAATTGCTTTTTTATGGTCTATTTGACCCGTTATCCATGTCACTTTTTCACTTTTTTTGCAGAAAAATTTAGGAACAAATTCGTTTATGTTGACAAAATACTACAACTTAATAAAGGATTTCAAATTATAATTAATTTAAAGTGTCTTAAGTAAAATCGTCCTAAGAATAAAGCAGGATACTTAGGCGGCATTTTCCAGCTAGGGCAAACCTTCTGAAAGGCAGGGGCGCAAAGCTGCGGGTCTAAGGCATGATTTTGCTATGACAGCCGAGCTGCCTGGTACGTTTTGTATTTTAGGGGTGAAATGAGTGCAAAATAATAGTGGAAATGTAAAAGGTATGGATACTGAATGGATCGAGCTCATCTTAGAAGCAAAAAATGCGGGATTGTCCATTGAAGAAATACGGAAATTTTTAAATCAATGCAATAAAGGGACTACCGTCTAACTACATACAGAAGCATGGCAAAATCGATTGTCATGATACACATATCAAGAACGGCTTTTATTTTTTCAAAAAAGAAGCACACCTCCAAACCTGAGCGGGGCATGCTTCTTTTTTTTGGAAAAGGGGCGGAGCTGCGCAAAAGTCATGTTGTTTTTAACCAGTCAAAGCGAGGAACAGGATCTTCCTCTTTGAAAAGGTTCAACTTTGCTCCGCTCACACCGCCTTTATTATGTTGGTGTATTGCTCAGACTTGTTTTCTTTCCATACATGGATTATGAGTTGAGACTCATGTATGTTTTCTTTGATACTATTGTTTTATCTTTGGTGATATTAAAATTTCAACTCTTCTGTTTTTGGCCCTGCCATCCGGGCTATCGTTTGAGGCAACGGGCTGATATTCTCCAAAGCCTTTTGCGCTGAAATATTTTGGGTCGAGCTTGCTGTTGTCCATTATGATCCTCATAAAATTCACGGCGCGCATCACACTTAGCTCCCAGTTGGAAGCATACTTTGAATTACTGATTGGAACATTATCAGTGTGGCCGCTGATAATAATATTCCTTGGCGGATCCATTGTCAGCAATTTAGAAATTTCCATCGCCGTATTTAGGTTCTCACTTCGCACTTCTGCACTCCCGGAATCAAATAAGATATCATTTCGGATTGTCACTAACAGCCCTTCTGTAGTAATCGCAGTCTGAAGGTCCGTTCCCAGATTATCTTTAGAAATATAACTATTCAATGTAGACTGTAATTTTAGCAAGTCTTCCTTATTTATCTTTTCAGTTTGCTGTTGCTGTTTTTGTTGCTGTTGCTGGTTTTGCTGTTGCTGGTCTTTAGTTGTTCCTTTCTGTTGAGATCCATCTTTCCCCAGCCCGCTTTTTGTTACGTTCTGTCCATTTGCGTTCCCTGCCGGTACAGGTGTATCAAATTGAAGAATGCCCGTTCCGCCCGTAAACATTTCATTAAAAGCCCTGGAAAGAACGCTAAATTTTTGGGCGTTAACGGAGCTCATTGCAAATAAAATAACAAATAAGGCCAACAGCAAGGTTAAAATATCCGCATACGGAATCAGCCATGATTCATTCATATGCTCCTCTTCCTGTTTTTTTTTCTTGCGCCGCCTACTCATCCTTCTTCACAACGCTTTCTACAAGGATTTTCTTCCGTTCTCCCGCAGGCAAGTAAGATGCTAGTTTCTGTTCAATGACCCTCGGCGCTTCTCCTTCTAAAATCGATAAGATTCCTTCAATCATCAGCTGCTTTAATTTCACCTCTTGCTTAGATTTTCTCCTAAGCTTATTGGAAAAAGGATGCCATAAAACATATCCTGTAAAAATCCCCAACAGAGTTGCAACGAACGCAGCCGAAATAGCCTTCCCAAGCTCCTCCGTATTATTCATATTTCCGAGAGCGGCAATCAAACCAAGTACGGCCCCCAATACCCCAAGTGTCGGCGCATAGGTTCCTGCCTGGGAAAAGATCGCTGCCCCTGTTGCATGCCGTTCTTCCATGGCGTCGATTTCTTCCGTTAATACATCTCTTATATAATCCGCGCTTTGTCCGTCAACGGCAAGCGACAAACCGTTCCTTAAAAAATCATCGTCGATCTCATTTGTTTTTGCCTCAAGAGCAAGCAAGCCTTCTTTTCTTGCAAGCTGGGCCCATTCTGAGAACAAGCGGATTAATTCCGTTGAATCCATCAGTTTTTGCTCTGTAAAAACAATTTTAAAAAGCTTGGGAACTTTCGTTATTTCGTTTGTGGGAAACGCGATTGTAACCGCTGCGATTGTTCCAACAATGATAATTAAAATGGCGGCTGGATTTTGCAGGGCAGCAAAGCTTACCCCTTTTAATACCATGCCGACTGCAATTGCCGTTACACCAACAATAATACCGAGAACCGATGTTTTATCCATCTCTATCACCTATCTGCCATTCATCTGCTTCATTTTATGTTTATTTTTATTCAAAATAATCCTTATTCTTTATTTCGACAGGAATCTGTGAATCTTAATAGCTGGATAGAATTTTCGTTTTACAGATTATCATCAAGGATTCATCTTTTTTAAAAAGTCCGTTACCACTTCAATTGCCTTATTATTACCAGCGATAGGAGAATAAACGCATGAAAACCTCCGCAAAAAGGCTTCATCTTTGATCGGAATGATCCCTAAATGTTGATGCTCAAGCTCGCGCGCAATCGTAAATTGCGATAGCAGCGATAAACCAATCCCGCGGATGACCGCTTCTTTTACTCCCTGCGCACTGCTGATTGAAATGATGTTGCGTGTTTTAAGCCCATGTGTCCGTAAAACATGATCCAAAAAGGCTCTTGTTCCCGAGCCTTTTTCTCTCGCTACCCATGTCTGATTTTGCAGCTCTTCGACACTGACCTCTTTTTGCCGCGTCAATGGATGATGAAACGCTGCCACCATTTTCAGCTCGTCCTTCATAAATGGAAAAACCGTTACGCTTTTTTCATTGCACTGCCCTTCGATTAAGCCGATATCAACATGAAAAAGCTTTACTTGTTCAACAATTTCATTCGTATTTCCGATCGTTATTTCAAGCTTGATATCAGGATATTGCTCGCACAGCATTTCAAGGAGCTGCGGCAGCACATATTCCCCAATGGTAAAGCTTGCTCCAATTTTGACTTCGAGCTGCGCTGAGTGGCGGTGCCCTAAAATCTCCTCTTTCGTTGTTTCATAGATTTGCAGAATCTGCAAGGCCCGTTCGTACAAAAGCTCTCCTGTTGCCGTAAGCTGGAGCTTTTTCGGTGAACGGACAAATAAGGTCGTATCAAATTCCCTTTCAAGATTTTGGATGTGTACGCTAACACTTGGCTGAGAAATAAGCCTCTTTTCAGCGGCTTTTGTAAAATTCCCCTCTTCGACTACCGCAATAAACGTCTTTAATGCATCGTAATACATCCCGATTTCCCCTTTTATTATTAAAAATATTAATATTTAGAATCAACAATATGTATTTCACTAATAAGTTACCATGCTTTAAAGTAAACGTATACAGTTTAGGGGGAGAAAATAATGGTAAAAGGAATAGTGAGAGGGAATTTTGGAGTCGTGACGGGGTGCGTCCTGACATTCATCATTGCTTTGGCGGCGAAACTACTATCAGGATTGCCCTATGCGGGGATTATCGGGCCGCTGGTGCTGGCGATTTTGCTTGGAATGCTATGGAGAGCGGTGTTGCCGATCCCGCAAAACTTTATTCAAGGAATCTCTTTTTCTAATAAAAAAATGCTCAGATTTGGAATTGTCCTGCTCGGAATGAGGCTGAATCTGGCAGATATCTATCATGCCGGATGGAAGGTTTTTCTGATTGCTGCAATCAATATTGTGTTTACGATTATAGTCGTTTATGGATTGTGCAAATGGCTCGGAGTCGGGACGGAGCTTGGGATTTTAACAGCCTGCGGGACTGCCATTTGCGGGGCGGCAGCAGTTTGTGCCATCTCTTCGCAAGTCAAAGCTAACGAAGAAAATACAGCAGTTGGAGCGGCGATTGTCGCTGTTTTGGGTACGGTTTTCACTCTTCTTTATACGCTTTTCTATCCGGTATTAGGATTGTCGGCCCATGGATACGGCATTTTTAGCGGTGCAACCTTGCACGAAGTCGCACATGTGATTGCTGCTGCAGATCCGATTGGAGCGGAAGCGGTTGATCTTGCCTTGATTGTAAAACTGACCCGTGTTGCCCTATTGGTACCTGCTGCAGTTGCGATAGGTTTTTTTCTGCGGAAGAAGAATGGTGAAACGAGCGGAAGAGGGCCTGCTTCTTTGCCGATTCCATGGTTTATCCTCGGCTTTCTTGCGGTCAGCGGCATGAACTCGCTGGGAATCATCCCTTTGGCCTCGGCCCAATATGCCGTTACGATTGCATACCTCTTTATCGCCATGGGAATGGCAGGACTGGGCTTGAGCGTTGAGTTTGCTTCCTTTAAAAGATTGGCCAAAAAACCGTTCATGGCGAGTTTAGCCGGCTCGATTTTGCTGTCCGTTTTGGGATATGTGCTTGTGTCCCTTTTTGGTTTAAATAGATAATTGGGTTTATTTATGGAATTTTGTGTTAATCTTAGTTTCATATCTGCGAAAAGCGGAGGAATTCGTTCTGACCTTTCTGCTTGAAAGAAGCCGATTGAACCGAAGTATTTTTTCATTCAGCTGTTTTTGGAGAGCTTCTTTTTCCTGCTCGTTGCTGCATTTACGGATCAAGTCTTCGATCGTCATCATTTCTTTTCGCAGGTTGCTTTCTTCTTCCGTATAGCCGGCATTTTTCATGACTTTGTATGCCATCCGCAGTTCTTCGGGAATGCCGGAGAGATCGTCATCAAGCTTCAGCGGTTTTCCAAATCCAGGCAGCCGCTCAAACTCCCCATCCTCATATGCCTTTTTAATCTTTTCTTCGGAAAGAATGTGAAATAGATCCATGATTGATCTCCTTTTTTCGGAATCTTCATTGTTATTATAAACCGCATCTTCTGGAATATAAAATAGTAGAGAAGCATTAAGAGGGAAGTTCCCTTAAGAAGTTTCCCTCTTTATACTTAAATCTTGCCGATCTTTTTTGGATCGCGGATGATCCCAGGCTGGCCAGGCTGCCAATTGGCCGGGATGCCCTGGCCGGTTTGATTGGCATATTGAAGCCCTTTTAATAATCGGATATGTTCATCGAGATTGCGTCCGACTTCCCTTGGATAAATAAATTTAGCGCGGATGATTTGATCGGGATCGATAAAAAATGAGGCCCGGAAGGATGCGCCTGATTTTTCATCCAGAACCCGATAAGCCCGGGAAATTTCCTGGTTTCGATCACTTAGCAATGCCCCTTGAAAATTTTTCAATGAAGGTGAAGTTTCCAGAAAAACTTTATGGGAAAACACGCTGTCGGTGCTAATCGGAAGCGACAATGTATTTAATGATGCTAATTCTTTATGAACAGCAGCGACCGCCGCCAGTTCAGTCGGTCAAACGAAAGTAAAATCGCTTGGGTAAAAAAACAAGAGTACCCACTTTCCGAGATAATCATTTAGACTCACTTCTATTATTTTTCCATCAATGACCGCGTCTGTTGTAAATAATGGCGCCTGGTCATCACGCGTCGCATAAAAAAAATCCGGACTGGCCGCTAATTCGCTCGCCTGGATATGACTTGGCATTTTCGCCCCTCCCCTGATGTTTTTTATATTCATATGCTTACTGGATTAGAAAAGCTCAGAATATTTTTGGCAAAATGGGTGATGCTACATTCGAAGACGAAAGGAGTGGTGATGGTGGGTCGCGGTGAGCATTTTAACCACAAAAAGAAGAATCATCCAGGCGATTTTCCAAGTGACGGATTAACGGAAAAACACGATACGGAAGCACAGGAAGATGAGGAATTGCTTGTCACACAGGAGGCTTTCAAAAACAGGAGAACGGAAGAAGATGAAGGATAAGGCGTGGCTTGCTCACGCCTTTTTTCGGTCAAATTTGTTGCGATTATGTGAACTTTGTAGAATCGTACTGGATTTTTGTAGAATTCCCCTCAAATTTCGTTGAATTCCTCATAAATTTTGTAGAATTGTTCCTCAAATTTGTAGAATTCCTATTTGATGCCTCAAAAAAGAGGATTACACCCCAGTGTAATCCCCAAATATCAATCCAGTTTCAATTTTTTTAATGCCTCAGCAAGCGCGTTATTTAAAGGTTCGTCATCTTTTTGCTGGTTTTTCAAATACTTTTGCACAGTCCGTTTATCCACTTTACCGCCGGATTCTTTTTTGCGCCGTGCTTCGAAAGCAGATAGTTTTTCACGATACCCGCATTTACATGCAAAGATTTGCCCTTCGCCTTCACCGCGCAGCTCCAATTTTTTATGGCATTGCGGGCAGCGGGCATTGGTGACTCTGGAGACATTTTTACGGTGCCCGCATTCACGGTCCTGACAAACAAGCATTTTTCCTTTTTTTCCATTCACTTCAAGCATTGGCTTTCCACAGTCCGGGCAGTTTTTTGTGGAGATATTGTCGTGCTTGTATTTTTTGCTGCTTGTCTTAATTTCTGCAACAATTTCCTTTGTATAATTCTTCATTTCACCGATGAACACTTCTTTTTTCAGCTTGCCATGAGCAATTTGGTCAAGCTTCTGTTCCCACTCTGCTGTCAAGGTTGGAGATTTCAGCTCTTCTGGAACTAAATCCAATAATTGACGGCCTTTAGAAGTAATATGAATGTCTTTGCCACCGCGTTTTTCGATTAAAAATGAATTAAACAGCTTGTCAATAATATCTGCTCTTGTCGCAACCGTACCAAGTCCCCCGGTTGATTTTAAAGTTTCTGCGAGCTGTTTATTCTGCGTATCCATATACTTCGTCGGATTTTCCATTGCCGATAGTAATGTCGCCTCGGTAAAGCGGGCTGGCGGCTTGGTTTGACCGGATGTCTGTGCAATTAGGTTTACGTGTAATGTATCCCCTTTTTCGATACGCGGTAAAATCTGTTCTTTCAAATCATCGCTATCATCTTCATCATCGGGATGATTATTGTAAACCTCTTTCCAGCCCAGCGATAGTATCGTTTTTCCTCTGGCAACAAAGTTTTCCTCGCCAATTTTTGCATGAAGGGTTAACTGTTCATATTCAAAAGCAGGGAATAAGACGGCCAGGAACCGTTTAACCACTAAGTCATAAATTTTCCGTTCTTTATCTGTAAACGCTGAATAGTTCACATAGCCTTCCGTTGGGATGATCGCATGGTGATCGGATACTTTGCTGTCATCTACAAAAGCTTTAGATGCCTTAATGGGCTTTTTTAAAATTTTGCTTGTCAGTAAACGATATTCGCCAATTCCACAGGCTTTAAGACGCTCCGGAATCGTTGGCACGATATCGGATGAGATAAAGCGTGAATCGGTACGCGGATACGTTAACACTTTATGCTGTTCATACAGCTTTTGCATAATATTCAGTGTCTCTTTAGCCGAGTAGCCGAATATTTTATTAGCATCACGCTGTAATTCTGTTAAATCATAAAGACCGGGAGAAAAGGACTTCTTCGGCTTCCTTTCAATCTCCGTAACACGCGCATTTTGTCTTCCCAATTTTTTCACAATTGCCTCAGTGTTTTCTTTATTAAAGCTGCGGCTGTTGCCTTTGGCATCCTGCCAGGTCAGCTTCAATTTATCGGTGGTTTGAGCCTCAATGCCGTAATAGGTTTGCGGTTTGAAGTTTTTGATCTCTTCCTCGCGCGCCGCAATGATAGCGACAGTAGGAGTCTGGACACGTCCGCAGTTCAATTGGGCGTTGAATCGGGTTGTTAAGGCGCGGGTTGCATTAAGGCCGATATACCAGTCCGCTTCGGATCGGGCAACCGCAGATGCATATAAATTTTCATATGATTTACCTGATTTCAAGTTGGCAAATCCGTCTTTAATCGCTTTATCGGTAACAGATGAGATCCAAAGACGTTTTATCGGTTTATTGACTTTTGCTTTTTCAATAATCCAGCGGGCGACCAGCTCGCCCTCGCGTCCGGCATCTGTTGCGATCACAATGTCACTGACATCTTTCCGCAACAGTTGGGATTTTACCGCATTAAATTGCTTGCCGGACTGTTTGATAACGGTAAGCTTTAAGCGATCCGGCAGCATTGGCAGATCTTCTAAATTCCATGTTTTATATTTCACATCATAACTTTCAGGGTCAGCCAGCGTTACCAGGTGTCCCAACGCCCAAGTTACAATATATTTATCTCCCTCTAAAAATCCGTTTCCTTTTTTCGTACATTTCAAGACATTTGCAATATCCCGTGCAACTGAAGGCTTTTCAGCTAAAACAAGGCTTTTTGCCATAATTCCCCAATCTCCTTTAAATACTTTGTACCGTTTAATATAACATAATTCGTATGCTTGAAACATGTTTTAGCAAATTACCAAAACAGACATTAAAACATCAGGATTATTGACGAAGAATAAGGTAGAAACATCATTGTTTTTAGTTTTCCCCATGGTAACAGATTATTTTTTGCAGATAGAGATGAGGAACAACACATGAAGATACGAGATTGGGACCGGAATTTAAAGGTTCGCTTGTTTGGCGAATTGGTGATGAATATTTCTTATTGGATGTTTTTTCCCTTTCTGACGATTTATTTTGCTGATGAATTTGGAAAAAATAAAGCGGGCTTTTTATTGGTTTTTTCGCAGTTTTTTTCCGTCATGGCAAACTTGATGGGCGGTTATTGCGCAGACCGCTTCGGCAGAAAGCGGATGATGGTATTGTCTGCGGTCGGACAAGGTCTTTCCTTCTTTACGTTTGCTTTCGCCGGCTCCCCGTGGTTTGAATCACCTTTGCTTGGGTTTGCGGCATTTACCGTTGCTGGTGTTTTTGGCGCACTTTATTGGCCGGCAAGCCAGGCGATGGTTGCCGACGTAGTAGAAGAGGAGAACCGCAGTGAAGTATTTGCTGTTTTTTATACTGCCCTCAATATCGCAGTGGTTATTGGACCGTTGATTGGCGCTGTCTTATTTGAAAATTACCGTTTTCAGCTTTTGGTTGCAGCCGGTACTATCTGTTTTTTGCTCGGGTTGATCCTCTCAAAATGGACAAGAGAAACAAAACCTGTCCGGGCGGGTGCTTTTAGTGAATATGATGGCAAATGGTATTATTTTTTAAAAAATCAGCTTCAGGATTATTCGATGATTGTGAAAGATAAAACCTTTCTGCTTTTCATTTTGGCGGGAGTGCTTTCTGGGCTGACCTTTGTCCAGCTGGATTTATTAATTCCCGTTTATATTAAGGATGTTCTGAGGAGCGAAACCCTATTTTCCATATTTACGCTTAATGGTGAGCAGGTATTTGGGATCGTTTTGGCGGAAAATGGTTTACTGGTTGCTGTATTGACCGTATTGGTAACAAAATGGATGGGAAGATTTGATGAGCGGACTGCTTTCGTTCTTTCCTCCATGCTTTACGCCGTATCGATCTTTTTCCTAAGCATGACCAGCTCGTTTTGGGGATTTGTACTTGTTATGGCAGTTTCCACTTTCGGGGAATTGACGAGCGCCGGAGTTCAGCAAAGTTTTGTCGCGAAATTGGCGCCGGAAACGATGCGAGGCCAATATTTTGCCGCTTCGAGTCTGCGCTGGACGTTCAGCCGCATGGTCGCTCCCGTCTTTATCCCGATGAGTGCCTGGATTGGCTACACATGGACATTCGCAATACTTGCTTTACTTTGTTTATTAAGTATCGGGCTGTATTGGGTAATGTTTTATCTTTTTGAAAAAAGACAGGGATTGGAAATGGGCGGACTCGAGTAACGATTCGTTACCCGGGCCCGCCTTTTTTTTGAAAAGGCCCTATTTCTTGCTATTTGTTCCCTTTTCCCAGACTCCTCCTCATGAAAGGGCACGATTTGCATGAACCCGCATTCCTTTAGCTTTTTTTGGACAACACACTTAGTTTATTTTTCCAAAAGAAAAGGATAAAATAAACAATAGGTTTGATCAAAGGAGGCTAAACAGTGAGTGATTTTCAAAGAAATCTAGAGAAATATGCAGAGCTTGCCGTTCAGGTGGGCGTAAACGTGCAAAAAGGACAAACATTGGTTGTCAATGCCACTTTAGATGGCGCTGAACTCGTGCGCCTGATTGTAAAAAAAGCATACGAAATCGGTGCAAAAGACGTCGTGGTCAACTGGGCGGATGATACGGTTTCAAGAACAAAATACGATTTGGCTCCCGATGAAACCTTTACGGTTTATCCGGAATTTCGCGCCAAGGAGACCGAAGACCTGGCTGAAAAAGGTGCCGCTTTTATGTCGGTTATTGCCTCAAGCCCTGACTTATTAAAAGGCGTCAACCCTGAGCGGATTGCAAGCTTCCAGAAGGCCGCCGGCAAAGCCCTGGCCAACTACCGGAAAATGATCCAATCTGACAAAGTCAGCTGGACGGTTGTTGCAGCAGCTTCACCTGCATGGGCAGCGAAAGTATTCCCGGATGTGCCAGCGGAAAATCAAGTCGCGAAGCTTTGGGAAGCCATCTTTAAAGCAACCAGAGTTGACACCGACAATCCAGTAGAAGCCTGGAAAAAACACGACCAAAATCTGCACGAAAAAGTCCATTATTTAAATGAAAAACGATATGCCAAACTCCACTACACCGCACCTGGAACCGATTTAACGATTGAGCTTCCGAAAAGTCATCTTTGGGTCGGGGCCGGCAGTGTCAGCGAGAGCGGCGTTGAATTTATGGCCAACATGCCGACAGAGGAAGTTTTCACGGTTCCGTTAAAAACAGGCGTGAACGGAACGGTTGCGAGCACAAAGCCGCTCAGCTACGGCGGTAACATTATTGACCGCTTCAGCATCACCTTTGAAAACGGAAAAATTGTTGATGTGAAAGCGGAAGAAGGCGAAGATATACTCCGCCATTTAGTGGAAACAGATGAAGGTTCGCATTATCTTGGCGAAGTGGCTCTTGTTCCATATGATTCGCCAATCTCACAATCTAATATTCTTTTCTTTAATACGTTATTTGACGAAAATGCCTCCAATCACTTAGCGATTGGCAGCGCATATGCATTCTGCATTGACGGCGGCAAGCAAATGTCAACGGACGAACTCAAGGAAAATGGACTTAATCAAAGCATCACCCACGTTGATTTCATGATCGGTTCGGCTGAAATGAATATTGACGGAATTACCGCTGATGGAAAGACAGAACCCGTCTTCCGGAACGGCAATTGGGCATTTTAATAAAAAATCAGGGTCTGCTCTCCGGATGGAGGCAGACCCTTTCCCTTTTACCCTCTATTTTTCGTCTGCTGAATCTTAACGTTTTTCGGCCGCACTGGAAACGACGCCTTTTCCGAATCATCCGGGCCCGTTAAATTATTCCTTTGATCCAAAAACTCCTTCGAAAATTCAACCGGATTGCGATTAGTCATCCTGTTCACCCCCATTACTAGCATGTTCAAATATCCCTTCAATATTTTTTAAATTGAAATCTCCTTAAATTGTTCATTTTTCATAAAGATTAGTGATTTTTAGCACAAAGATAGTCCTTTCGGGCTACTTTATTATTTTGCAAAAAGTTTTAAAATTAAATTAACAAAAGTGACTTACATCGCTGACAGTTCGGAAAAACAAATATTTAGGGGATGAACCTTTTCTCATGAAAGAAAAATGGATGAAGCTTTTTATGGACTTCCAAGAAAGCGGTTACGAACCAAACGATATCAAACGGATCGTCATGGTCTATGAAATGACCAGAGAAAATGATGAAATGCTTAGGGTCATGCTTGCAGAAAAACAATCTGAAAAACTATTCCCAGGAAACAAATATCCCGCTAAAACCTCTCTTAATGATATAAATTAAGCCTCCCAAATTGGGAGGCTGTTTTTTGTGAAAAGGGCCGGAGCTGCGCAAAAGTGATTTATTTTATCCAAGTTAAGGATAAAATTTAAATTTTACGATTCCGTAGCAGTGATCTTTTGCTTCGCTCACACCGCCTTTATTGTGTTGGCGTATTGCACATAAATGTTTTCTTTCCGTACATGGGGTTGGAAGTCGCATGTATGTTTTTGAGATTAGCGGTTATCAATTTTTTCCGGGTATAAATCATGGTTCATTAAGCGGTATTCCGCCATTTGTTCATATTTCGTCCCCGGGCGTCCGTAGTTGCAGTACGGGTCAATCGAAATCCCGCCGCGCGGCGTGAATTTGCCCCAAACCTCGATATAGCGGGGATCCATCAATTTAATTAAGTCATTCATGATGATATTCACGCAATCCTCATGGAAATCGCCATGATTGCGGAAGCTGAATAAATAGAGCTTGAGCGATTTGCTTTCGACCATCTTTTGGTCAGGGATATAGCTGATATAAATCGTTGCAAAATCAGGCTGGCCTGTTTTTGGACAAAGACTTGTAAATTCAGGAAAATTAAATTTTACAAAATAATCGCGGTTTGGATGCTTGTTATCAAAAGCCTCCAGCACATCTGGAGTATATTCAAACAAATATTTCGTGCCTTGGTTGCCAAGCAAGGTAACACCTTTTAGTTCCTTATCTGTTCTTCCCGCCATATATAGATCCTCCTAATATGACCCGCTTCATACAGTACTCGAAAATAAAATAAAAACCATACCCTAGGGATATGGTTTAATTATTCCATTCCATAGTTTTTTATAGAGGGTATCTGCTATGAACCTCTTTCCGTATTTAACGGGAATGAGATATTTATTTAACAAGGATACTATAGATAAAAAGCAAAGACCTGTCAACTCTCACTTTTTTCAAAAATTGTATATGTGTATAATGGAGAGACAAACATGTGATTGAAGTTAATCAGCTTGAAATGGAGGATAGATATGTGGAATGAATTTAAGCAGTTTGCAATGAAGGGAAACGTTATTGATTTAGCTGTCGGGGTTATTATTGGGGGCGCCTTTGGAAAAATTGTCACATCTCTTGTACAAGATGTTCTAATGCCCTTGGTTGGCTTACTGCTGGGCGGTGTTAATTTCACAAAATTATCCATTCAATTTGGTAGTGCCCAACTGAAATATGGACTTTTTCTTCAAGCTGTAGTAGACTTTTTTATCATCTCTTTTTCCATTTTTCTTTTTATTAAATTTTTAAATCGTTTTAAAAAGAAAGAAGAAAAAGCCGAAGCAGAGAAAGTGATGGACACAAAAGAAGAATTATTAATGGAAATTCGGGACTTACTTAAAGAAAACTCGCAGGGAAGCGAGCCCCGAAGATCAAACTAGAAAATTAAATTTTCTTCATTTAGGCAAAAAAATGAAACATCCTGACAAGTTCTTCGTATATATCAAGTAAGATCTATTAATGAGGTGAAAAAATTGTATCCACAACAAGCAACCAATGAAGTGATGCCTTCCGTATTAAGAACATTTGCCTTTTCACTTGGCTTTTCTTTTATCGGAACATTAGCAGGCCAATTTGTACCAACCGGATTATTCATGCCGCTGGCTATTTTGGAATTCGTAATGCTTATTTCCGCATTCTTCTTAAGACGGAGGAAAGCTGTATCGTATTCATTCCTTTATATTTTTACGTTTATTTCAGGTATAACGCTTTATCCGATTATTGCGCATTACTTAGCTACAGTCGGAGCCAATACTGTAATTCTCGCTTTTGCGACAACAACAACTGTTTTTACCGGGATTGCGATCTATGCATCTAAATCGAAACGTAACTTTTCATTCTTGGGCGGGTTCCTTTTGGCAGCCCTGCTTGCCTTAGTTGGTATTTCGATTTTTAATATTTTCTGGCCGTTAAGCACGACAGGAATGCTTGCTTATTCATTTATCGGCGTTTTGGTTTTCAGCGGTTATATTTTATTTGACTTCAGCCGCATGAAACATTACGGTGTAAGCGCTGAAGATGTACCGCTCATGGCACTAAGCTTATACTTGGATTTCATCAACTTATTCTTAGACATCCTGAGGATCTTCGGAATCCTTTCGAAAAACGACTAAAAATAAGAAAAG
>CAZAEW010000052.1:0-28305 GCA_964484065.1 uncultured Bacillus sp.
TTAGAGCAGTTAATCGGAATATCTCCGCTTATATCTGCTTCTTAAGCTTCCTTTTCATACATTAGACGGAAATTCTCCACCTATGAATTCTCATACCTACACGAAAATCAACAATGAATAATAATAGAGCCTAAAGATAAATAAAAAAACAGACTCTATAAAGAGCCTGCTTGAGTTTGGTTTAATTATTAAGCTTTACGAACGTTAGCTGCTTGAGCTCCACGTTGACCTTGCTCAACATCGAAAGTCACAGCTTGACCTTCTTCTAAAGTTTTGAAACCTTCGCCTTGAATAGCTGAGAAATGAACGAATACGTCTTCTCCACCTTCACGTTCGATGAATCCGAAGCCTTTTTCGCTGTTAAACCATTTTACTTTACCATTTTCCATTTTTGTTGCCTCCTAGTGTGAAAAACACACATTGTGTTACTATCCTTGCTCTCAGTGATCATCAAGACGAAAAGTTTTACTAATACTATCCTTTACACCGAACAAAAATAATTCTTATGTAGATTAACATTTTCCACAAGTATTTGCAAGAAGACATAGCGATCATTTTTGCCACTCATGAATTTACATATCTGGTTTTGCATTCTTTTGTTATTCTTATTCAAGTTTAGCGTCCAATTATGGAATAACTAAGATATGGTCTCAGCCTTAAAATCAATTAATTAATTATTTATTCTATTAACTCACCTTTAAGCAAAACACTCCCCAATAAATCTTTAAGCTTTATTTTAAAGCTGAATAGGATAAGGGATTTTTTCTAAATCATTTTTCTTTGAAAATAAAGATATCCCCCAAGAAAAAATAAGATAAAGCTGCCACCTACAACCGTTAATAATTGATCCCATGGAACAAAAAACAGATCATCAGTTTTTCCTCCGATGTACATCATTGAAAATGGCTGAGCCCATGGATAATACGGGCCAAACTGCTTAGAATTCACGGCTAATATGGATGGTAACGTAAAAATTACATTCACCGCGAAAGGTGCAGCAAAGCTCTTAAACATAATCGACATCCACAATTGCAAAGCTACTAATGGTAAGGTTGCCACCCACCCTCCAAGAATACTTTTCCAAACCAGCTCAATTGGAAAAGGGTCTGTAAAACCTTTTATTGTTCCCACAGCATAAATGGCTCCCAAGTATAATAATTGAATCACTAAGACAAGAATGATCAACAGTATAAATTTCGCAAAAAATACACTTCCACGCGATACGGGTAATACCAATAGCTGTTTCCAGCCCCCAGCTTGGTGTTCATACCTGCAAACAACACTTGCTAATACACCTGTGATCAAAGGCAAAAACAGTAAAGCATATACTAAATTCATGTAAATTAAGACTATGTACCATTTATTTAATTCCATATCGTGATTGAGAGAATCAGCTGTATAACCAGTAAGAAAACCAACGAGCGGTCCGACAAAAATAATGGAGATTATTTTTGATTTACGGAATTTAAACCATTCTGATTGAAAAACTGAGAACATTTATTTCACATCCCTTCTCGCAAAATCAAACATTCCGGTGAAAAATAAAATGATTCCTGTCCCGATTCCCAACAGAACATTGATCTCTGGTTCTTTCCATTCATTAAACAATGTCGGCCATTTCCAGATCATCCAATCTGGTAAAGCTGCAGCGGAAAAGGTAAAAATAGCCCCTACAATCCCTGCAGTAATTGGAAACCCTTGATTCTTACTGATTGTTGCAATCCATAGTTGTAATGCTAATACAGGTAAAGCTGCAAAAAACGGATAGAAACAATATCTGAACAAATTGCCATATGGTACTTCCTCTCCTAAATCTAAAGTGATGCCATACAAAAGTGAAAAAACCATTAGTAATAATGAGGACATCAACAATAAGCAGGCAAGGACCATAAATTTTGATAAATACACCTGCATTTTGGATACAGGCAGTGAAATAAGCTGCTTCCAAGCATTTGTCTCATCTTCTATACTCGAAATAAAGGAAGTTAGAATCGCTATACCCAAGACAAGTGCTAGCGGAGTAAAGTTACTTACATTCGATAAATAATAACCCCAATCATCTTGACTTTGCTGAAGTAAATAGTCTTTTCTCAAACCGTAATTGACCATTTGCAAAGCAACAACACCGAAAGGCCCTAAAAATGTTAAAAACCAAAATGCTTTTCGTTTAATTTTTAAAAAATCAGAAGCCACTAGACTGCCCATCATCCAATACGTTCCTCCTTCGTCAATTGAAGGAAGATATCTTCTAATGACCTTTTTTCCTCTTCAACACGATAAATTGCAAAATCAGCTTGAACGAGTACTCGAATGGCTTGTGCTACATTTTCATTCGAACATTCATTCAATGAAATGAATTCATCCTTACATTCTGCTTTTATCCCTCTTGCTAACAATGACCCCCATGCTTTCTCATGATCACTTACTGTTAGTAAAACATTTTGCTGAGCATACTTACGCAGTATTTCAATCGAATTCTGAAAAACCATTTTTCCTTTTGAAACAATCCCAACTGTTGTAGCCATTTGATCAATCTCTGATAACAAGTGACTTGAAATTAAAATGGTCATCCCATATTCTGTTGGTAATTTTTTGATGAGATTTCGCATTTCAATAATACCGGAGGGATCTAATCCATTTGTTGGTTCATCTAATATTAGTAATTCCGGACTATTTAAAAGTGATGCCGCAATTCCTAATCGCTGCTTCATACCTAGTGAAAATCCTTTTACTTTTTTATTTGCGACATCCGTCAAACGGACGATTTCTAAAACCTCTTCAATTCTTTTTTTCGGAACCCCTAAAATTGTTCTTAAAGCTTCTAAATTTTCATAAGCTGTTAAATGAGGATAATAGGAGGGATTCTCCACTAATGAGCCTACTCTCTTTAAAATACTAATTCGTTCTTTTTTTAAATCCTTGTGAAAAATATGAATCGTGCCGGATGTTGGTTTCATCAGACCTAAAAGCATGCGAATCGTTGTTGTCTTTCCCGCACCATTAGGGCCTAGAAAACCATAGATTTCTCCTTTACGAATTTCCAAATTTAATTCAGATACAGCTTGATCACGTCCAAAACGCTTTGTTAAATTTTCCGTCTGCACTACACATTCCATTCATCTCACCTCTTTTCCATCATAGAAAAATAAAGTTAAAAACAGGTGTGGGTGTAGTTTAAATTTTGTTTAAAAAAAGATGAATGGGATAAGACTAATCTTTCCCATTCATCTTGGATTTCTTTATTTTTATAGTTGTTCCATGTTCACTTGATTCCATATCCCAATCAAGGTTCATCCCCTTCACCATCATGTCTACAATCGATAATCCAATTCCTGCCCCTTTTTGGTTTGACTCATTTTTTATTCCTTTTCCGTGATCTATTACAATAAAAGAATCATATGTATCAGTTGCTTCTGTTTTTACACCGATATATTGTCCGTTTTTTGCATGGCGCAATACATTTTGAAAGAGATTATCTAAGATACGCCCTAACCAAACAGGGTCGACTGTCCATACGGTTTTTTTGAATGGATGTAACTCGATATCAATGTCAAATCCTTCTTTTTCGAAGGCTGGATACCATGTAGCTAAAGACTCACGGACAAAACGAACAATATCAATTTCCTTTTGTTCAAATTTATACTTGCTGGCCATTAACAGCGTATATGACATTAAATTTCCAATTAACCTATCAATATTTGTAATGGATGTTTCCAATGCTTTTATCGCCAGTTTTCCTTCCCGCGAAAGTTCTTCTTTGCCAACCGAATAGGTTTGTGCCCTGATCTTGGTTAAAGGTGTACGAAGATCATGGGATAGATTGGCTATTAATTCCCGCCGTATTTGTTCTTCTTTCCCTTCTCGCTGCTTACTTTTCTTTAATTCA
The DNA here is from genome assembly GCA_964484065.1 of uncultured Bacillus sp. Taxonomy (GTDB): domain Bacteria; phylum Bacillota; class Bacilli; order Bacillales; family Cytobacillaceae; genus JAEVLT01. The sequence continues at coordinate 3,887 of CAZAEW010000052.1, forward strand.
AAAACCATCTTGTTAAATGTTTTTTCAAGCTGACCGATCTCATCTTTCTTCTTTACGTTAATATAAACGGGCAATCCATCAACATCTCGTATAGTAATCGCAGCCTGCAATTGTACTAATCGCTTTCTAATAGTACGAAAAAACAAAAATGAAACAGCAATAAATAAGAAAATAATAAAAATAATGACGGATACAAGAATAAATCCATATTTATCATAGACTTGGGTAATCGGCGTATCAAATCTTGATCTGGGAATTTCTATAACAAGAAAACCATTTGTTTCGTCCTTTCCGGCAAATGCGATGACCGTAAAAGGATCTCCATCATAATGCTCTTTGATAAATTTTGTTGTATACCCAGATGTCCACTGCGAAGGCAGTTTCTCTTTAACATCTACTTGTTGCAACAAAATTCCATTCCCATCCACCCAAAACATTGATGCTTCTGGATAATGCTTTTTCCACTTGGCAAAATGCTTATCTATTACTGTGGGTGATACATTTTTAATTTTGTTTGCTTCATCATGCCATTTTTGCTCAATTTTAATTGTATCTAAAATTCCCTTTGATTTAGTTTGTTTGTCCATGTTCTGAGCAATACCGGATACAAGCAGAGCAACAAGAACATAGATAATTTGAATAAGAGATATTGCCATTAGAATAATGAACATGTACTTTGCCAACAATGATCTGAAAAATTTCTTCATTTTTTTACCCTATATCCAATTCCACGTATAGTTTCGATAATTGCTGGATGCGCAGGGTCGACTTCAACTTTTTCACGCAAATGCCGAATATGGACCATTAATGTTTTATCGCCTTCGATATACTTTTCTCCCCAAACCCCTTCATATAATTGTTCTTTTGTTAAGATTTGATTTAAATGCCGCATAAAATACTGAAACAAATAATATTGTTTTCCAGTAAGTTGAATTTCGGTATCAGTATCCTTATCAATGATTCTCATATCTTTTGTAAAGACTTTTAAATGTCGAAGTTCTAATAAATCATTCTTTTTTTGAAACCTTCTTAATAATACTTCGATTCGTGCTGCCAGTTCATCTGGATGAAAAGGTTTTGTTAAATAGTCATCTGCAAAATGAAGACCTTCAATTTTATCCTCTACCGCAGTACGCGCGGAAAGCATTAATATAGGTAAATTACTTTCTTTTTTAATCCTTTTTCCGATAGAAAAGCCATCAAGCCCAGGAAGCATAACATCTAAAATAGCAATATCTGAAGTTGCAATATATTTTTCAGCATCCTCTCCAGATTTCAGCCATGTTACATCATATCCTCTTCCTGTTAAATCTTTTGTCACCCAATCTCCGATATCATTTTCGTCCTCTACGTACAAAACATGAACCATTTTTCTCCTCCATACTCTGGAACACCTTCCTTTTTTAAAAGTTAATGACTTATATAAACTGGTATAAATACTCTTAATAAGTGATCATTCTAATCGATCAATTCATTACCAAAATATACAGACATTAAGTTTATATGTAAATGTTTACCAGGCATTTTAATATTCGCGTATAATTGCCCTATTTCCTTCTTTCCGTAACCTGAACCGACAGTTTAGGTAGAAACCCTCATAATCTCTTCACCCATAAAGATTTTCTTCAAGAAGATATATTATTTAATTAAATGGCCCTAAACAATGAAAAGGCGCGATCATCTTTCGATAATTGCGCCCGATTATTTAAGTGTAAATCTTCGCAAAAAAACAAAAGGAACTGCATATTAGGACTTTCAAAAAAACTATTACAAATTTTCATTTATTAAGATTTTCTCAAATTCGATTTGAAACTTTTTAGTCTCTTCTGGGCCTTTTAGTATATTCTCAATATCTGTCTGTTCTACAAAATTCCTAACTGTACGATTCATCTGTAAAAATATACTATATCTTTCAAGTATTTTCTTGTACCAAATCTCTTTCCGTAGCATCTTAAACTTTTTACTAATTGTTCTATCTCTTTTGGAGGGAATTGCCATTGAAATCCCTTCTAATAAAGCAAGAATTAATTCATCCACGTACCTTCTTCTCCTAAAATAATCAAAATTTCTTTTTTACAGTAGAATACGGTTTATTCCAATATTGCTCACTTTCGGGACAATGTAATAACACAATTTTTTTAATCTTGGATCATACCTTTGTAAATTTTCTAAAACAGATCCACTGGAATGGTAAATTTGGTTGTTTTCTCATTACGTCAATATGTAAATAGTTATATCTGATTCCTTTTTCTTTCTACTTCCAACAAGGAATATTAACCTCTATCCCTAATCGAAACAAATTGATTACCATTTTTTTATTCTCTCTTTATATTCATAATTTATAAATGCTCTCCCCTTTTACAAACGTCCTTCTCTTTAATAAATATCAATTATTATCAATTTTAGCATAAATACCCATATTATTTGCTAGAACTTGCTAAACAATTTGACCCTAAAATGAAAATAGACGCTCATCCTTGTTGAATGATAGCGCCCGATTGCTTAATAATGACTCACCCATATTTCTGTACAAAAGGAGCAATTTATATTATTTCTTAAAATGCTCCGCTTCAATTTTCTCACTCAATTTGTGATAATGCTTCTTAATAGATATTAACAACTTTTTGTGACCGGAAAACCTTGATTTCACGCAATCCTTTGCAGGTCCAGGTGAACTTGGGTCCGAAGCGGGTATTCAACATGCACAGGCTTTCCGCCACGGTGGTAGTTTTTTACAATTCGGCCAATCCCCCCCACTTTTCCGACCATGCCGCTTACGACCCAATACCCGTTCCACCCGAATGTCAAAAGGCCGGCCATCAGCGGTTACATTGCGAATCGCACGTTGCATGACATATTATCTGTACTTCTTCGTCCTATTAACGGCTTGCTGCAAACCGGATTCCGAGAGACGGTGCGCCTCCCGGCAAACTGAATCACAAATTGCCCTTGTTTATTTAGATTGATCCGGAAAATACCCAATCCCGGACTGCCCGCATCCGGCTTCAGGTACACAACACGATGTTTTCACAGAAATGGGATAAGGTTGTTATAGTTATACAGGCCCGTTGCGGGAATAGAATTCCTTGTCAACGCGTTTTGCTGTTTTGTTGTAATTTGCTTTTCTTGAAATCCAAAAGAATCCACCCCGATGCTCAAACTACAAATTACAATATGTTTGCAAGACTTTACTGGTATAGGCGGTTCTTCGTGCAAACCATTAATTCTTATCATTGTATGGAAGACAAATCCATATTTCCTTGATTTCCTTCATTATCACGGACACGGCCCTGCTCAATATCGAGCAGGGCCTTTGTTTGGGTCAGCGCAGAGTCAATCCTACAGCCATCCTCCACTTCAACCCGTCTCCTAATTCCTAATTGGATAAACGTATATTTATGTCGAAATTAGAGATGTTCAGAAGGCTCAAGCTGAATAAAATTCAAATGTTTCATTCGGTTTATGACAGATAATACTTCATTAATTCTAGGTAATTCAAGCCATCTTTCGAAACCAGGAAAAAAGGAAGAAAATACAACATCTACTCCTTCTCTCTCCATATCTTCGAGAGCTTTTTTGATCTTTTCATGAAGAAAGATGAGGCGATCCTGATTACTTATAGCGATTTTTCGAATTAAAAAGGCAATAGCTGCAAGTTGAGCGTGTGATGTGATATTGTAAAGCCCTCTGATATCAATTCGTTCATCACCTATCATCATGTATCCCATTGGTGAAACCATCAGCTTTTCTGTACCACTGCCCTGTGGATAGCTTGAAAAGTGATCGGTGGTTATTTTTCTTTCTATCTCCCATTTTGTAAGGGGGATACGCTCGCGTGATTTCTCGTGTTCACATAATTTTTTTGCTTCCTGGGTTACGTTTTTTGGCACAAAATTGTCCATCAGGATGATTTGATCGGCAACGGATAAAAATTCACCGCTACCTCCAATAACAAGAACGGAAGACACGCCAACAGCGTCATAAAGCTCCCTGACACGTTCCGTAAAAGGTGTAATGGGTTCATGCTTGATTAATGAACGCATTTTGATGTCTTGAATCATAAAGTTGGTCGCACTTCTGTCTTCATCAATAAGAAGAAGCTTACACCCGAAGTTGATTGCCTCCATAATATTTGCGGCTTGAGATGTGGAACCTGAGGCGTAGTCAGTCGAAAACTGTTCTGCCGAACTATTGGGTATCCATTTTATGAAAGGCGTAATATTGATATTTTTTATGGAACGGCCTTCCTCTGCAGATATTTCCATAGCACTTTGATCTGTAATCACAAATTCTCGTCCGTCGCCTATGACGTGATTGTAAATCCCCGAATTTAGTGCATCCAGCAATGTGCTTTTACCCGAATAACCACCGCCGGTGATGACCGTCACACCTTGTTTTATTCCCATTCCTCGCAAACCACAAATTTCAACTTCAACATCTTCCGGGGATGTAAAAGGCAAGGCACCCTCTAGTGGCCCGCTGTTGTCTTTATTTCTTGGCAAAATGCTGCCATTCCCAATAAACGCACAATAACCACTGGATTTCAGCCATTCGCGAATCCTATTTTGTTTTTTTACCAATCCATAGGCAGCATTTAATTTAAGAGAATCAAACTTGGCAATAAATCCCTCCACTTCTTTTGGAAGCATTTTGCACAGCAAACGCATAGCTTTATCATTATTCTTGATTGGAAGTTGAACTGTAATCATTAAGCATAGATACCATTTTTCTGAGATGACTTCGACAAAGGATGCATTACGTTGCAGCACCACATTGGTTGGACGAAAACAATAAAAAGCACCATTTTCTTTATCAGAACGTGACCGGTTATAAATCAATTCATTTAATGCCTCAATATGATCAACCCATTCTCTTAATGCAAAATCTGAGAGAACAACTTGATCCATATTTTCATCTAAGCCGAGACGGTCAAAAGGTATTTTTATGGTGATACATGGTTTATCCTGCGTGAGTTTATGTGTCCGTTCAAGTAAAAAGGCAACATCATTATTCCAATAGATTGGGTCTTCATAAATCATACTGTAAGATGACTGTCCGGATTGTAATGAGCGAAAATATTGAGCGAGTCTTTTAATAAAGCATCATCCTTTCATATTTGGAAAGCAGTGAATAACGGCGGAAAACGATGCCGAAGTTGAAACGATATCTCAAGAAGGGGGCCCCTTATCCTTTGGAACAAGGTGACAACGAAACGGATCAACCCCTAATCTCAAGGTATGAGCTTGTTCAAACATAAACCAGCACTGTTTGACACTTTCCACGAAAAATGAATTCCATCCTAAGTAATTCAAGTTCAACACATATTCCCCCTAATAGCGTTCATATCAATTTGTAAGATAAACGATTAAATCCTAACCAATTTCAAAGTAAAACCACTATTATTGCCTTGACTAACCTTTTGTCCTAAAAAAAATGACAGCCACTCCGTAAGTGGCTGTCATAGATCGGCAAGAACGCTTAAACGTTCCTTCTGCCTAAATATAAAAGCTCTGAGAGTGAATCTACCCTCAGAGCCTAATGTATTCGTAAAAAAATAACTAAAAAGCAATATGAGGATAAAACGTATGTTTTTTTTTGTTCATTATCCTCACCTCATTACGATTTATTTTTACAGCAACACGATCATAACATTAATTTTACCATTTGAAAAGAGGTTCTTCGTGTCCTGTTTTTTTGCATAAAAATTAATCACTTTTTGTGACCGACAAACCTTGATTTCACGCAGTTTCTTCAACTTTCTAAGCGGTTACTTTCCGAATTCATGTTAAAGCTATTTCAAAGAGAAGATAAAAAACGGGGAGAACCCATGTTTAGCAAGGGTTCTTCCCCACTTTCCACCAAAAAATGTGCATCATTTATGATACGGTTAACCACTATTAATGCTGGACTATATCCTCTACTACCTGCCCTAAACATAAAACAGACACGCGCGTTAGGAGACAAGCACCTTATATGACTTATTATCCCAAACTCATACCTCAAATGCTGAAGTAGTGACCTTGCTCGAGATCATCGATGAGCCCAAGATGGATCGGTTGCCATCCCAAGAGTTTCTGTGTCGCTTCGCTCGATCTCGGAATGTCAAGTGCCGCAATAGTGCTCAGAAATCCGAAATGATCATTCGCCTCTTCGCGTGAAATACTAACTACTGGAACATTCAAGTACTGACCAATGACCCTCGCGATGCTTCGAAATGGCACGCCTTCATCCCCTACCCCATCTAACCGTGATCCAGCAGGTGTCTTTTCCAATGCTAGGCGGTAAAGATTGGCGGCATCAAGGCGATGAACAGCCGGCCACCGGTTTAATCCATCGCCAATATAGGCAGATACACCCTTTTCGCGGGCTATGTTGATCAGTCTCGGTACGAAGCCCTTATCTCCCGTACCGTGGACAGATGGAGCAAGCGAAACGATCGCTGTCCGGACCCCACGCTTTGCCAGTGCTATCACCTCGTTATCCGATGCCGTCCCATTTGCATGAGCAGTAGTTATAAACGGCTTGCCTGAGTTAACGAGCACCTCTCCTATTGTCTCGATGGCTTGTAAATCCGTTGCGAGCGAGCGAGCAAAATTCGAGAAATCGTGGATAAACGCTAGGTGAATCACGCCGTCCGCATTAGCTGCACCGCTACGAAGGCTGTCTAGGTTATCAAGACTACCATGATGCACCTCAGCACCCGCTTTTTTTAATCCTGCGGATCCCTGGTCTGAACGTGAAAGACCAATGACTGTGTGACCCCCATTAATAAGCTCACTGACGACAGCAGAACCGATGTAACCTGTTGCTCCTGTAACAAAAACACGCATGATAATATCCTCCTAATGTTACTGATTTGTAGAATGACTTGAACAATTGGAGTATAAACTATAGAGTTAACTATAAGGCAAGTCTTTTTGAGGAGAGTATACATGAAAATAAAAGAATTAGCTGAAAAAACAGGATTAACAGCCTACACTATTCGTTATTATGAAAAGGAAGGTTTATTGGATAGTCGGCATTTCCAAAGAGATGAAAATAACTATCGTAACTACAATGAAAAGGCAATCGAACGTCTAAAACTTATAAAGAAGTTTCAAAGCGTAGGGTGTTCATTAGCTGAACTGAAGGAATTCTTTCAAGAACGTGATACACATTCACCGACCAATCTGGAAGCCATTGAGTGGATCCGCCAAAAGATATTTGAAATCGAACGGAAGAAGGATGAATACGATCAGATCATTGGAAAGCTTAACTGGATGCTAGAATACAAGTTAGCATTGGTGAATGACCCACAAAAGGCAAATTCTATGTTAATCGATCCTCCTTTTGATTAAATCGAGTCGTCGTTGACAAAGAATTTCGCTTCCCTTTATTAGAAAAGCTCCCAATCTGAAGATTTTTTCTATTGAACTGTATTTAGTCTACTACGTAATAAATGTTACTTCACAATCTGGTCCTAAAATGGAAAATGACTGCTTATCCTTGTTTTGAAGGATATCGCCCGATTGCGGAATAAGAAAAAATCCTGCATTTCAACACAGGATTTTTAATCAAACTTTATTATAAATAATCAATCTTTTTTATAAAACTACACATGAAAAATTACCATTTTTTTAAAAAAAGTGGTTTGGTGCATTGTATTAAAGCATGTTTACACTCTCCCATAATTCGTTTTCTATCCGAAGTTCATTTAATGTATTGTTTTTAACCATAATGAATTAATTTAACTTTGTAAAATCGCTAAAGTCCAACTTTCGAGCGTAAAACATAGCGAAAAGATCGTTTTTTATTTTTTTGACATCCTTACTTTACTTCATGACTGGACGACATACACCTCGCTACCTTGAACAAATTTCTCTATTAAACTTATAATGATATAATAAAATGATGAAAATAAGGGGTGGATGATATATGAATATTGAAATAGATGCAGAATCAAAAAAATGGATAGAATCTAAAGGAAACCAATTAATCGTAAAAATGTTAGATGTAAAAGGGTGCTGTTCTCCAGGTGTACAAGAGGTGGCTGCTATACCAGGAAAACCGGAGGATTTACATCACTATAATGAGTTAAAGGTTGGTAATTTATTAATATATGTACAAAATACGATCTGCAAAAAGGAAAAGCTTACTTTAAAATTATCTGGCATTTCCTTTTTAAAATCCATTTCCGCAAAACTTCAATGAGTACCGTGCTCAAAAAAGCTCCTTGTATGGAGCTTTTCTCATTCTATTTAGCGGAACGTTTTTTTAACCCATTGTTCCATTTTCCTATTTACCCACCAGTTCTGGACTCAGTAGCCAAAAGCTTAAAGAGGTAGCGTCAGGAAAATGCGGATTTACAACGTTAAGGGAATTTCAACATTAAAAAGCCTAATTTCTTAATTTTGAACTGATAAATTATGCTTTTTTACTGCTCCATTTAAGCGCCCTTTTATGGAATAACGGAATACCATTATTCCTTATCAATCGGTCGTTGAATGTTATCCTTATATAGGTCGAAAAATAGGTTACCATTAGTACTTTTAACAGCGTAAAATACTTGTTCTACTGAAAATCCCCTTTTAATTAATTCTTTGTAAAGCCATTCTTCAGTTAGTTGATTTTGTTTTAAATTTTCAACAATTATTTTACCGTCCATAATTAGTTCAATAGGAAAAATTGTTTTACTCGATGAATAGATTCCCAAATCCTTCCTGATAACTGGATGGTATTCAGGTTTACGTAATACCGAAACCCTTCCATTCAGCTCTAATACAGCGTACTCGACTTCTTCGATATTAAATATATTTTTTTCTCTTAATTCCTGATTTAAAGTATCTAAAGTTAGTTTTATTTTTTTTAAATTTTGTTCTAGTATTTTACCGTTCTCAACAACAACCGTTGGTTTTCCAGAAATCAAATTTCTTGCTTTTCGAATTTTTAAAGCGACCAATGTAAGAATATAAAGAATACCACTAAATGTTATTAAAGAAAACGTAAGCTTCCAAGATTTCAAAGATGTGTTAAATGCCAAATTTGCTGTTATGGCACCTAAAGTTATTGCAGCTACAAAATCATGGTAAGTCATTTGAGCGATGGTTTGTTTTCCAAGAATTCGAGCAATAATCATAATCAAGACGACCGCACAAATAGTCCTAATTAAGATTTCCAAGATATCATTCATTTGGATTCCCTCTACAAATTATTTTTTTTATACAAAGACAATAGCGTTGACACACGCCAGGCAATACCCAGTTGAGCTGTCCATCCAATTCCGGTGTTGTAAACAGTCTGAGAAGGCCTGTATTTTTATCCTGATTGGGCTGATTACAGCAGGAGTTGCTTTCGTTTTGGACCAAATTGGTACATCTCTAGATTTTTGGATATACCCTTATACTTTAACGCCATTAGAAAGAGATGATCCAGGAGTGGAGTAACGATGTATTGGTAAAATACGCCAGGTTCCTGATCTTTAGCGTTAGCAAAAGAAAAAGTGCACCTAAAATTAAATATCATCTTTCATTAGGGAAAATAGATAAAAATCAATTAAAAACTGGATTTAGACTTCCAGAATTTTTATTAAAGTGCAGTGATTATTGGTGAAACGTGTGCTGCACCACGGAGAATGAAAAGGTTCCAAAACTAAAAGGGTTAGTGTCATCAGGATGCTGGCACTAACCCTTTTAAACAAAATTTCACTATTGTTTTTGTTGCTGTTGCTGATTTGAATTATATTGTGGTTCTTCTTGCTCAATTTGTTGAACACGTGAATTTACTTGATCAACAATTTGTTGAGTTTGTTGTGCAGCTTGTTGATATATTTGTTTTGCCTGCTGATTATCAGTTTGAAGAGCAAACCCTTCAGAACTTGCTTGAGCGCTCTTTAAACCTGCTAATGTCTGCTGAACTTAGTTAATAACTGTCATTTGTTGGATTTCCTCCTTTAATATGTTACATCTTTTATAGTGAGCTTTATTTTTCAAATCATACAGGTATAAAATACAAAGAATTTCAAGGAGGATAACCATTAATATTCAAAAAAATGGTCAAACAGGGTACACCCTGACAGAATAAGTAGAAATTTTGTCACTTTAGGATTTATTTTGCACTTATTTTAGACGATATTTTGCACATCCAACTTTAAAAAACCAGCTATATTTACAGTGAAAATTACTGGGTTTCTTAATTATTTACATCCTATCATTTATAGAACTGTTCTGATTGGTTTAGTAAAAAAACGACTGCTCGTTGTACCACAATAAGGCCCGATTGTTGAATAACAACAATTAAGGTAGCCTCAACATAAGGCTACCTTAAGTTTTTCTATTATTTAATTTGTCTTTTTACCAATTAAAATCTCCAAATCAACAGTTATTTGAGCAGGGTTCATATTTAAAAAAATGTTAACCGTTCCTTTGTTGCTGTCCAAGTTAAAAGAGTCATCTGAACCAACCCTCGAATTAAAGATTTGTCAGGGTTTATCGTATAACTTAACCTAAAAGAATCTACTAGCTGAAAACACTCATTAAATCTCTCCACAGTCTCTGCACTAGAATAATTTTGTTTTTCAAGTTTAGAAAAAAGGTGTTCCCTTAACTCTTTTAAATAAACACTCTGGAGCACAATTATAATTACTATAACATCTGATTCCAACAATCTATTAAATTCTGCGTAATTTGAAGGGGGATAAGCTATTAAGAATAACATCGAACTGTTTATTCTTAATAGCTGTGTTTGCAAGCTCAGCCACAACCCAAATTTTATTAGAGTAGTTCTTAGAAGCTACCATTTTTGAAATTGCTTGGCTTAATGGTTTGTAAAAAGCACCTTTTAGGATACACAGGGACGGTTCATTTGGTTACCTATTTATCTCTAATTTTGGGAGTGTTCAAAATTTTTAAAAGCAAAGTAGAACGCAGGAACCGTCCCCATGTTTCTTCAACTTATTTTTCATGGCCATTTTCACTTTCAGATAGCAAATGTAAAACAACTTCCTTTTTTGCTAATGAAGCTTTCACGTCGATAATCCGTTGATTGGCACTTCCGCGAAAGATTCTTTTTGGTTCTTTATTTTCTTCTTGAAATCTGCCATCTACCAAGACATCAATTTCATTTAGAAATACCCTAAGATCAACATTCTTTTTAGACCGGTGTAAAAGTTCTTCAAATCTAAAGCCGGTATAAGACCAAATCGTTAATCTCTTTTCTTTAACTCGTTGAACCAATGGAAGAAGTTCACTGTAATAAAGGAAAGGCTCTCCTCCCGATAAAGTCAAACCATCTAAAAAAGGATTCTCCATAATTTGATTATATATATCATCTTCATTGTATGGTGCCCCATAGTTTTTATCCCAAGATTGCGGATTATGGCAGCCCGGGCAGTGGTGCGGGCAGCCTGATACAAAAAGAACCGCTCTCCACCCTTCTCCATTGGCAATGGAGTCCGGATAAAACCCTGCTATGTTCATGTTTGTTCCCTTTCCGTATATCATTTGTTTTAAGAATGAACAACTCGGTCCCTTAATTCTGCTTTCTTCCCCTCGTTCCATTTGGCTGTTGTGCCTACTAAATAACCTGTAATTCGTTGAATAACATCAATATCATCGCTATGGCACGACTCGCACTCTGTTGTTTCCGCATCATTCGTTTCATGCCCGCAATCTAAACACCTGCAAACCGTATGATTTAAACTGAAATAACCAATTTGCAAATGATGGGCCATCATCACCATCTTTTGAATTGCCTGATAGTTTTCAGATGCCTTCCCGTCCAATTCAATATACGCAATATGCCCACCCAATGTAAATGCATGGTAGGGAGCTTCGATTTGCATTTTCTTGATTGCAGAGATAGGATGCCATACCGGCACATGATTCGAGTTTGTATAATATTCCCGGGTATTTACTCCCTCGACTTCGCCAAAACGGTCACGGTCAAGTTTAGGAAATTTTTTGCACAAGGATTCAGCTGGGGTAGCCAGCAGGCTGTAGTTTAGCTGATAGCGTTCTTTTAGTTCTGAACATTTATCACGCATAAATGACACAATTTCTAAACCTTTTGCTTGAGCGTCTTCCGATTCTCCATGATGTTTACTCATTAGAGCCAGTAAACATTCTGCCAACCCGATGAACCCAACACCTAAAGTAGATTGATTGATCACTTTTTCAATGCTCTCTTCTGGTTCTAATTGATATCCGTCTTGCCATAAATATTTCATCACCGTTGGAAATTGTTTTGCTAAGGCCTGTTTTTGGAAATCATAACGAACTTTTAATTGCTCTCCAACCTCTTCAACCATGTCCTCAAGTTTAGAATAGAATCGGCTCCATTTTTCTTCTTCAGGCACTTGTTCCTTTTTTACTTCTTCCATCGTTTCTAAAGCGATCCGCACCAGGTTAATGGAAGTAAAGGATGCATTTCCCCGGCCAATCGATGTTTTTTCCCCATGAAGATTCTCAAAGACACGAGTTCGGCAGCCCATTGTCGCTGTTTCATAGAGATACCTTTTCGGGTCTTGTGAATTCCACTTATCATGCTGGTTAAATGGTGCATCTAAATTAATAAAATTTGGGAAGAAACGTTTGGCTGTTACGCGGCAGGCCATTTGAAACAAATCGTAATTGGGGTCTTCTTCGTTTAAGTTCACCCCTTCTTTAATTTTAAAAATTTGTATAGGAAAAATGGCCGTTTGTCCATTACCAACACCACGTTCAGTGGATCGCAACAATTGTTCCATGATGCAGCGTCCTTCCGGGGATGTATCCGTCCCATAATTGATGGATGAAAATACAACTTGGTTGCCTCCGCGTGAATGAATGCTGTTCATATTATGTATAAACCCTTCCATCGCTTGATAAACCGCATTCACTGTTCGGTTTAAAGCATGTTGGAGAACCCTTTCTTGTCCAGTTAACCCTTCCAGACCTTTTTCTATATAACCGGCTACGGGAATTTCCATTAATTCAGCAAAATCAGCCCCAGTAAATTCGCAAATTTTCTTTAATTCTTTTTCATAAGTGACTCTGACAAATGGAGCCATATAAAAATCAAAGGCCGGGATTGCTTGCCCGCCGTGCATTTCATTTTGCGCCGTTTCAAGGGAAATAGAAGCCATCACTGCCGCTCCATGGATACTGTTAGGACGGCGAAGAGAAGCATGATTCACTTCGAGCCCGTTTTTAAGTATTTGATCAAGCGGGTGCTGAACACAAGTCATGCTCCGCGTGGGATAATAGTCAAGGTCATGGATATGAATGGCTCCTGTCCGATGTAAGAAGCGATGCTCAGGTTTCAATAATTCCGAGGCAGTATAGACCTTTGTCGTTTCACTCGCAAATTTCATCATCATCCCAGAGGGGGTTTCAGCACTCATATTGGCATTTTCTTTTGTAATATCATTTGATTCGGCTCTAATAATGGAGGCAATCGTTTCATATGATTTTCCACTTCTTGCTTTTGTCCGTTCTTCACGATATAAAATATAAGCTTTTGCTACATCTGTTCGATCACTCTTCATCAGTTCAATTTCGACTAAATCTTGAATTTCCTCAACTGAAATTCTCTCTCCTTGAATTTGTTCCCAAACTTTAGCAAATATACTTTGAGCAAGATTAGGGGTTACTCCCAATTCTGTAGCTTGCTCGGCCTTTTCAACAGCTTGAATAATTTTTTCTGTGCAAAAAGGGACGATGCATTTATCTCGTTTAATTACTTCCATGTGTTTATTCATTGTTGTCAAAATCATCCTTTCTTTAACTAAAAATATGTTTCGCCGCCATAGATTTTCAAAATGCGATGGGTATAAAATCAGTATAATGAATTTTATTAGAAATTTGGTTACAGACCAAGTAAGTTTTAGTGTCAATTCTCTTATTTATTTTTTCGTTTCTAAAAAGCTATTACCAATGAATTTAAATGTTAGCTATGTTAAATTTTAATGTTGATTTTTAATCAAATCGACATTTCCTAAGTAACAAAGGATATTACTTGTGATAAAAGGTTGAAAATAAATAAAAAGGACCATTATTTCAGTCCTTTTCCTCTTAAACTAAATTCAAAGTTCGTTGGTTATTTCTTTAAAGGGTGTTTAATGTGATAAATTATTGAAGCAAAAATGTTGGCTAGTAAAAACAAAGGGTTACTAAGTTAACAGTTTTAAATGCCAGGTTAATCGTTGTATAACCGCTTTTCACAAAGGCTTCCATGATTTGTTCACCTATCGAATACTGGTTTCAATATTCTCGAGCCATTCTATCTTCTAGCATCTAAACGCAGATTTTGATGATAATAGAATGGATGGTTACTGTGTTTCCAATCGATATAATTTCCAATTAAATGGTTCTGGAGTCCTGTTTTATCTTTATTATTAATAAATGGTTTTACTCCCCAACCGAGAATCATCTGTCCTTTATTGGCATCGAATAGTTTCTTCAATAAAGCAAAGTGAAACGTCGGAACCGTCCCCAAGTTTCAAAAATAGTGCCGGGCTCCTCAATCAAGGTGCCCGGCACACATCTTCTTCTTCGGTTAAAATTTATTATCTTGTGTGAAGCTTCTTGTTCACATTGCCGTTCCGTTTCAGCTTATTCCAGCCAACCGTTCCCCCTTTAAACGCCGAGAGGATCGACTTAAAGACAACATACGTCATTAGCTGTTTATACAAGATGCGTTGCAGGAACAAGGAAAGCAGCGGTTTTGGACTTTCTTTTTCCAAACGAAATGCATACAAGGATGCCAAAAGATCAATCAAAAAGAAGAACACAAATCCGGCAGCCGCCTGCAATGGATAATGGCCAAACAGTGCCAAAACGAAAAGCAGATCGGCAATCGGTGAGACGAGCTGATAAAAATATTGGTACATCCACATATTTGGCAGCCCGATGAATCCCAAGGTTTTATGGGATCTATTAAACAGTGCCCCTTTGTGTTTCCATAAGCACTGCAGTGTCCCGTAAGTCCAGCGGTAACGCTGCTTTGAGAGGCTTTTGATGTCTTCCGGAGCCTCTGTGTAGGCATACGCCTTTTCTTCAAACTCGATCTTGAAGCCAAGATCCAATAAAGAAAGAGTAAGATCCGTGTCTTCTGCGAGCGTATCCTCCTTAAAATACCCAGCCTGCTCAATCGCCGTTTTTCTCCAGGCCCCGATTGCGCCGGGAACAACGGTAATACAATTCAATTGTGCAAAAGATCTTCTCTCTAAGTTAAAGCCAGTAACATACTCAATATGCTGCCAATTGGTCAGCAGGTTACGTTTGTTGCCGACCTTCACATTCCCTGAAACAGCGGCCACCGTTTCATCTTTAAAATGGCGGACCAACAACGAGATGGCATTGGCAGCAATAATGGTATCCGCATCCAAAGCGACAATAATCTCGCCCTTTGCCGCTTGGATCCCGTAGTTAATAGCAGAGGATTTGCCGCCGTTTGCTTTCTTCAGCAAACGGACCCTGCTGTTTTGTTTATAAGATTCCTCGACAACCTGTGATGTGCGATCCTTAGACCCGTCGTCGACAACAATCATTTCAAATGCGGGATAATCATTGTTTAAAATCGAATCAATAGTTTGGCAGATTACCTTCTCCTCATTGAAAGCAGCGATGACCACGCTGACGAGCGGCGTAAAATCGGGATCGAAAGGAATCTCTTTATATCGTTTTACCTGCCTCCTTGACAAAAAGACGAGGATCGCTAAACGAATAATGCCCAAAACGATCGCTGAATAAAAGATCATCGTGAGTCCATCCCGCCATCCTTTAACAAGATTAAACACAGCCTTGTCATATACACGATAAGGACTGTCCTTTTGAGCAGAAGGCATGATATCAGCCGATTTTTTGCCTATTAAATGGCCAATCGTTGTAAAGGTGTAGCCCTGTTTTTGCAGCGTTTCGATAATTTTAGGCAATGCGGCTACCGTTTGTGACCGGTCTCCGCCGGCATCGTGCAGTAAAATCACATTCCCGTTTGGAAGCTGTTTCAAAACCCGGTTGACAATTACATCCGTACCCGGCCTTTCCCAGTCTTCCGGATCAATAAGCTCACCAATCATCGTATATCCCATCTTTTGTGCCCTGATAATCGGCAGCAGTTCATTCGGGCTGCTCGGTTCGGCATCAGCTACATAGGGGGGTCGGAACATCGTCATTGAATGGCCGGTGATCTCCTGGAATAAACGCTGATTCGCATTTAATTCCATTTTGGTTCTAATAGGCGAAACAGAGGCAACGTCCGGATGTGTAAAGGTATGGTTGCCGATTTCATCCCCTGCGTTAAACATCCGTTCAATCAGTCCCGGTTCCACTTCCGCATTTTCTCCGACAATAAAGAAGGAGGCCTTGATATGATACCGGTCGAGAATGTCAAGTATTTGCGGTGTATAGACAGGATCGGGACCATCATCGAAGGTCAGCACCACTTCCTTGTTTTTCGGCTTACCATAGCGGACCACTTCAAACGGTTTGGGAAATTGGTTATAGGATTCATTGGAAACAAGTCCATTTTTATCGGTTTGTGTGCTTCTGCTTCCATCCTTTGCAGTGGAAACAATTTTTAATACCTCACCCTCCCCTGTGTAATGCACAGGCGCAGGGCTAACAAGACTTTTTAAGGCAGGTGCAGGGTCCTTTGGATGATTAATCAATTTCCAGATAGACGGATCCTCTGAGCCAAGCCGCCAAATCGCGATTCCTTTTGAGCCATTGTCGATGGCTATTTTCATTTGATTATAGAAGGTTGCTCCATCCAAAAACCAAATAATATGCTGATCCCCATCCGATTGATAGCGGAGATAAGGGTTGCCTGTTTCCTTATCCCAATGCACATCAAGATGGGTATTGCCCGCCATATCCATTAAATCCCCAAACGTAACAGGGTCAGCAGGATCACTTGAATGCTCCGTCCAATCGTAGCCATAGCTTCCTAAGCTGACGACCAGCTTATCGGAAGGAACATCAAGGTTTTCAAGGCTTTGTTTTACCCAAGCAGCAGAGGCAACCGGACCTGGTTGGCTGTCCCCACTGTGCTCATCATAAGCCATCACGATCATCCGGTCGACTGATTTGGCGATGGCGGCGTACTCATAATCACTATCATCTGCAGGGACATCCACCGTGACCTCTAACCCACTTTGATGAAATTGGTCTGCAAGCAAGCCTAAAAACTTGGTGAAATTGGATTGATCAGCTTGATTAATATTTTCGAAGTCAATATTAATCCCGGAAAAATGGTTTTTCAGGACAAGTTCCTTCATGTTTTGAATAAAAGTGTTCTCGTTCTCCGGATTGGTAACCAACGTATGAACTGCTTCACTGTTCCAATCATTGTTATAATAGTTATTTACCAGAGGAGTAATTTTCACATTATGGTTCCTGGCGATATCAACAACAGCTTGATCTGTGCTGTTTTTCACGGAAAGATCCGGGTGTAATTGCAGCCATTCCGGAACTAAAACGGAAAGGGAATGGATGTTTTTCTTTAAGGAAGCTTTACTGTTTTCATCCCAATTGACATAGAAACCGTAAATTTCCTGATTACTTGCTGTTGCATGTTTTTTAGGCAGAATATGGTTTTGAAAATCGATTTGAACCGGCGGATGCAATTTTTCCTCCAGCTTTAATTGTTTGATGAGCCGCTGTTCGTTGATTTTTTCAGTAACTGGCTTGATTGAAGATGCCTCCCGGCTTTTTGTTAACTGCAGATCAGGGAAGGCCGGGTTAAAATAAAGGCTTTCAAAAAATGAGATGCTGACCAGAATGGTCAATGACAAAAAACCGATAATCATTCTTCTTATGATTTTCCAACGTCTGCGGGTGGAGTCAACAAAAATTGCCTTTTCTTCCACATGGCTTGCCTTGATTCCCCAATTATAAAAAAAGAAAAAGACAGGAAAAAGAACGACAGCGAATACCATCCCTGTCACAAAACGGCCCAGGAAAGAATAAACCGGCAGGGAGAATACATGGTGATTCGTTGAAAAAAGCCAAAACTTTATACTTTCCAGAGATTGTGCATGTCCTTCAAATGTTTGCGAAAGAAGAAATGAAATCGACCTGAAAAATGGGATAAAGATGACAATAATCATCCCCAAGAGGATGGCCAAAATATTAAGCCGGAACAATAGTGACATTGCAACTATAAGCGGAATTCGTGCACCATACAATGGCAGCAGTCCCAAAACAACACCCAGCGAGCTTCCTAACGCCCCCTTTTTGGCATTGACGGTTGCAAATAGAGAATTAAGAATAGTGCTTAAAATCCTGTTCATAACAATTCCTCCAAATAACAGCCACATAATGCTTGTTTCTATTTCAGATACGGGTAGATGTATAACAATTTTTCATTTTATAGCACTATTGTTAAGAATCTATTAAAACAGCAGAATTTTTAGATTAATTTTTGGGAGAACTCCAACCTAGTTCCTAAGCGGAAACACATTTCCTTGTTTTACCTTTATCTGCTCCTGCCTGCCTTTATATTTCTTTTCATAGTTCACAAATATCGAAACATTCACAAGAATACCCATTGCGATCGCCAGTTGGATAAGCGACGATCCCCCATAGCTGACAAAAGGAAGCGGGACTCCGGCAAGAGCAATGAGCCCGGAAACCCCGGCAAGATTAATAAATGCCTGGATGCCAATCATGCTGGAAATTCCGACTGCCAGCAAACTGCCGAATGGATCCTTGCACTTCAATTCAATGTAAAACCCCTTTAAAACAATAAAAGCCAGGAGAAGAATAACAAACCCGACACCCCAGATTCCCAGTTCTTCACCAACTACCGCCATAATAAAGTCTGTATGGGATTCTGGAAGATAGCCAAGCTTTTCAATCCCTTTTCCCAACCCCAACCCATTGATTCCGCCGGATCCAAGCGCAATATACGAATTGGCCAGATGGTAACCAGCGGTTTGTTGAAGTTTAAACGGATCATTTAAGACAGCAAAACGGGCCATTCGCTTTGCTGTGAAAATTTTATGATAAAACACGATAACAACAGGAATGGCTGCGACAACTGCGAAAAAAATCAACTTGGCAAAATTTTTAAAACTCATACCGGAAGAAAAAACGATTGCGGAAGCAAACAAGAGAATAATCTCCACGGTACCAAAGTCCGGCTGGGCAGCAATTAACATGCAAACAAGTCCCAAATAAACAAGCGGTGGGAAAATTCCTTTGTTAAAATAATTGATATATTGCTGTTTTTTGGCATACACCGCAGATAAATAGATGATGACACAAAGCTTAATAAATTCTGATGGTTCAATACTCAACGGTCCGATACGGATCCAGCTTTGTGCCCCCCCTGCGACATGGCCAAATAAAGTAAGGATCATTAATAGCGCAAGCGACGAAAAAACAATTGTAATTAAGAACCGGCTGTTTTTTAAAATTTTATAGGGAAACAAAGCGGTTGCAACAAAGATAAGAGCGGCTAGAACCAGAAATAATTTCTGCTTTTGATAGAAGTAATCGCTCGATACACCATACCTTTGAACTGCCGTTGCCATACTGGCACTGTAGACCATAATTAAACCGAAGCAGGACAAAAGCACGACTGCAATGACTAAGGTATAGTCATAAGACTTCAGCACTTTCTTAAACATCGTTTCTTCCTCCTTTTCAGAAATGCCCAGTCTTGCTGATGCTTTAAAATACATATAGTGCTTTAAGGTTTATTTATGAATGCTAAAACACTGACAAAACAACAAGAATAAATGATAACATCACCAGAATGACAATTGTTGCCCAGCCAATGATATTGTTAAAAAGTTTATTTGTGTATTTCCCCATTACCTCTTTATTGTTTACTAAAAGCATCATGCAAATAAGAATAACCGGCAGGAGGATCCCGTTGATCCGTTGTGACCAAAGGGTAATTTCAATTAGTGGCGCATTGGGTATAAGAATAATCCCAGCCGAAATGACCAAAATCACCGTATAAAGCCAGTAGAACTGGGGAGCCTCACGCCACTTTTTCTCAATCCCCGCCTCAAAGCCAAACGCTTCACAGACATAAAACGCCGTAGCTACAGGCAGGATGGTTGCCGAAAAAATCGAGGCCACGAAAAGACCAAACGCAAATACCTGAGAAGCCAACGCACCGGCAAAAGGCTTTAACGCAAGGGCGGCTTCTTTGGCATCCGTAATCTGTGTGCCATGACCATTTACAAAAAGAGTCGACCCGCAGGCGACGATGATAAAAAAAGCGACGACAACCGTTGCCACACAGCCCACGACAATATCAATCAATGTGTATTTATATTCCTCAACCTTCAGTCCTTTTTCAATGACGGACGATTGCATGTAAAACTGCATCCACGGCGCAATCGTCGTACCAATTAAGCCGATGACTGTTGACACATAATTAAAGTTCAAATCTACCTTTGGATGAATCATCGCTGTGCCAATATCCGTCCAGTCCGGTTTACCCATTAACGCAGAAACAATATAAGATAGAAGGGCCACACTGAAAATTAAAAAGATTTTTTCCGCAAACCGGTACGTCCCCTTGACCACCAGCATCCAAACCGCCAAGGCTGCAAGCGGAACAGCAATGTTTTTATGAACATGAAAAATCTGCATGCTGCCGGCAACTCCGGCAAATTCCGTCATCGTGTTGCTGATATCGGCGAGCAGCAAACCAAGGAAAATGAAAAAAGTGACCTTTACACCGGCATTTTCCCTGATCAGGTCCGCCAAACCCTTCCCGGTGACAACCCCCATCCGTGCATTCATTTCCTGTATGATCAACAGGACAATAAAAGCAGGAATCAGTGTCCATAAAAGATTGTACCCATACAATGCACCTGCAACGGAGTAGGTCGTAATTCCACCGGCATCATTATCAACACTTCCGGTAATCACTCCCGGGCCGACAAGTGAAAAGAAGATGATCATTCTCCGCCACAATCCAGGTCTTTTTGTCACATTCGCGATCATATTCCCACCCCTTCTACCGCTTTCTTCTTCGTGCTTTTAGCAGATTGTGTACTACATCATTGATATGGACCATCCCCATTAGAGCCATCCGGTCATCGACAACGGGCACCCCAAGTAGATTATATTTTTCGATGATTTCAGTAAGATCCTCAATTTCCTCATCATCCCTGACATAGATGATGTCCCGGTCCATGATCTCTTCCAACCTGGTTTCAGGTTCAGCCAAAAGCAAATCACGTAGTGAAAAATGAGCAATCAGCTTCTCCTGGTGATCGACCATAAAGAGCGTGTAAACGCACTCCGGATCCGGCTTCAGCATTCGAATCTCCTGTATTGCTTTTTTTACCGTCAGGTTTTCATGAAAAGAAATAAATTCAGTTGTCATTAGGCTGCCGACCAATTTTTCAGAATAGCCCATGAGTTCACGGACTTCCTCGGAGGAATCCCTGTTCATGCGGCTTAGGATTTCATTTGCTTCTTCATCATCCATCGCCTCAAGAATATCAGCGGCTTCGTCAGCCGGCATTTTTTCAAGCATATCCGCCGCTTCACCAACTGGAAGGTTTTCTATCACATTCAGCTGTACCTCTGGCTCCAATTCTTCGAGAACATCCGCTGCTTTCTCAGCCTCCAGAGATGCAAAGACCGCAAGCTGCGCCGTTCTATCCAAATCCTCGAGAATATCCGCCAAATCGGAAGGATGCAGTGTATCCAGCTTCGAATAGGATTTCGTCAGCCTGATCCCGCGCCGCAAAAAGTCAATCGTTTCCACTTCATCCCAAAGCAGAAATCGGCTCGGGATAGTAACACCAATCGGTTTCAGCAGATGCTTCAATGGCTTGGCAATCCCAAGTCTGCGCAGCAGCCCTTCGAAACCAATATCAACCGCGAGCAAATAAACGTTATCGGCCATGACGGCGAGCCTGAGATCATTTACTCGGACAACTTTTCGTCCGTCCATATCGACAATTTGCTTATCAAGAATATGTTTGACAAGAAACAGGGTGTTTTCGCCGGAAATTTCTTTTTCCGCCACGCTTTCACATTCAAGAACATACTGGTTGTTCTTCATTGTTATGGAAAACGTAGAAAAATCAATCACCACCGTTTTATTTCCTGTTTTCATTTTTGCGGCAATCACCTTTGGCCGGACGGCTGTCACATCAACAACCAAATCCAGCAGCCTTCCGCCAAGGTGCTTTTGACCGAGCCAAACCTTATTCCCGAGGATGCGGCTTAAATAAAAAGTTTGAACTGCAGGCACAATATTCCCTCCTCTGGCAAACGCATTTTGCAAGGATGCAGATCATTTAAACGATATATTGATGATCCCTTTATTAAAAGCATCCATACAAATGCAGAATAAATGTAAGCAATCGAATTCTAAGACTGATTGTTTTTTCTGTCAATTATTTTAATGAAATATTAATAATAAAAAATGAAATATTTTCATCCCTGTTCATTCACTATGTTATAATGCAAAAGGGTGATGTGAAATGGACGAGATCATACAAAGTTTCGGAGCGGGTTTGCGATTTATTTTAAGCCAAAAAGGCATGAGCGCTGAAGAATTAGTGAAAGACATGAATCAAACCGGTTTGGTAAAAACAAATAAGCCTGCCATCTCACGAGTCATGAACGGTAAAAGAACACCAACAGACACGGAAGTAAACATGATGGCGGATGTATTGGAGAGCCCCTTGTTACTCGAGGCATACAATTTGTACAAACAATATAAAGATTCTCGGGATGAAACGCTGCTATTAGCTTTTCACGAGGTAATGGACCGTATTCATGGCAGCGAGGCAACGATCCCGGCGAATCAGCCCGGAATCAACTATGATGTTCTTTATCAACTTATTAAAGGCCTTTACCAGCAATGTCTGGCCAATGATGTCTCGGCACAATTAAAGGAAGGATTCCTGATCAAACTTTACCACGTAAGTGTGTTCTCTGAAATGATTAAACACCTGAAGGCGATGTATCTCTGTTTTTTCCATTCTGAAAATTTGTCGATTGCAGACCGGGCATGGCTCGCTGCAGCCTTGCTTTACTTTATCAATCCCATCGACCTTATTCCGGATTTTATCGTTGGCGGCGGTTATACAGATGACGCAGCCGTAGCCGGATTTGTCTTTTTAAAACTTTCAAAGATCTTACTTTCCTATATGAGCAAGAGCACAGAAAATACCCACACTGACAGCGATACTAAGGTACCATTCCTAGGATTTTGAAATAATTTCAATAGATAATGAAATTATTTCATCTGCAATATGACTTATCATTATACAGGGCCATGCAGCGGGATGATCATTTTCTCATAAAAAAAGTGCCTGGCCCCTCAATAAAGGAGCCCGGCACATATATTCATAATACATGGGGACATTCCCACATTTCACTTTGCTTAAAAAATTCTCCAGGATTAGGTTACACCTCACACAATTCAATTCCAATTATTCTATTTAAAAACCCATTAAAGCCTATATTATCTGCATTTATAGATAAATATGACAGGTGCTTTTGTACCTAGTTTTATTCTCAATTCACCGTTTAAGAGTTATACTACTTGACTAGAAGATAATGCAGCATTTTTTTAATATTGTTGTTATTGCCAAGCTATTATGTCCATGATTTGTCGATACAAGTTGTCCAATTGCCCCCGATAATAAACATTATTAGGATAGTTCAGTTCATTTTGGTAGAAAACAAATAAAATTAATTCCACCATGAAATTTACTTGTTTTGCTTTGCCACGATTCGTGAAATTAACATCTCGCAACTGACTTTACCGACCAATTGGGGAGGAATCTTGTATGTTGGTATTATATCAACAGCATGTGGATTTTCACTTTGGAATCAAGCATTACAAATGCTTTACGCATCAAGTGAGGGGATTTTTTCTTTTAACCCGTGATGGGAGCATTACTCGGAAGGCTTATTCTAGGTGAGATTGTAGGTGAACGTTTTGGTTAAGCACCATTCTAATTCTCACTGGTGTTTGATTCGTTATCATCGAGAAAAAATAGTATTTAAAAACCCCTTCATCCGTTTCGGAAGGGGGTGCTTTTGTAGAAGAATAAAAGATCTTTTGAACCACTTTGGCATGGTAATGCCAAGCAAACTTGTGAATCAGTGTGATTAAATTTTGTTACCTTTGTTTATTAGTTGACTCTTATTCCTACCTATTACGTTTTGAACCTTTTGAATAGGAACACTAAAAATGAAAGTAATGCTGCAAAATAATCCGTTATGGCGAGTTTTTCACCTAATCATATAACATTAAACACTAGAGTAACAAGTGATGTAAAAAACGTAAAGCTTGCTATTAAAGAAGCAGGAGAATATTTCAGAGCCCGAAAATAACAAGAAAAATCCTATTATAATATTGCTGATACTCATGCATGAACTAAAAAAGACAACCTTTGTAGATTGTCTTTTGATTGCCTGGCAGCGTCCTACTCTCACAGGGACTTGCGTCCCAACTACCATCGGCGC
>CAZAEW010000053.1:0-24121 GCA_964484065.1 uncultured Bacillus sp.
GAGTATTGTTATTGATTTTTTCTATTATTTTTATGGGGGCGCTGGTTCATTTGCTTCTGGTGGCTTGAATATTCTAGTCTACATTGCAATTTAAAAGAAAACCTCGATCATAATCCAGCTTGGATAATCGAGGTTTTTTGAAGTCTCTATGATTTTTTTAAAACGAAAATATTCATCCTATGTAAGCAGCCTAAGAGACAGAGTCAGGGTGCCTATTACAAACAACAGGTTCTAATAGTTTATATCAAAGACAAATGGCTGAAATTCAAGATCATAATTGTCGGAAGCTCCCTCAAAGTGAGCTTGCATGCTGCCGGATTGAGAAATTTTTGGAAAGCAGATGATTCCTTGGGTCTTTGCTCCAGGCAGAATATCGAACTGAACTTCCGGGTAATCGGCTTCATCATTACGGATGGGTTCCAATTGCTGATTATTGATAAGAAGTTTTGATTCAGTATCGTAAAAAGAGATTTTCGCATTTGTATTGTTTGTCACTTCCACGTATACGCGGGTTTCTTTATCAGCTATTTCAATTTTATTGATTTTGATGTCATAACCGTTTTGATTGACGTTCTTATTCACCTCTACCGTTTTTAAAGCAGGTGCAAAGGCGGTTGCAAAATCGGATTTTTCCACTTTATCCGCTTCAATCATAGGATCGGAAGTTTTTCCGCCAACCGTATTTTCACTATCGTATTTACCCTTTACAGTACCTGATACATATATGATATCTTCATCTTTAATTGTTTCTTTTAATTTTTTTACTTTGATAAAAACAGATTTGCTGCGGCTATCCTCTGCATTTGCAGCCAAAAGAAGGCCTTTTCCGTCTTTTTCAGGATCCAAAAAAACTCTTGCATAAAACTTTACCTTTGCCCCTTTATAGTTCTTTGGATCAGAAAACATTTTTTCAAATTCTTGTTTATTTAACAATTTCCCCGCTTTTTCGGACTGCTGTTCATTATTCGTGTTTGACTTTTCTGCAGGCGCAGATGTGTTTTTGGAACAAGCAGTTAACGCAAATACTAGTAAACAACAAAAAACAAATACTAAAACTGACTTTTTCAAAAATATATCCCCCTTTTCAAATTTCCAATAAAAACTATAAGGTTATTGAAAAATTTTGACAACCATTTTTGTGAAATAACGGCAAAATGAGACAAAAATGAGAAAATATTGTCAAAGAATGAGACTTCTCAAAAATAATCGTTTTTTCTTCAGTCCGTTAAATGTTTATGGAAAAGGAGGGTAATTAATAGGTAAAAAGACATTATTCCTCACTTTTTGCCAGTTTCCAATGTAGAAAATAGTAGGAATTCCTCATATTTCCATAGTGAAGTCTCTCTTATAATATACAAATAGAAATTATTGGGTTTCAGGAAAATTTTAGAGGTGAAAAAGTTATGGGACCAGATGAAAGTGTAGGTTTGAGTTTTTTTATATTCGGTTTGGGCTGGATTGTTACAGTCGCTGCCATTACTCTCTACCGTTGGCACTTCCGCCGTCAGGAAGATGTGATACAAACAAAAGCTTATGTTGTCGAAAATATTTATAGATCCTCAACCAGTGTTTCTTATCCAGTAATAGAGTTCACAACCGAGGATGGAGTAACGCACCAATATACTTCAAAGATAGGAACTTCCCCGCCCAGGGTAAAAGCAGGAACATATACGACTGTTTTTTATCGGCGGGGCATACCAAGCGAATATATTATAAATGGCGGATCCACTATTTATTTACTTGGGGTCATCTTTTCGCTTGTTGGCTTCATTCCATGTCTGATAGGTGGTTTGACTTTCTTTGGAAAAGGATATTTAGTAGAAAAAGTACTGAATGCTATATTTGGATGATATTAAAGCGAACAATACCTGTTCGCTTTTTTGTATAAAAAGGGACTGAGGTGCATTTGCAAGAATTGTGATAGCGGTGGGATTAATCACCTCCGCCGCCTCCATCACAACCACCGCCGTCACTGCCGTCACATCCTCCCCCGTCAAACCAACCGCTGAACCAGCCCCCATTTGAATCGCCGGAATCGCCTGAACTGCCTCCTACACTGGATTTCTTCGGCTTTTCGTTTCGGGAAAAGAGAATTTGGATAAGCAGGATAAAGAACATGACGCCGAATATGCCCAGAAATACTTTCATAACACTCACGTGATCCCCTCTTTCATTAGTATGATTTTCTTTCTATTAATAAGGACGAGTCCCTATTGTTATGATTTGGTTGAAATTTCCTGACTTCCCTTCATTATAAGATTTATCAATATCCGTATGAACAAAAAAATGCTAAATATTACAAATTACTCATTTCTTTTAAATCCACGAAGAAATTTTCAATCCTAAGGCCTGATAATCCATGGCGAGTGCTAAAAGGGTATAGGAAAAAGGATATAATTTCATTTCCTATTCAAATAAACAGTGTAGAAAACAGTAGAAATTCCTCATATTTCCACGAATGGAACTCCTTTATAATATTAAATATAGAAATTATTGGATAAAGATTAATAGTTTCAGCGCAATGAAAAAAAGGAAGTGTAAGAAAAAATGAATAAACACGCGGCGTTTTCAAGAATCGTCACACTAATTGGTTCCGGCATCTATATGATGTGGGCTGCCATACTGGTCATCGGCGGGATGGTTGCCCCTCTTCATATAACGATTAATGATCGCGAAACCGTTGCTTATCTATGGGAATTTGCCAAGTACCCCGGTCCATTATCATTCTGGGCAATGTTTATTTTGGGATTTGTCATTTTAGCTGCTGTTGGAATCATCTGTAGTAAGAAGGTCAAAAAGAAGGCAACAACTGGCCAGGGTGTCACACTAATCATCATTGGGGTTGCGACCATTTTTTTAATGGCGGGAATCTTTTATTTAATTGGCGGGATTCAAACCTTGCTGGCCCGCGATGAAGATGCGAATAATCAAACAGCGATAAACAATGAAGCATAAAGAATGAGAACAGTGCCTGCCGCTGTTCTCTATCTGCGTACGGGGTGAGGGAAATTGGAAGATCATACAGTGAAGTTCTATTCGAAACGAATAATACCGGGAATATTTGGGCTTTTTATTGGCGGCTTTGGTTATGTGGCTTATCAAAATACGCTGGCAGATCCATTTGGAATGGCAACCACAGGTATTGTGGTTATGTGGTGCATGATGGCACTCTTATGTATGCTTGCGATTGGTTTCCTGACAAAAGCCCTTGACCCAAGGCCAATAGTAGAAATCTCATCAGATGGAATGATTATAAGGACTTTTCTTTTTCTGGAGGATTTCGTTCCTTGGCATGAAATTGCGGGCATAAGGCAAGAATACTATACCAATAGAGTGATTGGCACCCAAGGATTTGCACAAATAACGGGGAATCTACTTAGAATTTATCGGCCGAATCAACGTTCTTTGGCCATCAATTTAACGTTATTGAATAAACGGGGAAACGAATTTTCTGAGACTATTTCAAGGTACTTGGCTTCTTAAGTAAAAGGTGGGTAAGACAAATGAGCGATGAACAAATATTGAAAAAGTATAAGCGGTTAGAAAAAAGAATACAAAAAGTGGATAGTGAGCGATTTCCTATGTCAACTCGCCTCGTTGCTCTTTTCCTAACCATTTGGATTTTTATTTGGATTGTCAATTTCTTCTCAACCATCGACCTAAACCCGATTACCATTCTTGGATTTGGTGTGGCTTTTATTATTCTGTATCCCATTGTTATTTTTTGTGTGGAAATCATCAGGAGAATATTTGAAGCGCTAATTGGCATTGATATTAAAATAAGACACCAGCTGGAAAACTATAAGTCGATTATTAGCAGCAGGGTCCAGCCCGATAACATTCATTATGAATTTACTGATAAATTTCCGGTAGTGAAACAAAAATATGGATATTTTACCGTAGAAAACGGGAAAGTCATTTTTAATGTGCAAAAGAGTGAAGGGGTATTTCCGATCATATTGCCCAAGGAAAATATCGCGATCAATTATAGTGAAGATTATGTTGACGCGGCAGAATACAGGCAATTTGCAAAAAGGGTAAAAGAAGGAATTTTTAAAGACATCATTATTGGCGATTATAAAGAATTGAATATTCCTGCAAAAAGGAAAATGAACTATTAAGTAGTGCAAAGAGGACCAAGTTTCACTTTATCCCGCATAAACTGGCAGTAAGAACCCCACTACAAGTATTCAAGCTATACGTGAATAGTAAGTGGGGGATCAACTGCCAGTAAATGCCCGATTGGTTCAACTGACAATTAGTGGGGGATAAACGCAGGCTAAAATCGCGACTTCCAGTCGCAACACCTTCACTAGCACATCCGTGCGTCGAAGACCCCCACTGATTGAAGTTTCACTTTATTGTTTTGGAAAAGAGGTAGAATAAGTGACTGCTATAGGAATTGATTTAGGAACATCTAATAGTCTTGCCGCGTTCTGGGATGAGAATGGACCGGTGATCATTCCAAATGTTCTGGGGAAACATTTAACGCCATCTGTTATCAGTGTCGATGATAACGGAGAAATATTAGTGGGTGACGTGGCAAAGGAACGGCTTATTACGCATCCACACGTAACCGCATCCGTATTTAAAAGATTTATGGGAACCGAAAAAACGTATTCATTGGGACCCTACACATTATCAGCAGAGGAACTTTCATCCTTTATTTTAAGGTCGTTGAAAAAGGACGCAGAGGAGTTTTTGGGTGAAGAAGTATTGGATGCCGTTATTAGTGTACCGGCCTATTTTAATGACAGGCAGCGGAAAGCAACGAAAAAGGCAGCAGAATTAGCCGGTTTGCGTGTGGAGAGGCTGATTAGTGAACCGACTGCCGCTGCGATCGCATATGGTTTGCATCAAAGTGAGGCCGATACGAAATTTCTTGTCTTTGACTTGGGCGGCGGGACATTTGATGTTTCTATCCTGGAATTATTTGAAGGAGTCATGGAAGTAAAAGCAATTGCCGGTGATAATTTTCTTGGGGGAGAAGACTTTACAGAAATACTGGCAAGCTATTTTCTTCAATCGCAAAAGATAGACTTTGAGGAACTAAATCCCCACAACCGCTCCGTTCTAATGAAACAAGCAGAACAATGCAAGCGCCAAATCTGCGAAAAACAGATGGGAACGATGAGTATAACGATTAATGGAACCAATTATGAAACCGTTGTTGAAAAAGCACTGTTTGAAAAACTGTCCCAGCAATTAATGCTGCGCCTCCGCCAGCCAATCGAAAGGGCATTAAAGGATGCTGATCTCCATGTGGATGAAATCGAAGGGGTTATTTTAGTCGGCGGCGCGACCAGAATGCCTGCAATCAAAACTGTTGTCAGCAAAATCTTCGGCCGGCTCCCGTTTTTATCGATTAATCCGGACGAGGCTGTGGCGCTTGGTGCTGCCGTTCAAGTGGCTTTAAAAGAACGGAATGAGGCAGTACAAGAACTGATTTTAACAGATGTGTGCCCTTTTTCACTTGGTACGAATGTGGTTAAACAAATGACACAGGGAGATTATTCGGCCGGCTACTTTTTGCCGATTATTGAGCGCAACACTCCCATTCCCGTAAGTAAAGTAGAACGGCTTTGGTCGGTGCTTGATAACCAAACACGGCTAAGTGTCGAGGTTTATCAAGGAGAAAGCCGGAGGGTTGAAAATAATTTAAAACTGGGTGAATTAATGGTTGAAATACCGCCTGCACCTGCCGGGGATCAAGCAATCGATGTCCGCTATACCTATGATATTAATGGCCTCTTAGAAGTGGAAGTGACAATCGTAAAAACCGGCGAAAAACAGAGGATGATCATTGAACAGAACCGTGGGTCTCTATCCCAAGCTGAAATCGACGAACGAATGGAGCAGTTGAAATCGATTAAAATTCACCCGCGTGAACGAACCGAAAACCGCCTGCTGCTGGCCAGAGGAGAACGGCTTTATGAGGAAGCGCTTGGTGATAAACGGAGCGCAATTGCAGAGATACTTGAAAAATTTGAACGGGTGCTGGCCACGCAGGATGAACAAAACATCAAAAAGGCATCTGTCCAATTCAAACAGGAATTAGATTTCATTGAAAGGTGGAACGGCTTCTCATGAGTCCATGGGCCATACTGGAAATCGAGCCGACAGACGATCTTTCTGTTATCAAAAAAGCCTATTCCCGTAAACTGAAAGTCTATCATCCGGAAGAGGACCCACAAGGGTATCAAAGACTGCGGGAAGCCTATGACTGGATCTTGAAAGAGAGAAAGAAAGGCAGTCTTTCTGCGGCATCTTTTACCATTGTAGCGGAGGATGAAACAGAAGAACTAGAGGAGGAGCTGATCATTCCTCCTCTAAATTGGTTTGATGACCACCATTCGCTCCATTCAAAAGAGGATTTAGCAGACCCTTTCATGCAAAAAGCGGAAAAAGTATATTTTGATTTTCATTCCCGCATTAATCCTGATGCCTGGATGGAATTGTTAAATGATGATGCAATGTGGGATTTCGAAGCCAAACAGGAAGTCAGCAATCGGCTGCTTCAGTTTTTGAAAGTACATCATTTTCTGTCCCCATCGGTTTGGCTTCTTCTTGAAAGCAGCTTCCAATGGAAAGAGATGATGAGGGAACAAGAGAATCTGGATGAAGAGGATTCATGCTTTTTCGAATATTATCAGAAGCAAATTGGCCCTTGTCCGCTGCTTTCCTATTCGTATCTAAAAAATGCAGATGGAATTGATTTTGACACTTATTTGCGCTTCAGGGAGGCGGCGCTTGATGCATTCCTGTCGAACCATTTGGAAGAAGCGGAAGCCCGAATTCAGGATGCGTATACCATCTTTCAAGGTGATGGCGATTTGCTGCGCTTGAGAGGAAATGTTTTTTTTCAAATGGGGCGCTTAGATGAGGGGGTCCAATCATTTTTACGCATTCTGGATCTAAATCCCCTAGATTTTGAAGTGAAATTGCTGGTTGCTTATGCTCTCTATGAGCAAAATGCTCTCAAAGAGGCGGCTGCTGCATGTAAAGAAATCTTAAATACCAAGCCGGACCAGGCGGATGCCCGCAGTCTGTATGGGAAAATTCTTTTTAAGGAAAGGAAATTTGTGTCGGCCAGAGAGCAGTTTAAAATTCTTCAGGACCAAAATCCAGGTGATGTCGACGCGATTGCTTACTTAGCGAAAATTCACGGGCTTATGGTGAATTGGGGGATCAAAAAAAAGGATAACGGGGGGATTTCCAAACGGCAGTTAAAAAAAGAAGTAAGAACTCCGAGGATATGGGAACGGGCCGTTGTATTTTTACGTGCGCTTGTCAGTTTGAGGGTTATTCTTTTTCTTGCGGGAATAATCATTAGCTGGAAGCCTATTGCGGAGTCCCTATACATGTACCACGAACCATTTTGGCTCTCATTGTTTGTGTTTATCTCTCATATTTTGAATCCTTCCTTTTTCACGTCCTATGACGTATGGATGATCCTTTTCCTAACTGGAATTTTTCTTTTAGCGCACGAAATAAAACGAGCCTATCGGCTTGCCCGGTTTTAGAAGGGAATGGTTTTGATGAAACGCAAACGGATTGAACCCTATCTTCATGCCTTAACTGCCGCCCTTTTCCATGGAAGGTACGCTATTTCCTATGCTATCAGCTGGAGGAGATATCTTTCACAAACGTTTGTAAAAAAGCAATTAAAAGTGTATAACGTTCAGAGTGCTGTTGAAGCAAGAAATCTCATGAACTGGTATCTTGATCATGGAAAAAGATTTGAATTTAATCAAATGAAAAGGGAATTATGTTTACTTTCGGAAAAAGAACGGCAGCTGTACATTGATACCTTAACTGATGAAAAAGCGAAATCTCAAATGACGATCGTCAATACTTATATGAACCGATTTCCGGTCTATTCCATTGCAGCTTATGATTATGCATATTGTATTTATATAAGCATATTGGCTGAAAAGACCGGTTACATCCTGCTTGAGGAAGCTTTGGAAATTGAAAAAAAAGCAGTGGAGAGACTTCAAGAAGCCTATTCAAGCTGGCAGGATTATCTTGCGGCGTATGCCGCAGGTGTCCAATTTGCTAATGAGAATCAACAAAAAGTCAGCGAATTTATGAACCGCTTTGGGCCCACCATGATTCGATTATTGGCTTCCCGGCACAGCCCTTACTGGAAAATGAAGTGGGACAGTTTTGGAAAATAAGGAGGGATTTTAATGAAGTGGTATTTAAATGGATTTAAGAATTACGCAAGGTTTAGGGGAAGAGCCAGCCGAACAGAATTTTGGACGTTTTATTTTTTTTCTGCATTGGTAATTTGTCTTTCTTTTGGAATCGATTTGGCCTTAATCGATTACCTGCACATTGATTTTCCATATCTGACCGTCTTTTATTTAGTTGGAAGTACTTTACCATTTTTAGCTGTTGGGGTCCGAAGATTACATGATTGCGGGCTTAGCGGCACTTATTATTTGATTAGGTTAGTTCCATTTGGAGGAATCATTCTTATAGCATTATTTTGTCTGGCAAGTCAGCCGCGAGAGAATAGATTTGGACCTGTACCTGAAGAAGAGTCCTCAGCAGCCTGATCTCATTTTGGACTTCAACGACATAGAAGAAATGGAGTGATCAAAAAGATGAAAAGATTATCAGTATTTTTGGTTTTATCTATGCTCTTTCTTTTAACTTCCTGCTCGGAGTCAGCGTCAGGAAATAAGGCTGAAAAGAGCAATAAGGCGGAGTCTGCTGCTGCGAACAAGACTACGGAGAAAAAGACCTTAACCTTACAAGTGACAAAAGCAGATGCAAATAAGGGTGTAACCATTGAAAATAATCAACTCTACCAATCCATCAACACTCTAATAAAGAAAAATCCTTCAATTGGTAAGGATAATAATTTTGGAATGTATGCACTGGATATTCTATCGAATGATGCTGGGGAGAAGATGTTTGTATTTATTGCGGTGAATCGAATTCATCAGCCGATAAAAAATGTTTCCTTTGATTTTACATTTGGCAATAAAAATGGCGAATATGTATGGAAAAAGATAAAGTTGCATATGTCGGAAGATAAGATAGGTGTTTTTCAACCGCAAAGCGCCATACCAGTTCCAGTTCCTCTAACAGAAGAACAATATGCTTTAGCAAAAAATCTTAATAAAGAAAATTTCGTCATGAAACTAGAGAATCTAAAATTTGAAACTGTTAAGTAAAAGGGGAAATGATGGACTGAAAAAGTAAGTTTGGGCAATAATTCTACAAATTTCACATTACCACAAAAACTTAACCCTTTATACTTGAGTTTTTACGAACAGCGCCGATTGCTGTTCGTATTTTTATAGGTAAATAGACTCAAATATTAATATTTACTTAATTTATGATGTAGAAAATAGTAGAAATTCCTCATATTTCCTCGACAAAATCTCACTTATAATATTATTTATAGTAAATACTGGGTTCTACTATTCTCTCCTTATTTTTGCCTTAATATGAAAATAGTAACAGGCGATTATAAGATAAGATTAGAATCTCGATAGCAGGAGATATTTATGGGAAAAACAGCAATTGAACAAAAGAATAACAAATTTATTGTTGTAAATAGATTAATATATCCTGAGACAATAAACGAACGCGAATTAAATGCCATTTCAGGGGGATCAATCGGCGGTCTCATTCCCGTTACGACGGATAAAAGCAAAAAAGGCGCTACGATCAAAGGCACGATTGTTGGCATGACAACATTAAAATCCTATTTTAGCGGCATTGTCAGCAGAAAAATGTTCCTGGATATCATGTTGCAAATTGCTGCGATTGTTAAGGAATGCGAAAAAAACTTGCTGAATGCGGGCAACCTCATGCTGGACTGGGAATATATTTTTGTTACTCCCAGAACTAAAACCATTCAATGTCTTTTCTGGCCGATTGTCAATAATCAAAATGCGCAGGATCCATCAGAATTTTTTAAAGATATTCCGTTCCGTATTGTTTTCACAAAACAAGAAGATCATGACTATATTACTCAATACTTGCAGTTTTTAAAAAACCAGACAGCTTTTTCGATTCAGAGCTTTGAAAAAATGATGATGGAACTCATGGGCAAGGCGGCGGAAAATAAGGTGCATGCACCTTCAGGTCCCACAACCTTTGGTGTCAGTGACATTTCAGCGATATTAAATGCAACCAAGGAAGACAATGTTGGCCATCTTCCTGCACAGCAAGCTGCACCAGATCCGAATCAGGAAAAAATCAATGTGTGTCCCAAGTGCAGCAATGTCTGCGGGGAAAGTGCCAAATTCTGTACCTCCTGCGGTACACTTCTGAATAGTTCGGAACAGCCTGCGAAATTAGATATTTCAGAGATATTGGGAATCAAAGAAGCAGAGAGCATCAGCGGAACAACCGTTTTGGGTGCAGGTGGGATCGATGACGGTACCACCGTACTGGGAGCCGATGCTTTTGAAGAACCGTCCTTCCCTTATTTGATCAGGGAAAAAACGCAGGAGAAAATCACCGTCGATAAGCGCGTCTTTAGGATTGGAAAGGAACGCAGGTATTGCGATTATTTTATTGCTGACAATAATGCGGTCAGCCGCAGCCATGCGGATATTATCACGAAAGAGAACCGCTGCTATATTATTGATAATAATTCGACCAACAAAACCTATGTTGATGATCGGGTGATTCCGGTAAAAAAAGAGATCGAAATTTTTTCAGGCACAAAACTTAGACTCGGTAATGAGGAATTTGTTTTCTATATGTAGCTAAAGCGATTTTAGCGCAATTTTTGAAGGGGATAGGAACATGCTATCCTCTTTTTCTGTGGGAAAAGGGGCGGAGCTTCACTCACATCGTCTTTATTACGTTGGTGTATTGCTCCTATTTGTTTCATTTCCTACATGGGTTGGGAGTTGAGACTCATGTAGGTTTCCTGAGTAAAAGAAATATCTGAACCACCTAGAAGAAGAAAAAGGTATCTCTGAAAAATAAAAAAGTGAGACTTTTTTGAGATTAATATGAGAGCTGAAAAAGCAAGGAAAATAGTAAAAATTACCTATAATTGAATAATTTGTCCAAAGTATCCTCTCATAATGAGGAGGAAAGGCCTCTGCAAATTTTTCGACATTTTTGCTAAAATATGCTAATGGTAATGGAAAAAAATAGCGGCTATACTCCCAGTCGTTCATCTATTCTTGCGATGAGATTATCGAAAAAAGGGATAATTGCTCGATTTCAAGTGGCTTATTTATAAATACAAACTTGTCGATATTTCTGCGGAGAGATTACTGAATTTTTACATAAAGAGAGAAAATGGCTTAAACAGCCCAGGAACTTTTGCGGCCAGCTGGTTCCAACTTACTACCTTGGCTGTGTTGTAAAACAAACATACGTAATGAGAAAAACATTATTTTTACATAAGAAAAACGAATTCTTAAACCTATTAAGCGGGAAGAGAAGAATGAAGCAGCCAACGGGAAAAGGAGGGTTTCTGAAATGGAAGTACTAACGGCAATGTATACGGATGTTGGAATAAAAAAGGCAACAAATCAAGATAGTTTACTGATAAAGGTCGCTGATACCTCTATAGGGAAAGTGGTCTTAGCTGTCATTTGTGACGGCATGGGCGGGCTGTCAAAAGGAGAAGTTGCCAGTGCCAGCGTGATCAATACCTTTTCAGAATGGTTTGAACATGAACTTCCGGCCCAAATT
Source organism: uncultured Bacillus sp. (assembly GCA_964484065.1). Classification (GTDB taxonomy): domain Bacteria; phylum Bacillota; class Bacilli; order Bacillales; family Cytobacillaceae; genus JAEVLT01. The sequence continues at coordinate 11,683 of CAZAEW010000053.1, forward strand.
GCGAAAGATGAGCTGAACGATATTCCTTATCGCTGGGAGCGGATGATTAAAGAGCAAAATCAGCGGATAGCCGAATACGGCAGAAACATCAAAATCCAGCTTGGAACCACCTTAACGGCCCTGCTTTTGATTGAATCAAAGTTCATGCTGATTGGCCACGTCGGCGATTCAAGGGTATACCGGATTCATCATCGATTGGAGATTTTGACGGAAGATCAGACAGTAGTCGCCAGAGAGTTGAAACGAGGCAGAATCACGCCGGAACAGGCCAAAAGCGATCCGCGGCGAAATGTACTTTTACAATGTATCGGAGCTTCAAGAATGGTCGTGCCGGAATTTATCTATGGACACCCTGAGCCTGGGGAAGTTTATATGCTTTGTTCGGATGGATTTCGTCATAGGATTACGGACGATGAAATTTTTCAAGGCTTCTCGCCGCAAGTGTTACTGAATGAACGGGTTATGGAACAAAAAGCAAAAGAATTGGTGGAACTTAATAAGCAGCGGCGAGAAATAGATAATATCACCGTTTTGCTTATTAAAATTTTGTAAGGATGGGGATTTCACTTGGCGCAGGTTGGCTCTGTTATTGATGGGAAATATGAAATTCTGAAGCTGATTGGGCAGGGCGGAATGTCAAAGGTTTATCTTGCGATGGATAAGCGTCTAAACAAGCAGTGGGCAGTCAAGGAGATTGAAAAAAGGGCCCGGGATAAAAATAATGAAGTGATTATCCAGAGCGCGATTGCCGAAGCGAACATGATCAAGAAACTTGACCATCCGTCCTTACCCCGAATTGTAGACATTATCGATGGTGGAAATGTTATTTTTGTCATCATGGACTATATTGAGGGGGAGCCGCTAAGCAGTATCTTGGATGATTACGGTGCCCAGCCGCAGGAGATGGTGATTGAATGGGCGAAACAGCTTTGCGAGGTTCTTGATTATTTACATACACGCAATCCGCCCATCATTTACCGGGATATGAAGCCGGCCAACGTCATGCTGAAACCGGACGGAAATATTAAGCTGATCGACTTCGGGATTGCCAGAGAATACAAAGAACGAAATTTGGCTGATACGGTAAGCCTGGGTACAAAAGGGTACGCGGCACCTGAACAATTTGGCGGGAAGGGGCAGACCGACCCGCGAACCGATGTCTATTGTCTTGGCGTTACTCTCTATCATTTGGTAACAGGACAGAATCCCTGCGAGCCTCCTTACGAGTTATATCCGATTCGGGATTGGAATCCGCAATTATCCGGCGGCTTGGAAAGGATTATTCAAAAATGCACGCAGCTTAATCCGGAAGACCGGTATCAATCATGCGCGGAAGTCTTGTACGCACTGAATCATTATGAGGAAGTGGACGATGTTTATCGGGAAAAACAGAAAGCGATGCTGCGCCGCTTCGGCGTTGTCGCAGGGGCCGCTCTTTTAAGTTTATTCGTCGGAATATTTGGTCAAGTAATGAAAATCAATGCGAGTAATGATGACTATGATTCAAATATCCAGATGGCGGAAAAAGCCACATCTGATTCGGCAAAAATTCATTACTTTTTACAGGCGGCTGATGTGAAGCCAACCGTGAATGATGCCTACCTTGGTTTAATCAATACCTTTAAAAGTGACGCTGCTTTTTCAATTGATGAGGAAGAAAAGTTTAAGAAAAAAATCAATCCTCAGCTCGTGGAGTTTCGCAAAAATCCTGATTATGCTGATTTGGCTTTTGAGGTAGGGAAAACTTACTGGTACTACTACGATTACGGCAAAACGAAGGATAATGACAATCAAATCACGAGAATGAAAAGCTCAATTCAATGGTTTGAGGATGCCGTCCAATATGGGTCCAAGAAGAGTGACTATTATGAAATGGCTGTTGTATACCGGGATATCGGCAAGTTTAACCGTGATATTACCCTTCATGTTGAGGAGGCTTCCGATAAAGGCAAATACAAACCGTATTGGAATAACATTAAAAAGCTGAACAGTATGGTTGCGCAAAATTCCAATGAAAATGAAATTGTTAAACTGGAATTCTATAAATTAGCGATGTATTCAATCGAAACCTACTCAAGGAAATTTAAAATGGATGGCATCAAGGAACGTGATATTCGTTCGGTATTTGATTCTGTCAAGCAAAGCACGAAAAATGTGGCTATTACAACAGACAAAACGGAAGCCATAAAAAAAGATGTGATCAAGCGCTTTGATACGACTGAAAAAGCGATTGATCTTGCCTATCGGAAAGAGTAGGGGGGGATTCGAATGGATGCAAACCACTGGCTGATCGTTTCCATTGTCGGGTATTCCCTTGCGGGGGTATTGCTGATTGCTGCGGCCATCTTGTTCATTAAAATGAACATCCTTGCTATCATTGGCGATTTGACGGGGAAAACGGCTGCGAGACAGATTCAAGAAATACGTGAACAGAATATCAAGACAGGGGATAAGCGGTACCGGCCGAGTGCCTTTAATATGGAGCGGGGATTTTTAACCGAGCCAATGAGTTCACGTCTAGGCCGTTCAGGAAAGATTGGCAAAACAGCACAAGTGCTTGCCCATAAATCAAAACGGCTGAATCCGAGCGGGCAGATGGAGAAAAGTGATTCGAAACGGCTGGATTTTAACAGGAAGATGGAGGAAACCAGCTCGAATCATCTGAACTTGAGCAGGATTGTCGGTGATGCCGGGCCCAACCGCCCGGATCTAAAAGAGAATATGGGTGGAGATCCTCCTTCTGTTGTAATTGACAACTTGGTTGAGGCAAAGGATTCAAGAACCTTCTACGAGGATAAGGAAACTGAGGTTCTTTTTGAAAACAAATATAACTTATCTTCGAACGCCACGGTAGTGTTATCCGATGGATCCGATCTGCCTCATGCAGAAAAAGAGTCTGCTGAAGTTGTTTTACTGGATGCAACTACAGTGCTGTCAGGAGAACAAGATCTAACGCCAGCAACAGAAGTGCTGACAGGTGCGGATGATATTTCTCCTTCAACGGAGATATTGCCCGGTGAATTTGATAAAGCCCCTGAAACGGAGGTACTGTCTTGTGAATATGTTGCAGCCACAGCAACAGAGGTACTGACTTTGGGACAAGATCTGCCGTTAGCAACGGAAGTGCTGACGGAAGAAGCGGATGTTTCACCGCCCACAGAAGTTCTGTCTAATGAAACCGTGATGCTGGATCGTGGAACTGAAGTGCTGACACAAGACGATGAAACAACGGTTTTATATCCAACCACGGAATTAATAAATGAAGAACCAAAATTGAAAATGGCTGATTTTAAAATCGTAAAAGACATTAAGGTCATCCATACAAATGAGGTGATTTGAAAAAAATTCAAAATCAATGAAGGACAAACAACGGTCGTTTATCGAGACGATGAACGACAATATGCCTGAGAGAGAGGGTCTCGATGCCCGAGAAGGCAAAAAAAACAGGTAGAAGGGTAACCGAAAAGAGAACCTAAACTAAATATCACGGAAACTGTCTTTCATCGAACTATGAAAGACAAACCAAGCTTTAAAACCAGGGAAACTGTCTTTCATCCTACCGATGCAAAGGAACCCTGAGTTTGATTTACCAAGGAGAGAGAAAAATGTTTAAGAAGAAACGAAAGGTTACGAGCTTTTTGGCCGTTGTACTGGCGATTATGCTGGTAGCCTATAATATCCCTGCCGGATTGGTCATGGATGTATTTGCCGCAGCAAGCGGAGACCAGACTCCAGTAACCGAACAACCTAGCACGCCAGCCGCAGGACAAACTTCAACATCTACAGAAGCAACTACTGCACCTGCGACGACAACCCCAGATACTACACCAGCACCAATAAAACATACGGTTACTGTTAATCAAACCGGTTCAGGAACAGTAAAAATCAATGAAACCAATTATACAAAGCCTGTCGAGGTAGAGGAAGGAAATCCTGTTACAGTTGATGCAATTCCTTCTTCTAACTATAAAATTAAATCGGTGACAATCGGTACCGAAGAAAAAACAATTTCAGACCCAAAACATTTCACAGAAACCATTCCTTCTATTTCAGCAGATACAACTATTAAAGTCACATTTGTTGAAATAAAAACTGTTACCGTAAACCAATCAGGCTCCGGTAATGTCAAAGTCAATGGTTCCGACTATACAAGCCCTGTCCAGGTTGAAATCAATTCAAAGGTTAACCTGGAAATTACTCCAGATGCCAATTCTGTAATCAAATCTGTGAAAATTGGCGGGAATCCACAAACTATATCAAACCCAGAAAGTTTCAGCGGCTCGATTGCTAACATTTCTGCGGATACAGCTGTTGACGTCGTGTATGCCTTAAAAACGTATAAAATTACCTTTACTGCTTTGGGCGACGGTACAATAAAGGACCAAGACGGCAATACGATTGCTTCCACCGCCGGCACCATTGATGTCGAGCATGGTTCAAATGCTTCTTTTACGGCCATTCCAAATACGGGATTTCATGTAAAAAGCATAGAAGTCGATAAAAGCCCATTAGACCTTACAACAGACGTGACCAGAGATAATGATAACGTAAAGTACGAGTTTAATAATGTTACTGCCTCGCACACCGTAACAGTCACATTTGCTATCAATACTTATCAAGTTTCCGCATCCGTTCCAGGAGGCAACGGCACGGTTAAACTCGATAAATCGACTGTTAATTATGACGGGACAGTTAATGTCACGATGACTCCTGTTGACAATTCCTATAAAGCGGACTATCTAACCGTCAATGGAACAAAAATAGGCAATCTTGATACAAATAATAATTTTAAAGAAAACGAAGATGGTAGTTTCACGTATACCCTTACGAATATTAAAAAAGTAACTACAATCGAAGCGGCCTTTGCTAAAAGTCCGATTTTAGACGGTTCCTGGGAGCAATATGCAACCATTACCGCAGATACCGGTTCCTTACTAAAATCGTACACGAAAGATAACAATCAAATTTTTGTTTTTTCAAAAGATGCAAACGTAAAGGTTGCTCCAAAAGACGAAAATAATCGCATTGATCTGATGACCTCCGATTCTTTTGAAGGCTGGAAAGATTCTTTTTCCATAACAAACTCCAGCGAAATCAAAAGATTACTCATCAATCCGAAAAACCAAAAGAATAAGCGCGGAGAAGTACTCTTAAATAACCATTTGCTTGTTTTGTTTGATACAGAAAAGCCTAAAGTCAACAAGCCGGAAGTAACGGGTGACAATGAAGGGCAAAATGGCGATTCTAACTGGTATAGCGGAAAGATTAAAGTCAAGGGTACGATTAATAATGTCGAACAGACATTTAATGGTGTCACTTACTCAACTGACATTGTTAAGGTCTATTACAGCAAAGGTGATTACTCGCCTCAAAATGCCCAGGAAGCTTCATTCGATTCGAAAACCAACAGCTATTCGTTTGTACCAAAGGATGAAGATACCCGAGGAATTTACAGCATCTGGGCAGTTGATAAGGCCGGCAATATTTCCGATATTCAGACGGCAGACATCAATATCGACAAGATGGTGCCGACACTGGCAAACGGAAAATCAGGCGTTACCTTTGAAACGGTCAATGATGGCATGTTCGCAAAAATTATCCATTTCCTTACTTTTGGAACCTTTTTCAGTAAAAAAGTTCAGGTAACGGTTAAGGCTGAAGATATTGGCTCCGGAATACAGGATATTTCCTTAAGAACCAGTGACCGTGATGTTACTCCAGCCGCGATCGAGGGAAGTTTTTATTCCAATGGAATTATAGGCGAGAAAAAATATGAACTCGATGTTGCGAAATTTAAAGGATCGTTTGATGTTGATTTGACAGACCGAGTAGGCAATAAAGAATCCTATCATGTGACAAAGGACAATTCCAATATCGTAGCAGACACCGACGTAGTAGTCATGGAGAAAAATAGCTCCGACCCTGCGACGATTACGGTTACTCCAAATGAAGGCGTCACTTCCTATGAGGACAAATTTTTCAGCGGGAATGTCACGTACCATGTGAATGCCCAGGATTCTGAATCTGGTGTGAATGCCGTTAAGTTTGCCGTAAACGGAGAGGATTATCAAACCTATGATTTTTCCGGAGCAATGAAAAATAATGTGGACATTTCAATTAATACGGATGATTCAAAAATTAAACTGCTCTCGGACAGAACTAATACGGCTTCCGCTCAAGTAGTCGATAATGCAGGCAATATGAATGAGGTACCAAATTCCATCTATATCGATAAAACGGCGCCAGCCCTTGCTGATGGAAAAACAGGCGTTACCTTTGAAACAAAAAATGACGGAGTTCTCGCTAAACTCATAAACATCCTTAGCTTTGGAACTTTCTTCAGTAAACAGATTGAGGTAACGGTGAAGGCGCAAGATGAAGCTTCCGGAATGAAGAATATTACGCTTTCAACCAGCGATTCCAATGTTAAACCGGAAAAAGTCGAGGGCAGCTTCAAAACTAACGGGTTAACAGCCGAAGAGAAGTTTACGCTTGCTGCCGACCGATTTAAAGGAACCTTCCACGTGGGCTTGACCGACAACGTAAACAACACAGCAAGCATCAAGGTGACCAAAGACAATTCGAATATTGAGGCTGATAACAACGGAGATGTCACCATTGAGAATACTCCTTCCAATATTGACATTACCGCTTCACCGCTGCAAGAAGGTGTAACTTCCTATGAAGATACGTATTTCAGCGGCGACGCCGGGTTTAATGTGAAGGTTGGTGACCCGGATTCAGGTGTCAATACCGTTGTTACGGATCTGAACGGTCAAAAAAATGAATACCATTATGACGATGCAGCCATTAAGCAAGTCGGTCCATTAAGCTACACGGCTAACACGAATGATCAAGGAATTACGATGAACAACGATAATTCCTATGTTAATACGATAACTGTCATCGATAACGCCGGAAATGTAAAAACAGATAGTAAGACGATCTACAAGGATCAAACTGTGCCAACCCTTGCAGCCGACAAATCAGCTGTTACTTTTGAGGAAAAAAATGATGGCGTAGTTGCGAAAGTCTTACACTTCCTGACGTTTGGAACCTACTTTAATAAAGAAACCGAAGTAACGGTGAAGGCGCAGGATGACTGTTCTGGAATCAAAGATATTGCGCTGAAGGCCTATCCATTGAAAAACAGCGATAAGGCCATTGATGCGGAATTAGTACCTGGCAGTTTCAAAAAAGTCGGCAAGAATGGCGAAGCCAAGTTCATCCTGAATGTTGACAGTTTTGAAGGAACGTTTGCTGCAGAACTTACTGACAATGTAAACAATAAACAAACCTATGAGGTGGCAAGCGCTAATTCGAATATCAAGTCTGAGACCAATCGGGCCGTGATGATTGAGAAAAATAAACCGTCTGTGAAACTTGGTGTGGCTTCCAATAATAAAGAAGCAGTAAACCCATATGTGGACGGGAAGAAAAATAAAACTTTTTACAGATCGGATGTAACGTATAGTCTTGACGTCCAGGATGATGAATCAGGTATCTATTCCGTTGTGATTGACATTAACGGAAAAGAATATAAAAAATATGAATATTTTAATGAAACACAGAAGCAAACTCATCCGAAGATTGATTCTATTAACACGGCTGCCCTAGCTAATTCCGGCATTAAACTCAACAAGGATGGATCCTATAACATTTCCGTCACAGCACTTGATAATGCAGGCAATGAAACAGTGGAAAACAATACACTGTACATTGATACTAAAGCGCCGGAACTTGACGGAGGAAAGTCAGCGGTTACCTTTGATGTCAAAAATGATAATTATTTTGCCAATGCGCTCAATTTCCTGACGTTCGGAACCTTCTTTAATAAAAAAATTGAAGTGACCGTGAAAGTAAAAGAAACAGATGAATACGGATCTGGAATTAAAGATTTCACCTTAAATACAAGCGATAAAGATGTAAAACCGGAGCTTGTATCAAAACAAATTGATGGTTTGACAGGGGAAGCAAAGTATACGCTTGATGTGCCAAGTTTTACAGGTACCTTTAACGTCGAAACGGAGGATAATGTCGGCAACAAGAGTCTTCCTGCCTATCTAGTTAATGATGGGAATTCAAATATCGAAGCAAAAGATAACGGAATTGTGATGATTGAGAAAACTCGGCCTGAGGCAAAACTTGAGATTCAGCCTTACAATTCGAAAAAAGAAGAGGCTAAGTCCAATGGCGATAATCAGTACAGCGGGGATGTCACATTTGGAGTAAATGCCAGCGATGCCGATTCCGGTATCAATACCGTGAAAATTGATATTAATGGCCAACTTTACAAAGAGTATGATTTTTCCGGCGGAAAGCAGACCAATCCGGAGCTTGCTGTGATTCCAACCGATCAGCTTGTAAACAAAATAAATAAAGACGGCTCCTACGTTGTTTCGCTTTATGTCATTGATAATGCCGGAAATATAAATTCGGACGAAAAAACTATTTACATCGACCGAACCAATCCGAAGATTACCAACCTATCTTTTTCAACGGAAGACTCGAATGAGGATGCAACAGGAAGCTTGAAAAATATGGTGGAATTAACAGAGTACGGTTATTATTTTAAAAAGCCGACGCAGGTAAAAGTTTTCGCCGATGACCCGCAGGTTGACTATGAATACACAAGTAAAGTCAAATCGATTACGGCATATTTAAAAGATTACGAAAACGGTAAATACTATGCGGTTCTTGAAAATGGTTCCTTAAAAGAAATTACCGAAGCAGACATCGGCAATATTGCCCCAATTGCTACGGCGGGGGATATCACCTTTACCGTACCGGAAGCTTTTAAAGGACAGATTTTTGCCAAAGCAACAGACCATGTGGAAAACACCGGTGCCTTTGAAACACCGGACGGGACGATTAAAGAGAATGCCGCGAAGCACTCGGAAGAGTCCCATATCAGCATGAAGAAAGAAGATACATCGTTTAAGGATAATCAAAACTTAGACCTTTATGCAAAAAATGTCCCTGTTCATTTGAAAGTGGCAGATACGTATTCCGGTCTGAGGGAAATTGAATGGTCAGTTACAGCGCCATATGATCAGGCGGGCAATCAGCACGGTGTTATCAGAATCAATAATGACGGGTCATTTGCATCCGGAAGCAATGCGGATGGCTGGACAGTAGCGAAAACGGAAAAAAATCTAATTGAGGAAATGACCAAAACGCTTACGGTCAGCAATAACAGCAATGCGATTACGGTTAAAGTGAAAATGACGGACCGTGCCGGAAACACTTCTGAAGATCAGATGACGTTCAGTATTGATAAAACGACGCCGGTGGTCAATGTGACGTATGACAACAACACGCCGGATAAGGACTTCCATGATATTTATAAATCAGACCGGACCGCGACGATTGTTGTGACCGAGCGGAACTTCAAACCGGAGGATTTCGAACACGTGATTACCAACACGGACGGAGTCATTCCAAAATTGCTCGGCTGGTCAACGGCTGTCAATACGGCAGACCCGGATAAAACAACTCATACGGCAACGGTTCATTATACTTCCGACGGGGATTATACCTTTGATCTCAAGTATAAAGATAATGCCGGAAATGCGGCAGCGCCATTTGCACAGCAGAAGTTTACGCTCGATAAAACGATTCCGGTGATTAAGGTTTCGTATGATAATAATTCTGCGGCCCAAGGAAATTATTTTAAAGCAGGCAGAACAGCAACGATTTCAATTAACGAGCATAATTTTGATCCGGGCCGAATTCAGGTGCACGGAACGGCAGCAGATAACGGCAGCCCGGCGGCATTCCCTGGCCTTAGCGGCTGGTCCCGAAATGGCGATGTCAACACGGCAACGATCCATTATGCTGCCGATGCGAAATACAGCTTTGATATTGACTTCACGGATAAAGCCGGCAACGCAGCCGCCGACTTTAAACCAGAAGAGTTCTATGTCGACCAAACGGCACCGGAGCTTGCGATCACAGGCGTGCAGGACAAGTCAGCTAATAACGGCGACGTCATTCCGGTGGTAACATATTCCGATACGAATCTTAATCAAAATACGGTTTCGATTAAATTAAGCGGTGCAAACAGAGGTCCGGTGAAATTGGACGGAGCGTACAGCGATGTGCCAAACGGAAAGGTATTTACCTTTAAAAACTTCGAAAAAGACAAGAAAGTGGATGATATCTACACATTGACAGCGGCTCTGACTGACAACGCCGGAAATGAAACAACCAAGACGATTCAGTTCTCCGTTAACCGTTTTGGTTCTGTCTACGTGTTTGATGATGCTTTGAAAAAAATCGAAGGTAAGTACGTGAAACATCCGGTTGATGTTATTGTGACCGAAACAAATGTGGACGTACTCAAAACCAGCTCGCTCAAGATGACGAAGAACGGCACACCTACCGACTTGAAGGAAGGAAAAGATTATACGGTTACTCACTCCGGAGGCAACGGCAAGTGGAGCCAGTACAAGTATGTGATCAATAAGAAATTGTTTGCCGGTGATGGCAGATATACCGTTGCTCTTTATTCAAAGGATGCCGCGGGCAATATTAATGAAAATATCGACGAAAAGAAACAAGCGGAAATCTCATTCGGTGTCGATAAAACCGCTCCGGTCATCATCCCGATTGATTTCGAGAGCGGCAAGCAATATCCGGTTGACAGCAAGCCGGTAACCATTTCTATTAAGGACAATCTTGTACTTGATCGTGTGAAGATTTATCTAAATGACAAAAAAGTGGCTTACAAGTCTGATGGAGAGAACTACACGTTTACGATTCCGAATGCCAACTTCAAGCAGAATGTGAGAATCGTAGCAGTTGATGCCGCCGGCAACAAGTTGACGAAGGAAGTAAATGACTTCCTGGTATCCAAGAACCTGTTTGTTCGCTGGTATAACAACACGCTGTTATTTATTGGAACCCTTGTCGCTGCAGGTGTTGTAGCAGCCGGTGTAACAGCTGCTGTGAGGAGATCACATCTCAAGAGGAAAAAGGCTGCTGCTGAAGAATAGGGAGGTGCTTTCCAAATGTTGAACCTGTCAACTCTAATGATGGTGCTAAATGCTGCCAGTTTACTTGTCAGCGTGATTACGATGGTGTATGTGATTGTGTTGATGAAGAAATTTAAGGCACAGTCACGCAGAGATGGAAATATGGCCGGATTGGGGCAGGCTTCTTCTGCAAAAGAGGAAAAGCCTTCTTTGGAAACGGGAGTCGTTTTTTGCCGCACTTGCGGTAATCAGTACGATTCATCCCTGAAAGTATGCCCTAACTGCAAGACGAAAAGATAGAAACATAGTGAAGGTTTTGCTGCTAACTTGTAAGGTTAGCGAGCAAAACCTTCTTTTTATGTTCTTTCCTTTAACCGGTCGGGGAGGTTTTGGATGGATTGGACAACCAGGTCGAGCTTTGCCTCAATTCGGTAAAGCAGATAAAGTGTCACGACGATCGGGAATCCTACCTCACTGATAATCGGAATGAACTGTTCCACTGCGGGCACCTCCTTTTCTTCCACAAAAATATAGATAGAAAAAGAGCCGGATTCTGGATGAAACCGACTCTTTTTCAGTCATTTCTCCCGCATTAACGGGCAGTAAGATCCCCCACATCAAGGGTGTGAATGAAAAAAGAAATCCTAGGTGGGGGATAACTGCCCGTAAATGCCCGATTGGTTCAACTAACCATCAGTGGGGATGAAGAACCCCCCACTGATGGAAGTTTCACTTTATTAGGCCATTTCATAATCGGTTACGTTGCGTTCGATCACGCGCACCCCTTTAGAAGCCACCAGATTACCAGTGGTTGTGTAAAAAATACCGGCTGCAATAATCTGATCCATCGACTGTTTGACCACAGCTTGATCAATCGGCTCCTTCGGGTTATCAAGTGAAATACGCGCTGTTTTTCCGCCTTCGGTTGCAAACTGCAATTCCAATGTTTTAGCCAAAATACTCACCTCCTATTTTTTATTTAAAGCGCAGGTTAACCAGCAATAATATCGGAGCTGTCATTACGTTCAACCGTGTATAAAAGATCATTGCAAAGGACGCCAAGGGCTTCCGCTGTTTGAAAAAGCTGATCAGTGGTAGCATTCGGTTTTACGTTGTTGAATGTTTTGGACTTGTAAACCGGATGTCCCTGCTCATCCATGCCCACTTCAAAAACCAAACGAAGCTTTGAATCAATCAATGTAGCTAATGCCATCTTCATCACCTCCCTTCGCCTTCTATATACAAGCCGGAAGGAAAAAAGGGCAGGGGAAATAAAAAAAGACTCTTTCTTTTCGTATACTTTGTTGCTCATGAATGGACTATTTGGACAGCATTGATGAAAAAGACTGGATCCCTGTCCGAATCAAGGGCTCATTCGGACAGCATTGATGAAAAAGAGTGGATCCCTGTCTGAAACAGGGGCTCATTCGGACAGCATTGATGAAAAAGACTGGATTCCTGTC